>JAWXCK010000230.1:0-8968 GCA_034408855.1 Pirellulaceae bacterium
TGCCGCCACCCTTCTTGCCTTTGGCGTCGACTGGGAAGTACTCGATCTTGATCTCTTCGTAATTCAATGCGGCACTTTCCATCGCTCGGCCTTCGCCTGAAGCGGAAATGTTATAGTTCGTGATGTAGACGTTCTTCAATTCATACGACAAGTAGACCTGTGGTCCGCTGTCGGTCGTTACCGTCGAGTGAATCTCCACTTTGTCAAACGACGTGCCTACCGCCATCGCCTTGAGTAATTTCGGGGTCGTCTTATCCGTGTTTTTCGTAATGACGATATCTTCGAATATGGTAACGCCAGCAACGCGCTGAGAACCCGTTTGACCTGAGCCACCTTTATGTGCTCCGTTCTGTACCGAATGAACTTCAACCCACTTTTCATGTGTTTTCTCTACCACTTCGCCGTCGATTCCTTCAAATTTCATATAAATGGCCACAATTCAGTTCCTTATTGAGGAGGTTTATTTTCAGCTCTGATGGATCCTCAAAGTCCTGTCAAGCTGTTTTAATTTCGCAGTCGTTTGCTGCACACTACCGTTCTCGTTTCCAATCGCGATCCGTTGCGTGATTTTTTAGAATTATTTTAAATGGCCGGGCCTCTCCTACAACCTAAGACCGTCGCTGACACCTTTGCGCTCGCCGAGCCCCTTTACTTGTCGCTAAATTTTGCGACCAGGGCTTCGGTATCCGAACCGATTGAATAGACATTGACGCTAGATTCATGAAAGATCGCAGCAGCACGCACAGCAGCGAGAAGCTGTTCAGCCAGATGTTTCGATCCATTTTCAAGCTGATGTCGAAGGATGCTAGGCTTGGAGAACCATGCCCAAACAAGCTTTTGCGATTCAATAACCGTATCGACTCCGTCGTTCGTCAACAAAACCGTCAGTGCATCTTTGTTAACTCCGTCAACGATGATCTGCCTATCTTTGGCCTGCGTGCCAAATTCGTAAAGGTAGAGTGAGTTTTCTTGACGGATTTCTTCAGGAGCCATGGCGAAAAGATCTTCGGAACAGCATTTCCAATCCTTTAGCCTTGGATCGGGGAACCGGACTGTGTTAATAGCGGCGAATCGAAGCGAAAAAACCCCACTGATCTGTTCCATCAACTCGGCGAAATCGCTTTCTCCAACCGTAAACGCATGTTTGGTGGTTGAGGAACCCAGAGGGCTGGTGCGCGCGAATTCAATCATCGAGAAAGTCTAACCTCGTCTACAACTCTAAAGGCCACTCAGGAACTAGATACTATACGCCAAGCTACCTAGCATTACAAATGGCCGATTCTCAAGGCAAGGTATGCTGGCGATAGAGATTTGTTCGACTGGGATGGTGTTCATGGAGATATTCCGTAACAGAGTCACCACGTGAGAGTACAACGAACGAGCGTAAACTCGCCGATGACATGGAAGCTTGGTGGGCCAGCTCACGGAGCCTCTTCGAGCCATTTCTTAACCGTCGCGTTGCGAGCACTCGATAACTGGGGCCGATTGCTCTCCGAAGCAGCTTTCTTCCAATCCTTGGCTTCAATCGCCTTTTTGAAGCCCGGGAATTTGGTGACGAGACCGTTGGTCCCCAGATTGAAAGCCATATCAAGCAAGGCGAATTGCACAGTCATCGGATAAGTATCAAAACTCGGGAACTTCAATTTCAGTTCCTTTTTGAAGGTCTCGATTCGGCTATCGAGCAAAGTGTCGATGGCGGTCGCAGGAAGGTCCAGCGTCGTATCCTTCTTATACGAACTGGCTATCAGGCCTTTCGTTAATTTAGACACCTTCTCAAACTCGGCTTTGATCTCGTCCTTCGTGGCCGTCTTAAAAGTTTTGCGGTCGATGAATCCCAGCTTTTGAGCGCTGGCCACATCGGGCAGCATATTTCCGACGCCCACGGTCACCTTCCCCACCGTATCGAGATACATGTGAAAAATCGACCCTTCACTTACCTTAATCTCTTTTTTGAAGTCGTGCCAAGTTGCCATTTTTTTTCGTCTCGTTGTCAAGAATCTGAAACCGTATAAACGGGTTGCTAACGCATCATAATCGTTATCGTTCGCTTCCGCGAAAAGTTGCGTCGGCAGCAAAAAAAATTTGGAATCAAGTCTTCCCCTGTCCAAAACCATACCGAGATCTAGCATACGATCCAGTTACGGTGCCTTAGGTCCCGCTGTCGCTGCGCGACTCTTGAGTTGCTCGATCTCCGATTTTAAAGTGGCGATTTCCTTAACTTGCTTTTCTAACTCGTGCCTCGCTTGTTGAGATACCATTTCGGCCATTCTGGCCATTTCGGCGTGCTCTTTGGCCTTCATTTCTTCTACTTTCGCAGCCATCGCGGCTTGTTCTGCATGTTGCCTTGCTGTCCTTTCTTGATGAAGCGATTGTTCCGCTATGTCTCTCGCCGTTTGAGCCTCTTCTTTAGCTCGTTGCCCTAACTCGCTCTCCGATTTCCCACTTTCAGCCTGTCGTTCCAATGCCGCGATCGATTGCGTAAGTTTGGTAAGTTCCTGGTAACCGGCGAAGAGCAATCCCGCGAGCGTCATGTTTGCGAGTAGCGATATAACCAAAAATACTTTCATAGTGCCTTCCTCATACGGTTTACTAAATTCTGTAGCGAGTCCTACAAGTGACTATCGTACTCGAAGTCATCTCGCGAATAAAATCCCCAGTAAGTCGAATCTCATCCGTTCGGAACTTGGAGGCCGTCTCGCTTTCCCGGGGTTGAATCGCTAGCAAAAAAACGGCCTTGGTGATTTGGGTTGCTATGCACGACATTGTGCATTTTGTTGTCGCGTCCACAAACCACAAGGCCTCAGCTATGTTATCAAAAAATTCATGCCGACGTACCTGACAGCTCGATTCTCGATGGAATCGATGATCCCATCGTCCTGTCGAATGTATCTGCGATCGAAGCCATCGTTAGCCAAATCGATGTTACGGTCATCGAAGAGTGCTACTCCAACCGCGGTACCAAATCCTATCCTGCCGATGTTCTATTGCGGATTGCGTTGTATTGCATTTTGGATGGGCGTCCGTCTCCGAACCAGTGGGCTCGCTCGGCTCAAACTTGCTCAGCCGTACGATATCTTGCTCGCTGTCTCCGACCGTCCAGAACAACACTTCATCGTTTTCGAGACAAGTCCAAGAGCTTCATTGAGGATGTTTTTAGTCATGTTCTCGTGTTGGCCCAGAAAGATGGTTTCCTTGATAGCGAGGAAGCATCCATAGACGGGACTTTCATCGATGCACTCGCTTCAAGGCATCGACTTGTCAATCAAGAGACGTTGGACAAACGTCAGGCAAAAATCGCAGTTAAGATTGAAGAAGACATTCAAGGGACCATCGAGATTGAACCTATTAGCGTGCCAGCTTGGATGGCAAAGACTCCCGGCGGAAGATTGGAACAACAACTCCGTTTTGTGGAAGCCAACGATGTTCTCACCGAGAAACGTAAAAAGAACAGCAAAAAGAGAAAAAGTGATCGATTGAACGAGTCCAAGATCTTTGTCAGTACGAGTGATCCAGGGGTTCCAATTAGTCGCAATAAACAAAAAGTGTTCGGACCGCTATGGCCAACACAGTATGTGACTCACAATGAATCTGGACTCGTACTTGCCGCCCAGATTTTTGCTAATGCGACCGACTGCGGTACCATCGGTACGATGATCGATCTGGTCCGTACGAACGTATCGATCGATTTGAAAAAGCTGTATGCAGATGCTGGTTATACTTCAACCTGTGACATTCGAGCATGCAAACAACGCATGGTAGAGCTAATTGCGCCAGTCAATGAAAACAGCTTCACTGAACAGCTTCTTCGAGAAAAGCAGAACGCGTCACCAAAGCCGAAAGTTTTCGCCCGTGCCCAATTTGTTTTCGATTATGACAACCGGACATGCCGATGTCCTAATGGGGTAGTAGCAACGACATCCAAGGATGGCTGCAGATTTTTTGCAAATGGAGAATCACTGCAGACGTATCGACTCACCTTTCCGACGAGCACGTGTCAAGGCTGCCCCCTGCGAAGTCAATGTTTACCAGATGGGCAATCTTACCGAAGACTTCGCCTGATCGAAGGTGAAGAGGATGTCGTGGCTCACAAGGCGAAAATGACATCAGAGGTACTGCTGCACTGTCGCGCGGTTCGTGCCAAGACCGCAGAAAAAGCATTCGCAGACAGCAAGACGAGAGCTTGCCTGGAACGACTTGGCTGCAAGTCCCTAGTACGAGCCCGAGCTATCACGCTACTGCACTTGCTTGCAATGAACCTAAAACGCCTCTATCGACTTCGACAGACCCTTGAAAAACCAAGCTGAAAAAGCGAGACGGCCTCCTTGTCTCCGACGGAGCGTCGCGCAACAATCGACTTGCCGATCTTGCAGAGCGCGAATCATCTCTCATTGAGGCAACACGACGTGGAAATCTCGTTATCGCCGAGCAGCCTTCCGTCAAGCTCCGCTCGGCGGAGGCACATCTGGCAGCTACATCCGGTATTGTAATCGATCCCTCATAAATTCGCCCGGGCCGGGCGGATTTATGGGACACTCTTGAAGGTTGAGTGATGGTGCTGTCAGATGTTGACCCGTTGACATGAAGCCAACGAAAACCGAAATTTTACGAAACGCCACATCCCTCGAATGGTAGCGAGTAGTGAGAGATGACTAAAACACGACGATTGACACTGGAGCTCGCTGAAAATATCAGCAATAGGAAGCTGAAGTCGCTTTATTCAGAAATGCATTCCTTTACAGAAGTAGATGTCGATGCGGTCGCTAATCTTGCGCCACGTCTATGCGAACTTCGACTAGACGGCCTGCAAGAACTCTCCGACGATCTTGCATTTGCATTGACTGAGCATGATCTTGAAATCTCACTCAATGGACTGGAAGAACTTTCGGACACGGCAGCAATAGCACTTTCTCGAGGAACAATGGATTTAGTGCTCAATGGGCTCAAGATCCTCAGCTTCGCGGCTGCAAAATCGCTATCGATTCGCCAAAGTCCTATCTCACTCGATGGTCTGAATGAACTAACAGATGAGGTCGCAGCTGAACTTGCGAAGCATATGCACGAACTATCACTCAGGGGACTCACCCAGTTTCCTGACTTGCCTGGGCATCTTGCATTGGCGAGAAAGTTGACTGAAAACGAAACACTCGAACTTTGGGAACTGATGAATCTGCCTGATCGTGTAGCTTCGATTCTCGGACAACGAGTTGGTGAGCTTGGCCTGCGAGTTGAGAATCTTTCCAATAATATTGCCGAAGCGTTGAGTCACCATCGAGGTCGACTTAGCCTTGGCAGTGTTCGCTCTCTATCGCCGCTCGCTGCCGCCTCACTTTCGAAGCATGACGGAGGTCTAGATATTTCGAATTTAGAAATCATTTCCGACGAAGTGATTGTTGCATTGGCAAGTTACTCCGGCAATTTGAGACTTGGTCTCCAAAGGCTCTCAGAATCAGGAGCCGACGCACTCGCAAAGCATCGTGGGAAACTTCGCATCGACGGTTTGGGGGATGCTTCCGAGAAAGTCGTTGGCATCTTAGCCGCACGTGACGACTTTTGTGAGCTACAGCTCGATCATCTTACCGATACACCTGGCCATTTCGCCTACATCGAAAGACTGCTGAAGCAATGCAGTCCCGATTTCATCGCCGTTCACGAATCGATAAATATTGAAGAAGTGTTGAGGTGCGACTGGCATAGGGTGGAATTAGATTCCGTAAAGTCGATTACCTGCAAGGCAGCCGATCTATTATCAAAGCACTCAGGATCGTTACGCCTTTACGGTCTCACTGAACTGTCTCCAACAACAGCGGCCCAATTTAAGAATCATCAAGCGTGGCTTCGGATTGACGGACTCAAACAAATTTCCGATGCTACTGCCTTCGAACTCTGTCAGCGACAATATGGGGTAACACTCAATGGCTTGACGAGCATCTCAGACGCGACAGCGATGCTCTTCGCACAATCGAGTATGGTTTGGGAGATCTGCTGTGGTTTGACCAACTTTCCTGATACGCCCGGACATGTTGCCATGGCGAAAAAACTCGTCGAACAATACGTCAGGTACGATATCAACTTCGAACAGCTTGTGACACTATCGGCTGCTGTTGCATCGGAATTCGCCAAGACTAGAAATGGTGTAGATCTACCCGCGTTGGATGCATTGCCTACCGACGTCGCATTCGCTCTCTCGACTTGCAAAGGATCGCTAAGTCTCGATGGACTTTTGTCGCTCTCCGACGAATCGTCCGTCGCATTGAGCAAGTATTACGGCGAATCGCTTTCGCTCAACGGACTTGAAACGCTTTCCGACGCAGCGGCCGAGGCGATAGCGAAGCGGCGAGGAAAACTCTCGTTGGATGGGCTACAAAGCCTTACGGATTCGGCGGCAAAATCACTATCGCGACATCACGGGCTTTTATCACTCAAAGGCCTGGAGAACATCTCCGAGCAGGGTGCGATCATGCTGAGCAAGCATCGACCATTCGTAACCACGCATGCGTTGCTTTTTAGCCATCCCAAACTCGATAAACTTATCACGCAAAAAAGCCGACGTAACTAAGCGACGCTCGCGGCGGATAGTGTTTGAACCAACATTTGACAACCTCTTCCTCCGACCATTGACTGGCCAAGCCTTACGCTCACCCGTATTGGATTCGTCCGCTTCCCGAAACAGAAACGTTCGAAGGACGCATCTTGAAAGACAATGATACAAGCGAATTGCGCCCAAATCCACCAGCTTTGACCTCGCGATCGTCATCATCCCGTCTCCTTGTATGTTCCACAAAGTCTAATTTGTCCAGCCAGCCCGCAAATTACATTGCCTGTTCTTGGTTTCTTGGCTTTCCGTTCTGGTGATGGAGCTATCCCGGAGCATTTGTTGTCTACCGATTCCTTTTTTCACGCAACTCATCAACTCGATGAACGATAAATGTGTCGTACTCGAATCGACCGACAATTTTGCTAATGGAGGATTATACATGTCTTGGACATACAGTCAGAGAACGGGTCAGTTGAGGCACAACGGAACGCTGGTTTCTACAGGGTATTCCGGTGCTGGAACACAGCACTCACAGGGCCGAAACAATGCGGACATGCAAGCGACCGCCAATGCTGGACCGATTCCCCGAGGGCAATGGTTGATTGGAGCTGTTACAAATAGTGCACAAACGGGGCCAAATGTTTTGCCCCTGAGACCTATTGGACATAACGCCTTCGGCAGGACAGCGTTCCAGGTTCATGGCAACAACTCCTTCAATAACGCATCACATGGATGCATCGTTTTGCCTCTTTCTGCCAGGCAGCTTATCGCTAATTCGGGCGACAATGTATTGCATGTTCAAGATTGAACATCAACGCTTTTTGCAATGCAGCGTTGAATGCCCCGAATAAGCCAGAAAACGGCACTTAGATCTGAAGACCGCAGCAGAAACGGCATGGGCAATCACCGACTTAAGTCGCATGATGTTGTGTTGAAAAAATTCTAACGCTAGAAGCCTATAGTCGCTAGGCAAGTTCGGTAGCGTTCAGCGAGCATAGTCTGATTTGTTTTCCGTATTGTCTTCCTCGAAACGCAACCAGAAGCAGAGCCATGCCGCTGCAGCAAAGGGCATGAGCGGCGTGAGGCATAGAATGGCTACGGCGTATTTTAATGCCTTCCAGCCACCATACAATACTTTCGCGAGTTCGGACGACAACGGCAGGCTGGCTGCGACTTTCGCAGCGGGCGAATCCTTGATCGCTGGAGTCGGACCTCTAAATCCTGCACACGACAAATTTGCGAAATGTCCCATCATCGATTCCCCTTGACTAAAAATGTTGGTTGCGAGCTTGCCGAGCATCGATGAAAGTATGATCGGCGTCACTCAGTAAGCTTTCGATTTCAACGCTGCCGCGTCTCGTTGTTCGCTCCAACCTTTGTTCTCGGAACCAATCGCCGGAAGTTGCTTGAATTCGACAAACAAATGGAAAGATGTTTTACCGGTGATTCGAAGTGCTCGACCGGCAATTTCACCGCGAACGCTACGCTCAAAGTCCGATGTGCGGTGTCCCAAGACGATCGACGCTATCCCGCTCGCAACGGGACAAGCCCGAAGCCGAACATACAAGTATCCTCCGTAGGGAGATAATTCGATATCATTGACTAGCAGCTGGCAACCCGAGTTACCTCGCGTATAATGAATCGTAGATCGTATTTCCTCGTCGATTTTTGATATCCACAAGCATGTTGTCAAACGCGGTTGAGATTTGAGCCACTTTCGCGGTGTGGCTTGGAATGGATGCGACTTTTTGTTCGCGGGTAGGTCATGAGCCAATTAGAGTATCTGGTCTCTCTTCCACTTTTATAAAAACGCCTCGCTGAAGAGCTTGAACTCGACAGCGAGACTTGACTTACGGGACAACCTCCCGCTTGCCCACTTCAAATCCTGATCTGATTCCGGTCGCTTCGCAAGCCTCGAAGCTGGCTTCAACCCAATTCAGATGCTTGCTCAAGTCCTGTAATCGGACTTTTACGCCCAATCATCCCGCCCAAGTCTTCTGCAGTGATCAGTGCCGTCAGTTTGCCACCGAACTGGATCGGAAAGCTGTCAAGAAGCGTGCCGATGATAAATACCGCCTCACTGAAAACGGAAGAGAAAAACGTCGGGCACAATCCAAACGCCGTCGTTTGCGGATCAAAGCAGAACACCAAGCCAGTAAATTAGCCCCGCAATCGCCGCGCGTGGGCGATACAAAACGACGCCCAAAAAAAGTTCTTAAAAAAAATCGTTGCCGAAGGCCTGGTTGTTTCGTCGCGTTCGATTTGGACTCAAGAGTACCTCGCGCGAAATACTGTAGCCCTCATTGTTACAACGACTTACGTGCGGCCATCACACGTGTAGGGCGGTGGTTTGAATCTCTGTGTATTCCAGGTTCAATCGGGCCTCACAATGCCATGCGCATCCTGCTCGCCAAGCCCGGTTCGTGTGAAGCA
>JAWXCK010000231.1:0-4862 GCA_034408855.1 Pirellulaceae bacterium
AGAAATCGTATTGCCAACGATCGCAGATAGCCCAGCCAGTGGATCGATTATCAAGGTCGCCGGCATCACCGGCCGCATCAGAGGCATGAAATTTAAACGCTCAGATGGTCGCAGTGTAAGGCCTTCGCTCGTAATTTTGGACGATCCTCAAACGGACGAGTCCGCACGATCGCTTTCCCAGTGTGCCAATCGCGAAAGTATCCTTGCTGGAGCGGTTCTTGGTCTAGCTGGTCCAGGTAAAAAAATCTCAGGCATCATGCCATGCACGGTGATTCGGCCCGGCGACATGGCCGACAGCATTCTCGATCGAGACCGCCATCCTGAGTGGAATGGCGAGCGAACTCGGATGGTATACGCATTCCCAACCAACGAAAACCTTTGGAAGCGTTATGGCGAGATCCGGGCTGAAGGTTTTCGGGCTGGCGACGGCGGAGCATCGGCGACCGAGTTCTATCGGCAGAACCGTGAAGCAATGGATGAAGGGTCCAAGATCGGGTGGCCAGAACGTTTTAACTATGACGAGCTTTCTGCCATCCAACACGCGATGAATCTCAAGTTGCAAGACGAAGCGGCTTTTTTTGCGGAATATCAAAACGATCCACTGCCTGAAGTAGCAGCGACCGATAACGAACTTTCGGCCGACAAGATTGCAAGTAAAACCAATCGGATGATTCGTGGCGAAGTCCCGATCGGCTGCAACCATGTGACGATGTTTGTCGATATCCAGGCGACGCTCTTGTATTATCTGATCGCCGCTTGGGAAGATGCCTTCACCGGTTATGTGATCGATTACGGAAGCTATCCTGATCAACAGCGGCCGTATTTTACATTGCGAGACGCCCGGCTCACGTTGGCTACCGCATCGAAAGCCAGCGGGCTCGAAGGTTCGATCTACGCGGGGCTCGAATCTGTTACCCGCAACCAGCTCAATCGTGAATGGAAGCGTGACGACGGAGCTATGCTTCGAATTGAACGCTGTCTGATCGATGCCAACTGGGGTTCGTCGACAGATGTCGTCTATCAATTCTGCCGGCAATCATCGCACGCCGGAATCGTCATGCCGAGCCACGGACGGTTTGTGGGGGCGTCCAGTCAACCATTCTCGGAGTACAAACGCCGACCAGGCGAACGCATTGGTCACAATTGGCGAATACCGAACGTGCATGGCAAGCGAGCCGTGCGGCACGTTATCTACGACACCAACTATTGGAAGTCCTTCGTGCATGCACGCCTGGGCGTCTCGATGGGTGATCGCGGTTGTTTATCGCTATTTGGCGATTCAGCGGATCAGCATCGGTTGTTGGCGGAACATATGACTTCCGAATATCGCGTGAAGACCGAAGGTCGCGGTCGCACGGTGGACGAATGGAAGCTGCGGCCGGAACGCGGCGACAATCACTGGTTCGATTGCTTAGTGGGCTGCGCCGTCGGAGCGTCGATGCAAGGCGCCGCACTGGCTGGGACCGACGGGATCGTAACGAGCAAACGGGTACGAGTGAGTTTTGCGGAACTGCAACAGAAGAATCGCTCATGAATAACAACGAATCGCAAAAACAAGAGCTGGGAATACGTTGCCCACAATGTGGCTGCCGGCATTTTCACACTACGCATACCGAACCGCTCCGTGACGGTCGAGTGCGGAGGCGCAAAAGTTGCCGTCATTGCGGTCGTAAGTTGGTGACTTACGAAACTACGAATATGATTCCTTTGTTTAGGGTTAAGGATTCGAATCGAGACTAGATACATGAATGGCAAGCAAAATCCAATGATTGCTTCAGATCTTTGTTGCGGCTCGCGAATGATGCCTGAAGCAATGTGATCTACACTTCAAGCACTGCTTTCAGAACGCTTCGGCTGAAGAGACCGCCGCACCGAAACTGAATTCCCGCTGGTGACTCATGACGGTTAGTCCTGAGATACCAAAGTGCTCGGGTTTGGGTGGCCCGTCGGACCGCATTACGAAGAGCAATCGAACGTTACAAATGCTCATCGGTTGAGTGGCAAGTTGCTGTTGATCGTTGGCGAACTTGATACGAATGTCGATCCAGCGTCGACTCTGCAGGTTGTCGACGCGCTGATCAAAGCCGACAAAAATTTCGAGATGCTGCTGATTCCAGGCGGAAGGCACGGCGTTGGGAGCCAACCGTACGGACGTCGTCGAACTTGGGATTTCTTTGTAAGAAATCTACAGAAAATCGAATCGTAAGTTTCGACCCTATTTGAAATTCGACAGTCAATCTCTCGTTTCCATCGGATTTTGGTATAGTGTCGTAGATTGAAAGTCGGATTCACACGCCAACGCAAATGGAGAAAATCATGGGAAAAGGCGACAACAGCAAAAAGAATGATAAAAAGGGAATGAAGCCAAAGCAGGATAAGAAGAAAGGCCCTAAGCCAGCTCCTAAGCAGAAATAGACTAGCTTCGAACCGCAATTCGCAGCTTGGCTGAGCTTGACCGGGCGTTGGAATACTGCTCGGCCGAAGTTGCTCGGATGACATCCTTCGAAATGAAGCTGAAGAGTCCATCTTGAAATCCTTGCTTAAACGAGGCTTTCACTCGTCGGTCTTCGCCTGAATGAAAAGTGAGTATGGTCACGCGTCCTCCCTTTTTCAGGAATAACGGGATCTGCCGTAGGAAGGCATCGAGTGAACGAAGCTCATCGTTGACTGCGATGCGAAGCGATTGGAAGACCCGCCGGACGGTCAGATCCGTTTCCGCATCGCCGAGTTGTTTCGTTTGCGCGCGAACAACGTCGACCAACGCGAGCGTACTTTCGAGCGGCTTGCTGGCATGAGCCATCAAGATGGCATGAGCAATCTCGAGCGAATTCGGTTCGTCCGAGTTCTCAACCAGAAGTGCACTTAGCTGAACGTCGTTGAGCGTCGATAAGAGTTCAGCAGCCGACTTACCTCGACGAGGATTCATCCGCATATCGAGCGGACCATCGAACTTGAAGCTGAAGCCTCGGGTGGGATCGTCGAGCTGCATCGAGGAAACGCCCAAGTCTGCCAACAAGGCGTCGACTCCTTCAGGAGCCCTGTCAGCTAAAAATGCAGCCACTCCTGCGAAGTTCATCCGTCGCAATTCGATCGATGCGTCTGGGGAAGCGAACGTTCGAAGTCGAGCTTCAGTTTTAGGTAACTCGATCGGGTCGGCATCGATACCTAACAATCGTCCTCCCGGTTGAATCGCGGACAAGAGTTCACGCGCGTGGCCACCATACCCAAGCGTGCAATCGACAACTACATTTCCGGGAGCGAGCGCAAGGGCGTTCAGGATTTCGCTCACCATAATCGGTCGGTGCATGCCTGCCGGAGTCTTTCCGCTTTCAACGATCTTGGCAACATCTTCTGGATAGCGCTCTGATTGATGCTCTTTATACTTGTCCTCAAAATTGCGAGGGTTGCGACCAGAGTATCGACGGCGTCGCGGCGGTTTCTCTGGTAAATCATTCATTGCCAATCTCCCAGCATGGTAAAGCCACCAAACTGATAGCCGGCGTACGCTTGCGCAATGGGATAGCTGCCAGCGGGCAAAATTTGGCCTGCAAACAAAGCGGCCGCCGTTTCCGGTGACAACGCGTCGAAGTCGAGACCAAGTTCATGGGCCAGCCGGTAGTTGACAATTGTTACACGCGGCGATCGTACCGCCGCCGGATTCGCTGGGTCGAATAGGATGTTCGGAAGCTTCGAAAAAGTATTTTCGAAACGCCAGCCGCCAACATTGTAATCGCCAATTGACCCGTCCGGTGTAAGCATCCGTTCCTCCAGGGATGTTTCCAAAGAAGGGATTATATGCGTCGTAGTATCGATAAGGCAAAGTATAAAAATGCCGAAACGCGATTGAGCTAACATAATATACAAGAATGATGGGCTGAGGCGTCTCGGATTCGTTACCGAGGTCTATGTGACCGACGCAGGTTACAAGTGCATATGCCCTGCCGAAGCACACGCACATATTGAGTCATCTGTGCCGACGATAGTCCGATTCAGGTGATTCTGCTACGCTCTAACTAGGATAGATCGCTATTCGCGACGTGTCGAAAACAAAACTCGGCTGTGAGAAATGACAATGACCACTGATCAAGATACTCTGGCAACACTCGCGACGGTTGCCACCGAGATGGAGGGCCTTCTACTCGTCAATATTTTAAAAGAGCATAGTATCGCCGCTGTGGCGACTGGAGGATTCACATCTCAGTTTCAGGCTAACGCACCAGGTTCAGTTCGAGTCATGGTCAATCAAAAGAGCTTATCGATGGCCGAGTCGTTGCTCGCAGAACGCGCAAGTCAGCAATCGCTTCACACAGTCTATGACGACGATGAGCAACGACCTTCACACTCGCCAACCAACGATTTAGAGTCAACTGTTTACGTGCCGTGGTTAACGCAATTTGGAGTGCAAACGCTACTAATTGGCAGTTTATTGGCAATTTTTGGAATATTGATTTTTTGGAGACTCGGTGGCATCCAAACCGGTGGAATCGTATCGCTCATCGGGTCGCTTGCATTGGTTGCCGCAATTTTAACTCGTCGATGGTACGTTCGAAATTAAACATTGCCTTTTACCGTAGCATTGGAAGAATCCAAGGTAGCGTACATTGGCTCCACACAACGGGCATGACGCAGGTTGTCCCTCTGGTGTGCGAGATGAGATTACCATTGAACGCCAAATTCCGATACGACTCGAACGTTCCTGGCGACGGACGATTGTGACTTTGCAAGAGTTGACGTAAATTGGTGACGTACGAATCGGCCATTACAAAACTTCTTCAAACCAACGTTGCTACATGTAGCACTATCTTTTGAAATCCCAAAATTTATTGTCCATTTTGATGTCAAAGCGGGTAGGTATACATGTA
>JAWXCK010000232.1:0-38731 GCA_034408855.1 Pirellulaceae bacterium
GAGTGATGCCTCAAAAATCCAATGCGAAACGGGTGTCCGTTGAAACTTCGGTTTTCTATTCGTAACGATAAATAGTCAATTTTGACCCACAGATTTTGCCGGAAGAGCCCGATTTTTTATGTCGCAACCAATCACTTTAGCAATACATGGTGCTTCGGGGAGAAATGGGCGACAATTAGTTGCGATGGCAAGCCATGATCCGTTGCTACGGTTAACCGGGGCGATTGTTGGTCCAGAGAGTCGTGCGCTCGGCATCGACGCCGGAGAACTAGCCGGGGTCGCCCCGATCGAACTTCCAATCGCTGCGACTTGGCCGCAAGAGGTGCAAGTCGCCATCGATTTTTCGACGCCTGACGCTTGCATGGCGGCCGTCGAACATTGCGAGAAGCATGCGATCGCCATGGTCATCGCTACTACGGGACTTCTTGAAATTCAATTCGAACGCATTCGACAAGCCGCTGAAAGCATTCCGATTTGCTATGCACCCAATATGAGTGTGGCGGTAAACGTCGCCATGAAATTGGTCGAACAAGCTGCGAAATCTTTGCGACCTTTTAGCGACGGGGTCGACGTCGAAATCATCGAGCGCCATCATCGCATGAAAGAAGACAGCCCGAGCGGAACCGCACTACGATTTGGCCAAATCGTCGCCCGAGAAATGGGGCAGACGGAGCACGCCCACGGTCGTGAGGGACTCATCGGCAAGCGTCCTCACAACGAAATCGGCTACCATGCTGTTCGAATTGGTGACGACGCTGGCCAGCATACCATCTGCTTCGGCATGATGGGAGAAATCATAGAGATTCGCGTTGCCGCAAGCAATCGTGATCCGTATGCCAGCGGCGCTATTGCGGCCGCGAAATACCTCATTAGTAAGCCCGCGGGTTTATATTCCATGTTCGATGTTTTGGGACTCTGATGGCACGTTGCGATCAAGGATATCTGTGCCGCATTTGTGGAGCCGAGGTAGAGGACATTATCGATAGCGAGTTATACCTTCGGTTTGTCATTGGCGAGATCGATCCTGAAACACTGCACTCGCAACCTGAATGTCACTTGCGATGCAACCCAAGCTTGGCACAATTCATTACCGATGCTCGCTTTGACCCGCATGTCGAAATTGAAGGTGCATTTTCAAAATCCGTTTTGGATATCGAGTTCGTGCGAGCGCGATCGACGCTCATCAACAATGGCTATGCGAGACTCTGGGAAATCATGAGCGATGAGATCGGGATGAGCGTCATCGATTATCCACTCGATTCCGTTCGTGAAAAATGGCAATAAGCCAAATCTCGTTCGTAATTCTGCCTTTAGGCGGCCAATCTCTTATAGTTCCGCCTTTAGGCGGCTAATCACTTGCTCTGTTTCATCGGATTAGGCACAAATCGATAACTACCGCGATTCTCGTCGGCAATGCGCCGCATAAGTTTTTCGAACTCTTGCGTGTAGAAACCGATGGTGTGAATTTGAACCAAAGGTGTCTCGCCAGAGATCAAGTCGTTCGACCGATTCGCCTTTCGTAAGTATGCCGCAACGTCGACGGTTGTATCGCCGTCGAACAACAGAAATATTCCGTCCGGTTCCATTTTGATGGCATCCAGGAGTGCGTTGTTCGGTGGCAGGCCTTTCGGCTGAATACGAACGCGTTCGATCCAATTCAACGTCTTCTGGAGATTCTCCGGTGTTGCATAAACCGGATACTGTTCCTCTGACCTACCATCGAGCTTAAGTCGTTCGATGTCGCCTCCAAAGAACGAGATAAAGAAGCGTTGTTTCGGTTTGAGCTGCGATAGAGAACGCAGCAGTTCCGATTTTGCAGCCGCAAAGGCACCGTCCTTTTTCATACTTGGCGAGGCATCGACGACATAACAAAAAGTATTGCCTGCCGCTTTAACTCCAAAGAACTGGACGCTATTCATCGCATTCGAATTGGACGAAGGTGATCCGGTAGCTTTCTGGATCGCGTCACTTGTCGGCGACGACGTTTCGCCAACGGCTATTCCTGCCATTGCCGTTGGAAGCTGAATGTCGTTGCTCGATTCAGCCGATTCAGCGGCAAAGGTCGGAAGTGTAGGCATGGGTACGTCGGACGCATCGAGTTTCGGATCGTCTGGAGTACTCATTTCCATCGGAGCTTCCATCGAGATCGTTTCCGTCTCGACCGCCGACGCGACGATCGCCTTCGGCTCTGGATTTCGAGCCTGATGAACAATGAAGGCCGACATGCCTATCAGGGCGACTAAATGAGCGACCGTGCTTCCGATCATCGACGGCGAAAGCATCAGCCATATTCGCTTTCGATTCGGAGCTTCGTGTTTGACTCCAAGCTCGATCGGTAGAATCGTCTTCTCTCGTGATTCGTAGGCGCTAGCCTCGGGCGACAAAAGTGTGCGCGGCGCGGCGCTAGCCGCCGATTCTGCTGTTCGACATGTCGAGGCAATCCCAATGTTTTCGGAACCCGTGGCTAGCGCCATCGGCTCACATTTGGATGTTTCATTCAGACGCGCTCGATGACGCGCACCTTCAATCATTGCGGTCCATGGCGATGATTGTGGCTGAAATGAAGGCTTTACATCTTCAAGTGTTTGTTGGATATCGTCGATCGTCGACTGAACTTGCTCGATCGCTGGACCGACATCATCGCTTACTTTCTCGAACGCGCTTTGAAAGCTAGCTATATGGCTGCGAAGATCGCGGTCGTGTTCGATGAGCGATTGATGTTTGCTCAACCAAAGCTTTAGAGCCGTTTCGTTACCCGACTCGGCTTCCACTAGGGCAATTTCTAGCTCGACCCGTGCTGCATGAAAAAGTGCGGCTTCTTCGCGAGACTTGAGAGCGTCCAATGTCATTCTGCCTCGTAGCAACTCGCTCCGCATCGATTCACCTTTATTGTTCAGCCCCATTGTAGCGTCCTATTGCGATTCATTTTGCTGCCATTCCATCCAATTACCTTCGCAAGACAACCATTGTGGAGGATTCATGGCTATGCCGTCAAGAAAAAGTCAAAAAGAAGTGGCGTCAGCTCCAGCTTGCGATCGGTAAACTTGCGATCGCAAGCTTGCGATTGGTATTGGCTCAATGATCGCGATAGGACTACTATTCGGGAGTTCCTTTCCCAACCAAAGCGTGCAATATGGCTACTATTCGAAATTTGCTCTCCCCCCCCCTGCTCTTCTTGGTGCTGTTTGGGCTTTTAAAGCCAGTGGATGGGCAGGATGCAAAAGTTCCGTCGCTCGAGAATAAGCCGATACCTGTTAATCCACCAACACCGGAGTCAAAAGGTCCGACTCCGATATCGCCAAGATCGAATGCCACTCGGGCAGGCAACGTGACGCTACCGACTACGGCTGGCCAATACTGGATGGAGTACGACATACGACCGTATACGCAAGCTCTCAAAAGTGTCGACCGTCCTCAGCAAGCGATTATCGATTGGATTCTTCGCGATACAGGCACCGATGTTTGGTTCAATGAGCCAACGGGTATTTTAACTGCCGACCGAACAACGCTCCGCGTTTATCATAACGATGGAATGCATCAGATCGTCAAGCAAGTTTACGAGCGTTTTGTGAATGGCACGCTCGATCCTCAAATGTATAGTCTTCGCATTGTCACGATTGCGAATCCGAACTGGCGACAACGATCGCTGGCATGGATGCGTTCGGTCGAGGTCGAATCGCAGGGTGTTCAAGGATGGTTGTTGAATAAAGAGAATTCAGCCATGCTGATGGCCATGCTTCGAAGTCGCACCGATGTCCAAGAAACACAGATGCCCGACCTTTCGATGACCAACGGGCAATCGCACTCGATCGATCAACTCCGATCGAAGAATTACGTTCGCGAGTACGCTCGGCAAGAGCAACCTTACCCGGCGTACGTTCCAGTGTCGGCTGAAATCAAAGAAGGATATCGCTTGCAGTTTAGCCCGCTTTTGAGCACGGACCTCAAGAGCTTGGATGTCTATTTGAAATGTAGTATTGACCAAGTTGAAAAGCTTAACAACGTCGTGGTCGAATTGCCGACTGCCTTTGGCGGGCTGCAGAATGCGCAGATCGATGTGCCGCAGTTAGTTTCGTGGCGATTGCAAGAACGATTTCGATGGCCTTCCGATCATGTCCTGGTACTTTCGTGCGGAGTGATCGCCGCGCCAACCGCGACCACCGACGGCACGCTCTTAGGAAGCACCGCTCGCAGCGGTGGCTTCTTGGGGTTAGGCAAACTGTTGCCACCGACAGCCGGCCCGCGCGCCGATGCGCTGCTGATGATCGAATACAAAGGCAACGCTTCGACTTACCTGCCAGCCCATCCCAACGCGGCCGCCGGTCCGATCGCGACGAACCCTAATTCCAACTCGACCATCTCCCGCGGCCGCTACTAATCGACTCTCCCTCCAGTTCGTAGTAACGCCTTCAGGCGGCGTGTCACTGTTCGTAGTTCTGCCTTCAGGCGGCGCGAGCCCACCAAACTTTCCGTTGGAAATCCTCGATTGTTTCGCGGAAATCGAGTAGGCTAAAGCTATGTTTCTAGTTTCAGAAATGGGTTTGAGGAAATCTTTGCTGTGAGCACAATTGTCAGACTAACCGGTGCCGATTTTGATTCGATGGTCGAGCGAGGAGCGTTTGATAGAATCGGGCCGATGAAGATCGAATTGATTCATGGAGAATTACGTTTTATGAATCCCGCAGGTCCCATCCACGACGACTACATTCGATACTTAACGGATTGGTCATACGAAAACACCAACCGACAGTTTTGCAGCATCCAAGTGCAATGCGGTTTCATGTGCGACGACAATCGCCCCGAACCCGATTTGGCATGGCTTCGACCAGGTCGTTACGGGCGGAAGCGACCGGCGGCCAGCGATGTCATGCTGCTCATCGAAGTCGCAGACAGTTCCTTGTCATCCGATCTGCTCGAAAAAGCCGACCTTTATGCTGAAGGAGGAATCGCAGAATACTGGATTGTCGATATCACCAACGGCCGTATTCACGTGATGTCGAGAATCAAAAACGGCCGCTATCAAAGCATCGAAATTCACGTACCACCCAATACGCTGTCCCCGCAGTCGCGTCGCGAAGCGATCTTAAATCTAGAAGACCTTTTTGCAGTGAGCTAAGCAAAAGCAATTCGGTGGGCACCGAGCAGATTCCGGTAAAGGCTAATTACCGAGCAGGCGATTGTAGAAGAACTGGAAGGCACCGTCGTATTGTTGATCGGCTCCGCCACCGATGGGTGTTGCGTATCCTGCCGTGAGCTGCGATCGACGTCCGAACTCGAATGTCGTTCCGGCAACGAGACTGGTGATGCTCGTACTGCCACTGAAGTTTCCAACCTGGAACGGTCCTGCGGATACGATGTCGCCATCTTGCGTTGAAGATGTCTGATGGACTTCCACGGTTGGAATAATGCCGGTTAGGCCCGAACATGCGTTAGATCGATAAAGCCAGTATCCTGCGCCGGCATCGATAAAAAGATGATTAGGATCGGTAAGAACGCCAGCGCGTTGCAGGCCGGAGCCCGTCGAGTTAATCGCGACCGAGTTGCCAGATGCCGTAACGTCGTACTGTAAAAAGCCTTGAGCATAGAACCTCGAATTGGGCGTGTAGAGCATGCCGAGGAATGGCTGAATGTGGGTAGATTCATTTTGAATGTTCAAGAGCGACGCACCATTGGCATAGTTAACACGAATATCGCTGGCTGTCGGAAGGGCTAACCCCGTCCCGCCTGTTATGGCCAATCGCTCTGACTGGTACAACAAAGCTTTAAGGTAAAGCGTTAGGTTGCCGAAGCGAGTGTCATTGCCGTTTGAAAATGAATTTGAATCGAGAGTCGACGTCGTCGTCGCATCGGTCGCAAAGGGAGCACGCAGCTCGATCGACATGAGTCCATTGTAAAGCGTACGTTCAAAACCTGGGACAAATCGATTTAAGCTGCGTCCGCTATTCGTAAACGCCACATTGTGAATGTTGCTATAACGAAAGAAGACTCGGTTTGTCGGGAGTACTGAGCCGCCTTCGGCGATCTTGAGTCGCCCGATACCGCCACTGCTTGCATCGGCAAGAGCCGTATTGAAGCGAACGACATAGTTATAAAAGTAAAAAGCATCTAAATCTTCGCCACCGGTCAAGGAATCCGCGCCGCCTTGGAGGAATGCTCCCGAGGCCGCGGCGCTGTAGGCGGTTGTTCCTGGAATTGCATTTCGAGTCGCAAAGGTCGCATTAACACCAGCGGTATAACTTCCCGGTGGCGGCTGAATTCCGATGATGTCATAGGGCAGCGCAGTCGAACTCAATAATGATTGGATTTGGCCAATAGTCTGCGAGGTCGTCAGCGTCGCGCTGTCATTGATCGTTCCCTCGACCGTTGCTCCGGGGATCGGCGAACCGGCTCTCAGGAGAGTCTGAAGCTGACTCACGGAAGTAATTGAAGTACTAAAAATGCCAACCGGTCCAGCTTCGCTGATACTCAATGTTGAACCGCTCGGAGGAAGCGAACTTGGCGAATCCAGATCGTCGGCGACAACCATGAGTCGATCAAGAATCGAATCGCCTCTGAATCCTATCGGCGATCCGCCGAAGAAATCACCGATCATGGCTGGGGTGCGATAGCGGTAGTCACAGACATAATTCGTATTACGAAGATAACGACTACCGATCGCCTCGCACGACGAAGCGTCAGCAAGGGCGGCTGAAGCCATTTCGCAGCTTGCAAAATCGCTTGCCTCGCCGGGAATAGCGTCGCAAAGATTATGATTTACTGACTCTCCGGCTTCCGTGTTAAAGGCCAATGAAGCACCAGCGACGATCGCTAAAAACGTCAGAAATTTCTTTTTCATGATCGCCTAAATTCTGAACGATGAGTCTCTGGAGACGGGCAGTGTGACATATAAACTTAGGACAGCGAATGCTGCAGTGTCTTCGTGATAGACCTTACTGGCAATCACCTCGGAACCAATAGTCACATCGTCTGAGGGCTTACAATTCAGTTCGAATTGTGACGGTTGTATCAAGAAATCTCGATTGTGCGCCCCGATAATCGTTAAAGATTAACTAGTTACATAGCGCTCAGGCAATCGCTAGCTATGGCCATCGCTCTAAATAACTGTCGCTTGAAGAACAGAAGAGCAAAGTGGCGGGCGGACACAAAGGACCCAAAGTGTATAAAGATCGCAAATCGCAAAAAATAGGGTGGCACGCCGAGAGCGACAGCGATCGGAGTGCATGAAGCTCATTCGAACAACTCATGGCATGGTATTAAGCACTTTACCTTTTTCATCCGCGAACCTATTCTGCGGCATCACGTGGGGACGGCCATTCGGGCGTCCACGGCTTTGCAAAGACTTGCATGGCAGGTCTATGCGTACGCAACATCATGAGATTAGCCCGTTGTTTCCCAGGGAGTCGTAGACTGTCAGGGAATATTTTCCAAAGCCAAGAAATGTCGCCTCGAAGCCGAATCGGATAGATACATCAGGTTCGACATTTGGACCTCCACTGGTCACAACATTGTCTCTCACCGCAAACTCGAACTTGAAGTACGAAAGCGAGGTTCCAGGAACCTTACGGTCGATAAAGACGTAATTGGCACCGAATTGAGCGGCGCTCTTGGACGGGTTGCTCAAATTGAGAACGTAACCAAATTTCGCGGTAACCTTCCCGATTGAAGGACCATCAAAATTGAACGTCAAAAGGTCTTCCAGCGTGAGGTTGACTACATTGCGAACCTCAACCTTGGGGAAGGCGGCATTGGATCGCTTATTTTCGTGACGATACAAAACGACCCCTCCGGTCACTCCTGGTACTTGAACGAGTGGCATTCCTGATGTGTACTCCAGGCCATACAGACCGCCATAAATTGCCACTGCTGCGGCAACCCCTGCAAAGACTTCAAGTACCTCGGCTAAATGAGCGAAGTTATTATAAATCTCGCGGGTTTTAGCAAAATTTGAGTATGTACCATAGGCTTGCCTAAGTCCCGCATTGAGGTTGGTAGCGGCGTTCGCCTCGGTAACGCCCCCAAAGAATCGTCCAGTTGGGTCGGTACGGTTAACCGGGTCGGCCCCGGCGTAAAGATATCGATGAAGAGTAAGCGGATTCCGCGGGATTCCCGCGAAGGGATCGGTGCTGGCGAAACGGCCTAAGGCAGGGTCGTAATAACGTGCCCGCAAATAGTCTAGTCCGGTTGCCGGATCACGTGGCTCGCCAGTGAAGCGGTAGGGATTGATGGTAGATCCGGTGCGGGCGATTTCCAACCCGAAGGCGTCGTATGTGTACTGATCTGTTACCGCACCGTCGAGACTCGTCATTTGCCGAACGCTACCAAGGCCATCGGCGTGATAAATCGACGTGACACCGCTTCGCGTTTGGGAAATCCGATTGTTCCCGTACACGTATGACGCAAGCAGGAGGCCGCCAGGCGTATATTCTTCGATCACTACGGGCAGCGACCGATTCGTATCGACAAGAAACCGCGTCTCAACGCTGGCGTTCGTTTGAGTCACACGGTTGCCGGCTGCGTCATAGGCGTAAACAATATGGTGAGTGCCCGTTGCGTCGGTGACATCAGACCCAACCAGTCGGCCTAGCTCGTCCCAATGGTTTGCGAGGTTTTCTGCAGGCCCTTTCAACCGTGTCAATAGGTTCCCATTGGCGTCATAGGTGTATGCAGTTACGGACGCTGCGTTGACCTCGGTCAGAAGTTGGTCGTTCGGATCGTAGGTGTAGGCGGAAGTTCCTGCGGCGGAGTCAGTACGCGTCAGACGGTTTCCGACAGGGTCGTACGTATAGCCGATCGTGCGAGGCCCAGACGTCGGATCTGCAATGGCCTCTTTTGTGAGTCGCCCTAGCACATCGAACGTATAGTCGACCCTCCTACCTCCAGCTTCAACGACGGCTGTGCGCCGTCCGGTTTGGTTGATCGTGTAGTGGAAACTCGATCTCAGTCCGCCGGGGCCACTCGTGTCTAGAACTAGTAACCGGTCGCGCATGTCGTAGGATCTTGTCTCTCTTGTCCCATCGGGCAAGTTGGTGCTGACCACGTTGCCGTCGGCGTCATACGCGTAGTTGGTAGTCTGGTTTCCAGGAGCGTTCAAGGTCAATAGATGGCCGGCCGCATCGTAGATAAATGAAGTGGTCCCAGACGGAGAAGTTACCGCAGTCTTGCGGCCGCCGACATCGTAGGTGTATGCTATGACCCTTCCGTCCGGGTTGGTTTGCGACAAGAGTCGGTCCTGGGCATCGTAGGTGTACGATGTGTCCCCTCGCGAGTCAGTGATTTTCGACGGCTTTCCAGTCGGCGTGTATGCGGACACTAGTGTAGTGCCGCCCGGCAGCAGCAGGTCAGTCAATCTACCCACGGCGTCGTACCCGAATCGTAGTTTCGCACCGTTGAAGTCGGTCGTTTCCTTGACTTGTCCGACCGCATCGTAAACTGTTGTTGATCGTTCACCCTGCGGTCTCACGGTGGCGGTTTGCCGCCCTGCAGCATCGTATTCGAATTTTGTCACATGGCCGTTGGTATCCGTTCGCTTGACTAACCGACCGGCCTCGTCGTAGACACTCTCGGTGCGCTGGCCTAGTGCGTCCATCACTGCGGTTAGGCGGCCAAGGACATCGTATTCGAACCGTGCAATCGCCCCGGCCTGATCAGTTTGTGCGGTGACCCGTCCGGCTGAATCCAGAGTGATGGAAGTCGTGGTCCCGTCGGCGAGGAACGTCTTCGTCGGCCGCCCCGCGTCGTCGAAACCGAAGCGAGTGGTGAATCCTCTGGGAGTGGTGGTGGCGATCTGTCGGCCTGCGGCATCGTACTCGCTTTTGTTAATGTTGCCGAGTGGATCTCGAACCTGGACCTGCCGGCCAGCGGCGTCGTACGTAAACTCAATCCGGTTGCCGAGCGGGTCGGCTGTTGCCGTTACGTTTCCAACAGCGTCGTACTCAGTCATGGTTCGCGGATTATCATCATCGTTCGAAGGCGTTGCGTCCGGCAATATTGTCGTCACCAATCGTCCGAGGGCGTCATACTGGTACTTGGTTATCCGCCCAAATTGATCGATCGCGCTCAACAATTGTCCTTCGGCGTCGTAAGTCGCCCTTGTTGATGAGCCGTCCGCGAAGTTGGTTTCCAGCAGTAGTCCGCGCTCGTCATATACAAACTTGGTGCGGCGGCCAAGGGCATCGATCGTTGCGGTGACGCGACCGCCCGCATCATACTCAGTTCGGAGAACTGCTCCAGACGGATCGGTGACAGAAGTCACTCGACCGACCGCGTCGTAGGTACGCACGCTGGTCAAGGTCTGCGGCCCGGTCGAGGTCGTCACGGTACTGGTTTCGGTGAGCGGGTTTCCGTTGCCGTCATAGGTGATCGCAGTGGTATTACCAAGCGGATCGACCCGGCTTGTAACGTGCCCGGCACTATCCGCAACGAACCGGGTGACACCTCCACCGAAGTCTGTCATTGATGTCAGGCCACCAGTCCGGTCCGGCTCGAACGCCATTTGGAGGCCGGCCTCGTCTGTTTTGGACAGAATATTTCCGCGATCGTCCTGGGTCGTGTAGGAGGTATTTCCGAGCGGATTGGTGGCCGTCAACTCGTTACCGAAAGTGTCATAGGTGAACATGCTCACATTTCCGAGTGAATCGGTAACGGAGAGTTGGTTCCCGCCGTCATCGTACGTCTTGCGGATTGTGTGACCGAGTGGATCTGTTACTGAGAGTTCATTATTGCTTTCGTCGTAGGTCCGTTGAGTCACTCCACCGGCGGCGTCTATTATAGTGACGGTGTTACCCCGCTCATCGTACTTGGACGTCGTCCGCCGTCCGAGTGAATCGACAACAACTTCGGCTGAATTGCTGAGATCGTGAACAATCTCGGTCGCATTCCCACGCGCATCATATACCTTGGCGATTCGGCCGTTGGCGTCGTACTCGGTCCGTATTCCCGTTGCGCCCAACGGGTCTATCATCTTTTCCATGTAGTGACCAGGATCGATGCGGTATACGAACGAAGTGACATTCCCAGCTGGGTCGGTAACCGATACCAAATCGCTCGACTCGTCGTACTTGTAGCGAACTTGCTTATCGTCAGGGCCATTCGCGGCAATGATACGCCCTCGAGCGTCCCGAGCGAACGTAACTGTGGGCCCCCGCGAACTAGTGATGCCGTCCTGTGAGTAGCTCAAGGTATTCCCATTGCGGTCGGTGAGGCTGCGCACGACGCCAGCAACTGCGTCAATTTGGAACACGGCTCCGTCTTTGGTTGTGAGCGTAAAGCGACCTCCATATGCTGGGTCGTTGGGGTTATATGGAAGTCCACCCCCAAATTGGAAATACTCGCGACCCTGTTTAAACAACTGAAATCGGGGAACAGTGAGTTTGTTGGTAACACTTTTGTCGGGGACAAAGGATGGCACGAAGTAAAGCTGGTTGAACCCAAGCCCCGATTGTGTCTCGGGGCCTACATCCTGTTCTCGTTGTTTAGGATCAAATAGAGCTACTGCTTTGGGACGGAATGTATAGCCTTCGCGTTGGCCTCCAGGCAACGTTACATAAACCCTCGTGCCGTCACGGAATGGCGTATACAAGCCGCCAGCCTCATCGCCGGTCTTGGGTAGACTGGTTCGCAGGTCGACATCGCGAAACGCTAGTTTCCAGCCAAAACCCAACTCGCCATCTTGATTGGCGTTCAGTGTGTCATATGTACGTGAAACCGTAATCGGTATACCAGCAACTTGAATGGCCAAGTCAGTGAACGATATCGAAAAATTACCAAGTTTCAAATTTCCGCTGACGTTGACTACGGTATCGATGCTGCTCGATAGGCCGCCGGTGTTCAAAGCGGTCAGCCTTAAAATGTAGGAGTCGTTCTGCAGCATCGTCGGGTCGAATGTTGCGATCTTACCATTCGTAATTTGGTTCGTGCCGGTCGCAATCTGTTTAAAGACACCGCCATCAAACGGTGCGACTTCAAGCTTCCACGAAACGAGATTCGCATCTTGAACTGTGCCGATGATGTCGGTCGGCGCCGTAATGGTTGCATTCTCGGAAGGTACGGTGACGTCGACCACTGGCGATCCGGTTACTGTCGTGTCGATAACCAGAACGTCCCTGGTTTGTCGACCCGTATTGCCTGAATCGTCCGTCGCGACCGCAACGATTTGGAGCGACCCTACCCGGCTCATCAACAGCGTTGCGCGTCCGCGACTGTCCAATGCGATAGGCTTGCCGTCGACCGTGACATCGATCGCTTTGACACGGGTGTTGTCAGTTGCGGTGATCAACAGTTCGAGCGTATCGCTGAGTGCGATCGGATTGCTGCTGACTTGAATGCGTACTTTCGGCGCTTCGGTGTCGGCGGTGACCACCATGTCATACTCTTGAATAGCAAATGCGCCGCGATCATCCGATACTGTGAGTTTGACTCTCTGCGTTCCAGCATCGGACGTTTTGGTTATCCAAGTGATTCTTCCTAGACTATCGATCGACATGCCCGATGGACCACTTGTCAATGTATAGCTGAGCGGATCGTTATTTGGGTCGTTGGCATGGATGTCATAGCGATACGTTGTTCCTGAAGCTACGTTGGTGATTGGAGTCGACGTAATCTTTGGCGGCAAGTTCGTATCGCGGACCACGACTTCGAATGTCTGTTCTGCGTCGCCGCCATCGGGGTCGCTCACCAAAACGGTGACTAGTCCTATTCCGGCTAAGCTGGATGTCCAGTTGATAACGCCGGTGTTCTCGTCAATGGTCATGCCAACGGGGACTTCGAGGAAAGCAAATCGAATCGGCCCACCATCGGGATCCGTTGCGGTAACTCGGTATTGGTAAGGCTGATTGACTGCTGCTGCCAGAATAGGTAGTGAAGTGATGACGGGTGGAAGGTTGGGGGCTGCACTAGTGGCTGTAATCGAGTACGACTGTTCGGTGCTTGCGCCTTGGGAGTCTGTCACACGAATGGCAACTTTCGTTATTGCCAACTCGCCCACCGTTGGTATCCAACGGACCACGCCTGTTGAGTCAATACTCATGTCGCCCGACCTTGTAATCAGCGAGTAGGTCAGAGGACTGCCTTCTGGATCCGACGCGCGAACGGCGTACGAATAGAGTCTACCAATCGCTGCAGTGGTGATAGGCACCGATGAAATCGCAGGTGGCAGATTGGAACCTCGAACCGTAACTGTAAAGCTCTGTGACGAAGTGGCTCCTTGCGGGTCCAACACTTTCACAATGATTTCTTGTGGACCGATTTGAGCTTCCGTTGGAGTCCATCGAATTGCGCCCTGAATCGCATCGATCGACATGCCGATAGGACTCTTTTCTAAACTGTACGAGAGAGTATCGCCGTCGATGTCGTTTGCGATGACATTGTAGCGATACTGGACACCGAGCGTGGCTGCATTTGCGGCAGTCGAGCTGATGGTTGGCGCATTGTTTGCGACTTGGGTTAGCACCGCTACATTAAAGGACTGTACAGCCTCACCACCACGTCCGTCAGTTATTCGCAATTGGATTTGGTTGTCACCGAATTGAGTGCTTGACGGAGTCCAAGTAATGACCCCGGACGCATCGATGGTCATGCCTTGTGGCTTGACGTCTAATTGGAACGTTAACGGATCGCCGTCTAAATCGGTTGCGTCTACTGCATAGAAATAGTTATTGCCGAGTCTTACGCGTTCGACGGGCGATGAGTTAAAGACAGGATTGCGATTTGGAGCCGAAGCAACGACGGTTAATTCAAAGACTTGTCCTGTGCCATCGCCATCGGGATCGGTAGCGGTAACGTCGATCTTTTGTTTGCCGATATCGTTGGCGGTCGGTCGCCAGGTCAAAACTCCGGTGGTGGCGTTTACCGTCATATCGCCGATTGGCGCACTCTTCAATCGGTAAGTGATCGGGTCACCGTTGGAGTCTTGAGCCCGAATACGATATTCGTACGGTAGATTTGCAACAGCCGGACCCCGTGGTTGTGAAACGATGACCGGCGGGTGGTTCAGCGCTTCCACAAGGACTTGGAACGATTGCAGGTCGACTCCGCCTCTGCCGTCACTGACACGAACAATCACGCTCTGCGCGCCCAGTTGATTAGCTTTCGGAGTCCAAACGATGATGCCAGAGTTGGGATCGATGGCCATACCGGATGGCTTGACGGGTAAGTCATACTTGAGTCGATCACCGTCTTCGTCGGTTGCTTTCAATTGATAAAGATATCGAGTACCGACGTCACCTTGGATTAGGGCGGTGCTTGTTAGCTTGGGTGAATGGTTAATAGCATCGAGATTCTGATTACCGAAGTCGATGCGTCTTCGTATTTCGCCTGCGACGACATTGATTTGATGTGTTTTGGTTTCGGGTGCAGTTTGACGCCAGGAAGTTCCAGTTCCTTTTCCGGTGATCATGGCAGAAACGCCGGTGCTGTCATACAAGCTGCCACCGGTCCCTTGTCCAACGGAAAAGTCGATCGTGTCTCCTTGATTCGCAGTGACTTGCAAATCATAATTCAGTATGGCTCCAGGAGTCGTCGCAATACTGGTAAAGAAACCGTTGATGTTGCCTGAAAGAATGGTTTGCGAATTTTGCTGAATGGCAACATCCGTAGTCGTTCCGAGTGTCAGGTCAATACCCTGAAATCTACCAACTAAACGATAGGAGCCGGTTGCAGGAACATTAAATCGAAGGACCGAGTTTCGCCCATCAAAACTTGGATCGAGATTGAGGGCGTCCGGCGGATAGGTAATGCCACCGGGTATGGTACTGCCTGTCAGATTATGAATGATATGTGGCCCGCCCGTTGTCCCGCTCCAGTAATCAAGATTCGAAACAGCTCCTTTAATCGTCGACAACTGGAACTGGCTGCCGCGAGTCTGCGAGTATCCATAGGACCAAGCGCTATTCGGATTTGCATCGATCGAAAAATCTTTCACCGCATCGAATGTAATCAATGGCTGTGGAACTTCGGCAACGGTGTAGAGTCCAGGAGTAAGATTAGTGAATGAGTAATTGCCATCGGCATCGGTTAAGGTCGATGACTCGGTGGTATCGTGGATACCATTGCTATTTTGATCGAGATAGATCGTCCAATCACGCAGACCGCGTTCAAAGCTCGCGACCGTTCGAAACTCGAGGTCATCAATCACGAAGTCATTCCCAAATCGAATATCAACATGATTGCGAACGGAGATCTTTGCACTCGTTGCAGCCCCAGAATCCCAGGTCGCCGAGAGAAATTGCCACTTGCCTACTTCTGACGACAGCGGCAAGCTGGCGCCGATGAGTTGGTCGTTGACGTAGAACTGAAGCTCGGCTGGATTGACTGAAAATGCTGACGCAGCCCAAAGACCAAACTGATATTGCGTATTGGGAACAACTTCGATTCTTTGCGTCAATACGTCGCCATTAGAATTGGTCGCGCCATTGATAATCATCATCTTGCCTGTGCCAGACGTGTGGTCTCCAAAATTTCCATAGGCACCGTTGTGGGATCTGGGATTGGTACCGATGACGTACACACCCTCAAGTTGTCCTACATTGCCGCTGATTAGATCTGTCGTGAAACCGATTAGCCCATTTTCAAAATCGTTGTTTTTAAGTAGGTTGACACCGTCTCTTAAGCCATTTCCATTCAGGTCGTTGAACTTCATTCCGCGTATTTCGGCCGCAGTGCTAGCTTCATTGCTGAAGTCAATTCCCGTAACGATTTGTCCGCCAACGATGTTAAGCGGGTAATTTCCATCGGCTGGACTGGTTAGCCTCAAGCCTGCCTGAGTTGCTTGTGTAACGTAGTAAGTCGCTGGTAGCAAACCCTTGAATGAGTAATTGCCTTGCGCGTCGGTTGTTGTCGATCTTTCGAAGGAATCCAGTTGCCCGTTTTGATTCTGGTCGAGATAAACAGTAACGCCGGCTAGTCCAGGAACGGCAGTCGTTAATCGCACGTTGTCCAATCCGACGAAGCTATTCGATGGGGTTGCGGTTCCATTCAGAAATGCGATTTGTGTGTTAGCTCCAGCCGCAGTAAAGTCGAAAGAAAACTCCTTCCAGTTCACGGTGCCGGGGGTCGAGTCTGAGTTGGTGAAGGAGACGCGCTGGCCTGCATCGATGCGCAGGTCAGCAGTCGATGGACTGTTATAAACGTTGGGGAAGCCGTCGGCACGCCCTACGTAGAACTTAACTGTGTAGGTTTGTCCCGGCACAGTGACGATGGTCTGTGAAATGCCGGTGTCTGTGCCGGAGTTGAAAATACCGGTCAGGTCTATTGCTTGTTTTCCTTCTTGGGTGATGAAAGCATTGATCCCGTTTCCTGGCTCGGCGTAAGTGGTTTCGACCAGGAGTGCACTATGTCCGACAACTGTCCATCCCCCAATATCCGCACCCGCGAGCAATGAACTGGTGGTTCCAACAGCAATTGAGGGGCTCTCAAACCCGCCATTCGGAACACTTCCCGCACGCAGCGCTCGACCGCTTATTTCACCGCCCATGGCATTTGTCACGTGGACGGTAAATTTCTGAACATCCGATCCTCCCCGTCCATCTTCGACTCTGACAAGAATCGAGTGGTAACCGACATCAGCGTCGACAGGCGACCAAGCGATTTTTCCTGTTTGCGAATCGATGGTCATCTGATCAGGACCCACCGCCAGGAAATAGGACAATGAATCGTTGTCCGCATCCAGCGCGTGCACATCGTAGATCAATGGAGCAGCGTTTGGATAAACTGTAACGACCTCGGTGGTCACCGACACGTCGTCCACGAAACTAACGTTGTCATCAAACGCCGTTAGACCTTGGAAGCTCAGTTTGGTGGTCGTTGAATCAGCCACAAACGACACGACTTTTTCGGTCCAATTAATATTGGTCTGGGGGGCGCTTGCGGTGAATGTCTGATTGACTATCGACGACCCACCATCGATCCGAACATTGATGGATGCCGTTGGTGCGAATGCCGCTCCGATGAAAAATCTAAGTTCATATTTTGTGGATGGAATCGTGGCAAAGGTTTGGTAGATCGTTGCATGTTTGCCACTTTCCCCGCCGCCAACGCCGCCACTTAGGTCCAAGTACTGATTACCACTACGAGGGGAGTTATAGTTCGAACCTATAAAATTACCGATATCGGGCGATTTATGAATATAGAGATCGCCCAAACCTTCCAGAGTCCAATTATTGATGAGATTGTCGTGCGTCCCAACAACATACATTTGGCGTCCGGTCCCGACGTCAACGCCAAGCGCGGTCGACTCAAAACTGCCGTTCAGCAGCAGGTCTACTCTTGAAACGTCAGGCGCACTGACAATGACTGGATCGTGATTTCCTAGCGCTGACTGAAGGTTGATGGTGAATTTCTGGATTGCACTACCTCCGCGGCCATCACCGACGTTCAGCGTGACGGGCACGGGGCCTTCCACACCCATCGAAATCTGCGCATCGACTGACGTCGTATCGAAGTCATAACCATTGCCGCCGAATCCAACTACAAAATCGATCGTGTCCCCAACGGCGACGCCGATCATTGAGGGTACCAAAGTAGCCGAACTTCCGTGGCCTCGGACGTCACCATCGAAGAACGCTTGGCCATTGTGCAACACATGAACATCCGTAGTCGCTCCGCGAATTCCATCCAGATTCGCAAAGACTGCACTTACGCTAACGATTCCTGTGACTGGTGCCGTCCAGCGAAGAACAGATCTCTGACCTCCCAGGCCAGGATGCATGCTCAATTGACCTGGTTGCCAGAGTATGTTTAGGCCGCCGAAAAAAACTGGTGTCGTTCCACCGTTATGTATTATGACGGGTGTGGTGCCAACGCCTGTTGGATCATCCCAAGCGTCGATTCCTCTATCAAAAATATGGTGTGGGTACACATTAAATTTGGATCCTTGGGTCTGTGTCCAACCATAGCTCCATTGACCTCCAGGATTCGCCAGGGTCGAGAAATTCCTGGCAGGATTCCAGGTCAGGGCACGAGACGCAGTTGGCGTCCAGGTGACTTTTCCAGTCTGCTTATCAACTCGCATGCCTGACGGTCCATCTACAAGCTCGTACGTCAAGCTATCTGCATCGGAATCGATCGCCTTGGCGTTGTAGACATAGGATGAGCCGATGTTTCCATCGACCACGGGAGTCGATGTAAATACTGGCGGTCGATTCGGTGGAGGCTCCGTCACCCCGAGCGTAAATCGTTGGTCTACAATTCCGCCGCGACCGTCGGATACTCGAACCACGACGGCTTGATTGCCCAAGTCCTGCGCCGTCGGCGCCCATTTAAGTGTGTCACCTTCGAGTGACATCGACTTAGGACCAGATAATAGGGAATATGTAAGAATATCTCCGTCCAGATCGGTCGCCAGGATCTGATAACCATAGGCACGGCCGACGCTCGCTTCGATGATCGCCTCGCTCGTAATCACCGGTGATTGGTTGAGCTGGCCGAGTACCACGAGATCGTACGTGAATCGAATGCCATTTGGGTTTTTGAATAATAATTGCCGTGAAGCCGTCATATCTTGGGGACTAAATAGTCTTGTCGCATCCGTCATGCTAAAGTCAAAGTACGGCCGACCCGCCGGTGTCATTCCGTCGGCATTGGTGACATGAATCGATGGATCGCTGATATGGTCGATCGCAACGATGATTGGATTTTTCAGTCCATAACTTCCAGCGTTTCGAACCGCCAAATTTGCTTGCAGAAGTCCGCCATGCTGATCGAACGATGTGAAGGCATATTCGGCCGACATGCTCGCTGTGACATCCGTCAGGTTACTAAAGTCGATAGACGTTTGCGTTTGGGATAGCAGCGATGCTGAGCCTGGAACGCTGACAGGCGTCCCCAATGAGCCTTTAATCAATTCGAGGTTCGAGATTTTTACCGAAGTTGTCTTGTCGGAATCGTTATTGACCAGCCTCAAGAGCAGCTTGGCTTTGGTGCCTGGTGCAATATGCTCGAGATCGACTTTCACAATTTCGCCGTCGATTCGCGTGTTAGCACCCAACTGCGCTGGCTCGCCTTCGGTGACATTGAAAAACGCGTCGCGCGTCCCATTAATTTTGTGGACCAAGGAGACGCCGCGTTCATCCACTAGCGAGGCTTCAAAGGCATCGTTGATGAAGTTGTCAGTAGTCGCAAACAGTAAGTCGCGTTCATTGAATTGAAGGTACGATGGCTCTGTTGGTACGGTAAAATTGGCTTGCAAGACCGTATTGAATGAATCGCCTTCCGTCAGTTTGGCGAAACAACTTTGCGTCGCGACCGTTCCTTTACCGAGGCTTGATCCACCCGTTTCACTGTTCATTACATCGGAGAAGCCCGTCGCAAACTGGCAACCGCCAACGGTTACAGTAACGTTTTTTTGATTCGACAACGAAGGAGTTCCGTTGTCGGTAACTTGCACGGTTAAGCTGTAAGTTTGACTGCTTTGTGATTGTGTTGGTGTCCATCGGATCAGACCGGTCGAAGCATCGATGACAGTACCGCTTGGTGATTGCTCAAGCGAATAACGCAGGATGTTTTTTGGCAAATCGGCATCACTGGCTACTGCTTGTACTGTCAATTCGCTAAGTTCATTAACTTCTTGATTCGAAATCGCTGTCAGTACGGGAGCCAGATTAACTTCATTTACGGTAACCGTGAACGATTCGGTATCGACTGCACCGGCAAGGTCCGTGACGGACAGCATGACTGTGAAAACTCCCGGTCCTTGCGCTTCGGTTGGCGTCCAGCGGAACAGGCCGGTGTCGCGGTCAATTGTTGCGCCATTGGGCCCAGATAGAATTGCATAGACAAGTTTATCTGATGGAAGATTTGCGTCCATCACGATTGTTTGAATCGACAACGTTTTTAACTCATCAATAGTTTGATTCGGTATATTTGCGAAAACCGGAATGGCATTACCTTGATGAGGTGCTCCGATCTGGACAGAGATTTTCACATCGTCGTATCCCCGATCACCCACTGTTGGCCAGGTAGGAAGCACCGATGCGTGCTTCTCCCATCCAATCGACATGCGTTCGCTGCTTTCAGATTTCACACGGAGATGAGACGCGGCATCGCCGCGGTCGGACGAGCTTTGAAGGACATAAACTGCCAAGAATTTTCCACCAGGAAAGACGACGCTCTTGGTAGTATGAAGAACGTCTAATCGCGAGTACAGGACTTGGCGTTGAGCGGAATCAAATACAGCCTGTGGATAGTTTGGTGATAAAGGTAATATCCCATTCACCGAACCATTAGGAGAGTCGACTACGAAAAAGCCGAGCTCATTAAATTCGTCGCGACCAACGCTCATCTGCGTTGCAATCTCGACCAATTGCGAACTGTTGCCTGGCAATCCCACTACTGACATACTGATAAAGCCAGCAGGCGCAATTTCGGATTCGCCTTCGACGCGGGCTGGATACTCATTGACCTTCGCCCCGCGACGGCGAATACCATTGATGACCTGAATCACATCATGCAGCGATATCGATGAATCGCCATTGACATCCGGATAGAAATCGAGCGAATTCGTTCTCGGACCAAAAACAAAATTGCTATTGGAACGACTCGCTCGGTTAAGTTGATTAATGACGATAAGGGCATCGACGGGCGAAACGGCCATGTCGTTGTTAACATCCAACGGACGAACAGGATTTTGCCATTCCGCATATAAAAGCCTTCGCAGTTCTAGCTGTTCAATGGTTGGCTTGCGATTCCTGATCTTTCGGTTGGCTTTTTTTCGTTTTATTGCACCGCGTTTTATCTGGTCAAACATAGGGTCACCGATTAATCAAATTGCGAATAACGTATCGATTGCGCTGCGTCTAATTCAACGCATTGGCAGCCACAGGACGCATCAAGCTAGCTACTTTTTATTGCCGACTCAACTCTTAAAGCCTCAATCGACTCTGAAGAAGCTATCAGGGTAATTACAACGACTTCAAAGCGCAGCCATTTTCGAATAAAAAAGGCATTTTTACGATAAATCGCTATTAAATACAGCAAAACAGTTACGTTCGAACGGATTTCGACAATGCTTCTAACCAGCGTTGGATTTGTAGAGCGTCTGAATAGGCGGCACCGATGGGGACATTCATTTCGTCGCGTAGAATGCGGCAGTAACATCGCAACTCTTCGGCGAGCATGCCGGTAACATAATAGTCGCCATTCTGCATCTCTAAGGTCAGCGGATGATGGGCAGCTTTCTGGTCCCAAAGCTGGATCGGTCTTGGATTGGTTTCGATCCGACACATCCAATCGTCGCCGAATACTTCCATTCGATCAAAGCCATCGGCACCCATGCCGGTCGGCGTCAGAAACGAGGCGGTGAGAGAAGCCAACGTGCCATCCGCCCAAAGTAGTTGAGCAGAGGCTAATGTGACTTGGCCTTCGGCGTTGGTAAGACACTGAGCCGACATGGACGTCGGCTCTTGACGTTGTTTGAGAACTTGAACGCAATAGAGATCATGAACCATCGTTAGGTGCAATGGAGTCTCGCCTGGATAGGCTGTCATCGTCGAATTGGGACGATGTCGGACAGCGTTGATATATCGAATCGCCGAGCGTTCGCCAGCTTGTTGTACTAAGGCTCGGAATTCGGATCCGAAGAGTACAATGTGCCCCATCATGAGATTCGTAGAATCGGGCCGCACGAACGCTTCGATTGATTGAGCTTCTGTCAGTGAATTTGCCAGCGGCTTTTCGACTAGGACCCGACCGCCTCGCTGCAATATTTGCTTTGCCATCAAGCAATGTGAATCGGTCGACGAGGCGACGATCCAGCCATCGACATCGGATTGATCGAGGGCGGCGGAAAGTTCGCCAAAATGCTTGGCGGATGGATAGAGTTGTTCCGCAAGCAACCGTGTCGACGCAAGCGGCTCGACGATCGAGACCAATTCGCATTCATCTAAGCTGTTGATGGTCGCGGCATGCAATTGCCCAAACTTGCCGAAGCCGACCAGGCCTAATCGAACGCGATGGTTTTTGCTCAAAGTAGTTGTTTCCAAAAGCGCCACTGCCCCCTGCCCCATTCAATTCAAACCGAAAAGAAAACCTTTTCGGCGGTTCGGCGGAGTAACCAATCTCGATCGTCTCTGGACAATCCAACCAATCGGTCGCGAATGACGGCGATCGATGGTTCGTAGCTATGTGGAGGTTGGACTTGGAATGGACAGTCGCTTGCCCACATTAGCCGCTGTGGACCAAAAGTATCGATGACACGTCGCAACAAGGGCAAAGCGCTATCGTACGGCAATTCTCCACCGACGGCATAGAACGCTGACGTCTTGACGTAAACATTGGGGAACCGAGCCAACTGGCAAAGCGACTCCAAATCTTCGGGCTTAACGCCGCCCATTCCAACTCGAGCGAAATGATCGATGACGACGGTTGTTTCTTTAAATTTCTGGCACAACTGCTCGATGTACGGCAGATCGGCAGGATTGATAAGTGGACAGACAGCCAATTTCTCTCGAGTAGCAGTCTTCCAGAGCGATTCCATTCCAGGATCGCTTAGCCATGTATCGGTTTTTGCACCGCGTGTCGCAATCCGAAAGCCGCGTACTCCTCGCTCTTTCAACTGAATCATATCGCGAGCGACGTCGGGCGAATGGTAGTCGACAATGCCGACGCCGGAAAACTTCTGCGGGAATCGTTCGATGGTGTCGAGCATGTACGAATTATCGTACTTGTAGAAACTCATCTGAATCAAAACGATTCGCGCCACACCGGCAGGCGAAGTATGTTGGAACAACTCTTCGGGCGTAAAACTGCTCGGCTTCATATCGGGGACCGAAAAACCTTCGGCGAGCGGATATTTCGCAATATCGTCGGTCCAGACGTGAACGTGCGCATCGATCCAATCATCGGACGCTTCGTATGCTAATGCGGTTGATGTCATCGTTCCGGCCGCAGCCAGTATTCCTAACTTCGAAAAATCTCTTCGCGAAATGGCGTTAGCATACGTTGGCTTCGGCGTCATAGATGGCTTTTCTTTTTCCCTAGTTGGCAACACGGACCCGCAAGTATAATCTCGCATAGCTTGCCAAGGCGTCGGCAAGTACGGTTGCGGTTTGGCTGCGAGCGGTCGCGTTATTTCGAAAATTCGAGCCGAACTCGAACTGCATAGCGTCGACCGCACTTCCTTGCTGGCTTCCATATCGTGATACGATGTAACCACCGTTATAGCTCGAGTTTTCGGGATTGCTCAGCGGTTGCGGATCGACGATCCATCCGCGCGTCGATAACAATCCGAAAAGGCTGTTAGGGCCATCATGGGCAGGTTGTCCGAATGCGGTCCTCAAGTGCCTGACTGTTGAGCCATTTTGGGTTCCGCGAAAAACGGTTGTGCTGCTGGTACCTTGACCGTGGACGTCGATCACTAAACCGCCATGAAATCGGTTGGCAACGGTCCGCGAATAGGTTTGCATCGTCTGATGATAATAGTTGTAGACAACTTGAGCGTCTGGATGCTCGTAAGCGTTGGCCGGTGATCGATTGATATCGACGTACTGTCGGCTGACTTTAGCAACGACCATATAGGGCGTTTTTCCAAAGCGCTGCTGAATGGTGGTGGCTAACTTATATGCCAATTCCTCGGTGCCTGAATCGCGGACGGTTACGAAATCCGAAACGCCAACTCCAGTTCGAATTGGGACGCCCGGTATCGCGTCATTGCCGCCATGCGGAGCCGAAATGATGATCGGAAAATTCCCTTTTTGAATGGTAACATACGCCGTCGGATCGACGCTCTGTGCATTCACCCAACCAGAGCACATCAAGACGACAGCGATGTAAATCGCAACGCATTGTCCGGATCGGAGATATTCAAACTTTAAACACTGATTCATCATTTTTGGCCTGTTTTGTAGAGCAATCGGGCGAACTCCGACGAAATCAGTTTAATAGGTCTTGCGATGACAAGCAATCGAATAGAAAAGCCGCGTAGGGGATAAGTGGCGTATGCTTCCAGCTTGCGAACCTCAGGGCATAGACATTAATGAGTAACCAAATTCATCGAAAAATCGTCGTCCAATTGGTTGCCAAATCGTAATAAACGTAAGTCGCGATTTCACACCATGAAAATGCGTTTCCGATGTTTTCCCAGCGGTTTTTTGCACGACACGCGTTGCTATCTGCATTACACTAGAATTTCTGCTCGTTGCTCTAGATAACCAACCCTTTAGGACTTCCATGCGATCGCGTCGTCGAGTTTTGAAGCGAAAGCTTTTTCTGGAAACGCTTGAATCTCGCCAACTGATGGCGACCATCGATCTTGCATTGCTTTCCGCGACTCAAGGCGTGACGATGTATGGAGCCGACGCGGGGGACGAGAGCGGGTTTTCAGTGAGTCGGGCTGGCGATGTCAATCGAGATGGATTCGATGATTGGTTGATCGGTGCTCCGCGAGCCAATGGTTCGACGAATTCGATCGCCAATGCGGGCGAGACCTGTTTGATCTTTGGCGGACCGACGATTCCTGCAACGTTCGATTTGGCAAACGTTGGTACCACCATTCCAGGAACGAAATTTTTTGGCATCAACGCGAGGGACTACAGCGGGATGTCGGTCAGTCAAGCCGGCGATATCAATGGCGATGGTTTTCAAGACCTTGTGATCGGTGCCTACGAAGGAGATGCGGCCGGTAATACAAAAGCCGAAGCTGGCGAAAGCTATGTCATCTTTGGAAGCAATAGTTTGCCCGCAACTGTCTTGCTTACTAACGTCGGAGTCACCGTCCCCGGAATTAAAATCTACGGTGCGGATGCTGGAGATTACAGCGGCAATTCGGTCAGCATGGCTGGCGATGTGAATGGTGATGGATTCGACGATCTAATCATCGGAGCCTACAAAGGAGACGCGCTGGGCAACACTAAATTGTCAGCAGGCGAAAGCTATCTCATTTTTGGTTCCGCATCGCTGCCGACGACAATCGACCTAACGGCCGTTGGCACCAGCGTCGCCGGTGTAAAAATTTTTGGCGTCGATGCTTATGACTATAGCGGTCGATCGGTCAATGCAGCAGGCGATATCAATGGTGACGGCTTCGATGATCTTATTATCGGTGCGCCGTATGCGGATGGTACGGGAAACACAGAAAACTTTGCTGGGGATTGCTACCTGATTTTTGGTGGCCTGTCATTGCCAGCGACGATTGATCTTACAACCGTTGGAACGACAACTTCCGGAACCACCTTTTTCGGGTCGTTCACCGGCGACTACACCGGTCGATCGATCAGCGGAGCCGGAGACGTCAATGGCGACGGTTTTGATGATTTGCTGATCGGTGCTCACTTCGGTGACGCTCTCAACAATACGAAATTGAATGCAGGTGACACTTTTCTCGTTTTTGGTAAGGCATCCTGGGCCGCCACGATTGACCTTGCCAACGTCGGTGGCTCGGTCGCAGGCACCAAAATTTACGGTGCCGATACACTCGATCAGAGCGGATTTTCTGTAAGTCGGGCTGGCGATATCAATGGCGATGGTTTTGATGATCTGTTCATCGGGGCGTACTCGGCGGACGGTTCGGCGAATAGCAAATCCAACTCGGGTGAAAGCTACATCATTTTTGGGGCAGCGATGATGCCGACAGCGATCGATCAATTGAACGTCGGAACGAGCGTACCGGGCATAGTCCTATTTGGCGTCGATATCGATGACTTTAGCGGGCGCTCGGTAAGTGGTGCTGGCGACGTTAACGGCGATGGCTTTGACGATATCCTTATCGGTGCTAACCGAGCTGACGGACTGGGCAACACCAAGCTCTATGCTGGCGAAAGCTACTTGATTTATGGATCGGATTTTGCTGCCGCCGTGACCCATCTAGGAACGTCCGCATCGGAAACCTTGACGGGCACGAGCGGTGCGAACGTAATGGTTGGTGGACGAGGCAACGATGTTCTGCTCGGTCTCGGTGGAGCCGATGTTTTGATAGGTGCTGAAGGGAATGATGTTCTTTCGATCAGCAATCTTGCGTTCCGACGTATCGTTGGCGGGAATGGCGACGACACGCTGCGGCTTGACGGAAGCAACCTCACGCTGAATTTGACCACCATTGCCAATAATCGAATTAGAGGTATCGAAACGATTGATATCACTGGCACCGGCAATAATACGCTCATCTTGAACTATCGCGAAGTGCTCAATCTTTCCACCGAATCCAATACGTTGGTCGTGCGCCGCAATCTTGGCGACACGGTGAATATTGGGACTGGCTGGACGGTCGGAAGCAGTCAACTGATCGGTGGGAATAAATTTACGACCTACACACAAGGGGTCGCAACACTCAAGGTTCAAGAGACGGTCGCAACGATCTTCAATCGTCAGGTTTTCTATAATCGCTCGTCGAGCTCCGTCTTCGGTGATGGAAGTGGTAATCCAACCAATGCTATCGACTCCAGCAAAATGGCGTTGCTACCAGGCCAAACAACTACCTTTGCGAACTACACGAATTACACGAAAGGTCTCAATGGATTGATTGTCGATGCCGCGAACTTGGCTGGCAGCGTAACGGCATCGGATTTTCAATTTGCCGTTTGGAATGGAGCGGATGTCGGTGGGTTCCTACCTTTGAATGCCAGCCCGACGATAACATTGATACCCAACGGTGGTGTCTCGTCGACAAATCGTATTAAGATCGAGTTCGCCGATCTTGCGATTCGGAATGTTTGGCTGCGCATTACCATGCTCGCCAATTTAAATACCGGTTTAGCAGTCAACAATGTCTTCTATTTTGGGAATGCGGTTGCCGATGTGAATGTGGGCAACTCGGGCACACCTCCAATTGTCCGCGTCGATGCCAGCGATACCGCATCGATCCGACTGAATCAATCACCGATCGCCAATTCAGTTGGCGTGACCAGTATCTACGACATCAATAAGGACGGGCAAGTCAATCCTATCGATATGGCGTTGGCTCGACAAAACCAAACGTTTCGAGCTCTTAGCTATTTTACAGCGCCTGTCAGTTTGCAATCGACGATCGAAGCAACATCGGATTCAATGATGTTCTCGATATCGACAGGTGCATACTTTTTTAGCATGCCGGAATGGAATGCTACGAAGAGGCTTGGGTATATGTGAGCGGCACGGCGCTAGCCGCCGATTCTTCTCTTCACTGTTCGAGGAATCCAAAGTGTTTTCGGAACCCGGGGCTAGCGCCATCGGCTCACGTTCGGACATTTTCATCGGGCTAGCGTTGCGTTTGTCCCGCTTGTTCTTTCATCGCTTTGAGCGAAGCCTGCGTAGCCGCCGTTCCTAGCTGACTCTTGGGGACTAGGAAATTGTCGATTTGAGCCGATGACAAGAGGCTTTCTAGATGCTTTTCCATCGCTTGCCGTTGCTTCTTTTCGAGAATGTCCTTGGTCAACTCATTTCGAACAGCCGAGAGGTCGGCGACGACAGGTGTTGTCTTTCCTTGTGATCGCAGGACAACGTACTGACCACCTGTTTCGATAATGCCGGAAAGCTCGCCCGGCTGCAACTTGAAAGCAGCTTCTTCGAGCATCGGCTGACCGCTATGTCGTCGAAGCGGCGGTATTTTTCCAAAGTTACTTCGCGAACTCGGTTCGACAGAATACTGCGAAGCCAATTCGCCAAAGAACTGCTCGGTCGAATTGTCGCGCGCCATCTGCCACACTTCTTGTGCCGTTCGTTGATTGCTGCATACGATCGCTAGGACTTCAGCCCGTGAGCCATAGTTTGATTCAAAGCCTTTTTGCAAATCTTGCTCCGACACTGTAACTTTGCCGGCAATCATCTTCTTAAGAGCGACTGTGGGCCAAACGACATCGCTAACATACAGTTCGAGACTCGTGCCGTCGCTGCTCAAGACTTCTTTCAGCCACGCTTCGACATTGGGTCGGCCGTCGCTGTGGACCATACCGTAGTACTCGGCAGCCCGCGCGATTTCTTGATCGATGTCGGCTTGTTCGACTTTGGCTCCGATCGCTTCCAAGGCACCTTCTAAAAGCTTACGGTGAATCGCGCCATCGAGTACTTTGGGGCCAAAGCGTTTGATGCATTGTTCTTCGAGCGTCAAAAGCGGTACAGGCTGGCGATTGATGAACGCTGCGATGCCCGGATTTTGTTGTTCAAGCTCGCGATTGCCGAACACCTTGACGACGCTGCTTTGTTCTCGCAATGTTGCAAAGATCGTTTCGGCTAGTTCGCGAAGTTTGGTATCTTCAAGCTCCTGGCGTATGCCGCGTTGAATTTCGGCGATCTGTTCCGTCGACGGGGCATTGGTATTCATGTGGCGTACACACTGAAGGCTAATAAACATATCGCCAACTGCGAAAACCTCGGACATCTGATTGGGCTGTAGCGTAAAGGCAACTTTTTCGATCGGGTCATCGCCTCCGTATCGGCGAATCGGCGGCAGCAACCCTTCAACGCTGGCACTGGCGGGGTCTTCGCTAAATTGTTTTGCCAGAAGTTTGAACGAATCAGGATTGCCCTTGGCTTTTTGCAAGAGCTCGTGAGCTTTCTTCTCGTCGGAAACCGCGATCATCCGCACTTGAATCTTGGTGCCAAATTCTGCCTGATACATTCGATCGACATCTTGTTGCGTCACCGATGCTTTATCGCGCGCCAATGACCGCAGTGCTAACATCGGCCAAACAACATCGGAGGCATACTGTTCAGGAAGTATATCTCGCTGATCCTCGATAAGTTTCAAGTACATCGGGACGGTAAGATTGAACTTGGTGGCAATGCGAGCGATCTCGTCGTCGATATCCTTTTGCGAGATCATGATTTTCTGAGCCTGGCAGGCCTGCATGATCAAGTATTTATTGAGGACGCTATCGAGCACTTCTTGACCCGAGCGTTGCATGCATAGTCTTGCTAATTCGTCGCGCGAAATCGTCTGACCATTGACCGCCGCTACGATAACCGGAGCATTTCCAACTGCTGCCGGTGTGTTCGTCGTCGACGGAGGAACAGGCTTTGCGATCGAAGCCGACTTGGCTGGAACCTTTTTGGCCTGTCCAAACACAGTCGCCGCAAACGGTTGCCCTGCGAGCAGCCATGCGAGACCTAACGACAACGTCGTAAACAAGCGACAATAGAATTTCCGATTAAGAATCACGATTCGGTTCCTCCTTAAACCACATTACGCCAATGCTTTGCAACTTTCGTTGCATTTTCTGCGAATTCATAACGTTAGCAGTCATTCCATCAAAACCAACAGCGTGATTGCGGGAAAGCTAACGACGTAGAATGTAGGATAACTTGGAAATCTAGGTCAAGTCGGATTTTTGTGTTCTGCCGAGGGAGATCGATCGAGCAAGTATGATCGCTTCGCTTGCAATAATTCTTGGTTGTCCGAACGTCAATTGGCGTCAACCATCATCAGATCAAGCAGCTTGAACGGCAGATACAGTCGCATCGGATAGCCCGGGAGTTCTGTGAAACTAAACTGCTGGTAGAAATTCTTGGCTGATTCATCAACACAATCGAGTACTATGGCGATAAAGGCAAATGTCTGGCTGGCTTCGTGGCAGTCTCGAAGCGCTGTTGCGAGAAGCCGCTTGCCGAGGCCTTTTCCTTGGAAAGATTCGTCGATTCCAAACCACGCTAAAACGGCAACCGGCAACTGACGGTGCGGTATGGACTTTGCAATTGCTGGGGGAAGGTCCGAAAAGTCAACTTGGGAAGTTGCCAGCGAATAGTAACCCACGATCTTGCCCTTCTCATCCAGCAGCACCTTCGTCGTTGTAAGTTGTTTGTTTTGACTCTGTAAAGCAGATTGCTGAAGCCAACGGTCGACAACTTCCTGTCCAGACCGAAAGCCTCGCCTATTGTGAGACTTGGTAAGCATCTCAATCCGCCAACCCGTAGGGAATTGAACTCCGCTCAAGCTTCCCCTCGCATCAGTGCAGCAAGATGTTTCTGTGTAGTGGTCAGCTTCGGTTTCTTAGACAGGGCGTTCCAAAATTGTAACTGTTCATCAGGAGTCATCGCGATTGTTTGTGATTTCGCGGCTGCTAACTCACGCGAAGCTTGTCCGACCATCACCGATCGAACGTAATCACTGACGCTGACCCGCCTCAGTTCGGCTGCCGCCGCCAACAACGCCTTAGACTCTTCATCCAGTCGGACCATAAGGGAGCTATTTTTTGCATGTTTCACAGCACTCTCGCTAGTTTGACTTTTTTCCATAAAAATCCATTGTATTGCTATTCGCAATACAATTCAAGTCGGATCATCTGGATCAAATTCGTCCTCTGCTTACTAGCCAAACTAGTTAGGTGGAATATCAATGCTGCGATACGAACGCAGCATCATGCCGGCCCCCGCGGCGAAGATTCCTAGCAAAATAAGTAGATGCGATGCCCGAAGATCGAAGAAAAACCTCAGACCGCTGAGTATCTCAATAACCAAAATCCCCAGCCCGGCCCACATTAGATACCAAGCCCAAGTCGGTCGTGCATCGTAAAACAAAGCGAGTACGCCTAAGAAAAACGGGACAAAGACGATTCCCATCGATGCAGTACCGTAAGCCCCTTGACCCATTCCTCGATGAATCATACTCGTCAAAGCTCCGAATCCGCCCGCTGTAACATGAACGGAGTCAAAGAAAAAATAGAGCGAGACGGCCGACAAGACAAAGCCGATCGAAAATAATCCAATGCCACCGTCCGTTCCGCCAGAGCCACGCATGGGAGCTATTCCTTGGTTACTTTATTGATGAGTCTCAGCTTGAGGTACGTTAAATTGGATCAAGTACTTCCGTTCGGCTAGTTTCATATTCGCCCGCGATTGGTCGTCTTGATCATCCAGCCCTACCAAATGCAGTGTACCGTGAATCACATAGAGAAGTAACTCGTCGTCGCCGGACCAGGCGAGCGATGCAGCGACGCGATCGGCTGTTTCGCGACTGACGAGAATCTCTCCCTCCAAGTTAACATGACTGGCTTCGAATGGGAAAGTGATCGCATCGGTCGCCCAGTCGTGTTTCAAGAAATCTCGATTCACAACCCGAATGGCAGCATCGTCGAGGATCGCTAAACTGATTTCACCCTTTCGAAAACCGTAGTCCGCCGCTACCGTACGAACGGCTTCGGCCAGCCGAGCAGCCAATGCATCGTCGATGGGGCGAAGTTCCTGCTCATCCGCTATGTCTACTTGGATCGTCATAGACTAGGCCGAATGAATCGCTCGATTGTCAACGGCCAGTGCCGCTTCGTGAACTGTTTCTGAGAGCGTTGGGTGAGCATGGCAGCATCGAGCTATGTCTTCGCTGCTGGCTCCGAATTCCATCGCCGTCGCCATTTCCGCGATCAGATCCCCTGCCCTTGCCCCAATGATATGCACGCCCAAAACGCGATCGGTTTTGGCATCCGCAAGTATTTTGACTCGCCCTTCGATTTCGCCAAGCGTCCTTGCCCGTCCATTGGCTCCATACCCCGAAACGCCTTTTCGATATTCGATATCCGATTCTTTAAGCTGCTCCTCGGTCTTACCGACGGTCGAGATCTCGGGATGCGTATAAACGATCGCCGGGATCACGTCATAGTTGATATGGCTGTGAATTCCAGCCAATCGTTCGACGCATACGATCCCTTCATCCATCCCTTTATGAGCCAGCATGGCTCCGCCGATAACGTCGCCGATGGCATAGACGTTCTTGCATCCTGTCTGAAAGTTTGAATCGACAGGAATGAAACCGCGTTTGTCGGTCTCGATTCCGAGCGACTCTAGGCCAAGGTCTTGGCTGTTGGGCAATCGGCCAGCCGCTAACAACACACGATCACAGGTGATCGGTTCCATTCCTTTACAGCGAACCACACATCGCTCTCCTTCAATCTTCGCCCCCTCGACCCAAGCACCCGTTCGGAATTCGATGCCTTGTTTGGTAAAAGTCCGATGGGCCAGTTGACCAAGTTCCAAATCCAATCCCGGTAGAATTCGATCCATCGCTTCAAGCACAATCACTTTCGATCCTAGCCGCGACCAGACGCTACCCAACTCAAGTCCGATGTAACCCCCGCCAATGACGACCATCTCTGAAGGTACCGAGCTGTACTGAAGGGCCGCTGTACTGTTGCCGATAAGGTCGCCATCTTCTTCGACACCGCGCATCGTCGCTGGTCGCGAACCCGTCGCGATAATGATATGCTTGGCTCGCAATGCGATGGGTTCGTCGGAGCCTTCGACGAGGACGGTATCCGGCTGCTGCAATTTCCCTCGACCGCGATACCCCGTCACTTTGTTTTTCTTAAACAGCAAATCGATGCCACCGGTTAGCGTCTGAACAATTTGATCCTTACGTTTCATCATGGCGGCTAAGTCCAACTGAACCTGACCTACCAAAACGCCATGCTTCTCAAGCCCATGCGTGGCGTCGTGATAGAGATGGCTCGATTCAAGCAAGGCTTTGCTAGGAATACAGCCGACTCGAAGACACGTTCCGCCGAATTTCGGGTTTTCGTCGATGCAGGCCGCCTTCATTCCGAGCTGTGCGGCTCGGATCGCCGCGACGTAACCTGCCGGTCCGCCTCCCAATACTACCACATCGTATTCAACAGTTTTCATCTCTATTCGATCGGCTTTCAATAATGACTAACAGATTATTTCAACCATTGCATCATAACGACACCGCTTCGAAACCCAAAGTAGAGTGGTATAATTCCCGGAGCCCAATTAGTATTCTAAGTATATCCCCGATCCCAACTCCGCTGCTTGAAACCTTGCATTCCATCATGCTGAATCAAAATTCTCTACAATCACCTTTTCCAACTCGATACCGAATAAGATTTTTATTCGTCATCTTGGCTAGCCTTGGCGGCGCGATGCCGGCATTTGCCGACGGCGTGTTCCCCGACAAGGCGCTGGAAGCGGCCGTCCGCCAAGAAGTCTTCGCGAAACGCTATAATTCCGAGCCTATCGTGGCCGACGATGTAAAAAATATCTCGCGGGTCATCGGAAAAGGCAAAAAAATAGAATCACTCGAAGGACTTCAGCACTGCAAAGCGGTTATGGAAATCGACTTGGAAAACAACTCGATCACCGATCTCAAACCGCTCAGCGACTTAAAGTTACTGCAATCGGTCAACCTAGCTGGCAATCAAATCGAATCGATCGAAGCGTTAACTGAACTCAAAGGGCTCCAGTATCTGGAACTGAGTCGCAACAAAGTCAACAATCTCGAGCCGCTGAAATCGATGACGAATATGCGATCGCTTTACCTGAGCGACAACAAAATCGAGTCGCTCGAACCGCTTTCCGACATGAAGAAAGTATGGACACTTTACGCCGGAAAAAATCCGATCAAAGATTTCTCAGCAATCCGTAAACTAAGCTGGCTGGAATCGCTCGATTTGCATCAGACCGACTTGAAGAATTTGGATTTCCTACAACCGCTTACCGAACTCAAACGGCTCACGCTCAATAGCAATAAGATCGAAGATCTCAGTCCCTTAGTCGAAGCTTGTGAAGCCGACGCGGCGGGCCCGAGACGCTTTTCTCCATTCTTAAGATTGGACCTTCGCGGTAATCCACTGAATGATATGGCTAAATCGACTCAGCTCGCCAAACTTAAGGATCTCGGAGTGAGGATTACCGTAGAGGGTGACACTAAGCCATGAATCAAATTACTGCCGAAAGTCTCATCCAGAAACTCAATTGGCGATATGCCGTAAAACGATTTGATGAAACGCAGATCGTGAGCGATGACGCCTGGACTGCCCTCGAACAATCGATGGTCCTGGCACCGAGCAGCTACGGGTTGCAACCATGGCGATTTATCGTCATCACCGACAACGCCATAAAATCGCAACTGCCCGCCATCTCGTGGGGACAATCGCAACCCAAGGACTGTTCGCACATGGTGGTCTTTGCGTCGCGCCGCACTTTGGACGCAGACTACGTAGACAAATACATCCTTAATATCGTCGAAATACGCGGCGTTGAAACCAGCAAGTTACATGGCTATCGCTCGGTCATGTTGTCATCGATTGAAAAGCAACGCGATGAACTATTGGGTTGGAACACCAATCAGGTCTATATCGCACTTGGTCAGTTGATGACTGCCGCCGCCATGCTCGGCGTCGACACCTGCCCGATGGAAGGCATCGAGAAGGACAAGTACGACCGAATTCTTGGGCTCGATGGTAGTGACTATACAACCACCGTCGGATGCGCTGTCGGATATCGACACTCAGAAGACAAGAGTGCGTCAGCAAAAAAAGTTCGCTTCTCAAGCGACGAAGTCGTTCAACGATTTTAGAACTTGTGCTGAGCATACCATCGCCGATATTGCGATCCGTTGCTGTGTGATGATGCTACGTTTATAAGCTCGCAAAGTAACGATCGACAGTGGCTTCCAAAGTCGTCGCTTCGTGCGATTCTCGTCTTTGGCTTTCTCCGACAGATTGCGACGATCTACTCTGAATTTCCAGTGGCGTGCCGTTAGATTGCGATCCCTTCTCAGTGTCGATTGTAATGGGCGGTATACGCCTTGACGATTGACTGGAAATCGAAAACGTTGAACCGGAAGTCAATGAAAACGCCAACACATTGCCGATCAGCGGTGTCGACAATTGTGCTGAAAGCAGACTTTGCGTCGTCGGCGACAACTGAAGCGATACCGGTGCAATAAAATGGCGGATGATTCTTGACCGCTGGTTCTGTTGAACAATACTCATGTCGAGCGGGTTAACTCTTCCGTCTTTATTGAGGTCATAGATGTTGGTAACTCCAACCGAGTTCGCTCCGCCCGATAAATTTTGGCGAACCGCCATATAGTCGCTCAGAGTTGACTGAACTGTCACGGGAGACGTCATCGCATTACCGACGTTTACATCGCCAACCGCGTTGCCAAAATAGAACACGTCATTCAGGCTAAGTCCGGTGTTGGTGTTTGCAAGTACCGTAACCCGTAACCAAGTATCGCGAATGACATTATCACCGAACTCAATCTTTATTCTCGACGAACCGCCCAAGCCACCGCCTGAAATCACCGAGATGGTGGGCGAAGCAGTCAGTGTCCCGAAGCCCCCGCCACTTATTCCGTTCCAGACCGAAAAAACAAAATCGGATGTTGTGACCGGACCACCCAAGTTACTAATGTCGACGAGCAATCCATTGAGTCCTCGAACGTAATTTGAATAGTTTGCGAAACTCGAAGTCTGTCCAGGCATTAATGCTGTTTTAGTCGAATCGATCGCGTTGATTGGATTACCAGATCCGTCGCCGAAAGCGGTGCTAGACGATCGGTTATAAAAGACCCGTCGATTGTCGACCGTGCCACTATCTGGGACGTCAGTAATATTGATGGTGAATACTTTATCGAATGTCAATCCGCCTGCATCGGTGACGCGTACAGTAACGGTGTAACTCGACTGGACTTCAAAGTTAAACGAGGCGTTGGCGCGCAGCGATGTACCGCTGATGTTGAAGAGGCTATTGTTGCTCAAGCCGACTGGCAGGTTAAAAGTAAAGGTTTCGCTGAAATCTTGATCGATCGCCGAAAGGACACCGATGACTGCATTGGCACCGGCGTTCTCGGGAAGCGAACTATTGGAAAGTAAAATGTTGGTCGGAGTCTCGTTGACATTCGTGACATTGACCGTGAACACTTTTTCGAAGAGCAAGCCAATATTATCTATCGTTCGGACCCGGATCGAATATGTCGATTTAGCCTCAAAGTTAAAACTAGCTACTGTTTTGAGCTGATGTCCATCGATGGTGAAGGCCGCATTGTCCGTACTGCCGATACCGCTTACTAAAGAGTAACTTTGAACGCTTGACGAATCGACATCACTGGTCGTAAAAAGACCTACTACGCTCAAGTTGGGCTGATTCTCAGGAATCGAATTCGGCGACAAGACACTATCAGCAGGCTTGGTATCAACGGATTGCACACGGAAGCTATAATCAACAAATCCTGTATCATAATAGTATCCTTCAAGAATTAGAGTGTATTGGCCAGTGAAAGGTAACGGAGCTGGCTCGACATCGGATGCGAGGCTCGATGAAAAAATCGCGTTGCCAAATGGATTCAATAGCGTCCAGCCTGCATTCTGTACGCTGCCGGGAGGCTGTGCATCGAAATAAATCCTGTCACCTGCAGCGGCCGTAAAGCGATAGGCCTTGGTCTCGTTGGCCGGATTGAGGCTATCCGTTACCAACGCTCCGAGCGCTAAAGGAGTTGCGGCACCTAAATCCAACAAGCGGAATGAATAATCGCCTATGGCATCTCCGTTACCGTCGATAGTCAGTTGATAGTTTCCAGGAATTAAATCGATTGCTGGATTGGTTCCCCAATTATACCGTGTGTCATATTCAAATTGCCGACTCGAAACCGCAAAACCGGCCGGACCTTCTAGCGACCAAGCAATTCCAACTGGGGTTAACAACGCATCAAAGAGCAAGCGGCTATTTGATGCAAGGGTAAAGATGTACTGATCCTGTTCTCCCGCAACCGAAATATCGCTGGTCACCGTCGCTTCGAACGTCAGAGGCGTCCCTGGAAATGGAATGGGCGGCGTGTTGCTTAGAAAATTAGCGGTGAAGCCATAGCTGGTTGTACCCGTATCGGTGAGGTGACCTTCGATGAGCAGCGTGTACATACCGCTCATTGCAAAGTCTACATCGATTACATCGGAGCCAAGATTAGTGCTAAACACATTTCGCCCGAGCGGATCAAGCAGTCGCCAGCTAGCAGATTGCGGGTCAGTTGTCGCCGCGACAAACGAGAAGCGATCACCCGCATTGGCGAGGAAAGAAAAGAAATCGGTCTCGCTAGCTGGCGACAGCGTTCCGACAACCGGATTGCCTGGTATCAGCGGTGTCGCTACTCCAAGATTCAGGCAGCGAAATGAATATGCTCCGATCGCGTCACCGATACCGTCAATAATCAACTCGTAACTACCAGGTACCAGATTCCAGACGAGTGCGTCGGCAAGTGGAAACGTCTGGTCAAACCCAGGTCCCTTGAGTCGTCCGCTACCAGAAACGGCGGCTTCCAGAACATCAAAGTAGACATGTCCATCGACTGGCACGGTGAAAGTAAACCGATCTTGTTCACCGGGCACTGCAATACTGCTAGAAATCGTTGCGTCAAAGGCAATCGCTTGCGGTGTTGCATCGACGACCGGATGAATGACAAAAGAATAGTCGATTGTACTTGTGTCGTAAAAATGCCCTTGGACCAGAAGCGTATACGTGCCCGAAATCGTGAATGCCGCCGGTTCCATATCAGAACCGAGATAATTCATCGTTGTATTTCTACCTAAAGGATCCAAGAGAACCCAACTTGCGTTCTGCAAACCACCAAGGGCTTGCGCATCAAAATAAAACGAGTTACCGGCGGATGCAGTGAATCGGTATGCATTGGTCGCGTTCGCCGGATCCAATACCGCTGTTACTAACGTGCCAGGAGTTACGACCGTTGCCGCAAATAGGTCGAGCAAGCGGAATGAATAGCCGCCCATCGCTCCGTCAGCGCCTTCTATGGTAAGCACGTATGCACCGGCAATGAGATCTAGGATCGGAGTCGAATTGTTAATGTATGTGTCATTTTGAAGCTGTCGATCGGCGTCAATAATTCCTGCCGGACCGGTTAACGACCACACGATACTGCCAGCGGTCACTAAAGCATCGAAGGAGAGTCGATTGTTGGCCCCGAGCGTAAAACTGAATCGATCGTTCTCGCCAGGAACTGAAATATCTCCATTGGTCGTTGCCCCAAGCGTCAATGCGGTGGGTGCAACATCGAAGGCCGGTTGAACGACAAACGAATAATTCGTTGTCACTGTTTCGTAAAAATAACCTTCAATAAGCAGCGCGTACTGCCCCGCAATGGTAAAGGGAGCCGGTTCGACGTCCGCGCCGAGTTGCGACGAGAATAATGTCGTTCCAATGGGACTGATCAATCGCCACGCCGTATTTTGCGGCAGGGTCGTCCGCGTATCAAAGTAGAATCGTTCGCCTACGTTGGCCGTAAACCGGTAGATATCCGCTTCATTCGCAGGATCGATAACTCCCGAAACCAAAGCCCCTGGCGTCAGCGGCGTGGCGGAGTTTAGATTCGAAAACCTGAAAGAATAGGGACCGGTCACATCTCCTGAACCATCGATTGTCAGTTGGTAATTCCCTGCTATTAAATCCAGAACTGGATCGATGCCCGACCAATAGAGCGAGTCGGATTCCAAATTTCGATTAGTAACAATGACGCCCGATGGCCCTTCAAGGCTCCAAACCATAGCGCCAGTTTTCACGAGAGCGTCGAATAACAATCGGCTGCTTGCACCGAGCGTAAATGAATAACGATCCCTTTCCCCAGCAACAGAGATATTTCCCGCGACCGTCGACCCAACATTCAAAGCAACCGGTGCAGCGTCCACCACGGGTTGTACAAGGAACGTGTAGTCGATAGTCCCCGAATCGAATGGATACCCTTCGATCAAAAGCGTATATTGACCGGTCATCGACAAGGTTGCGGGTTCCATGTCGGTACCAAGATAAGCCGATGCGACAGTGCGTCCAAGGGGATCCTGCAATCGCCATTGCGCATTCTGCGCAGCTAACGTTTGTGAATCGAAGTAGTATCGACTGCCAGCAGTTGCTGCAAACCTATACGTATCGGTTTCGCTAGCCAGATCTAGTGCCCCCGTGACGATTGATCCTGGCGTCAGTGTTGTGGCCACTCCTAAATTTAGGTGCGCCGTGCAAAGCTGTGCATCTCCAGCGGGTGTAATTCCCGTCCGGCAACTGTCGTTCCAGCCGGTAGCAATCGGAGCGGCGATGGAGGTAACGA
>JAWXCK010000233.1:0-6473 GCA_034408855.1 Pirellulaceae bacterium
AAACTTCGGTTTTCTATTCGTAACGATAAATAGTTAATTTTGCCCCACAGATTCTGCGGAAGAGCCTTAAATCAATGATTATCGTGCGAAAATGCTTGACTAGCTAAGGTTTTCCGTTACGCTAGGCTTCGATGGCTTGATCTGGATAGATAAAATCCGATTGGTTGGCGTCATACTTAGTAGCTTATTTTGAAGTTCACCACGTTCATGTTTTAGGTTTAGCGTTATGAAAATTCATCGATTCTTTGCGATTGCAGTACTGATTGCTTCGAGTTTCGGAACGTCGTTGCAGGCGGCAATCGTTCAATATGATCTCATGGGGTCGAATCGACCTGGACTACATTTTCTCAATGAGCCAGCCGTCGCTAGTGGCGGAACCGGCGGCGAAATCGGTGCAGGAATCACTCTGGATACACTCACCAACCTTTTGACCATCAGCAATGTCGGTTGGGGATCTTCTGCCAGTGCTGGATTTTCTAACTTGGCTGGCACAGTGTCTGCGTCGCACATTCACGGCCCAACGGCTGCCCCAAACGGCGGTGGTGGATTCACTCAAACGGGTGGCATTTTGTTTACGTTGACTCGGTCATCGAGTGCAGTAACGGGTGGAAACTTTACCAATGCTCCGATTGCCTTGACGGCTGCCCAGGTTCTTGAACTCAATGCAGGTCGTTATTACATCAACATTCACACGGCAGCCAACGCTGGTGGCGAATTGCGCGGTTTCATTGTTACGGCCGTTCCGGAACCTAGTTCCATGGCGTTGATGATCGCCGGCAGTGCGTGTGCTGTCTTACGACGCCGACGTCAGCGATAGGCTTGATGACGGAATATACCCTTTCGAAAACTATTCTAAAAACAGCTTGTATTTCGTAACCCGACGCGTTAGCGAGGGATTTACTTGGATACCTCGCTAACGCGTCGGGTTATGAATAATCCAGGCTTGCCGCTGGTTTTTGAATCGGCAATCTAAGAACCGGCAGCTAGCGCCGTTCCGCTCACACCCCAAGTTTCAAGGCGAATCGCAAATGACTAAATTCACGGGACGGCTTGCTCCTTATCGCTTTGCGTAGGGTCTTCGGCACGGAATCTTCCGTTGATGTGACCACCGATCACACTTCCAACGTAAAGCGGGGTTGAGGCAATAGGTAGAACCTTTCCTAAGGTGCTACCCACATACGTACCGTAGGCAGGATATAAAACCTCATAGGCTTCACGTCGAAGTGGGATATCATTTTGATAGTCGACATAAGCCAGGACGTCGTTGGTCGCAATTCTTTCGTGCCAAAGCGGTGCACCAGGCAATCCATAGATGGCGGCGTAGGTGCCAGGATACGTTCGTCTAGAGAAATCTTTCGCATGTGCCGATTCGTGTAAGGCAATCGATGGCAAATCGCTGTAGAGATGGATCGTTCCCGTGTACGGATTATAGTGGTCGCCGCCCAAAAGTCGTCCAGGTACGATCGTCTCACCAAGCACCGAAACGGCGCCAAAGGTATATCGCCACGGCCACGCTACGCTTGTATTGCGTGTCAGTCTCCGCCAGTCATCGATTGGACGATACTGGTTCAATCGAACCTTGACGTCATCCAGCCCGTTCACTGCCAAGTATTCCGCCATGATTTCTTCAGTGTGCGGCGTGATGCGATGATTCTCGGCGCGGCGGTTCCAAAGCACTAATTTGGAGGGGATACCAGTCACCCAGCCGATACCATCGATCACCGGACGAGGCTTCCCGCGTTCAAATTGTGGTTCATGTTCGCGATTGAGGTCTGACGGAAAATTGCAATGGCGAGCTTCAATGGCGTGTGGTTCGAGGACACGGCAACCGCTCGTAAAAGGTACGCAAGCCATCATCGCAAATGAGAAGTTTACGCCACCTAAACAATTGAATAATCGAGCCATGAATTCATCGATGGATAGTTGCGTGCCGTCGCTATGGAATCTCGCCTGCCAGCGGCAAAATAAAAACATGTGTCGTGTATAGGTTCCAACGGCCGGCCGAGTCAACTTCATTGCCTCGATTTGGCTAGCTTTCGGCTTAGAGACTCAATTGCCATGGTTTCACGCCATTAAATTGTCCGCACGTTCCACTTTTTGCTAAATTACAAATTCGCAAGGCTTATACCTCCATTCGGTTTGAGCGTATAAACCGGCGAATTATTAAATGTCAAATCAAGTTGACAAGGGTTTTCCCCTACAGATTCCGCAATCAAATTATGATAATATGCGAGCGATGGATTCAGAAGCAAGTCGTCCGGAAATAACGAGTCGATCTCAACATTGGACAAAATGGTTTGTTCGAAAGCGCGTTCCTCTCACTCTGGTTAGCTTTATTGCGATCATCAGCTTCGATTTACTCGTTCGACGCAACCCGCCGATGGACCCCTTAGATTTTCGGCAGTTGGGATCGGCAGTTGGAACATGCGTAGTATCTGTTGGAATAGCGATTCGTAGTTGGTCGGCTGGAATGCTTAAGAAGAGCGAAGTCCTCGCCACTTCTGGCCCCTATGCACTCGTTCGAAATCCGCTTTATGTCGGTTCGTTTCTGATGATGTTTGGCTTTTGCCTCTTACTGAAAGACTGGCTGGCACTCGCCTTTGTGATTGGCCCGATGGCACTGCTCTACTGGTATCAGGTAATGTCGGAAGAAAAGTACATGGCGAAGATTTTTTCGGAAAGCTGGCCGAGCTATCGCGCGACAACTGGCCGGTTCTTTCCCAAAAACCTTCGTCGTGAAGTCTTGGTTCCATGGTCGCTCAGTCGTTGGATAAAAAACGAAGAGTATCAAGCATTTTTCTCAGCGTTGCTTGCGCTGGTCGTACTCCATTTTTTTACAGGGCGCATCTGGTAATCGACAAGGTCTCACAGACTATCAGCCGGAACGCGTTAACGTCCGGTTTCCGCTTCGATGCGAAGAAACCCGACGCGAACGCGTGCGGGCTAATCGCCGCGAGAACAATTATCATGTGGATATGATTGTGAAGACAACTAACGAAACAACGACGGAGAAAGGCACACAGCCTATCGGATTGATTGGCGTTGGGCTGATCGGAACAGCCATTGCCGGGTCAGCGAATCATCGATACGTCGACGGGGGATCCGATTGCGGTGCCAATGATCGCTGGTTGGTTGGACGATCTTGGTGTCGGCTATCTGGATGCCACCGTTTCCGGCAGCAGCTCGCAATTGAGAGCTGGCGAGGCGGTGATGTTTGTCGGAGCATCGGACGATTCCTTTCGATCGGTGAAGAGTCTGCTCGATTGCCTCTCATCGAAAGTACATCATATCGGACCTCCCGGAAGTGGTTCGCAAATGAAATTGGTGAGCAATTTGGTTCTGGGACTCAATCGAGCTGCACTTGCCGAAGGGCTTGTGTATGCCGAAGCGTTGGGGCTTGATCTTGCAAAGACTTTGTCATTGCTAAAGCAAAGCATGGCGTACTCGAAAATAATGGACAGCAAAGGTGAAAAGATGATTCACCGCGAGTTTAGTCCGCAAGCAAAATTGAGTCAGCATTGGAAAGATGTCCGATTGATGCTCGAAGATAGTCGCCGAACAGGCAGATCGCTGCCTCATCCGAAGACGCACCATGATATCCTTCAGCAAGCCGTCGAAATGGGATTGGGTGAGTTAGACAACATCGCGATTATCGAAGTCCTCAAGGGTACGTTTCGACCAAAGCCACAAGCATGAACAAGTTATCGAATCGAGCTCGATTTTCTATTTTATTGGCGGCAATGGGTGGATTGATCTTCGACGGATTCGAGTTAGGTTTGATGCCGATTGTGTCGCTTTCGGTTTCAGAGTCACTGCTGGGTACGACGTATACACCGAAGTTGGGCGGCGATTGGTTTGCCAAATATACGGCGGCACTCATGTTTGGTGCGGCGGTTGGTGGGATTGCGATTGGACGACTTGGCGATGTGATCGGTCGCGCGCGAGGACTTGGCATAAGCATCTTGTTCTATTCGATGTTCGCAGGGTTCGGCGCGTTCGTACAAACGCAAGAACAAATGCTGATATTACGATTTCTGGTCGGCTTAGGAGTTGGCGGAGTCTGGCCCAATGCGGTAGCCTTGGTTTCGGAATGCTAGTCCAATCGCTCGAGGCCAGTTATTGCCGGCTTGATGGGAGCTGCGCTGAATGCTGGAATACTTATTCTTTCTCAGATTGCAGGGTACAGGCATGTGACCGCCGACTCGTGGCGCTGGTTGTTTCAACTTGCCGCAGCTCCCGCACTTCTAGGAATGTTGATCTTGATAGGGTTACCGCTCTACTTCCCAGAATTGTTTCCGACGGATGTTCGGTCAATCGGAACCGGGATTGCGTTTAACACTGGTCGCTTCGTCACGGCTGCTGGCATCTTCGCAGCCGGTGCACTCTTCACTGCCCTTGATGGCTCTTATTCTCAAGTCGGAGCAATCTGCGGACTGGTCTACGCTGCGGGCATCGTTGTGATTTATTGGGCGCCCGATACCGACCGAATTTAACAATGGCGACTGATTCACAGCTCCGATTCATTCCACTTCTGAGCGAGTATTTACCGTGGCTTTTTAATCTGGGTTAATTGGCGATCGCGATGGTTAATCGCTTCGTCAATTTTTCTCAAATGGGTGGATTCGAGCAGTTTACTACCGGCCGTTACTGTCTTTTCAATCTGTTCGGGACTGCGTGCGCCGACGATGGCGGCCGTCATTTCGGAGCGACGCAACGTCCAAACGATAGCCAGTTCGGCCACCGACCATCCAAGCTCATCGGCGATCGCTTGAAGTGAATCGACGAACATTAAGTTGATTTCGAGCTCCGGCGGTTGAAATCTCGAGTCGCGAGATCGATGATCTTTCTCTGAAAGTGAAGCGGCTCGCTCGCGCGTGAAGGAACCGGTGAGAAGTCCTTTTCCCATCGGACTATAGGCGATAACACCGATCCCGTTCGCTTCGCAATAGGGAAGTATCTGTGGCTCGATCTCGCGAGCAATCATGCTGTACGGAGGTTGCAATGACGCGATCGGATGAATCGACTGCAAGCGTTGCAATTGAGCCACGTTGTGATTGGAGACCCCAATGTATCGAACCTTTCCCTGTTGCTTGAGATCGACCAACGTCTGCCACCCCTCTTCGATCTCTTGATCAGGTTCGGGCCAATGCATCTGATAGAGATCGATACAGTCGACGTTGAGCCGTTGAAGACTCGCCTCACATTCCGCAATGATACTTTTTCTTTGAAGACATTTTCCGATCTCGCCGCCTCCCAATGGAATACGACCACACTTTGTTGCAATCAGCGGCCGATCGGCTTTGGGGATCTTTTCCATTGCTTTGGCGACCATCAATTCGCTTCGCCCTTCGCCATAGATGGCCGCCGTATCGATCCAGTTGATTCCCAACTCGACCGCTCGAACAATCGCGCGGATGGAGGCATCGTCGTCTTGATCGCCCCAGCCAAATTTCCAATCGCCACCGCCGATCGCCCACGTGCCCAATCCTATCACGCTCAGTTGAGGCCCGCTCGTCCCAAGATTTCGACAGAACATCACTATTACCGTTTCATATAAAAGAACGTCAAACCATCGACTGATCCAGGGAATCGTCTAGATTCTCATTATCGCTCAAAGGAGCGTACTTTAGGCAACTCGAGAGTATGAATATCCAAACAATCGGTCAGCTCCAAGCCTCTAAGGGATCGTTCAAAAATAACTTCGGATTTTGCATATTGATTCATTATACGATAAGTTTATTCGAGTATTGCGAATCGCCGAAGGTTTGAATCCAATCGAACATTGACCAATCTGCAACAATAGCTGTATGCTCCAAATCTTCGGCGTACGACATCGCATTTCTAAGGTCTCCGTCCTCAATCGTATACATTACATTCGGATCGATTCCAAATTTGAGAAACAGTCGAACCAAATCGAGATTGCCATCTTCGATGGCTGTAATTATCGGGTTGCTGTAAATACATCGTGTGTCAAACTTGGCACCGTTTTCAAGTAAAAACTTGACGAATTTTGGTTGCTTATAATACATTGCCCAATGAAGCACGTTACCGCGGAAAGTTCCGCCAATCGCGTTGATGTCGCCGCCGCTATCAAGCAACCACGTTGCAACTTCGATCTGTCCTTTCTTGGCCGTTTCGTGAAGCCACGGCTCAAGATAACCGACATGAAGTAGTTCCGGATGTTGAGATAGCATTTTCTTGACGGTTTCGAAGTCTCCGGTTGCCCACACGAGCACCTCGGGACCAAAGAGAGGATCGATATCGACGTCTCGCAATAGCTTCTGCCCTTCGGCGACCGAATCTTTCTGAAGTCCATGGTACCCGCTCTTGAAAAGGATAGGGTGCGCATGAGGTTCGATCATGCCATTTGGAAGCCCTTCCCGCGTAACCTCTCTGAGAAAAGGGCCCTCACTTACTATTCTTCGAGAAGTATTTTAATAGGCTCTTCCGCAGAAACTGTGGGTGGTTTTCGT
>JAWXCK010000234.1:0-3134 GCA_034408855.1 Pirellulaceae bacterium
AGCAAACGAAATGGAAAAAATCAAACCAGCCCTGCTGGCCAGGTCGCCCCTGCGCTGCGAAAATCAAGCTCCGACAAACAAGCGTTCGCTTGTTTGAGGCCTAGTAAATTCGAGCTTGCAAGCGCAGCTCATGCGACGGTTCGGGTTTAAAAAGAACATCTTGCGATCCAGCTGACCCACGGTCTCAATTACCCAGGCTTATTCGATCTACAAGACGTTTGCAAGCATCTGTTTCCAATTTGAATCCTAGACGAATCGCCTCGAATTCGATACCGCTGCTAGATACTAGTGAGCAGACCAGGGAACCGATGAGATCTCCCGCCCCGTTTCGATGTTTACTGGCGCGTTTTGGATTTCCGCGCATGCATAGGTTCAAGGACTCCGCCGTGTTCAAGCCGATCTCGCCAAATAACGATCGGCCCGATGTTGCGTTCCCCCCTGACGGGACAAAGTCGGCACACGGAAGTAAGGATTTCGGAGCTCATTAGCTGGCCTACGCTTCCTCCCGCACGGACGCTCAGCACGGTGTCGTCCCCTGCAACGCAACTCCGTCGGAGGCCGACGTCGATGGCTAGTCGTTCTTCGTAAGAAACTTTCATTCTCTATCCAGAACCGGTTTTATCCCAGCGCACCCCGTGCCATTATCCGCATTATCCGAGTCCTAGTGATGATAAGTTTTTTCATCGTTGAGGCTTTCCGATGATCTGAAGTTGAATGGAGAGTTCCTTCACAATCTCGGGATATTTGCTGGAGACATCTTGAAGCTCTTCAGGATCCAGGTCGTGGTCGTAGAGCTCAGTCTGCTCGTCACTCCATCGTGTCAATCGCCATCGGTCAGTCCGCATGCTTTGGCCGTAAAGTTTCGGACCGCGAGTGACTAGCGTGTACGCGCTGTCTTTCAGACTTGCTGTGGGCGTATCCAATACCGGGCGCAGACTCACGCCTGCAACTTCATGCGGAATCGTTAGGCCGCAAAGATCGGCGACTGTCGGATAAAGATCGACGAATTCGACCAACGAGCGACAGGTCTGTCCGCCCTTCACGCCTGGCGCGGCAATCACGAGTGGAGCTCTGCAGGATTGCTCAAAGAGCATGAACTTGTTCCACCAAACTCGCTCGCCAGTGTGGTAGCCGTGGTCGCCAACGAAAATGACGAGCGTCTTGTCCCACAGTTTGTTCTTATCGAGTGCATCGAGAACGCGACCGAGTTGTGCATCCATAAAGCTCGTGCCAGCACAGTAGGCTCTGAGCAGTTCGCTCCATTCCTCGTCCTTAAATTTCGCAAACGCCTCGCCATACGCGCCGAAACCCACTGCTTCCTTGCGCGCGATTGTTATGTCAGCGGGATCTCGCCAGATCTTGAGAGACCCAGGCGGATAGAGATCAAAGTATTTCTTCGGCGCGATAAAGGGATTATGCGGCTTCATGAAGCCGCAACCGATGAACCACGGCACATCACCGAGTTCGTTTATCATTGCCACGGTTGCGGCAGAGATTTGGCCATCGGGCTGATCTTCATCTGTACCATCGGCGGCACCCCATTCGCACCAGTCGAGTGCGCCATTGGTGACGTTACGACCTTCAAGAATTCTCCTTCCTGTTTTCGTGGCTTCAAAGGCCTGCGCCGTGTACCACGATTTATCAACGTCCATCCACGCCTGTTTGGCTTCGGGATTCTTACCACCACCAAGATGGAAGAGTTTGCCAAATGCGTGTGATTTCCAACCGGCTTCTTTGCAAAGCTGCGGCATCGTGATGACGCTTGGCATTTTCTCGCGAAGTCGCGTATTGTTGTCAACGACACCGGTTTGCTCTGCCCGCAGGCCACTCATAACGCTACTTCGACTTGGATTGCACACAGGGTATTGAACATAGGCTCGCTCGAACGTGGTGCCGCGAGATCTAAGGCGATCAAGGTTCGGCGTCTTTACCACGTCCCGCGTAAAGGCACCGCCATAGTCTCGCAAGTCATCAACCATGATGAGCAGAACGTTGGGACGGTCTGCAGCCAGAGCGCAAGTACACATTGCGGTGTAAAGGATCGCAAAAAAGGGAAGTCGCACATTAAGTTATCCGTTTCGTTTTAAAATTTGTTCGTGGTCGGATTTTGATAATACCGAAAGTAGTGAGCGGCAGTTCGCAAGTGAGCCTTGCAGATACGTAGTTTGTGTTTTATCGCGACTCGCATAACTCCGGCAAGTAGTATAGTTCCGTCCGGAAGAACGCAAAATAGCATCTCCAAATCTTCCTGCTCATTCGTCCTAATCATCCGCTTTGACGCATTGCCTGGGCAGTGTGCTGACTCAAGCTTGAACTTTGTTGGAGAGTGTTTCAACGATGTCCGGCTGGTCGGAGACAAGAATGATGCCTGGGGACTCACACCATTTTACCTTGGTCCGAATAACGAATCTCTAACGCGCTAGGCAAGAAAAGCACTGACATGGTCAAACTTGCTTTTTGGTACGCGCGAATGACTACCAGCCAAACCCGAACGTGTCCGACGCGGTTCCTTCTTTCAATTCTTGGCCTTCTTCCGTTCCTTCTTTGTCTTTGTTTCCGTTCCTGTCTTCTCCGTGTAGTCCGCTCCTGAGAGGCTCTTTTCGACGGAAGCCTTCCACGCATCGAGCTCAGCGGTCATTCTCGCGACGCGTTCCGGCTCTTGTGCAGCGAGGTCGATGGTTTCCTTCGGGTCTTTGGATACGTCGTAGAGCAGCGTGGCGGTGAGGGCATTGTCGCTTTTCTTGTTTTTCTTGTCGCGACCGGCCACGGGGTTCGTGTGCAGTTTGTAAGGCCAGTCGAGCAGGGCGGCGTGCCCGGGTTGTTGGCCCGCGTGATTCCAGAATGGGATCGCCTTCGTGCGCACCTCTGTTTTGCGATCTAACAACGGCAGCAAGCTGATACCATCGAGCGGTTGGATTTGATTTTGCGGCACGGCACCGGTCGCTTCAAGCACGGTCGGATAAATGTCGAGTGTCGAGCAGGGTGTCTCGCTGATATAGGGTTTCGCGATTCGCGCAGGCCATTCGGGGCGAGATAAAGGGGTCAGGCCTCTTTGATTGACATTAGGACTCCGACTTGGTAAGTTAGCAGGTTTTCGAGCGGAGGGATTATGCCAAGGTCACCGAGAGCCGATG
>JAWXCK010000235.1:0-22375 GCA_034408855.1 Pirellulaceae bacterium
CCAAAACGCTTCGCAATCACGAAGCCCTTTTACTCAACTGGTTCGAATCGAAGGGCTTATCCTCAGGTGTTGTTGAGGGTTTCAACAACAAAGCGAAACTGACCATGAGAAAAGCATACGGATTTAAAGAGTTTGAAACGATCCAAGTTGCGTTGTATCATTAGCTTGCGAAATTACCTGAGCCAAAATCAGCCCACAGATACTGGTGACGAGGCAAAAAAGAATGACTGGATGACCCTGGCTGTCGAAAGTGAGATCCTTTAGGTAAACAAGCTTTCCCTCGGAAACTGAGTCCAATACGAGCGCCAGGTTCTGCGATTCATTGAGCGGGATCACGACCTTGTCGCCCGCAGCCGTAGTCCATGTCGCTCGGCCGTCGTTCGTTTCGAGGTAGTAAATGTTCGCGCGGGCGTTGAGTCCCAAAGGCGGCGGGTGATGATCGAAGGCAGTTCCGAGTCGACCTTTCCCGGTGGGCCAAGAAATTTGATAATCGTCTTTCGCGATATTCACCAAAGGCTGCGGCTCGCTCCACCGTCGACCATCACGGCTTGTCATCGTATGCAAGCCACGCCGGCCCGCATCGTAACGCGTATGCAGGAAAAGAAATCCTTGTTCCGGCAGCCACCACGGCTGAGGATAGGAAAAGTTCGTCTCCGTGATCCGCTCGAAGTCTGTAATGTCATATCGATTCGCTGTAGAACAATGCCACGAAACTGAGAGCTACAAACAAGATGAAAGATGATTTTACAGAAAGGAGTATGACGAGGCTAGTTACTCGCATGGTGTGGTGCTTTGTGTAGATTCTACGGAATTTTACGGGTAGACTTCATATCCGTTCTCGGGCTCGTTCAGTATACCGAAGTGATGAAGTACGTTTTTGAGCATAGCGCTCCACTTTGGACAAACCGTGAGTGTCCAGCCGGCTGCGATGCTTGGAGCGGCAAAGACTTCGCCACCGGTGTCGCGTTGCCAGTGAATGACGTCACAGATAGAGTCGTCGGACAGACGTATCGCTGGCTTTACCGAGCGATGCAAATAGTCGAGTACCGTTCCAACCGAACCGTCCGCCTCAAAGCGACCTTGGGCCAGCAGGTGGATGCAGGGCGGATCGTCGATATCGACTTGATGTTCGCCCATCGATGGCGAGCGTTTCGTTAGCGCCATCAAAGTCGAGACTCGGACGTCAGATTCGTGGCCAACGGGTTGCCGAGTTGATCGCGTGGTATCAAATCCAAAGCTTTCCCCGCCAGCTAAACCTGTTTCATTCGGCGAATGGAAAAAGCGATGCGATGCATCGACGACGCGGAAGCAGTTGCCAGCACTCTTGGCATTCATCGGCGTGGCAGCAACGGATTCCACGCCGATCGTTCGCCAAGCTGGATCGTCACAATCTCGAGGTACGCCACCTCGCAGGCGATCATCTTCGTGCCAGCACTCGCCGTACATATTGTCGGCAAGTTGTGCACCGCCACCCTTTGCTTTGCGACATTCTATCGTCATCGCGTCGAGATCATGCGTCACTCGCCAGTACATTGAGTTGCCGCTCAAGCAAACAATTTTGCCACCGCGATCAAGGAACTCGCGAACCCGCTGCATACTTTCACGTGACCAGTATTCGCTATGCCCTACGATAAAAAGTACTTTCGTACCATCGAGCGCGCTTTCATCTCGATGAAGGTCGAGATCGCTAAGGGTGTCGTGTTGATAGCCGTTGTTCTCCAACCATTGCTGTGTGAATCGATCCGCTCGCGACAAATGTCCGTATCCAATTTCGGTTGTCGAAGAAAGGGCATATGGAGATGCGGCTGGCCATGGCATTCGCCAACCGAGCTTGTAGGTTGGTTGCCCCGCTCGATGGAAGCGGTAAAAACAGAAGGCCGCCAATGGATCGGCTGGCTTGGGTCGGTAGCCCTGATTTCCGATTTGCGCAAAAACTTCGGGCCAAGCAGAACAGAATGGTGATCCGGAATACGCTTTCCAAGTGTTCGTCGCGAAGAGCAAAGCAATCGAAGCGCGCGGAGCGTCGACGGCTCGACGCACGACGAACACAGCATTCGTCATTCGATCAGAATCCTCTTCAGAAAATCGAGCACGCAGCGCATACAATCCTGGTCTCGCTGTTTTCGTTAGGTCGTAGGTAAACGTCGGCTGCCATCGACAGTCGTATAGGTCGTCCGAGGCCAATCGAAGTCCATGGCCACGGGTAACATCGAGCTCTGGTTGATAGTCGCGTTGCGTCAAAGCAGCGGCTGGCAAGAACGACGGACCGCCGATCATCCAGGTAGCGGCGTTGATAATTGTTCCATTTCTCGAAGCGTTACTCACGTCCGTTATCTTCGTGCCGCGTTCTTCCACAAGCGGCCAGCAGCCAAGTAAGTCAGAATTTATCAGCGGCGGCTTGAGGCCGCGCTCCGCGTATCGCTTTCGAATCTCGTCTTTAGTCAATGCTCGACTATAGATAGCGGGCATCGCAATATCGGCGTCGAGCAATCCATGTGCAAAACCGGCGCGCCCCAACGCCCCGATGCGCAGCGGACAAGCGGCTGGAATAAGCGGCTGTCGATGCTCCCATTCGCCCGCCAACCGTCCGTCTATCCATATCGCTTTCCGTTCGTTGTTCACTGTGGCCATGATGTGATGCCACTTTGCAGGCGGCGTTATATACTTGCTAAACGTCGGCTTGCCGGGAACGCCGAGCTTTGTGACCGAACGATGCGGTGTCTCGATCGGGTCGGAGCATTCGCCGGTGAAAAAACCAATCGTTCCATCAGGAAATGCAACGAGACCAAAGCCACTCGCGTCATCGAGTTGCGTAAGAATACCTTGTGGCTCATGAAGATTCCAAAGTCGCACCCAACACTCGAGCGAAAGTGCGAACTGAGGAATGTTAGGAAGACCTCGCTCGATGTGAATGTAGCTACCCGGATGCACTTGTTGTGTTATCGGCCTTTCGATTCGTATGCGATGAAGCACTTCGTCTTGTGACGTTTCATCGAGCTCGTTGCCCAGTCGCACTACTTCCAAATCGCATGGAACCGACGCGCTGACATAAGCGATCAATGGATCTCCGGCTACGTAGCTCGGCTTATCACTATAGACGTGAACTCCTTGTACATCGAGAGGGCGATGCGTTGGAATCGAATCGACGGAGGCCGAAGCAGACAGCGTCGATTCAAACGCATCGCGAGCATTAACGGTCGCACCTAGCCTGTCAAGCAGCTCGCCAGCAACAATGGCAGCTCCGGTTGTTACTAGGAACTCACGTCGGATCGGGTCGGTCATTTGTCTTGCTTTTGTGGGCTCGTCGATGTTTGTACCGGAATCGGCTTATCAGAAATTTCAGCTTTCACGCCGCGCAAATGCAAGTCGAAAAACTGCCGCACTCGATCGCTCAATTCTTGACCACCTTGAATGCCGTGGCCGCTGCCGGTGACTTCGATCAACGTGGATGGAGCGCCGACTTTCTTCAATGCGGCGTCCAGCGTGACGGCGTGCGAGTAGTTGACGCGTTGATCGAGTGTCCCATGAACAATCATCAAAGGCGGTGTTCCTGCTCGGACATAAGTGATTGGCGAAGCCGCCTTGGCCGCATCTAATTTTACTTTCAAGCTACCGCCGATGAGGCCGGTCACGGCGGGATCATCCTTGAGGGCCGCTTCACCTTGCATCAGCGGCACGGTCATGTCCGACGGGCCACAGTAGTTCACCGCACATGCAATTCGACTACTCAGTTGAGTGAACTCGCCAACGCTCCCCTCTAATTCCGTGATATCACCGGTTAAGCAGAGCAGCGAGGTTAAGTGCCCGCCAGCCGAGCTTCCTTGAACACCGATGTGATCTGCGTCGAGATTGAACTCCTTTGCATGACCTCGAATCCATCGGATGACGGCTTTGCAGTCGTGAATCTGAGCTGGCCATTTCACTTCGTCCGAAAGCCGATAACCAACTGCGACTCCAGCATAGTTACCGGTGCTGGCATACGCTGCGACGCCCGAAGTTCCTTTGCGATCGCCGCCGCGCCACGCGCCACCGTGAATGGCAACAACGACCGGTAGTGGTTTGTCATCGGCGCGTTTCTTTGGCAAATAAAAATCAAGCATCTGACGCGGGTTCGAATTGCCTGCATAGGGCTGATCCAAATGAATTTCAACCTCCGATCCGTATCGCTTCTCAATCTCTTCGAACGTCGGGAATTTTTTATCCTGCCCGCTAATTTTATCCTGCCCGCTAACAGGCGTAACCAAGAATAATACCAGCAAGAATCGCAAGAACATACTTATCTCCAATTTTGTAAAGATATCTTTACCATTCACATTTTTGTCAGCGCAATTTGCAAGTCATTCTTTCAAGCCAAACAGCTTCATGGCATTCTTCCGATAAATTTTCTCCAACACCTCGTCGGGGAGATGAATGCCATGAACTGTACCCCAACTCAAGTCCGATTCGATGTTATCGTCATCCGTCTCAAGCGTCCGAAAGAATCGTTCGTAACCAGCCCGATCGATGCGCATGTCGGTGCCGAACATAATTCGATCTTGATATCGAAGCGCAAACTTGCGACCACTGTTCGGCTTGATGCCCAATGTCCAGTTGCGAGCGCCGGTTTCGATGAGCAAATTCGGATGCTTATCGAGCAGCGACGATAAACGCTCGAAGTCATGTTCAAGACTTGCATAATGTAAGCCGCAAAACGTCGTTTCGGGAAATCGCGCTAAGATATCTTCGAACTGTTGAAGAAGCTCGTCATGAGTAAACCGCATCGTTCCTGCCCAATCGGGACCATGAAAATAGAAAGCAGGATTCTTGAGAAGCTTCGGATAGGCCGGGTTCTTCTCATCCCAAGGTTGAAAGAACGCGATCGGATCGGCGACGTGAATCATCACGGGTAAACCTAATTTTCCGGCGGCGTCCCAGACTGCATCAAAGCGCGAATCATTGACGGCCACGTATGAGCCAGTTCGATCTTTTAGATAGCAGCCCAAGTCTTTGCGAAATTTAATTCCGACCGCGCCCATCCGTTTCGCTTCTCTCAATCGCTCGACCGCAGTCTCGGTAAAATTCGGCGCATCGATACTGTTGATATCGACTTGCGTACAAATCAGAAATCGGCCTGGGAATCGGCCGGCGAGCTCGTCGATGTTGCGTTGAAGCGTGGCTTCCCAGCCGCACGTCAACGCGACTACTGTTCGGACGTTGGCAGCATCCATCTCCGCGATGGCCTGATCGAGACTAGCCGGATCGCGCGGAGCCTCGATATGATTGTGGACGTCGATCACCGGGAAGCGCGCCTTCGCGACACGCGTTACCGCCACGTGATCTGGTCGTTGAGGGTTCCAGTCGCGAAGTAAAAGATTCTCGTACCGGCTCCGCATTTGTTCCGTCCAAGGCTTTAACTCGGCTGGTCGCTCCTGTGCGAAGTTGATCGAGCCAACTGACAAGAGCCCGCCAACGAAAATTGTTTGCAATAAGCTTCGAATCGTCTGGTTCATTTTGCTTTACCGCACTTCTGGTATTTCACGAACAATGCGAAATCCAACGTTGAGCGATGGCTTATCGGATGGGTTGCGATAGCGTTTCGAACTGCGGCAATGCGTCGTCCACTTGGTCCAGCAACCTCCGCGAACGATTCGAAACTCATCGGTATCTTTGAAGACAGGATCGACGATGGTCTCCGACGTTTTGGGATACTTGCGAAACGCCGAATCGCTGCACCATTCCCAGACGTTGCCATGCATGTCGTGCAGTCCCCAGGCATTAGCGGGAAAAGAACTGACGGGTGCGGTAAAGGCAAATCCATCGTCGGTCGCTACTACTTTCTTGGTCCAATGTGGAAACATCTTGGCTCCCGATTGGTCGGCGATATTCCCTATCTTCGTGACATCCGACGGTTCATCACTGTTAGCGTATCGTGTCGTCGTGCCTGCGCGACAAGCGTACTCCCACTCCGCCTCCGAAGGCAATCGATAGGTGACCTTTTCAACCTTGCTCAACCAGCGGCAGTACTCTTCCGCATCGGCAGGCGTAACATTGACCACGGGATGATCGTCCGATTGAGGAAGACCCGTATTCCGCCAATGATATTGAGCACCTGTTTGAAACGGGGAGTAGAGCGTTACTCCAGGCGCGTCCGCTCCCACGACACGACCATTTTCAATTTGCAGCCCACTGCCTGTGCCGTTAGTCTCAGCCACCGTTCGATAAGCCGTCGCCGCAACGAACTTTGCGAACTGCCCGACCGTTACTTCGTGCTTACTCAAATAAAAAGCCCGACTGATCCTCACGCGATGGCGCGGAAGCTCACCGCCGAACTCCGATGCACGCTCGCCATAGACTTTCACTTCATCGGCCACGGATCTCTCGAGCCCCATCTGAAACTCACCGGCCGGAATCAAAACCAATTGCGAGGCGACGGAATCGGTACGTGCGGCGATTGGATCAGTGGAATATAGTTTCGATATGAACGTCAGGAAGCATGCGGCCATAAAAATGGCGCGGGTTACGCAGAAAAATGGAGATTGCAACTCGCAAAGCATCAATGGTTACTCCAGAGAGAGTGGTTGGGTGTGAGGGGAGAAAGAAGTTAGTGAGCTTCATGGCGGACGGTTTTGCGCGAAAACTAAAATAGAGCTTTAATGACATGACCATCGCGGGCCAATTGCACGGGGCGACCGCTGTCGGTGTAATATTCGGTTGTCGGTTCGATGCCCAGGGTATGATACAACGTAGCCGCGATGTCATCGGGTGCGATCGGATCGGATGTTGGTCCCATCCCTTTTTCGTCCGTCTCGCCGATTACTTGACCACCACGCACGCCGCCGCCCGCCATCAGGACGCTCATCGCTCGCGACCAATGATCTCGTCCGGCTGTCTTATTGATGTTCGGAGTTCGACTAAACTCTCCCATCACCGTGATCAGCGTCGACGCGAGAAGTCCATTGGAATCAAGTCGACTTAGCAGGGCCGATAGCCCATCATCTAGTTCTGGCAACTTGCCTCGATCGACTTCTCGCCGACCAAATTTTTCCGTCACGGTTCCGCCTCGCAACTGCTTAAAATTGTTCTGATGCGTGTCCCAACCAGTGGAGTTAATAGTGACGAATCGAACGCCTGCTTCAATGAGCCGTGCAGCCAACAGGCAGCTCTGACCGAACGCATGCATCCCAAAGCGTTCTGCGACTTCGGGCTTTTCACGTCCCAGGTCAAACGCGTCGCGAGCTTTCTCCGAACGCAAGATCGCGTGGGCTCGCTGACGGAATTTGTCTAAGCCAGCAAGCAAATCACTGTGAGCATCCGCTGCGCGAAACGTGTCGTCAAGCTCTTCTAATAACGTCTGACGGCGGACCATGTCCGATAGCGTGAGGCTACCGTCGATCGATATGCCGCGAACGCGGAACGAAGGTCCAACGGGTGCGACAACGGTATTGAAAGACGAATGCTCCACACCGATGTATCCTGCCTTCATCGGCGACTCAGGAATAGCAACGAACGGAGGCAACTCGGCGGCGCAGGACAATTCTTTCGCAACCACATTGCCGAAACCAGGGTACTCGAGCGAAGGAATTGGACGATTGCCGGTGATCACGTATTTCGTGCCGAGTTCGTGAGCCGCCAATGAATGACTCACGCTTCGGAGCAACGCGAACTTGTCGGTCACTTGAGCTAAACGCGGCATGTGCTCGCAAATTGAAATCCCTGGCACATTCGTCGCAATGGGTTTGAACTCGCCGCGTATTTCTTCCGGCGCATCGGGCTTGAGATCAAAGGTATCCAGATGCGGCGGTCCACCGTTCAGGAAAATGAAGATCGCTCCCTGCGCCGAAGCGTTGGCGGTCGTACCGGCTTCGGAAGCGCGCAGATAATCCGCCAGCGACAAACCACCCAGACCCAACCCTCCAGCTTTCAGCGCTTGACGCCGTGAATAAAACCGTTCAGTCGTAGAAGCAAACTTTCGTCGTGACATTTGAAGATACTTTCTCGCTATCATTCGCGAATGGACAACAACAAAACACTGTAGGACTTGGAGGACGTCCGACTTTCACCAGTGTAGAACAATTGTCCTCAATTGTTTCAGCGTCGCTAGCAACACCTGAACAATTGAGGACAATTGTTCTACAATGGGGGTAAGCTTCCAGCTTGCCATTCGAACTTCTTCACAAGCTGGCAGCTTACGCCACTAAAATTCTTAACGCACTAACGATTGACACAAAATTCATAACTATTGATCAATGCCCACAGCAGGTCGCGCAGTCCGACAACGGTGTTCGTACTCTGCTCCACATACAGCCGAGCCTTGGCAAATTGTTCGTCGGTCGGATCGCGGCTGAGAACACGCAGATAGGCCTCGCGAATGAGTTCGTCAACGGTCGGCGGCGGATCTGATGTTGCTTTCATCGCTGTATTTTCTCGCGTCACGAATTTCTCGAGTTCTTGATCGGTAAACATACCCAAGTAACCGCGGTTGATCTTGATCCTTTCTACCTTGGCTTCATACTCCGCTTGCTTACCTTCGGCTTTCAACTTCTCGGCTTCGACGCGATATTCTGGAAGTTGCATCGCCATTTGAACAATCTTGCGACTCATCCCGGCGTCATAGGCTTCGCGCGGGCGAAATGGAATGCCGAGCTGCAAAGCGGTCATGTGCAGCCAGCCACCACGGCGTTCGATGGCCGCGATGACTTCTTCATCATTCTCGAGATAGATTGCTTGGAGTAGATTCGGTTCGTTCGATCGCTCACAATCGCACGTGCCAATCCGAGCGGGCTTACCGAACATTTGTAATGCATAGTTGCCAACTCCGCGTTGTGCGGTGCTTCCTTGTACAGCGATCGCTCGGCGTCGCGGATTCGCTTGCTCGACGCGGGCTGTTTCCAGCGAAGTGGTCGCCTGAGAAATCGCGTCGCATAACGACTCAGCGGGCAGTCGACGCGGGACGGCATGGCTGAAATTGCGTTCATCGAGCTTATTCGTTTCGTTAGTTTTCCAACTTCTTTGATATGCATCACTGCTCACGATTTCACGATGCAGCCACTTCAAATCATAGTGATTCGCGATGAACTCACGACTTAGATAGTCCAACAAGGCTTCGTTGGCCGGTGGATTAGCCAGATTCTGATCATCAACTGGTTCGATAATGCCGCGATGAAAATAAGTTGCCCAAACGCGATTGACGATGGCTCTTGCAAAGTATGGATTGTCAGGCGAGCGAAGCCATTCCATTAACGGCACGCGCGGATCGGGACAAGCCGCGTCGACCTCGATACCGCCGAGAATCTTTGGCTGCACCTTTGGCTTGCCTGCCATGTCACCGATGCCATTCGATCCAACAGAATTCACAAAGACTTCTTGCCAAGGAACGGCTTTTCCAGCCCGGACCGAGTCTTCCATATTAAAGCGTTGCATATTGTTGTTCATCGCTTCAAGTCCAGGTACATCGCGCATTTTTTGACGGGCAGGTTTGCTGTCAAGCGACTCACCTGCAGAGACTCGATCGAACAACGCTGTAAATTGATTAAAGTCAGTTTGAGTCCATTGATCAAAGGGATGTTTGTGGCACTCGGCACACTGCAAACGAACACCTAGAAAGGCATAGCTAAAATGCAACGCTTTCGTAGACGGTGTTCGAAACGCAGCCCTGGCCCAGTAGTAAGGCAGGTTGTCTCGCTCGGCAAAATCAACGCGGTCCTCGTCTCGGAAATAGCTTGACCATTCGACAGCAAAATCCTCGAAGCTCTGACCCGGACGGCGACTGGTCGCGAGTACAATTCCGGCGACGAGCTCGTCATAGGGCATATTCTTCTCGATCCGCCGACGAATCCACTCATACCAGTTCTGAGATGCTTCGGCTCGCAGCATGGGATCGAGATAGCGTTCGTTATTTCCAGTGATATCACAGAGCTTGGTCGCCCACCACGTTGCATAGGCCGGACTGGATAGGAGTTGGTCGATCTTACGACAACGTTTGTCGCTGGCTTTATCGCTGATGAAGTTCGTCACGTCGTCCGAGAGCGGAAGTTGCCCTGTGATATCGAGTGTGACTCGGCGAAGGAATTCTTCATCCGTGCAAATCGACGATGGCAAGATCCCTAGCTTTCGAAGCTTGACAGTCAACAGTTCATCGATGCGAGTTGGAGTAGTCACGGTGGGAAATTGCTCACCTGATTGCTTACTCATCGGTAGCAAGACCGGAATCGGTGCCACACCGGCGTCATAAAAAGCGACGACATGCGTGTCGCCCGGTCCAACACAAGTGACGCGGCCTTCGGAATCGATGGCGGTAACGGCTCCATCGTTCGTCTGAAAACGGCTGAGCGGAGTCACATCCTCTGCACTTCCATCCGACCAGTGGCCAATGACCTTGAGCGACTTCCGTTCGCCAATGTGCTGAAAAAGAATCTCGCTTGGTAAAACCTCCAGTCGAACGAACTTGGCGTCTGTGTCTGCGGTCTTCGCGCCTGATTCAATCCAGCGCCGCAGCAATCGATACGACCAGTCGTCGACCTCGAAGCGCTTGCCACCCTCGTGATCGTCGTCGCTCGATGGCTTGCGAAGAATGAGACTTTCCTTGACACGCACTAGATCGACGCGAGGTTGGTCGCCCGCCGTGAGAGCTTGATGGTCGGTCGCGAAGTCATATCCGAACATCGAAAGTCGGAAGCCACCTTGACCTTGAAACGAACCGTGGCACGATCGACCGTTGCAGCCAAGTCGCCCCAAAAGCGGTAAGACATGTCGCTGCATATCGGGAATGTCGGTCACTTCGGTATTCGCGTAACGAACATTCGCTGGATCAAGATACGACTCGGCCGAGTGACCCAACGATATGCAAAACAAGCAAGCAAGCATCCAAGGACCGATTAGGTAGGCGATCCCAGAAACAAGGCGAATCACTTTTGTCTTAGAAGTGCTCCATCGGCGGCTCGAAACGCTCATAACCCTTACCTTATTTTGTCATTATATGCGAGTTGCGTTACCTTCGAACAAGCCCACACGGAGACCAGCTCGAAGTATCCAAATCCAAAAGTTTTTACCATTATGCCGAAAACTCGTGCCCGCTGGCTATACTAATATTCCGTAATTCGATATCAAAAATTAACGATTAGGCTTTCCACGCTTGCCGATATTGCTGGGGCGTGCATCCGTGCGCTTTGCGAAAAACAGCGATGAAGTAAGCAGGCGATGAGAATCCACTGCGGGCAGCAATTTCACCGATGGAAAGCGAGGTGTCTTGTAGTAGGGCAAGACAATAGTCCAACCTTCGTTTCGCTATTTCAGCGTGTGCGCCGTGCCCAAACGACTCTCGGAAGTGAGCATCGAGCGTAGATCGCGATACCGAAAGCTTCTGGCACAGTTGCTTCACGGAAATCGCCTTTCCCAATTGATCACGAATGAATCGGATGGCATTGGCAATGATCGGATTATCCGAGAAAGCTAGATCGGTCGAGCCGCGAATCGCGATTCCCTTCGGTGGAACTTGAATAGATTGGAGTGAAGGATTCTTTTTCATCGCAAGTTCGAGCAACCGAGCTAACTCGAAACCAATCCGCGATGTGTCAAGTTGAATGCTGGTAAGGGGCGGTTCCATCAGATCACAATAGAGGTCGGAATTATCAACGCCGACGATACCCACTTCATCCGGAAGCCGATTGCCGTTTTGGCGACAAGCTTCGTAGACGTGACGGGCGCGAGGATCGTTACAGGCAATGATTCCGAGTGGTTTAGGTAAACTTGAAATCCATTCTCGCAACTCTTGGATCGTCGTTTCCATCGTTGGTGATTTCCGTTTGTCGATGAAAACAAATGGCTTCTTTCCGAAAACTTTCGCAACATCGACGTACGCAGCGGTTCGATCATCTAGCCACGCATCGGGAGTATTCAGCCTCATACTGCAGAAAGCAATTGTGCGATAACCGCGCTCCGTGAGATGCTTCCAAGCTAACTCGACTACAACCCGATCATCCGTTTGGACGCTTGGCAGCGAAAATCCTTTTCGAAACTCCGCTTTCAATTTCCCGCAGACCACGACAGGGATTCGCTTTCGCTCTTTGCGAAGTAGTTTCAGAAAATCAAAATCGTCGAGGTCGGCGATCAGTCCATCCCATTGCCGCGACAACCTGATTGGCAATCGTTCCTCAGGGCGTTCTTCCAAATAAACAATCCAGCGTTTTTCACGTGAATACTGAATAATCGCCTGTGCGATCTGCCGATCATAGGTCTTGCTTAGGTTGAAGAGTAATGCAATGCGTTGAGACATCTCTCGTTGTTCTACTATTCGCTGAGTGCGATTCGAATGGAAAGCACCGCCTATGCCATTAATTTTGCGTAGTTTTTTCGCCGGAAAGGAAGGGGCGGAGCAATGCGGTTCGCATAACGAAACCGGCTGGGCTGGGGTGCAACTGATCCTCGACGTAGAGTTCGGGCGTCGGCAATCCGTCCGGACCGATTGAATCTGGCCAAAGGTCGGCGTAGTAAAGACTGACCCCCTTGTTGATGTATTCGAGCACAAGCCGATTGGCTTGCTTCTGTTTCTCACGCTGTTCCCAGCGTTTTGGACTCGGACCGATATTCAGAAAAATAATTTTTACATCGGGTAAAGCGGCTCGCGTCTTCTCGACGTAAGTTCGAAAATCCGCCAAAACATCTTCGGGCGATTTGCCTACATTGAGATCATTTCCGCCGGCTTGGATGACAATCATCTTCGGACGATAACGCAATGTGATGCGATCGATAAAGTAAATGGAGTCCGAAAGCTGCGAACCGCCAAAGCCACGATTGAAGACCGGTAACCCAGGAAAATCCTGCTCCAGTGTTTTCCATAATCGAATACTCGACGCTCCGGTAAAAAGAATCCCACCCGGTGCAGGCGGTTGGATTTTGTCGGCCGCTTCGTACGCTGCAATCTCCTTTTCAAATCGATTGACCGTTAGCGGCTCGGCGCTCGCAGAGCCAACACATGTCGATAAAATAAGTTGCGCAGCAATAGCGACGCGAAAACAGAACGTGGATTGTGTCATGCTGGGAGACCTTTCGTTTGGGTGCCGTTGGAGGCACGGCTTCTTATGAGTCTTGTGCTTTAAGGAAGTGGTGTAGGACGTTCTTCAATATGTTACTCCATTGCGGGCACCGATCCAGCGTCCAACCGGCTGCGATGCTCGGGGCAGCGAAGACTTCCCCGCCGCCCGAGCATTTCCAATGAATCATATCGCATAAGCTATCCGAACTATCTCGTTGTGTTGAAGGGACCATTCGTTGCGAATAATCGCGATAGGATCCGACTTTTCCGTCGGAATTCCATCTTCCTTCCGCAATGAGTGTTATTCCCAAAGGCTCGCTTAGATTGGTTGGAAAGCCTGAAGGAAGCGGCCCTCGCTGTGTTACTTTCAACAGGCTTGAGAGCCGAACATCGGTCTCATGGCCTAAAGGTTGAATCGCTGGATACTGTGTATCGAAGCCGAAAGTTTGGTCCTTTTCCAGATCGGTGGGGATCGGACCAGTTAGGAACGGATGAGTTGGAGTGACGACGTGAAATGCTCCTCGAACTGTCGCTTTCATACTCACGGCACCGGCGAATTCAATTCCCAGTGTTTTCCACGCAGGGTCACCTACATCCCGCAATACGCCACCGCGATTTTGATCATGTTCATGCCAACATTCACCGCGCATGTACGTGGCCAATTGAGCTCCCCATCCATCCGATTTGCGGCATTCGAGTACGTCACCTGATGTGCTAAAACTGACTCGCCAAAACATCGTGTTGCCGCTCAAGCAAATGACCTTGCCCCCTTGATCGATAAATCTTCGGACCTTGGCCATCGCTTCGCTGCTCCAATATTCGCTATGACCGACGATGAAGAGGACTCGCGTGTCATCCAGTGCGCGATCGTCGAATTGCAAATCGGTATCGCTGAGTGCGTCGGGTTGATATCCATTGACTCGAAGCCAGCGAAACGACCATAAATCAGCTTGAGAAAGATGTGCATAACCGAGTTCAGGATCACCCATTCCAGCGCAGGGCGACGCCGCCGGCCACGGCAAATTCCAGCCCAGTTGATATGTCGGTTGTCCAGCTCGATGGAAACGATAGAAACAGTATGCAGCCCGATCATCTTCAGGGCGTGGCCGATAACCTTTGTTCCCTACCGGCGTCTTTCCCTTCCAGCCATCGCAAAACGGGGCTCCCGAGTACGCTTTGTATGTATTGGTGCTAAATAAGAAAGTAATCGGCGATTTTTTTACTCGCTCCGAAAGTCGCACCACGAAGACAGAATGCTTTACCAATTCTTCTCCCGCCTGATCATAGAGTCCCCGAATGCTGTACAACCCGGGATCGCAATCGTCGGGCAACTTGAAGGCATGAGTTGCTTGCCAACGGCAATCGTAAAGGTCGTCCGACGCCAAGCGAATTCCGTGGCCGCGCGTCTTGTCAAGCTTCGGCTCGTAGACTGGTTTGTAACGCGATACGGCTGGAATGAACGATGGTCCTCCGATCATCCAAGTTGCATGATTGATGAGCTTCGCATGGCGTCGGTGCGGGCTTACATCCTCAACCAAATCCCCTTTTTCTTCGACGAGCGGCCAGCAGCCGAGGATCGAATCATCGATTTCAGGCACGATTAGTCCTCGCTGTGCGCATCGCGTTCGAATTGCGTCCGGAGTTAAAGCCGCATTGTAGATCACCGGCATTGCGATATCTGCGTCCAGAAAATTCGACGCATACCCAGCTATTTCTATAGCTCCAATTCGAAGCGGAGTGTTGGCCGGTCGAAGCGGTTGGCTATTCTGCCATTCGCCAACGTGCCGTCCATCAATCCAAAGTTCCCTGCGATTCGCCTCAGACAGTGCGACGATATGGTGCCATGTTGCGGGCGGCACAATGTAGGCATCGGATCTAGCTGTGTCAGGGAGCGTAAGCGCGAGACTGCTCACCTGTTCGGTTTCGAAGGCGTTGGCGCATTCTCCCGTAAAGAAGCCGATCTTTCCACTGGGGAATGCAATAAGTGCGAAGCCTTCTTCCATTGTCGACTGGGTTATGATCGCTTGGGGCTCGTGAAGTCGCCATAGCCTGACCCAACACTCGATCGTCAAAGCCGTAACGTGGTTCGACCCCAATCCTTTCTCGATATGCAAGTAGCTTCTTGGAGTGATAGGCTGCAAGACCGGACGATCGACGCGCCACGAATGCAAGATCTCGTCATTCGTCGGCCGTTCCACATCGCTGCCACCAAGGCGCACAACTTGTAGTTCGTGAGCGATACTTGCACTCGAGCAAATACTCACTGTTTCGCCGGCGGAGTAACTTATCCGATCTGTATAGATATGCAGGCCGGATATTGGAAGCTCGCGATGTGACGGAATCGAATCAGGAATATTCTGTTCAGCTTTAACCGATTCAGCATTTGCCAAGTTGACATGCAATGCGAAGGACGAAGCGGTAAGCGTTCCCGATTGTATAAATTGCCGACGGTTAGGTTGACCCATGAATGAAAATGACGTAACTGGTTAAGAATCGTGCACTCATATAAGTAGTTAGTTCAAAGCGATTTTAGGTAAGCGACCAAATCGGCTAGTTCTTGATCAGCCATCGTTCGATCAAGTCCGGTCGGCATGACAGAAATGTTGCTGACAACCAATTCTTCTATTTCGCTTCGCGGAATCGTCTCGATTGACTTGGCTGTTACAAGTCGAATCGCGTTGGGGCTGTCAGCCATGAGCACGCCACTGATGATTCTACCATCGCTGAGTAGGGCTTTCCATGTTTCATAACTCTGAACTAACGAAGCATTTGGGAATAGGATGCTTTCTAAAATGTCGCGTTCGTTGCGGCGTTTGCCAAGTCCCCGAAGACTTGGACCGATGTTGCCACCCACCAGGACGGCGACGTGACATTCCTGACACGAATATTTTTTGCTTTGAAACACGCTGAGTCCTCGCTGTGGATCCCCCTGCGAAACCAGCGAAAGGATATGTTCGGCTCGTAAAAGTTGCTCGCGGTCGGACGAAGCGATCCGATCGAGGAAGGGCTGTGCTTGTTGATGGACAGTCGGACCAAAGGCAGCTAAAAGATTCTCGATGCGAATCGGGCTGATCGACAATGCCGCCTGCGACTTATCCAATGATGCCATGATGATTTTGCCAATCGAGTCTTCGTTGCATCCCTTAAAGCAATCGAAGAGTCGATTCAATTCGGCTGTCGCGACGGTGTCGAGACACCCAGCAAGTTTTTCAAACTGTGCTGAAGTGAGTTCGCACCGTGACAAGCCATCAGCCGCCGAAGCGCGGAGAGCGATTGGTTGGTCGGCGCGCGTTGCAGCGAGAAGGAATTCGAATTGAGCATCCGATGGCTGTCCCAGCGATCCTGAGGCGGCCTGAAGAAGATCGAGGCGAGCTTGGTTGGTGAGATGTTCGTTCGCTGCGGACATACGAATTCTCTCGACTCTTTTGGTCTGTTGTTCACGCTCCGGTAATTCGCGAGGCCCTTTGATGATAATCGTAGGCATGGCCGCCAAAGTTGAAGCTGCCATCTCGATGAGTTGACGTGAGTTCTGGCTTGTATTGATGACGTCTATCACGGCGTCCCACCAACGAGCAACGCCAGCACCCCTTCTGGTTGCCATCGCGTTGAGGATAAGTATGCGAGTCGCCTCCGGCACACTCGGATCGAGCAGTTCAGTCGCCAGAAAATCCTGAATTTCAGGCGCACTGGCGACAGCGCTAAGCTTCTCAACGAGATCCTGCCGAGTCGACTCATCCATTCCACCGTCCGTCCAACGATTTCGGAGCGTATCGGTAAGCTCCACTCCCCAGTCCGAAGTGTGTCGAGCGACGACCCACCAAGCTGCTTGACGAACGATCGGATCGGGCGACTCCAACTGCGGCATAACATCCGTGGGACTCAAAACGTGCGATCCTGTTTGTTCCAAAGTCATGAGTGCCGCTCGACGGACTTTGGGATGGGGATGATTGAGCGATTCGAGCATGCGCGGCGTATCGGCGATCTCAATGAGCGATAGTCCTAACGAATGGTCGAGTGCATAGCCACCGTCATCGCGCGTAAGACTCGACAGAATGGCGGTTACGCCCGTTTCGCATCGAAGCCGTCCAAGGGCTTCGGCCGCAGTTCGCCGACAAAGACTTGATTCATCGACTTCAAGCCTTCTTATCAATGCTTCAGACGCTTCGTACTGACGATGGAGACTTAGTGCATTGATCGAGGCCAATCGTACCGCGGAATCAGGATCTTCTAGCCCGGATTGAAGGTAGTCTAGCACCACTGAAGTTGGATCTCGATTGCTGGCGATGTCGTTTCCGAGGATCTGCGCAGCCACCCACACTCCGGCTTCACGGCCCGAAGCAGTTGTCTTCCTTTCGATCGCGGAATCATGCTTAGGTATGACCGATATTACTTGATCACCGATCGCGACTAGTTGCTGCTGTGCCCGTTGTCGAACGACAGGCCGTTGGTCGTTGAGTCGCGATGCAAGTTCGGTGGGGCCTGCGTTGGTCCAGTCGATTTGCAATCCTCGTGGATCATCGATCTTCTCGGCACTGGATCGCTTCAAGCGATAGATGAAACCTGTAGCTTCTGGACGAAAGAACGTCGATGAAGGGCAACAGTGGAGATACCATCCGCCGGTGTCGAGGATCAGCAACGAGCCATCCGCGTCTTCAATAACATCCGTTGGATGAAAGACGCTATCCTCCGATGTTACGACATCGAGCGAATCGGCCGCGTACGTGCCGTTCTTCTCGGTGAGTTGAAGCTGCGTGACACACCGACCACTAAACTGCGCCACGAAGAAACTATTCGGCCAATGCGCACCCTCGCAGCGTGTAATACCGGCAACGGACGTCGCGCCACCCTGAAAGATCGGATGGTCATAATACTCCGGCGTGCTCCAAGGAAAACCAAAGCCATCACTAATATCCTTCGGAACTAACGCACCGATTAAAGCGTGAATGACTCCATCGCGCCGAGGCTGCCCCATCATTTGAAAATTCGTCGCAGATAAAATTCGTTCTCCACCACGAGTAAAACAAACTTCGACAGGATTGTCCATTCCTCCGTTCATCACCGACTCCGTAAGACCACCTGCCGGATGCCGACGAAGCAGATGACGAGCGCTGGATCGAATCGGAGTCGACCGCGTTCCGAATTCAATTTCGCTCGCGGCACCTTTGGTGTAATACAGCCAGCCGTCCGGCCCGAGAACGGGTCCGTGCAGATCGTTCAAGCAATTTGTCATCGGTGAGACTTGTTCGTACCATTTCTCGCGAACCTCGAACTGGCCATCGGAATTAGCGTCAACTAGTTTCCAAATACAAGGAGGGCTTGAAACGAAGAGCGTGCTGTCTCCCAAGCATTGAACGCCTTGGACAGGACGATCGAAGTAATCGAGCACCTCGCGTTTATCGAAGACGCTATCCCCATCGGTATCCGTAAGTCGAACTAGGCGATGCCAAAGTTCCTTCTTGTCTTCGGGTTGGGATTCCTTCCATTCGCGCACACCGGACGCTTCACCGACATAGAGTCTTCCAATGTTGTCAAAGCAACCGAAGACAGGATATTGCGAGACCGGGTTCGATGCGGCTAGTTCGAGCGTATATCCATCGGGAACGCTAAGCATTCGTCCGGCCAAGAGGCATTCTCCCGCCGAGAGTTCAAGTGAGAGCGCAAAAAACAAAATGACGCCGAAGTCAAAACGAAACAAACAGAACGAGGCAATCTTACGCATTTTAGACACGCGGCTCACTAGCTAATTTAATTATTTCGCAATTCGTTTAGGCATCACGTCGCAACGCCCCATTGTGCCTGCCAACCTTCTGTTTTGACTATAACAATATTTCGTAATACACTATCAAATTTTACTACTGAGGCATATTCGCGCGTGCCGATGCCAACTCGGAAGTTCGAAGTGTGCTCGCTGCTGCGCATAAATCAACGCAGCCTTGTCCACATACGATTGCTGGCAATGAACGCAGAGTTTAGACTATCCTAGTGCCTCTTAAGCGGGTATGGCTCCGCGGCTGTCCCTGAGAAAACCAAAAAGAACCGCCGCAAGAAACGACAGGCGGATGCCGCGGCCAAACCGACGCCCGCCCCGCAACCCGAACCGAAGTGACTACATCGGATCGCCAGCCAAATCAATCCAAAACACCCATCCACATGAAACACCTCATCCCTGCTCTCATCTTCGCCCTGAGCTTTCTCAACGCTCCGTCGTATCAGCCCGACGTGCTCGCCGTGGCCGCGAAAGCCGCGCCCGAGCCGATTCTGCTCTGGAGCGGCAAACCGCCGCGGGCTCTCGAGGCCGCTCCGCCAGAGACGTTGGACGCAAACGGGCGCATCCAGAACGTTTCAGTTCCGGCCATCGTCCTCCACCTTCCTCCGAAACAATCGCGCCCGGTCATGGCGATCATCGTGTGCGCGGGCGGCGGCTACGGGACGTTGGATTGGAAGACGCATGTGATTTATGCGGCGGACGTTTTTAACCCGCTGGGTGTGGCGGTGATCGGGTTGAAGTATCGGCTGCGTCCGCCCAACGGCCGGACCAACGATGACATTCGCGAGATCACATTGCTTGACGCGAAACGCGCGGTGCGCACGGTGCGGCATCGCTCGGCGGAATGGGGCATCGATCCGCGCCGCATCGGCATCGCCGGATACTCGGCGGGCGCGAATCTCGCGATGAATCTCGCGGCGAACTTCGACGCGGGTGACGCGAGCGCGGCCGATCCCATCGAGCGCGAGAGCAGCCGGCCGGATTTCGCCGTCGGTCTCGCGACGTGGCATTGGCGGGAGAAGCAATCGCCCTTCACCTATCGCAAAGACTCGCCGCCGGTGTTCCTCGTCCACGCAACGAATGACGGGATCAACGGCGGCGCGCCGATCGAAATGCCGCGCGCGATCAAGGCGGACTTGGAAAAGCTCGGCGTGCCCGTGCGCATGATGGAGTTCGACGAAGGCGCGCACGGCGTCGGCAATCTCATCCCCCAACGAGTCGCGCACGGCTTCCCGCCCGCAAAGTGGCCGCAGCTCTTGCTCGGCTGGCTCGACGAAGTTCTCCGCAAACCCAATCCCGACAAACCTTGAAACTACTGCTCACCTTCCTCGGCGCATACGGCGCATTCTGCGCGGTCTGTGTCTCATCCTCGCCGCGGGAAAGCCGAACGTCATCATCCACTGGACCGACATCGTTCCGAAAGGCAATCAGCTCGTTACCCACTTTTGCTTTTAAGTTTCAATTCGCTGGAACCGCAAAGCCGGCGGTGCGTAGGAAATCGGTCGTCTGACGCATGGCTTCTTTGAAAAGCGGCTCGGTTCGCATCATGTAGCTGTGGTTGCCGCGTTCATTCAGAATCAACTCGTAACGATTCTCGAACTTTTTTAGCTCTTGGGCGAATGCCTTAGCGCCAGCGACAGGCGTGATGGTATCGCGGAGTCCATGAAGAATGATCGTCGGTGGCAGGCCGGGAAGCACGTGCTGCAGTGGCGAAAGTTCGGCCCAACGATCGCCAATCGTGTCTTTGCCATATCCCTGTTCAGACGTATCCAGCACTGCTGAGTAGAGCGCCAACGCGTTGGGAACACAGGAAATCGTGGAGTCTTCTCCTGCTTCATCGATGCCGTCAAATAACGCCATACCCGCCGCGATATGACCGCCCGCTGAACGTCCACCGGCGACAATTTGGTCAGGATCGATGCCGAGTTCGTCGGCGTGCGAACGGAGAAAGCGGATGGCTGATCGGCCGTCACGCACACAATCAAAAACGGTCGTTCCGCGCTCAGCTCGTTGAATGCGATATTGCAGGCTCACTCCCAACCATCCCTGATCCGCAAAATGCGAGGCGACACAGTAAACGACATCCGGTGATCCAGCGACCCAACCTCCACCGTGAATCGCGACGAAACATGGTCGTCGATCGGTCGGCTTGTGTCCCTTCGACTCGAACAGACGTAACTCGAGTTTCCGATCGGGAAGTGTTTTGTAGATAACCGTTCGCGTGGGCTTGAGCTCCTTGGCGGTCCGCAACGCATAGTCGGTCGTCGGTTTTGGCGGAGCGGTATTAGTGGCGGCTTGAGTTCGCGTTGTTTTCTCCGGGCCTGCGTTCGATGGGTCGCTCTTCGCATTGCTTGTCAGATCGCTCGGAGCACGTTTCACGTCGATGGTCAGTGCTTGAAGACCTCCGCCATCATGCACATACAACAAGCGTCCAGGTCGAACTTCGACGATGCCTGAATAATTGAAACCGGTTTTGTCGGTGATCACATGATGCGACGTCCAAGTCCTTCCTTCGTCGGCGCTGAACATCAAACAGCCTGCCGGACGGCCATAGCTGCACGCCAATAACCCGTTGCTCATCGGCACTAAATCTGGACAGACACTCCCAACTTCCAAGAGTATGGGCGACGACCATGTTTTGCCGCTGTCTTCAGAAAAAGATTGAACAAACGGACGAAACGGTCCCGTTCTCAAGATGGCCGTCATTCGATTCTCATCCGTTACAGCCATGGAAGGTTCACCGCCCGTTCCGACGACTGAATAATGACGCCACGTTTTTCCATCATCCTCAGAACGAAGCAAATGCGAGTAGCGCTTGCTCGCGCGAACCGCATCGGGAGTGCTCGGCCCGGTCTTAGAGTAACCGGCCATCAAAAGAGAACCGTCAGAGTTCTCAAAAGCATGTCGTTCACAAGTGAAAGGTGTCGTCTGCGGCCGAAACTGTGATGGCAAATGAAGTCGACTCTCGTAGCTGATATACTCGGCAAGATCGCCCGTCCAGCGCACGGTATGTCCTCGATCCGTCCCGTCGGGTTGCGGCCAAGTCCAACGCGACATGCCGAGAACGCTACCATCTTTCCTCGGCAGCATCGGAAGGGGCGCGAGTTCAGTTTGATCCCAGTCTTTAACCGCATTCCATGTTCGGCCTTCATCCTCCGAAAGCATGACTCCATACGGTTCATGGATAGCGTCTTGCCCCTGGGCGATGCTCATCAAAAGCTTTCCATTGCCCAGGTTATACACATAAGGCCGTGTTGGTTTGACCTTCAGATCGGTTCGAGTGATCGGCCACGGTTCGCTAAGCGTAATCGCCACCGATGTTTTGGTCACCGGCGCTGCTTGTTTTCGTACACCCAGCCGTACCGATTGCCAAACCGCCTCGCCGGTCGCCCGCTCCGAGTTCGATCCAAATTGAATAAATGGTTCGTTACCGGCAGCTTTTTTCCAAAAAGCGTTTTGTCCATGAACTTTGATTTCTCCATCAACCTCAATGCGCATGTCCGTCCCGCGAATGACCAGCCGATAAGTGTGGAGCTCGCTCGAGGTATCCATGAGGACAAAACGATCGGTCCAAGATGAAACGCGATCGGTATAAAACA
>JAWXCK010000236.1:0-9917 GCA_034408855.1 Pirellulaceae bacterium
AAAAATCCAATGCGAAACGGGTGTCCGGTGAAACTTCGGTTTTCTATTCGTAACGATAAATAGTCAATTTTGACCCACAGATTCTGCGGAAGAGCCGAACTTTCTGAATCGACCGAGTGGTACGCAAAGAGTAGCCCGACTGCGGCACGCAATTTTCTCGTTGCAGTTGATGTAGCAATTGCTTCGATTGCTGACGATCCGGAACGTTTCGTACATATTGATGATCGACACCAATCTTGCAGTGTTATGAAGTTCCCATTCCAAATCGTATTCCGGCACACGTTGGAACGAATCGTGGTTGTTGCAGTTGCACATGCAAAACGACGTCCGGATTATTGGCATGGTAGATATCGAAGCTAGTGTTTAAAATGCCGGCGTCCCGTGAAGATCATTGGGATTTGGTGTTGGTTGCACGCGGCGATGGCGTCGTCATCCTTTCGCGAACCGCCCGGTTGAATGATCGCGATAATTCCGGCTTTGGCAGCGATCTCGATACTGTCTGGAAACGGGAAAAAGGCATCGGAAGCCAGGATACTTCCGGCCGCTCGATCGCCGGCTTTTTGAATCGCAATTTCGACGCTATCGACCCGGCTCATCTGTCCGGCGCCAACGCCGACGAGCGCCGCATCTTTGGCGAGCACGATGGCGTTGCTTTTCACATGCCGGACCATTTCCCAGCCGAACGAAATGTCTTCCCAAAGCGAGTCAGCGACCGCCGCTTCGGTAACTGTCTTCCACTGAAGTCGCGACGCTGGAATCGAATCGGCTTCTTGAACTAAGACGCCTCCTTTGAGGAATCGATATTCGAGCTCACGGCCGATCGGCTCTAGTTTTCCAACTTGCATCAATCGCACGTTATTGCGCCATTTGGGAGTCGTCGTTAAAATTTCCAAAGCCGTTGTTTCGTAATCGGGAGCAACAATCGCTTCGATGAACAGTCCGGGCTTGCAGAGCATTTTGGCCGTCTCGGCATCGACGGTTTGATTGAATCCGACGACGCTACCGAACGCGCTGACTGGATCGCCTTCAAACGCTTTGCGGCAAGCAAACGACAATTTGTGAGCCCAAGCGGCACCGCATGGATTGTTGTGCTTGATAATCACAGCGGCTGGCCGAACAAAGCTTCGCGCAATCGTCAAAGCACTATCGAGATCCAAAAGATTGTTGTAGGACAACTCTTTGCCATGTAGTTGCCTTGCCGTAAGCAGCGAGGCATTCTGATTGCTCGACCAACGATATAACGCGGCGCGTTGATGTGGATTCTCGCCGTAGCGCAATGAAGCTTTATGAACGAAATGCAAGTTGACTTCGGCAGGGAAATTCGCTTCGTTTTCATCGGCATTGAAATACTCCGCAATTGCGGCATCGTAAGCTGCGGTTGCCGTAAAGCATTCGGCAGCCAGTCGTCGACGAAGCACCAGCGACGTCCCGCCGGTCGACTGGAACTCGTCTAGAATCGACGAATACTGTTCGGGGCGAGTGGCGACGGCTACGAAAGCATAATTCTTGGCAGCGGCTCGAATGAGGCTCGGGCCGCCGATATCGATTTGCTCGATGGCTTCCGATCGCGTCACTCCCGGCTTAGCGATCGTTGCCTGAAACGGATATAGATTGACGACGACAAGATCGAATTGGACGATGTCGTGTTCGGCAAGAGATTGTTTGTCTTCATCAACGTCGCGACGAGCAAGAATTCCGCCAAATACTTTAGGATGAAGCGTCTTGAGTCGACCGTTCATCATTTCGGGAAAGCCGGTGTATTGCGAAACTTCGATAGCTTCGATGCCGCTTTCTTGCAGATGGGCGCGAGTCCCACCGGTGCTATAGATTTCGACGCCTTTAGCTTTTAGTCCCGATACAAAATCGACGAGCCCAAGCTTGTCGCTGACACTGATCAGGGCTCGTTGAATGGGATGGTTATCCGTCACCGTTGTAGCGACCTTTGCAATAAAAAGTGAATAATTAAAACGTTGCTGAACCTAGAATTCCGACCGTTCGTTGCGAGTTCGACTATTTCAAGTAACGTTATTTACCGCAATCTGTGAGCGGAACGGCGCTAGGATACTGGTTTTCACGTTTCCCGACCATCCTTCGGAATATTGTAGCTTTCCAATTTCCGATAGAGCGTTGCGCGCGAGACGCCGAGCATCTCGGCTGCTTCCGGGATACTGCCGTTGGTTCGCTTGAGTGATTCACGAATCAATCGCTGCTCCCAATTATCGATCCTCAAGGTATCGAAAAGTTCGACGCTTGTCTCGTGAAGCGCTAGGTCAGAAGGACGCACTTCGTCGCCGACGGCAAGTACCGTAGCGCTGTCGATGACGTTTCGCAGTTGGCGTACATTTCCAGGCCAAGGGTATTTTAATAATCGCTCGCGAACTTGAGGCGACATTGCAAGATTGGGCCGTCCGTGTGAAAGTCGGAAATGATCGAAGAAATGGTCCAATAGCAAGCCGATGTCGCTACCTCGCTGCCGCAGCGGTGGAATGTTGAGTTCAAAGGTGCAGAGTCGATAATATAAATCTTCGCGAAATCGTTTCTCTCGAACGAAATCACGAAGGTCTCGATTGGTTGCGGTGAGCACACGAACGTCGACACGGATTTCCTTGCTGCTTCCGACCGGCAGGAATGGATGTCCTTCTAAGATTCGCAACAACTTGGCCTGGCCACCGAGGGTTAGTTCACCGACTTCATCGAGAAATAGCGTCCCGCCATTGGCTTGTTGAAACCAGCCACTGTGATCTTTGTCAGCCCCGGTAAATGCACCTTTGGTATGCCCGAAGAGTTGGCTTTCCATCAGTTCCGATGGGATTGCGGCGCAATTGACGCTGAGCATCGGGCGGCCCGCTCGTTGGCCTTCTCGATGAATAGCCCTTGCGACAAGCTCTTTACCCGAGCCGCTTTCGCCACGAATCAAAACCGTTCCGCTGGCGCGCGCGATGCGAACGATGCGCTCTTTGAGCTCCTTCATCGGTTCGCTCTCGCCAAGCAATTCATCGAAGTCAGCATTCTTGGCAATCAATCGATCATGATTAGCTTGCAGTGCTTCCTGGGTTCGAGCTCGAGCGAGCGAAGAGCTAAGGATTTTCGCCGCAGAGATAGTGAAATCGAAATGATGGGCCTCGAACTGTTCGGTGTCACGATATAAGTGCAACGCTCCAACCGTCTTTTGATCCTGAAGGATAGGGACGCATATTGCGTCTGTATAGTGTTTTAATGACCCGTCATGATCATGCCGACGCTGCTCGTTTTTTGCCCAAATCGCCGTCATTTGCTGCGAGACCAACTCCGTTAGCTTGTTGCTTAAGCGTTGGAGTTTACCGACGCCATCGGGGGGTAGAATGAGCTGTGGTCGAAGGGCTCCATGGTCGTCTAAAAATAGAAAGCCAGCGACGGTCGCTTTCGTTCTCAGCCGAAGGACTTCCAATGTCATTTCGATCGTGCGATTCTGATCGACGATCGAGAGGCAGTTGGATGCGAGCTGATATAAATCCAATAGTTCTTCCAAACGTTTTCGGTCGCGAAGGGTCGAAAACGCCGATCTAGTAAACGGCACATTTTCGGATAGCAACGAATGAGCCAGATTGATCGTTTCAATTGTGACGTCGTTTCGAGTCTGTTCAGGTTCTTCGAAAAACTCCAATTCGGTGCCACCGATTTGAACTTTGGAACCGTGGACTAAAACGGCTTCGTCGACCTTCGATCCATTGACGAGGGTGCCGTTACGCGAGCCAGTGTCCGTCAAGACCCATTGAGACGACTGAAACCGAATACTTGCCTGCACGCGAGAAGAAAGTGGATCGCTGACGAGAACTTGGCACCCAAGACCACGGCCAAGCTTATTTTCGACAGTTGGGTCCAGCGCGAAACGATGATCTAAATCGGATCCACGTGTCACCACAAAATACGCTGTCATTCGCCGTTTTCGCCTCTCATCGTTCGATGGCGAAATCTTAGTTGAACTTTCACGGAAAATCCATCCGTCCTTGTCTTTAAGCTCGGTTAGTTCCAGCAAAAGGCCGAAGAAGGAAACTTTTTCGCCGCTGGTGGGTTAAATGGTTCATAGGAATGATCCTCCCAGAACGGGTGCCGTGGTAGAATGACTTGGGATACCTGCCAGGTTTCCCGAACAAATTATCCGTTAGCTTTTCCCAAACTAGGAGCGTTCCAGTTCATGGAGTCGAATTCCAACGAGCTACCCACTCACGTTGATCCGGACGTGGCGTTGATGTTGCGAGTCCGGGACGACGACGCAGTTGCCTTTGAACTCCTTGTAGCCAGATATCAGGGAAGAATTGGTCGTTTAATGCAAGGCTGGGTTAATTCGCAAGAAGTTGCCGAAGATTTGGTGCAAGAGGTTTTCCTTCGAGTTTTTCGTGCTCGGAAGACATACCAACCGACTGCGAAGCTAACGACCTGGATCTACCGAATCGCCAATAATGTCGCCAGCAATAGTGTCCGTGACCGATCGCGCCGCAAGGAATATCAGATCGGCAAGATGACTGGCCCGTCGACAACCAATGTTGGGATCGAGCACATTGCTTTGGCGGCTAGCGGTGCGATGCCAGGAAGGCTTGTCGATACCAAGGAGCGATCGAACATGGTGAAGCAAGCCGTTCAAGCACTGGGCGAGCGGCAGCGGATGGCGATGATGCTCAGCAAGTTTGAAGGACTGTCGTACCAAGAAATTGCCGACACGATGGGTTTATCGGTGAAAGCCGTAAAATCGTTGCTTAGCCGGGCTCGCGTCAACTTGAAGTTGCTTCTCCAGCCTTACGTGGACGAGGGAATGCTGCCAAGGCACGTCGTTCCGCACGATGATGCTACCGTCGAAATGGATGTCGGTTCACTACCGTTCAACCGTAACAAGTCAAAGGCTGCGGAGGTCCCAGCAGAATGACTCAACAAATGCCAACCGATTCGATCGACGCCGACGATGAATTGCTCACCTGTTACTTAGATCAGGAATTGAGCACCGAAGAACGAGCTCAGCTTGAAGTGCGATTGATCGACGATGAAGCCTTGCGACAGCGGCTAGCTCAGATGCGCCGCACTTGGGAGCTCTTAGATGAACTTCCAGAGACGCCATTGAACCAACACTTTACGCAATCGACGCTGGAGTTAGTGGCGATCGATCTTGAAAAATTTAGTGAGAAAAAGACGTTCCTTGGTTTGAGTATTCCCGGCATTTCAAAGGTTTCTCGGCGGACGACTTGGTTGGTGGTCACAGGATTTTCCATCCTTGCCGGCAGTCTTTTCGGAATGAACGTTCGCCAAAAGAGTTTGGTGAAAGAAGCACGCGATCTTGTTCTCGCAAATGCTCGACCAATGCTTATAGACTTTCCAGATCTCGATATGTTGCGGCAGTTGAAAGATGCGCCGGCCTGGAAGGATCTCTTGCAAATTGAGAGTCTTCGCGATGGTATTATTCCCTCGATTCCAGAAAACAGTAGCCGAGAGACGGTTGCGAAATGGTCGAGCCGATTGGTTTTCCATGAAAAGGAAATGCTGTACAACCAAATGCAGATGCTTGAACGCATGCCGGTCGACGAACGGATCGACCTAGAAAACCGCTACGAAGAATTGCGCAGCCAACCTGACGCCGACGAACTCTACCAAGTTGGAACTGCGATGTATGGAGTCCTACAATCTTTGAAGATGAATCAACGAGCCAACATCCGCTCGCTTCCCAATGACCGCAAGGTGATCGCGGTTCGACAGGAAGCCTGCCTCATATTGGCTTTGCGACATATCGAAAAAATGTCCGCCGACGAAAAAGCCTTCATCGATAAATGGGCTCGTTCCGAACTCTTTAATTACCTCAGAGATACATCGTCAAGCCCATCGTATTATGACCAGAATCCACGATTGGAAGACATGCTCTACTGGAGGCTCTATTCCACAAGTGCGGCGACGCAATTTGGATTCGACGCGGCTGGCCAGTATGCGTTGCTGGAATCGTTATACCAAGGGGTTTCGGTAAAAACCCAACGTCTCTTCGACGGCGTTTCTCCTAATTCGCAACTTTACGTTCTCGCAACCTGGATACTCAATCGACGTCCTGAAATGAGGACGGAAAAATCCGTCGACGAGATGTTTGAAATATACAAGCGACTTTCACCCGATAGCAAAGAAGATTTAGACATGCGGCGTTCCGAGGACACCCAGCGATATCTCGAATCGAAAGATCGCAAAGGACGCCCCAAAGGACCGGGAGGGCCCGGAGTTAACGGAGGACCCAATGGTCCTAGCGGCAAGAATGGGCCTAGCGCTCCATTCGGTGCCGCACATAGCGAACAGCCCGGAAGTCCCCGCCGCGAACAAAATCCGGGGCCGCCGCTTCGGAAACCGGAATAGCCCGGACAAATTCGGAACGACCATCGAACTTTCCTTTACAAGAGTCATCTTGCGTTACATCGGTTTTCTGACAGAATAGGCGTTTCCGGAGAGGTGGCTGAGTGGTCGAAAGCGCCGGATTGCTAATTCGGTGAAGGGTTTACTCCTTTCCGCAGGTTCGAATCCTGTCCTCTCCGCTCGATTTCCCCTGTTTTTACTGGGTTTTTCGTGTTTTTGGCCAAAATCTTTGGCTTTCGTTCGCTAGTTGCGTGCTCCCTGCGTGGCGCCTGCGGCGTTGTTTTTAGCGCCTATTTCTCCAGCGCGCGTCGGATTTCGATCCGCGAAACTCCGACCATAACATGCAAAGCCCGACCACGAAGCAGTCTCCCTTTCAGGCAACGCGCTGTCCGATTAGCGTTGCAATCCTGCCAGTAAGATACAGGCACTTCTACCAAAACTTCCTAAAATCGCGTAACGGCTCATCCATCGGCCCCGTTTGGCGAAACTGGCCGTTAACCAGCACGAATTGCTTGAACTGGCCGTTAACCAGCGATAAGATGACACTCCGTCGACTTATTGGTCGATAATAATGCTTAAGAATAAGTTCGGCGAATTATGAAAATCATCGCGATCCTATTGATTTGCTTACTGCTTGTTTCTTCACTCGCAAACGCAGAAGAGGTCGCGCGTCTGCGATATTCGACCGTTGCCGAGTTGGCAGCCTTGGAATTTGCGAGTATCGATGGAATTGAGTCACAACGTCTTCGGCTTTCTGTGCGAAGCAGAAACCCGGACGTAAAGCTTCGTGATATTGTTATTACGATGAAACGTGCGGGCAAATCGGAGATTGTGGCAGTTGAGTCAGACGGAACTTTCGTGATTCCAATTTCAGAACAACTGAGAATCGAAGATCCGTGGATAGAATCAAACCAGCCGAAGGGGTCAATGCATATGAAGCTTTCTTACTCACTCAAATTGGCACCACCCCAACTTGAGGATTTTGGTACAGAAGTACGTTTTGACTATGCGAAGATGTTTCCAACAGAACAGGTTCGCACCAGGATTCGTAAGGCCACAAACAAAATGGATCAGGAAGCAGTACGTGTGTTTTTCAAGGGGGAATTCGTTGAAAACGCCGTTTTGTCTTGTAACGACAAGCAGTCCAGAGTCGCTATTCATCTCAAAGAGAATGCAACTGCGATTGAAAAAGACACTGACGGTCGATTTAGAATCCATCTTGACCCTGCATTATTGAACGGCGATGCTAAAGTCTCGCTCTTCCCGAAATCGGACTGGACCTTTAGCGTAGAATTGCAAAAACTCAAAGAATAGTACGTTCCTGGCAACGCAAGAAAATCGCTGAACAAAGTATTGCAATCGAGTTGCCGTCGATGCGTCACCTGATAGTGTGTCCAATCGCGGCAACCGATTGAATACGGTCGTTCGTCCAAAGAGTTTATGATGGCAATCTACTACATTGAGACGACCATTCCGAGCTTTTATCACGAGGTTCGTTCCGAGCCCGAAATGATTGCCAGAAGAGACTGGACTCGAAAGTGGTTTGACGCAACGGTCAATACAGACCGGATCGTAACCAGCTCTGCTGTCTTGTCAGAACTTGAGAACGGCGACTTTCCTGGTCGCGATCAAGCAATCAAAATGCTTGAAGACATCGAATTGCTTACGATTGACTCGGCTGTTGCGGAGATCGTCGATGCATACACAAAACACAAACTGATGCCAAAAGATCCCTTCGGCGACGCTCTCCATTTGGCTCTAGCTTCGTATCATCGGTGTGATTTTCTGGTTACGTGGAATTGCCAGCATCTTGCAAATGCGAAGAAATTTGGGCAGATAAGACGCCTGAATGGTATACTTGGTTTGTTCGTTCCCGAACTTGTTACGCCAATGGAACTGCTTGGAGAGAATTGGACCCAATGACGACACCAAACATTCTTGAGGAGATTCGCCGGGTTCGACACGCAATGTCGGCGGAGATTGAACATGATCCGAACAAAATCGTAGACTATTTTGCATCGATCCAAAAACGAAATGCTCACCGCATCGTTAATTTGGCTGATCAAGGGCCGTTAGGACGAACAAAGCATTGCATCGAAGTCGCCGATCAGCCGATTCCTGATGGGGGCTCTTCAGCGGCGACTCGATGAATGCAACCGTTCGGTGTATAGAAAGGACGCTCGTTAGACTGAACAATGATTCCTGATTTTCGAGACGACGGTTACTTGCCGGAAGGCTTGCATACCGCAACTGAAAACGAGGTAGTTGCTCGTTTCGGAATTTCTTCGTCGCGACGGCAGCGTCTTATCGTTCGATTGATGCGGTGGTTGGCGTTGGCTCGTTCAACTCGCGCATCGCGTTTCTTGATCGACGGTAGCTTTGTGACTGCTGACGAAAATCCAAATGACCTTGATGCGGTCGTTTTCTTGTCGCATGATTTCCAAGATCAAGTTTTCAAGGGTCGCCAAGACGCGCTTGAACGAGAATCAATGTTGATTTCACGAAATCCGGAGGAATTGTTCGCTGCAGAAGATTCTCGGGACTGGTATGATTGGGTACCATTCTTTTCAAAGACGCGTGAACCTACGAACGTGAGAAAAGGCCTCGTGCAGATTCAATTATGATTCACAATGATGAAGAATACGCCAAGGCAGAACTTGAACTGAAAGAGCTAGAAGAGCGATTGCGTTCACTACAAATCTCAAATCCGATTGGTTCAAAGGGTTTTACCAAGGCCGGAATTAGAAAATTGATTGCGCGAACTCACGAAGAACTTGCGGTATTTGATCGATCGGATGAGCTAAACTGACTGCCACAGGTTGATTGGCTTGACGACTATGGCGAGCGTGAGCATGGCTCCCAACTCCCAAACCTCGGACTTACATGGATTCTTTCGTCGCCAATGACACGCAAGTATGACATCGACGCCGTTTGGCGTTTGATTAGGAGTTCACCCATGGCAGACACCGGAGGACGGGTGGTCCGTTTTCTTGCCTGCTCGAAAGTCTTTCGTCGATCCCAGATGATGCCGGACATTCGTCGATTTGAGTAAAAGATGCAGACCGTCTACATTGAGACTTCGATCGTCAGTTTTCTGCGGGAAAATCCCAATGCTTCTCCAGATTCGGTGATGCGGCAGGAGATTACTCGGGCGTGGTGGGATTTTCATCGTCATCGCTATAGCTTGGTGACTGCACAATACGTTGTTGACGACGCGAATGCGGGGAATGCGACCCTGGCTGCTGAACGAATCGAGCATCTCCATGGCGTTCCATTGTTACCCATCGGCGAGGAACTTGATCGGTTGGCTAGCGAGATACTTTTGCGTCCAATCTTGCCAGCCGATGCGTTGGATGACTTTGAACTTCCATTTCCCGTAATTTGCACACCGAAAGACATGTTGGACGAATATGAAAACGAAATCAACAAGTGACCCGGTCATCGCATAGATACACGAAACGAGGCGGCAACCCGCCGGACTGATCGTCTGGTGGGTTGTTTTTCTTCAACTTTGGACATCGGAGTGATGCCTCAAAAATCCAATGCGAAACGGGCATCCGTTG
>JAWXCK010000237.1:0-24832 GCA_034408855.1 Pirellulaceae bacterium
AACGCTTGTGAAAGACTTACTAAGCCTCGCCGCATAACGTCGAGCTGACGAACCACCTCGACCAAGTTCAACGTAAAATTGTTTGCCTAAAGTGCAGATTGGTGATGAGTCGTCGATAATTAATTCGAACATTGGCTGCCAGTTGCCACGCTGTTTACACTTCTCGTACAAGTACAAAAGTAACGCGTGACATTCACCCTGGCGTGCTCCTGGGAAATGAAAGCGTTTCAACGCAGCCGCAATTTCTGAATCATTCGGACCGTTTTCTAGAAATAAACTTACGAATCGCATACTTACTTCGCCATAGTTATATGCAAGTTCAACCAACTCATCATTGCTCGGGCTCATTGCAAGAAACTGATCGATACAAAAGCCCGCGTTGTCTCTCCATTCAGATGACCCAGAATTATCAATAAGAACACGCCAAAGCATCTCTCTGCTATTGGGCTTTCTGAGCAATTCATCTATTGCTAGGCTGCGATTAGGTTGTTCAGAACAGGAGATTAGCCAAAGCAAATAATCGTCTGGGACATCGTCAATCCCTGTAGTTTTAACTAGCTTCTCAAGGAGCCAATCATAGGTCGGCGTCGAACTCGCTCTAAATTCTTCCCATGATGTCACTTTATTTTGTATTAGTTGCCATGCGGAATCGCGCAAAGCACTCACTTTATCCGCTATTCTGACGACAGTTTCTAGGCTTGGAGAATTTGCAAGTAAGAGTTGCCAAGTACTAGTGCGCATGGGTTCGATTGCAACGATGATATGCTTTAGATATTCATCGGACGGAAAGCGTTCAAGAATTAAAGTCCAGGCTTGCAATTGCAATTCTGCAACGCGAGAAATTACATTGAGTAATTCCTGTTCCGATGGTCCGCGGAAAAGGAGAACTTGCCATGCCTCGCTGCGGAGCGGTTCAACAGCCGAAATTACATCGACCAGTGAATCAACGCATTGTTCGCTTTTCAAAAAGCTGTTCCATGCGACTTCTCGCAGAGATTCGACATGTTTCATTATGCTAACTAAATGGATTGGACTTGGTTCTCGCGAGAAGAGCAATTCAGCCGCCTTGAACCGAGCTGGAACACACCACTCTACAAGAAAGTGCAGCTCCTCATTGTTTGGCGACTGCCGTAAAAATTCCTCGAGCGATTCGGCAAACTCTTCGGGCCGACAACTGATTAGTCTAGACAATCGCCACGGCGACTCTGGATCTGTGAACGTTAAAAAAAATCACTCATGAAGATTACCTTTTGGTTGTTACAGCAGCTATTTGCCTTGTCAGTCGCCGAAGCGTAAAACTAACCGTGATCTTGCTACCGATGAACCATTGGTACAAGGTAACAGAATCCATGTAGTTCGTGAGTCGGGCAGCCGAACGCCAAGTTCGGTAGGCTATTGAAATTGTTCCGTTTCAATTCCTTACTGCCTGGGGCCTCACGACCATGCGTAAAATTCTCGCTTTCGACCTAGGAAAGTTCAAGACCGCTACTCCTGACATTTATGATCCCAGCACGAGCAGCAATAATTGCTCATCGGACTATTTGTTGACTTCCGGTGGAGTCCAGTCGCGTGGGAATCGAGGCGGCCTGGGCGAATAACCGTTGTCGTACAACCAGTAAGCTGCGGCGTTGAATCCCGGAAATGCACTTTGAGCTATCGCCAAGCCAGCTCGATCTGCTGCCAATCCGATTGCAACTTGGACGGCTGGTTTGTTGACGATTTGGCTCGGTCCGCTTGAGTTAGTACCACCTCGGGTTGCCGCGTTGATGATTCCATCGGTCAACATGCCGCTGCTGATTCGAAAGGTATCTAAGTAAGCTCCGTACGCATCCTCATTCGTCGCCGATGGGTCTCGTCCGATGGCCTGATTTTTTCGGTCCTGTTCAAGCATGGAGTCGAGATTGAACATTGCTCCAAGCTGGTTGAGGATCGGGGAAAGCGAGCTGTTGATCGCGAGTCGCCCTTCAATCCCTTCCATCAAGTTTTGTAGATCCTTTTTCGATAGCCGCCGAATTGCCGAGATTTCTTCGTCCAGTAATCGACGATTTTCTGAAAGTGGGTTAATCGCGTCACGCACCCTGACTAAGTCATCAATTACTCCGTCCAAATAGGCAGCCTCGGTCGGCAGCGTTACGTCAAGGTGCCCTTTCAGCTCCTTTGCGATTGCATCACGAATGGCATTGCTTGCATCAGCCAGAAAGTTCGGCATTGCTTTTTGCACGTCATCGCTGAACCCGTTCTGCGATGAAGATCCTTGGACTTCTGATTGGCCCGGTTTGGGAGCCGTCGAGGGCTGGCTACCGATTGCGAATCGTTCACCGCTACCACCTTGATCGAATGGCGCTCCAGACACTGCCGCTTGAACGTACTGCTGAATCGATGGAGATACCTGACGATACAGGCGATTTATACCAAGCAAAATCAAGGCACCGACAGCCATAATCATCACGGTTTGCATCGATTCATTGCCATGCTCGCTGGGCATAAGCGACTTCCCTCGAATCTTCATAATCATAAGCCTTTATAGAAAATTTCTGCGTGCAACTCATCGATCTACATTAAAAATCCAGTGTCGGGAATGTCAGCGCGACATTGCTAACAACTTCTACCTGATTCTCGTCCGTGAACGTAATTCTCGCATTCAAGCTAGGGAGATCGATAGTTCGAGGTATCTGGACAGTCTCGGGCCGCAGATCGAACGCGTAATCTCCAACCAATTCAAGTTTCACTAACTCCGAACAGTCCGCTGGCATATCGAGAAAGAATGAATCGAAAGCATTCTCAGAAACCGAGGTATCCGACTGTGCGAATCCAGACGGATTTGCAGAGACTTCGTTACTCGCCGAATCTAGATTTGCCTGACCAATCATAGCAGCGAGTATCAAGATTCTTGCAGAAGTTGTTGCCACGAAAAATGCTGCATATTTCCCAGTTAAACGGATCATGTCATTTCTCCTTTTGAGGTGTTTGTTATTGGATACATTAAGGAGATACGGAATGGTGCATCTAATCGGACGCTGTTCTTGAAAAACTTCACAATTGCTGAAAAGTCGAAAATCGCGTCCATGAAGTAGGTTTCGGTAGAATAGGAAGCGTCAAGTACTGCGATTTGACGGAAGAGGGTCAATCGGTTTCATTCGAATCGGAGAGTAAGGCTAAGATCAGTGCGAGTGCATCGTTGACGTCGAGAATGCCGTCACTGTTGACATCGATCATGGTAAGATGTCGAGTATCGTCCACGGGGAATGGGGTTAACGATACGCTGGGATGCTTGCTCAGTGCATTAATGACCGACAATAGATCCAGTGGCGTCACGCGGCCGTCGCCATTGACATCACTTGGTTTCAGCTCATTCGTCCAAGGCTTGCGAAGAGTAAGCTCCACCGACGCAAAGGAAGTGCTGCCTTCGGACTCGATCTGATATCGCAACTTTACTCCGCCATAATAATTTTTGCTTGGTGTGTAGATCAGTTTCGTTCCAGACTCCGAAATTACTACCGTACCCGTCGATGGCTGATCGACGGCAATGATTTTGATCGGTCCGAAAAATTTGTCATTTTTCAGTACGTCAAGTTCGATCGGTTTGCCTTCGGGAACCGTACGAAGTGTAGGAGAAAAGAAGTCATCGACCGCTTCGCAATAGTTTTTTTGCTGTGTCTCAAAGGCGTTGTGCACAACCAAGTCGGTAAAACTCTCATCGCCCCCGAACTCGATGTCCTCCCAGGCTAGGTCAATGGCTCGAACTGAAACCGACTCGTGGACATGATCGAATCGATCCGAGTTGGAGGATTCGATCGAAGTGAAGACTTGAGGTCGCAAACTCAGGTCGTTCGTTGGGTTTTTAATTTGCCACTCGACCAGCGAGTTGTCTTGGACAAGATAAAACACAAAGTGGCGACCTGCGGTTAGTTGGACTTGGCCGATATCGCCCTGCTTGACACCTGAGTTTAGTACTGTGAAGTTCTGCCCACGTCCTAGTAATGCTTTCAGCCACCCTCGATCTGAAGGCATCAAATCGCCTACTCGCCCTGACGCATGGTCGACATACGCGACGCCCATTTCGTTGTTGTACTCGGCTCCGCGAAACGAAACCGATGATTGCAGCGAAACAGACTCCCCAGCTAGGCCAGGAACTTTAAAGACTCCATCGATGGGTTTATCGGGGGCTGCCGGTTGATCGACTATAGGGCTATCATGAAGCCGCACCCAGGCCGAAGCGTGATCGAAACCAGCAGCGATCGCTTCAATCCGAATCGCTTGAGTATTATCCAATTTGCCGTCTGCGATTCCTTCTATAGTAACATCGATCGAGTGCTGGCCCGCGGGAATCACAACCTCTTGAGGAACCAAGATTTCGCCGTTCTTTGATGTAGTGATTGTGACACGCAAGGCCTGTTGATTCGTACCATCACCACGCGAGATGTTAAGCTTTGCAATTGAGTTCAGTCCCGCCTCATCGATATCCATTTTGTCCAGTAGCACTGTTAGCCGTGATTGATTTCCGGCATAAATTCCTGCCTTAGATGCCCCTCCAGTCGTATCGCGATAGTTGGCGTCGATCCCAACGAGCGATACGGAGCCTGTCGTGTCGTAGCCGGCCGCTTGCCAATCCGCAAAGGATAGATTTGATCCGAGTTGTCCGTATCGCCCGCCGTTGGCTCCATAAATATCGAAAGTTGCTGCGTCCTTGGTCTGATAGACGTTGCCATCTGCATGGAATAGTCCACCGTCAATCGCCCGGCGATAAAAGTCATCCGGTCCGTAGCGATCGATTGTAACGGTAGCTTTCTCGGAATGGTCGTATTGGCGATTGTCGACGACTAGGTTGTGTGACCAATAGAGATCACCAAGCGGATAACCTGAATACTCGTTCGGATAGTAGCTTAAGCCACCACCATCGAGCCGATCAAGACTGTTGACGATCGTGTTGTACTCTATCCGTTCATTAGCAAGTTGATTCGTACCACCAAGGTCGGCGACTCGAATAGAACCCGAATCAATCAGCAGGTTGTGGTGGATGTAAGAGTTTGGCGCGGCGGTTCCGATCGCCGTTCCAGCCGCGTTGATGATTGTGTTATATGCGACTTCATAGTCACCGACTTGATTAGCTGAAAGGCCGCCCAGATGCTTGTAGTCCACTGCCATGCCCGCCTGCGGATTCGAATTCCGCATCGTGTTTCCTAGGATCTTCACGTCGACGCCACCGAAGATGACGATGTGCCGGTTATTCGCGTTGCCTGGGCGAGATCGATCGTAGTTGTCCGTGAAGAGATTGTTTTCAACGACCGTGTTCTGAACACCAGCGAGGTAAACTCCAGAAAGATTGTTTGCTGCTACGCCATCCACGTCGTGGATAAAGTTGTTACGAACGGCCACATCGCTGGATTCTCCGACATTGATCGCGGATCCATAGGAAGTAACATCTAGATTCTCGATAACGATATGACTCGATTGAATTATCGAGATCGTAGACATTTCCGTGCCATCCGGTGCTCGATTGTCGATCCTCGTTCCATCCATGCCTCGAATCGTGATCGGTTTATCAGCCGTTCCATGTACATTGCGAAGAAATAGCCCCTGCCACTGGCCTTCGCCGTATCGGTACGCAAAGTGATGTTCGCCAGGCATCAGAATCACGGTATCGCCTGGAGCGAGTTCGATATGACCAGCAGGCTTCAGAGAGTCGTATTGCGAAACGACTTTATTTAGCGTTCGAATCGCAGCCGCTGGAGATAGTCCATCGTTACCATCGTTACCATTAATTGGATCGACCCATACATTTGTGGCGAACACAACGCGTGGCTCAAACGTTTCGAGAAGTGTGATACGTGGACGACGATTTTGGAATGGCATAAGGCATTTTCCGCTATTTGTGAAAGTTAGGATTGAGGACATAACGATGGTGAAGTAGATTCGTAGTTGAAGAACGATGCTCGCTGCTCAAAGAAAGGTTCGGACAAACCGCTCGACTTGAGAGTCGATCTTCGGTTCCACAACGGACCTTTTCGATCGCAGAACTCCAATGACGCTAGAGACAAGCTTCGATTTTTGTTCATTGTCGTCTTGCAGCATCGCGTTTTGTAAGTCGATACGCAGTTGTTGGTAGCAACCTGCGTTAGGTTGTTGCTCAGCAACCAGCAATCCTTCAACAACCTTTGAGAATTCTTCGTTCATCGCTTGGTCGGCGACGTTCGATTCAGATGAGAACAGAATTGTGGCAAAAACAAGCATGAAGCCCGCGATGATCATACGGCTCTGTTTCTTCTCCGACGTTGAGGTAGCTTCAATGTTCGAGTCTTTTGCTGACAACGCCTGATGGCCTTCACGCCGATTCGCAATGCTTGATGCACCGCTTAACTTATCGTTCAGTAGCTTAAGCTGAACGCCATCACTTAATTGCAGCAGTTGACCTTCGCTCCAAGGCAACGTCTGATCCGGTAGAACTCGCTTGCCACCAACTGAAATTGGACTCGATGAGCGGTTGTAAATCGACCGCTTTCCGTTCTGAATGCGGAGCGTCGCGGCATGATCTGCGATCCCAGTTATGCACAGTTCTAGGCTAGGGTTACTTCCGATGCGACAGATTGCATGAGTGATCGGTTGAACACTGACCGTTCCATCATAAGTTACTTCAAGAGTGGTTGACATGATTGGTTCCTGGTAAAGCTAAAGGGTGGGTCTACGTATGTTTTTATTGAACCGCGTAATGATCGGCCCGCGCGACAGGGTGTGATGACCACGAGGATTAGCGAAGGAAGGCATTGATTGAGTCTGAGACTATTTGTTGTAAATCGCACCGAGAACGAATGGAGCTACCGCAACGAGCAAGCAGGCAATCATGATGATTAGGCTGGGAAAGGCCATCATCGTTTTGCGTTCGCCGATTAACTTCTCCGCTTGCTGAGCTCGTTTGAGTCGCATTTGCTCAGCCAGTGTCAAAAAGGTCCTGCTCAGCGGCACGCCCAATTCATCCGCGTTTTTAATCGAGAAGACAATCTCATTTACATCTTCATCGCGTAGTCGGGCTTGCAACTGATCGAGACAATCGCGGAGCGGCTGTCCGGCCGCATGACTATTTGAAAGCAGACCAAACTCAACTCCGACCGGATGGCCACGATTCTCGTGCACAACGGTGGACAAGCATTGCCGAAAGTCACCTCCGGCTTCCATCATCAACGCCATCAAGTCAATCGCAAATGGAAGTCGCTGCTTAAAGCGACGCATTCGCAACTTGGCAAGTGTGGCAAGTTGCCGTGGAATAAACGCGATACTCAAAATTCCAACGACAATCGCGATCAAGCAACTACCAATAACCTCGAAAATGGGATTTGCGATCGCGACACAAAACGCCATCGCTAAAGTTGTCCGAACCGTCCCTACAGCGAGATACTCCGCTGCCGTCCACGGTAGTTCCGAGCCGCCTTGGGCTAGGCTGGTTTCAACGGACCGAATGTTGCCCAACAGATGCAACCAGCGGCATTCGAGCAGGTCATCGCATAATGGTTGAAACCAACGATACAGAGGTGACTTCGACCGGAGTATGCACTTTCGCTGTTCGTCATGTTGCCAAACTTGTATTTCTTGCTGCAGAGGTCGATTGACCAAACTCGATATTTGGCTTGCAAACCAAAACGTGGCGATTCCGCTGAGCAGTGTGGCGAGAATTAGTGTTATGTCTGTCATGGTTCAATATCCTAGTTCTGGACGTCCATCATTTTCAAAGCCCATCGAGCACCGCAGTAAACAAGGCCTGCTACAACCAGCACAACGCATTGACCTGCCAGCGTGTTTACCAACCTGCCAGTGTTTTCCGGACTCATGAAATACAACATGAATCCAAACAGGAGCGGAAATAAGCTCAAGATTAAAACCTCACGTCTTCCGGCCGATGTGTCGGCTTCCATTTTGCGTTCGACCCTTTGGTTCTCACGTAGGCTATTGCCGATTCGTAGTAAGGCTTCATTGATGCGTCCGCCGCGTTCCAATGACGTTTGCACAGCAGTCGCAAAAAGTGTGAACGATTCCAGTGACAGCCGCTGTCTGACCTCTTCGATGGCTTCACCAAGTGGTCGTCCGCGACCGAAGTCGGCTAGAATGCGGCTGATTTCGATGTTGAGTGGTTTGGGCGTATCGCGATTGACTTCGACCAATCCCTGATGCAGCGTTAGCCCTGCTTGAGCCGCATTGGCTAGTCCTTGGATTGCTGGGACGAGTTGGTCACGTAGGATCGTACGACGACGATGGATGAGATAACGCATAATGTGTTCAGGAGCGACATAGACCAGAGCGACTGCAAGTAGGCTGAGCAACTTCATGTCGTAGTACCAGACAACGACCGGCAGTCCGATTAACAGTCCACACCAAACTCGCAGCCAGCCCTGAAGCTGCTCTGTGCTCATCAGTAGACTCTTGGCTTGTGTCGACAGTCCGCCAACACGAAGTTGCGCCATCTCGTCGCAGAACGGGAGCACTCGAATACAACCAATAGTGACCGCAACCAGCGTGAGAGTGGAAGACACAAGAGCTAGGAGTATTGAGTATGTATCCATGGTTGATATCCGAAAACATGCTTCATCATTTTGGCCCTCCTCGCCCCTGTACTCGGGGGAGTGGGGTCCGGGGTAAGGGGATGTCTGAAGAGTAGATACGGTTTAACGAGCAAAGGCAGACAGCGATTATTGGAATTGTTATCAGACTGTTTCGAGCGATCTGGTGTAGCCCAATGAGCGTGCCAGCGATTTTTCCGCTCAGCAATAGAAATTGCCGAGATCGTAACCCACGTTCAGAAGTCGGTCGGTAAATGTTGGCAGATGCCCAGTTGGAACTAACTGCTCCTGTCCGTCTTCACCTTCCAAATGAAAAAGGTCTTTCATCCGAACACCGCCTGCGACATTGTCCATTCCAACAACTTCGGTTATTTGCGTTACGCGACGCCGTCCATCACGACAACGCGTTAATTGGACAATTAAATCCACCGCCGAGGCAATCTGTCGATGAATCGAATCGACGGGCAAGTCCGCTGCGGTGCGTACCATCACTTCAAGTCGCAACTGAACATCATGCGGCGTGTTGGCATGAATCGTCGTTAGCGAGCCTTCATGTCCCGTATTCATCGCTTGCAACATATCGAGTGCTTCGCCACCTCGGCATTCGCCAACTATGATGCGATCAGGCCTCATTCGTAGTGAATTTTTCACCAGATCATGGATCGTGTAAGCGCCAGCACCTTCAACGTTAGCCTGTTTGACTTCCAAGCGAACGACGTGTTCCTTGTTGATTTGCAATTCTGCCGTGTCTTCGATCGTAACGATACGTTCCTTGGTGGGAATAAAATCGGTCAAACAATTGAGCAGTGTTGTCTTCCCGGTTCCCGTTCCACCGGATATGAGAATATTGCGGCGCGACAAGACGCAAGCTTTAAGAAACTCGCTGACCGACTCAGTAATCGCCCCACAAGCCACCAGGCTGTCGACCTTCATGCGATTAAGTGGAAATTTGCGAATCGTGATACACGGGCCACTCACGGCCAAAGGCGGAATAATCGCGTTGACTCGACTGCCATCAAGTAATCTTGCATCGACCAGCGGTTGTGATTTATCGATGCGTCGTCCAACCTTTGAAACGATGCGGTCTATCACCGCCAGCGTCACATCGTCACTTACAAATCGACGCCCCGAGTCTTCAACCACGCCTCGCTTCTCGATAAAAATATGGTTGCGATCAACAACCATGATTTCGCTAATCGTCGGAATGCGTAGCAAGTCTTCGAGTGGTCCGTAGCCAAAAACGATGTCTTTAACCTGTTTCTTGAGACTTCGCATCGCCAAGTACAGTAAGAAATCATGAAGTTGTTCGCAACATTCAGTGGCCCAAACGACGTCGAACTTGTGATCGATCGTGTCCATCTGCTCACTCAAGTCGTGGCTCGCGAATAGCTCGATTTGGTCGCCGATTTTCTCTACGATATCTTCTAGATCTCGCTCGCGATGCGAGACCGCTGAAACAAATCGACTCCAGCCGATACTTTCGGCTGATAGCCCGCTTGGTTGATTGCCGCAACGCTCGAACACCGATTCAATCAATGCCTGTCTGACGGCTTGGCCAGCAATGTAACGCACGAGTTCTATGTTTTCTGGTTCCGCGATCGATTCTTCAATAGCAAGCTGCTCGATCATGTGCTCTAGATTCAATTGGTACTCAGGGTTGTCCCGTCGCTCGGCATCATCGGTTTCGATGTCCATTAGGGCCAAGAGTCGCCGATGAATCTCGCAAAGCAGGTTCGAAGAGCGATCATCGTTCGGATTGGTCGGTCGCTTGTCGCTCGTGGAATCTTCGATCGTAATCTCGAATGGGAATAGTTCGATGCGTCGGATGTCATGGAGGTCAACTTGGCTTCCCCGTCCAACCTGCACGTCGCCGACCTTACAACCATTCTTACCCAACGACTGCAAACGCCATGTATTCTTTTCGCGATGCAACACCGCCGCTTCATATCCAACTAACGGACTATCGAGAACCAATTGGTTATGGCCACCACGGCCGATCGTAATCGTATCGCCCGTGAGCGTGATCGCACTTCGCTGACCAGCAAGGACGTTGTGACATAAGAGCATCATGATCGCTTTCCATTCAAAGTTTGGTCTGCAGTGTGTTCGAATGCATTGATCTGAAACCGCGATTCGCTGTTTCTGCCTAGTTCAAACTTTCGAACCTTAATTTTTTCGCCAGCCATGCAGACGGAGGTTTCTTTGTCACCACGCGTAATGGAAATAATCCGGCATCGCATTAGTTCCAGGCCAAACTGATCGCTTACATTAACCCAATCATTTACGAAAACAAAAGAAGCTGTAAATTCGGTTGATTTTAGCGTCACTGTGGTAGCACGCTCGCCAGTTTTAACTACGCCAGTATTCCCATCAAAAATATCAAACTGCGTGAGCGGCGACTTCGCTGGAATGTTGCGTTGGGCGTAACGAATCGTTATCGCGTCGACTTGGCTCCATGGAACGAGTGTATTTTCCAAACCAACTTGCGAGGTATGGCTGATGCTGACTCGAGTGAACGATTCCCTAGTCAGCTTTTCGCCTGGTTTGACGTCTGCTTTCGCCGCCACATAGTCTCGCGGTTCCAACTTGCTAGTGACACTATTCCAGTTCAAATAGGCTGCACAAATACCCAATGCGACCGGAAGACCGAGTTTTTGCCAATGATTCATTTTGAATTCCCTGAGTTAGAGTTGAGCTGACGGGGCTAGCCGCAGAAGTTGTAGTAGTGACACGGTTAATTTAAATCCGATCCAGAGCAGTAAGCACCAAGGTCACATTCGAATGATCTGGACTGAGCGTTGCTCGAAGGTGAATGAAACAGTCTCCTTTCATGCAGCTCCAAACCGCATTTCCTTGTGATTCATCCGATGAAAGCGCTTCAACGACCCAACCGCTTGACCGCCAACCGTTGAGTAGGTCGGCAAAAGGTCGGTCTATTTCGATAATTTCGCATTGAAGTGAACCTGACTTGCTGAATCGTTGGCACGCTGTCAAACTCGATCCGATGTCCGGCAAAAGATGGTCGTTCTTTGACGAGGCGGTTCGGCGAGGGGTCAATGTGATGACTTGCCAATGTTCGTCGTCTTGCTGTCGGTTAGCGACCTTGGCACCTATGACAAATCTATGACCGTCCGTTTCGCGGTAGCAGACACTGCCTTTCACACTTCCAAAGTCGATCGATCGAACTATCTGTTCGCCAACTTGCTGGACAAGTGCCCGTTCGGCTGGAACAAGATCGAGAATCGCCAGGTGTTCTGGAAGATCGCTCTCGATAGCGGTAACGGCTTGGGACGCGAATCGAATTTCCGAACCAAGCTGTTGCGAATCGACCGATTGATTCTCGAAAAGCCAAATCGAATCGGCGACTGACCAAACTCCACCTTGCACCATTTGATCGATCGCCGAGTCCGTTTCGCCAAAAAGCATTTCAGGGCGAATAGATCGAAGCGACATGCGATTTGCGTTTTTATCACGTCCCGATTCGGCTCCTATCCAACTGGCCAGTGACCACTTGGCGAAAGCCACCATCGCAAGAAACACAGTGATGCCAATTGGCAACCAGGCACGCATGTTGCTTGGGCTTGATTTTGATTGGATAGGTCTCTTTTTCCGCATGGTAACACCTCGTCCCTTCGATCCGTTGCAATTCGGCTGTCGAATCGCTTCTGGAAAGGAGGTACGGAAATGAGTTTACGAGCGGACATAAATCGTCGAGATTCATTGAACCGCAAGGGCATCACCTCGTGCATGGGGACTGAACCTGACATGTCCGGACATGCTAGAGATAGTCAAACTTTTGCACTCGAACAAACCAAATTTCGGCGAAACCGACAACTTCTAAGGCGTTAATTCCCAAGCTCCTCGGATGCGGACACGTGCCCAGCGGCTGGCAACTTGGAATCGACGCCCATACTGCCACTAGCCTGCTGCTGCTTAGATTGCTCGCTTTTGAGTTCGTCAATCTTTGCCTGCGTCTTTTTGACTTGCTTATCCGCTTTCTGAATCGAGTTAGGATCGGCGTTTGGATTCTTCCGTAGATTTGCTTGCTGATGCTTCTCCAGACTAAGTTGACTTGACAACTGCTTCATCTGGCGTTGAATTTCCGCCAAGCGAGCCGTGACTTCCCGGCGAGCGTCCTGCAATGACTGTTGCACTTGCCCTTGCATTTGTCCAATCGATCCGCTGCCGCCAAACCCAGCACCGAAACTGCCAAGACCTTTGAAGGCATTGATTTCACTCGCTTTCATTCCAAAATATTTTGCTTTGTCTGTCAGAATCAATGGAGAATGTTTCTTGAACTCGATCTCTTGATAATCCCAGCCTCCGCCCAGTACAAAGCGCTCGCTCTGTGTTGCGAGGGTCAGTTTACTTAGCGGCCCGAACATCCCGGTCGGAGCGCTCGCCGCGATACCTGAGACCAAGCCACCTTTCGCAGGCATGACCGGACTTGGTCCAAGTATCTTCTCAACCTTCTGAACTTCCGAAAGCTCAAGTGTCTGAGCGTCGTGTTCCCAGGGCTTATGCCGTTTTTCGAAGGCATTGTTACGAGCCGCCGTGGTGGTCATCATCCTAGTTTCCGTCACGCTGCAAACACCAAAGATGATCGACATCATCACCATAAGAATCGGCAGGGCCAAAGCCAGTTCAAGCGGCGCGATGCCTCGGCGGAGTGAATGGCGACGGCGTCGATAAATCTTGTACTGAAGTCTATTGTTCATGATTGATCAAGGCTTTCTAAAAACTGTTCTTAGGATTTTCATCGACGGTCACCCTGGAAAGGCTGACGTTCATTATTCAGTGCGTATTCATGCAGCCTTGCGTCTGCGAAACCAGTTTCGCGAGGACTTCAGCAAATGGGCTCGGTACATCAGCTTTCTCGAGCATACTGTTCCATTGCGAATTGCTGACGGGAACCAGCTTGCACTGCCAATTGACTTGAATTTCAGGATAGATCACCGCTGGAGCACCGCCGTTATCCCACTTGGCCACCAACTCCGATGGTCGCGTTCCCGATTTCCAATTCAGCGTATCCCAGCCAACGTCCGCCTGGCGATTGGGGCGTAGTCGTTTGCAAGTCAAATCTATCTTATGCTCAGGAATGACTTGCTCATTCGCGTTGTAAATCAGCACTTGACTCAACGCGACCTGGCCTTCAGCGTGATACTGCTTAAACAACGGCTGCCCGATGACAGATGGTTTTTCCCAATAAGCGAGCCCCGTCACCGCAAACAGTTTGTCAGCGGTTACCGGATTATCGGTGAACGACTCAAAACCCTTGTCCGGTGCGAAGTGATCTTCCAGAACATAGAGTTGTATCTTCTCTCTACGTCTGCTGGTCGTTGTGGTTTGAAGAGCATTCGTGATGCGTTTGCTGTAGCCATCACTATGATCCTTATAGAAGTGCGATGCTTGCGACAGCGGAGCCACGCTCAATGCCTTGATGACTGGCTCGCGATGATAAACCACCCATGGAAACGTCGCCCGAGCCAACTGCGTGGTCTTGTTGATCTGGTCGCGATTGACAGTTGTCTTAACCGACGGACAGTTACAATTGCAGGACTCCTTCGCTGGTATTTTTACGGGCGGATACTTCGGATCACGGACTATGCTATTGGCCTCAGCGTGTGGGTCGAGTTTCAGCGGCAACATGAGCTTGACTGGAAACGTTGTCCCAACCGCGCCGTTCCTATCCGCAATTCCCTTCGCCGCTTGTTCAGCGATGCGTGGAATGTACTTGACGACATCGTCGGTGTATTTCTTTGCATCAGGCAAAATCTTGTCTCGAACGGTTTGCTTGAGCGACGTCAACCCTTTAGCGGCGCTCTCAGCCGCATTCATTACGCGGTATTCAACGCCAATCCATTGTTCGAGAATCACCATTGCCTCCTCCAACGCCACACCTGCCGCCGCCGTATATGGAAAATTTTGCATGATCTTGGCCGCGATAATCGACATGTAACACTCCGTCAGGCGTCGCTTGAGTGTTACTTTGCCATCGAGAATCGCGGCCTCAGCATGGACGCCATCTTTCTCGCGAACGAGCCGATAAACCTCGGTCTCTTGATAGCCAAGTGCCTCAGCACCAGTCTTGGCCAAGTCCAGAAGATTGTTGATCGACTTCAGATCGCTCCCCTTTTTGATGGTCAGCGACTTAAGCGATGAAGCGTCTTCGGCCGTACCACCATCGTCAAGCAGATCGCCACCAAGGGCATGATGCACGATGACGATCCCCGTCAATTCGCCCATTACATGATTGGTCGCAGTAACTGCATTCATCCCCCGCTGCATCCAGTAGCCGCCACTCAGTGCTACCGCATCAGCCACATCCTGATGCTCGACCCGTCGCGAAGCGATATTGCCCGTGTTGAAGATGAATGTCGTGAGAACCGTGCAAAGCATGACAGCAACAATGTTGATGACGGTCATGTTGCCCTGTTGGTTGCCCGAAAGAATCTTGAATTTCATGATGGAACCGATCTGCAAAGTGGAAAAATGACGCTGTTTATCTGGCGTTGGTAGAATGGTATTCGCTAACGTGAAACGTTATTTCTTGGAGATTTGTCCTCAGGGGATGTTGCGAAGTAGAAGAAGCGAGCGACTTCACCATCAGAGGGGCTCACCGTGATTAGATGCGGATACCCTCTTACCGACATGCCCAGTTCGTCCGCGAGTTCCTGAGCGAATGCAGTGGAGTTGCATGCGACCAATTCCAGATAATTCCCCTGAAACCCGTTTTCTCGAAGGTACAGAGCGAGCTGGTGTGCGGTCATCCCTCTTGCCTCCCCCTTTACGTCGTCGTAGGCGATCATGGGAACTCCGCCTCGATTAGTAAATCCCGAGTGCACGTTGATGACTACGTTTTCGAATGGAGACAGATCTATTGTAGATCCGATTCTCCCTTCACGAGCGTTTCGACTCGCGGCTAGCGCTCTGCCTGCATCGTGCGTATCGCGATCGTTGTGTCCATAGTCAATTCCACCAAAGAGAACTACGGTACTAGGAACTTTTGTTAATGGTACCTGATTCGAGTTGTGCAATGGATTGACTGTTCTGTACGCAAGAAGATCGTAATATCGAATTCCAAGGGACTTGCTCAGTTTGTCTGGACTGATCCTTTTGCCTTCAAGGCTTGGTTTAACGCCTTCATTTTCGATAAGGACGGTCGTAACCACAGGTCGCACGAAAAACTTACCCGTCTGGCTCTTCTCGCCGAACAGTCGCCCGATTCCGAATGTGTGTATGGGGGCTTCGTAGTGAAGCGTCAGTTGGAGCTTCGCGTTGAACGCGGGCTTTTCTGTTGCTACACGCGTGATGGGATCGAAGTAATCGACAGCAATGGTCAAAGCGTTGAATGCGTAGGCAAACTTACGTTTGAGATACTCCGTACGTTTGAGATACTCCGCGTCAAACTTTTGATGGCCAGAATACGTCCGAAAAGCTTCGATCTGTTGAGTCATCGTAGCGTCGATAAACTCGTCAAGCGGTTCGTCAGACGCATGAGACTTGGAACCACTCGCATAAGGCCACATGGATCTTGCTGCAGCTAGTCGGACCATCAACTCGCGATCTTCAATCGGCGTGTAGTCGGGGGCGGTCTTCGGCATCGCACTTTCATACGGCAACCAAACCGCGGCTGCCCGAGCTGCTGAGTATGCGGCTCCAACGCTGCCGATTTTGGCTGTCAGCATCAGTGTACATTCGATGATCATTGTGATCAGCAGTACATAGAATGGCATCGTCAGTACGAGTGGCAACATGTACGTCGCTCCCGTTTGCTCTCGATGGATTCTGGCAATTCGATTCAAGGGGAAGTTGCGCAAAAACCGCCAAGTTACGAACACCAAAAGGAAAACACTGGCCCCGAGAAGGCAACAGATGTCTTCAACCCCAGCGATGTATTGATTCCAGATTTGCATGGCTATTCAGCCTTCGAAATGAGTTTGAACTGTAGCACGATGGTCTCCACCGTGACTTGCCTACTAAATAGATGCGGAATCGTCCTCTTTTGCGGACAAATGATTCTGGAGATTCACATCACCGGGCAGCCGATGATGACCGAGATCATCTCGTATAGATTTGCCAAACACTGTTCGGCGATGTAATACAGCACCATGCATATTGGAAAGAGCGTGCCGATGATAAACACCACGTCCATCGACGCCATTCCGCATCGCAATCGGCTAAATTTTCGATTTTTCATGATTCGATTCCTACCAAAGTCGAAAGCCAAGTGTTGTCAACAGAACGCCAAGAGCAAAGAACGCTGCCATGGGGATACGTTTGTGTGCCACCGAACCAAAATTCAAAGCAATCGGCTGAAGCCTTCTCGAAAGGATGCAGGTTTCACCGTATGCCCACGCACTTCGCAGCCCTTGCAGCATTCGCACACGGCTCAGCATCCATACCAAAACAAATATGCCTGCCAAAACATGGCACCAAGCGATCGCCATGATCCCGTCTTGTGGACCGAGAAACGCTCCGATCGCAGTCGCCAACTTCACATCGCCACCACCAGTCGCATTCGACAAAAACAGCAGCAACATCAGCGAAAAACAAAGCCCCGTTCCCTTAAGCGATTCTTCGATGCCAACCACGCCTGCGATTTCATCACTGACGAAGAGCGACATTGCAAGATTGCCAACAACCCCGAATAGGATGAGAGGGTAAGTCAATCGGTTGGGTATCAATCGCGTCTTGGTATCGATCCAAGACGCAGTTAACATCGCAACCGCCAAACTTGCGCCCATCAACCATCCGGCAAATTCCGGCGCTACGAGCACACATCCAGAAAAGGTAGCGATCGATAAGAATCTTATGTCTAGTCGCGAAACAAACGAATTTCGAAGGCGACTCATCTGCGAATGTTGCTCTGTGACGGTCGTTGACATTTTTAGACCCCGAGTGTGCAGCCGGTTTATATACCAAGACATGAAGCGGTCACTCTTCCTAGGAACGGCGTGACGTCGATTTCCGATGCAGACGATCGAAAAATAATAGCCAGCCCGCAACTGGGCTGGCCTTATTTACCAAATCGCATGCTGAGGCACACGTGCCCTACTTACCCAATCCGGCGCCAGAACCTTTGAAATCAAAGCCGCTCGAGAGGACGCCTTTGATATGCTTCTGAACTTCACCACCGATATCAGACTTGAACAGTGCATGGACTCCCAACATGATCAGAGCCCCGACGGCCATGATCATAACCGTTTGCATGGACTCGTTACCGGCTTCATTGCGATGCAGACTTACGATTCGACTGAACATTTTTCTATCTCCACAGGATTTGTGTACTCGGCTCCGTCAGTGGCACCAAAGCGGCACCACACACTGACGTTTCCTTTCGCGTCATTCGTCGTCAGTCACCACTGATCGATTCGTCTGACAACAGAGAGGTACGGAAATCGTCTACTCTGCGGACAAAACTTTCACAAAATTCCAAAATCCTCTAAAGCACTGACATAACCAATTAGATTTACGCGTAAAGGCGAATTGCAACCTACAATCGCGACGCGTCCGGGCTCAAGCGAAGGAGGCGTTTGGAAAGGTTGAGATACGATGTATAAATCGTTGCGAACTGTTAATTTCGGTCGGAGTTCTTGACTGCGTCGGTTGGGCAAGGAGAGCTATGCGGCATTCTCGAATCGATTTAACGATGAACGTCTACACCGATCCAATTGCACTCGACATCGTTTCGGGGGTTGAATCGCTGCCGACTATTTCGGCGATGATTCCAAAATTTGAGCGAATGGCGAAAACGGGGACGGAAAGCGGGTCGCCAACTGTTGCACCGCTCGCTAATTCTGTCCCCGCAAATTTACCGGGACAGAATCGGTCACCAACTGTTGCACCAACTGTTGCACCTACCACTGTCCACACAGGTCTAAACGTGTCATTTACTGGCAAGAAAGCCACCGTAAAGCAGTGTTCGGAAACTGCCTCAGAAAACGAAAAAACCCTGGAAATCATTGGGAATTCCAGGGTTTTTGTAAGCGAGGTCGACGGGGCTCGAACCCGCAACCTCCGGATCGACAGTCCGGTGCTCTAACCAATTGAGCTACGACCCCTCGCTTTTGATTTTTAGGCGGTTCTTTGAGGAACTAAATAACTGACATTTTCTGTCAGTTAGGCCCGTTGGGAACCGTAAAATCATCGATGGTAGTATAGCCCTCGGACTTTCGCTCGCAAGGGCTACCTGCACTAGAAGAGTCGAGGAAACGGCATGTTGGCTCGCAAAATCGTCGGCATATCGGCGTAAAAATCGGTAAAGCTTGCATTTACGGCAGGCTTTGACGGAGATTCGGTGCTCCGAGCCACTTATATTTCGGGCATGGACGCTCAGCCGGGACTAACCTTTTCTCGCAGAAAGTCCGTTTCCTTTTAAGAGCAGTGAATTCGACCATGCAAACCGTGACCAGTTGGATTTCGAGCCTCGTTAGCGATGCTGGCAGCCGTCTCGACTACAGCATCAACCACATGAACCTTACTCAGTGGGGAATCGTTGCTACGATCTCGGTTTCCTTAGGCTTTTTGGGAATGCGAAGCCATCGGCTGAACTAGGTTTTCGTCGGAATCATCATCGGCGCGCTGATGCCCGAGGCTAGCGCCTACGGCTCACGGTCTATCGCCGAAAGCCAGCCTGATGAAAACCTACCAATGTGAGCCGTTGGGGCCCCGGATAGTATTCAGCCGGTGGGGCATTACAATTTGGTGGAGTTTCTCGTAACTGCTTCCGCCAGGGTCCGTTCATGTCTCAATCCACGCAGCCGCCGAATGTCGTTCAGGTAGATGGGCTATCGATCGATCTCAAGAACCGTATCGCTGCGGCGGGCTTAGCCTTGGCTTTTCCGGGGGCTGGCCATTGGTATCAAGGTCGACTTGGGAAAGCCGGACTGTTTTCTTCGTGCGTCTTGATTTTATTCGTGATGGGCATGATCCTTGGCGGCGGTAAGTGTGTCTACGCTTCGTGGATTCCTCAAGATTATCGTTGGCACTATATCCTTCAAGCGAGTGTTGGATTGCCGGCCGCACCGGCTGCGATTCAATGGTATTTGGATCGAAATGATTTGAATCGCAACGGTAAACTCTGGTTGAATGGGTTTATGGCTAAACCGCGAAGCTTGGATGTGCTTTCGGATTGGCAAGTTCAGTCGTCGGCAGGCTTTGATCTCGGAACGCTCTACACAATGGTCGCAGGACTGTTGAATATTTTAGTTATCTTTGATGCCTATGGCGGCCCGATGCCGATTCCGGGGCACGAATCGCGAAAAAAGAAAAAGCCCGATGCGCCTACTTGATACCGTTCGTTTGCATGTTCAAAAGGCCCTCAAGCCACTGACTAGCGACACGAGCGATTTGCTGCATCGCATTACTGCGACTCGCGATTCTCAATTTGGCGATTATCAAGCCAACCTCTCGCTGGCGATGATCCTCGGAAAACAGCTCGGTCGTGACCCAATCGAACTAGCCAACCTAATCGCGGCGTCGCTCCAGCTCGATCCGATATTCGCGTCGGTAGATGTTGCCGGAAAAGGCTACATCAACATGCAACTGAGCGACGCTTGGGTTGTTGATCAAGCCTCTGCCTTGGAGGCTTCGGACAACCTAACTCTTTCGAAACCGACTCATCCAAAAACGTACATCGTCGACTATTCTTCGCCGAACGTTGCCAAGCCGATGCATGTCGGGCATATTCGCTCGACCGTGATCGGCGACGCCATCGTTCGGATATTGCGTTGCCTAGGGCATCGCGTCATCTCCGATAATCATCTTGGTGACTGGGGAACTCAGTTCGGTATGGTGATCTACGGCTACAAGAATTTCAATGATGCTCAAGCATTTACCGCAAATCCGGTTGCCGAACTGAGCCGTCAGTATCGACTCGTACAGCAGATCATCGGCTATCAATCAGCTAAAGAAAAGCTTGAACCGTCGCGTCGCGACCTTAGTCTCCTGCAGCAACGATTGGCGGAAACACAAGCACTGTTAAAGGCGATCGCCGATAAAAAAAGCCCCGATGAAAAAAAACTAGCCAAGCAACTCAAGTCAATCGAACGCGGAATCAAGGACGCCGACGAATCGATTGAAGAATTGCAGAATAAGATCGCCGCGATTGAACAGAATCCATCGTTGCTAGCGATCGCCTCGACGCACACGTCGCTGGAAGCCAAAGTACTCAATGAGACCGCCAAGCTGCATTCGAGCGATACGGAAAATCTTCGGTTGTGGCACGAGTTCCTCCCGCACTGCAAAGCTGAAATCCAGCAAATCTACCATCGGTTGGGAATTCATTTTGATTACGAGCTCGGCGAAAGTTTTTATCATACAATGCTAGAACCTACCGTCGACGAACTCTTGCATCGCGGCGTGGCGGTCGAGAGTCAAGGTGCGGTATGCGTATTCTTAGATGGCTTTGACGCGCCGATGATCATTCGTAAACAAGATGGCGCGTTTTTATACGCAACCACCGACTTGGCAACCGTCGAGTATCGGACGAAGACGTTTGATCCCGATGCGATTTTGTATGTCGTCGATCATCGACAAAGTGATCATTTCCAGAAGCTCTTTAAATGTGTAGCGCAAACCGGACTGAGCCGCGCCGAGCTTCGACATATCAGCTTCGGTACGGTGCTGGGCAAGGACGGTCGTCCTTTCAAAACGCGTTCGGGAAGTGTCGTCGGATTGGAACCGTTGCTCGACGAAGCCGTCAGCCGAGCCTTCAAGATTGTGAGCGATCTCGACATTAGCGACGATGAAAAAACTCATATTTCTAACGTTGTCGGTATTGGCGCCATCAAGTACGCCGACCTTTCGCACCATCGAGAAAACGACTACGAGTTTGATCTCGACAAGATGGTTCAGCTCGAAGGAAATACGGCCGCCTATATTCAGTATTCCTACGCGCGAACCCAAAACATTCTTCGTAAGCTTGCCGAAAAAATCGCCAGCGATAATACGGGCGATTTACAAACATCCGGTATCGCCTTCGAACATCCGATGGAACGAGCTTTAGCGATTCAATTGATGCGATTCGAGGATGCGCTGCAAAGCAGTATGGTCGACTATTTGCCGAATTTTGTTACCGAATATCTTTACGAATTGGCAAAGCTATTCGCTTCGTTTTTCGAACAGTGTCCGGTACTCCGAGCAAGCACTCCGACGCAGCAAGCCTCGCGTCGACTTTTGGTTTCTTGGACCGGCAAGACATTGAATCACGGGCTCGATCTACTGAATATCCAAACCGTCGATCGAATGTAGAGACCTTTGACAACTTGAGAACGAGCGTTTTCGTGGTGGCAAGCATCGAGAAATGTCAGAAACATAAAATCAACGCTATTGATGCATGTATTGCAATACCTTTTTAGCGACGTCAACATCCAGCGCTTTTGCGGTACCTCGCCAACCCGGGACTGCGTTGACTTCCAATAAAATGTCGCGACCGTCTTTAGAGGGCAGGATATCGACGCCGACAATTTGACCTCCGATGGCCTTGACTGCCGTTCGCGCCATCTCGATTTGCTTTTCGGTCGGCGTATAGGCTTCGGCTTTACCACCTCGCGAAAGATTGGTTCGCCAATCATCTTTGGCAACCTGGCGCGCCACACAAAAATGCTCATCGCCGATAACTAGAATTCTCAAATCGAAACCTTGATGCGCAATGAACTCTTGAACATAGATCACCGCCGAGATCTGTTCGAGCGTACTGAAAACGCGCCAAGCGATATCGGGATCGTTTATTCGAATCAGCCCACGCCCTTCGCCGCCAAAGAGCGGCTTGACGACGACGTCTCGACCAAACCGTTCGAAAGCTTGAATCGCAGAATCGCGATCTTGGCAACAAATCGTCGCCGGTATTTCAAGTCCAGCTTGGCGAGCATAGTCGAGCGTCAGCCACTTATCGATCGCGATCTCCAGCGATCGAGGCGAATTGACGACCGCCAGCCCTTGCTGTTTTGCAACGTGAAGCGCGTTCATTCGAAAGATGACTTGTTCGAGCGATCCAAGCGGCATACTTCGAACTAGAAGTCCATCGAATTGGCGATCGATTTGGCACTCGGAAGGACCTTCCGACCCAGTCGAAGGTTTCGGAAGAAGCTTGCTGAAAACATGCAGCTCATCATGTGAACGACTTTCGACACGTAGGTCGCCGAATGAGACGACGCTTATCTCGATGTCGCCGATAACTGCGGCCGCACGGTGCAAGTCGCGAACATACCAGCCATCTGGATTGCCGAGAACGGCTAAGCGATATTTCGGTTTCAAGCGCGTTGCTGCCCCCAAAGTTGGACGAGTTCAATCAGCACGTCGGCTGCCGAATGCATATGGTCCAGACAAGCAAATTCGAGAACGCTATGTATGTTGAATTGTCCGACGGAGAGATTAGGCATAGGAAGCCCCATTTCTGTCAGCATCGCACCGTCGGTGCCACCTCGAATAATGCTCCGTCGCGATGGAATCCCGAGCTTGGCATAGGCTCGTTCGGCGAGCTCGACGGCTAGCGGCAATTTTTTTAACCCGTCTGCCATGTTTCGATATTGTCGACGCGTTTCCATTTCTATCCGTAGACCGGGTATCTGCAATTCAACTTTCTTTGCCAAGTCGACAAGAAGCTGCTTATAATCGGCCAGCTTCGCCGTGTCAAAGTCGCGAAGGATCAGTTGCAACGTTGCTTCTCCAACGCCGCCTTGCAAATCGTACGGGTGTAGAAATCCATCGCGATGGTCGGTTGTTTCGGGTGTAAGTTGATTCGAAGGCAATTGCGACACGAACAATCCAGCAGCTCGAACGGCGTTGGCCATTCGGTTTTTTGCAATCGAGGGGTGAATGTTCTTTCCGATGAACCGAATGAGTGCCATGTCGGCAGAAAAAGTTTCCTCGTCAATATCGCCGATCCCGCCGCCATCGAGCGTATATCCGACGTGCGCTGCGACCTTTTTCAATTCAATCTTCTGCGTCCCGCATCCGATCTCCTCATCGCAGGTAAACAAAATGCGAATAGGGCCGTGTGGGATCTCTGGATGCTCGATCAAACAAGAAACCAATTCCATAATCGTTGCCAGTCCCGCTTTGTCGTCTCCACCAAGTAGCGTTCGACCATCGGTGACAATGAGCGTTTTGCCGTGCAACCCTTCGAGCTCGGGGGAGTTCTCGGGCGTGATTTTAGCATTGTTGTGCTCTAAGTGGATATCGCCGCCAGGATAGGCATTGATGACTCGAGGACGAACGTTATTGCCGGGTGCTTCTGGTGACGTATCGAAATGCGAGTTGAACAATACTGTTGGGCACAAACCGTCGATATTAGAAGGGATCGTCGCCCAGACAAGCCCATGCTCGTCCTGCTCTGCATCGGCGATACCTTGTTCATGGAGTTGCGAAAGAATCAACCTCCCCAACGTCCATTGGCCGGGACTGCTTGGATATGTATCGCTATCCGTATTGGCTGTCGTGTCGATTTGAACGTATTCGAGAAATCGCCGGAGCAAGCGCTTCCGGTCGACATAATTCGGATTGCTGGTCATGGTTGAGAATTAGTTGTACTTCAAGGACTAAATAGAACAATTATTACCTGACGCAAGGCGCTATTGTTCCGGATCTTCGATAAGCGATCTAAGTCTTTCAGCAAGAGGAACTGGAAACTTTGCGATCCATCCGGCGTCCAAAAGTCCAACCTGAATCATGTCGAGAAGGTGTACTCGGTCTTTGAGTCGATACGAATTCAATTTCATGCGTACAAGACGTTCAAGTGGAAGAGTCCGGATACCATCTCCATACTCGGTTGGCTCTACATCAGGGTTGGGTTCATAGTCGTCCGGTTTTACCATTCGAGTAGCAAAAACCACATGAATGCCATATCGCACGGAGTCGTTTTCCCCTTCCAAAAACATGTCTAATCCTGCTGCTTTTCGATATCGAAAACCATGCTTAGCCATAGCATTTTTAACAATTTCTAAGTCCTCCGGATGAATTAGCACGTCGATGTCGTTTGTCGCTCGAACCGCCCCTGGATCGACTTGCGCTACCCAAATCCGTACGGCATTACCACCCACAATTGCAAAGCGAATCTTGGCGGTTTCAAGAATAGCGATCGTCTTTCGTAGTCGTAGTTCAACTCGATCCATGGATGCTCCAATTTTTTCCCAGAGTTGGTCTCCGACAATTGTGAGTGATATCGACATTCGCTTAAACCTTTCGCTCTTCCGCAGAATCTGTGGGTCAAAATTGACTATTTAGCGTTACGAATAGAAAACCGAAGTTTCAACGGACACCCGTTTCGCATTGGATTTTTGAGG
>JAWXCK010000238.1:0-17169 GCA_034408855.1 Pirellulaceae bacterium
CCGATCAGAAAGCGAACCTTGGTTTTTGCAATCACTCAGTCGAGTGTTTTCCTTGTATTTCACGGCTAACATCGATTGCGGATCACGAAAACCACCCACAGTTTCTGCGGAAGAGCCGGATTTTTTTACTTTTTAAGACCTGAAAGCGTCAAAAAGCCGGCTTGTATTTGAGCCTCATACCGGTCAAGCTCAGGACTGCTCCCAAAATTCCTTGCCCAATCGAGAGCAATTCGGGCGTCGGAAAACTCTTTCTTAGCGATGTGACGAGCGATTTGATCGACTGCAGCTCGGGAACTGATGCGATTGATTTCCGACCGCAATTCGTTAGTAGGCGGAGAAGCGACGGCGATTCTAAGGAGCTCCGGTACGGAGAAATAAGCCCGATGCATAGCAAGCTGCTGAACAGCGGGCCATAAAATCTTAGCCAACTTCGGGTTATCCTTGGACCAGTTCTCCCAAACAAGTTCGCGTTCGGCATTTTCCGCCGTCATGCATTGGGTCAGTATGGATGCCTCGGAGTTAACCCTACCCTGCGTCAATTTCCAATAGTCGACAAGATCCCATCGCTCGTTTCCATTCGAACGCGTCGAATTCGTGAGGTGCTTAGAAATATCGGTAGAGCATGCAAGGTAGGCTGGCTGCACAACTGTCCCACCGGTCCAAAGACTTATCTTAAAATCTCGACAAGTAAACGAAATTGGCGAAAATTCAGTACCTGACGTACGGAGGGCGCTTCCTAGGAGCTGAAACAAAAGAAAAACGACCACTAAAATCGCGAATCCGATCAAAATGGGCGTCAAATTGGATCTAGGCTGGCGAGCGTGGAAGTTGGCACTTGCAGAGTTCATAAAACTAGTATAGTGGATACTTCTTGTATACGTGATCGCTGAATTACAACGACCGTTTTAGGGAGGAGTTACTGTTGAGTATTTCATCGCGATCGACTGGCTATGCCGGGGGAAAACGAACCCTCGAACCGACGAATTTACTGAGATTACAGGGGTTTTCAGCGAGATCGTTCCAAAGTGGAAGCGCCCTCCAACGCTCTTGGTTTTTCCAGCCCATTACATCGGAACGACCTAATTCCGATCCGGGTCTGCATGAAAAAACCTCGGGTGCAATCGGAAAAAAAGAAGATGCTCAGACAGAAAATAAGAGGCATGCCGCCCGCCGGCGCCTTGAAGCGGTCCTTCTGGTCTCTCGAGAACCCGTTTCTCCTCGAAAACTTGTACAGCTAGCCGACTTGGCGGACGCTACTCAAGTCCGTACACTGTCCCGCCAATTGAATGAAGTCTACGATGCGGGCGGTCATGCCTTTCGCATCGAAGAAGTCGCTGGCGGATACGTGATGCTGACCCGTCCACAGTTCGCCCGTTGGCTTCGGAAATTGGATGGTGTAAAACCTGAGGAACATTTGTCGCAAAGCGCCATGGAGACACTGGCGATTGTCGCTTATCGGCAACCTGTGCTACGAGCCGACATCGAAGCGATTCGCGGCGTAGGTTGCGATGAGGTCCTTAGGCAGTTAATGCAACGTGATTTAGTTAGAATCAGCGGACGAAGTGAAGATTTGGGACGACCCTACCTTTACGGAACCACCAAACGTTTTTTACAACTATTCGGATTAAGGTCTTTGGATCGATTACCTCGGTCAGATTGGGTTCGCCAAGCTGAGGTACATTTTGAGCCGCAAGCTACCGACAACACTCAACTTAGAGCAACGTTTTCGTCAGAAGTATAAGAGTCTTAGTTTTTTACCCAGGCCCGATGTAGGCTCAGAGACCAAGGAGTTCGCCGTGAAGATGACGCTTACCGTTCCTGTTTCCGCCAGGAATCTGTCACGTTTTGCTAGCAAAAAGTTCTCTCGTCGAGATTTGAAAATCGACCCAGCTCGAAATGAAGTCGATGACGATTTTGAAGAGGAAGATGAAGATGAGGAAGATGAGGATGAAGAGGATGAAGAGGATGAAGAGGATGAAGAATTCGAAGATGATGACGATGGATTCGACGAAGAAGAAGATGAAGATGATGAGCTAGACGAGGACGAAGACGACGAAGAGTGGGAAGAAGTCGAAGACGACGACGACGAAGAAGAAGAAGAAGAAGAAGCCGAAAAAGTGGGCGAAGACGTCGAAGAAGAAGAAGAAGACGAATGGGAAGAAGACGACGATGACGACTGGGACGATGAAGATGAAGACGAAGAAGACATCGACGCTGATGACGACGATGAGGAAGAGGAAGACGAGGAAGAGGAAGAATGGGACTAGCGATTTGTTTCAAATCGATTTTAAACTTGGTTCGCGGGCGTCCCACCCAACGTTCTAACGCTCGTCGAATCCCTCGTTTCTCTCCTTTGGGTCGAAAGTAAATCTGCAGGTCTAGGCGATGTTAGCCTGCCTTCTTCAAGAGACCGAAATACTTTACTTTTCTCTGCCTTATAATTCAAGTTTCCTTGCCCAAGCTGATTGGACACTTGGTTTCTGCTAGCACCCGGCCTGCCTATAAAACAGGCAGAAGGCCTGCTGCTCAAAATTGAAGCCGCGATGCATCGCAATCAGGCATCGCTAGCGAAAACGACCTAAGTGATAGCAATCAAACGATTTGCGGCGATGGGTTTGACGGCATTTGATGATGGCTCTGACTTTGGCGGACGCTTGTTCAATCGGAGAACTAGCGATCTGTCGTTTTAGACCCCAAGTAGGAATAAGGAAGATTGAAATGGAAATGACTCCTAGCAGCACAATGGATTTTACGATGGATACGTCAATCGCCGCAGTCGGCGACGCTCCAGCGACATCGAACCGGGCCTCGAAGTCCCAAAACAAGGGAGGCGGAGAAAAGCTAGCGGCTGAAATGTTGGTTTTTGCTGGCGTTGTCAATGAATTAAAGGGCAAGGCGAATCCGTACGGAAGTTTTGAAGATCGATGCCGGAACGCAATCGCCCTGGCGGCCGAACTGTTCGGCGTCGCCCCGACTTGGACCGCTTTCTACCGAGAGGTTCTCGGAGAATTCGGCCTTGTTCGCTCGACGTTTATCGACCAGGACGAGCGGCAAGCCTTTGAGCTCTCCGAGGCGCAGAGCCAAATCTTCGAAATGCTGACGGCCCTTCGATCGCGAGATTTACCCGAAAACGATCCTACCGAGCCTCAGCGGATGATCACGATTCGACTCCCCATGACGCTTCACAATGCCATTTGCACCGAAGCGAATGAGCTGCAGGTGAGCGTCAACAAGCTGTGTATTTCTCGCATGCTTCAGCAGTTAGATGATCGGATGATTCCAGCTTGCAAGAACAAGCGACGCGGTCGTCGTCCTGGTGCTGCCACCAATCAGAAAGCAGTTTTGGAGCAAGCTGGTTAAGAATTGCCGAACGAAACTGTTTTTCATCGTTTTGGAGCGGTGGTCAGCTAGCTTGCTTCGACCCGCAAGACATTTTGATCGATTGCCCTTACAATCCAAGTTGGTGTAGGGGCGCGCGATCGCCGACGTCGTGCAAGCGGCGTTTGGAGGAAAGTCCGGGCTCCAAAGAACAGAGTGGTCGATAACGTCGACCGGCCAAGCGCAGCTCGAAAGGGTTGCGTCGGGTTAGGGAAAGTGCCGCAGAAAAAATACCGCCAACCTGTTGCGTCAGACCGGCACGTCCGGTCGGACCAACAGGAGGTAAGGGTGAAATGGCGAGGTAAGAGCTCACCAGAAGCCAAGGTGACTTGGCTTGCTTGGCAAACCCCACTCGGAGCAAGATTAAACAGAGAGGCGTTCAGAGAGGCTGTTGATTCTTCGGAAGACGCAGCCTTGGCGACGCGGGTTGGTTCGGCCTGCTGTTCTCTCGGGTAGATCGCTTGAGGCAGCCAGCAATGGCTGTCCCAGATAAATGATCGTGGGCAGGCGGCCAATCGGTCGCATGCCACAGAACCCGGCTTATAGCCCCTACACCTTTTTTGGTCGTATCTTGCGCTAGTTCGACTGTCCTAAGTTCGGTTATTAGACCCCAACCAGCTTGTCTGGTTGGTGAATAAGATTAGTTGCTAACGAGCGTAGGCGAAAGTACCTCCCCCATTCCCCGCATCCCGCCGGGGGCGGCGGGATGCGGGGAATGGGGGAGCGGCGTGGCTTTTGTTTTAGCTGCTAAGCTCCTTCACCCATGGCTCAAGGCCATGGGGGTCGAACTTAGAACAGTCGAACTAGCGACTTGCCGCTCACATTTCCATAGGCCTCGTCAATCCCCGCCAAAATATATTAAAATGTATACATATACACATCGAACTCCATAGATATATGGATATCAATACATTAAAACAATCTGCTCAATTCTTTGGGAAAGCAGGCGGTTATAGGACAAGGAAACACAAGCAAGGAGGCTAAATGGCAAGTGCCGCAAGCTTGTCCTTGATTTGCCCGATAACCTGCAAGACCGTTTCGCCGGTCCCAGGAATGCCGGTGATTTTTTCCAAAATCGGATTAATCGCGATCATCTGGGACCTGATCAACTCAACGACCATCACCTTGCCATCCGGCGGCAATGCCGAAACTGTTTTCGTGAGACCGTCAAGTTTTGAAGCGTAACCCTTGAGGTCGGGCAGCGCATCGTCAGCACCGGTAGCGTCGGTAATTTTCCCGAGTTTACCGGTCAGAGCGTCGAACATTCCTGTGAAATCGGATTTGAAGGAATCGATATTGAAATTCGTGAGATTGCCGATGGTGCCCTGGGTGGTGCGAACGGCGTTTTCGAGAGCTCCGGTCGCTAAGTCCTTGGAATGCTCAACCATGCTTGCGGCTGCGTCTCCAGCATCTTTCATCGCCGTGGAAGCGTCTCTTTCCAAGATTTCCGCTGCCTGCTTGTTGGAGTTCCAATAAAAATATCCTCCGAGCAACAGCACGAAGGCAACGACTGGAGCAAGAAGCTTGCCCAGTGCGCCATTGCTTGAGAACTCTTTGCGAGTCGAAGGCCGGGAGCTTTCTTTTTGCGGGTTGGCTAGGGTGCTGAATCCTTGGATGTTTCCCAACGAAAGGCCGGAGGGAACCGCCGCAGCGATACTCGGCTTTTGCTCAGCAAAAAGTCGCGAAATGCTCGCTGCGTCCGGTTTGCCTCCGAGCTTCTTTCCAATGCAACCCATAATGATGGGAGTGATGTACCCCAGGATCATTTTGACGATTCCATGATTCACGCCCGTACGCTTGCTTATTGCCGCGGCGATGTTGTCTACCAGACCGGCACCGAATAGCTTGCCAAGCATACTTCCGCCCTGGGTAGCCATCTGACCACCAAGCATGTCGGCGACGTTGCCGAAAAGCGTTGAATCCATCCCGCCAATGCTTTCAGCGAGTTTGCCAGCACCTTCTTTCGATGTCGCAAGTGATCCTAGCCCCGTAAGCAAACCGGGGAGTGCCGATTCAATAATTTTGGTTAGATCACCTTCGCTTACCCCAGCCATACCTCCGAGCGTCTTGGCAACCTCGCCACCCAATTGCTGTTTCAAATCGTCTGTCAGATTCATTTGATCACAAACTCCGCGAAAATGCCTCAAAAACCGAATTCCGTTCAGCTAGACTGCGAATGTACGCATCGTATCAAAATCAACGCTGCGAAACATCTAGAGCTTGGGAGAAAAGCACGAAATATAGATCCCCCGCTGGCGTTGGTAGCGGCTCCGAAGGTTTTAGCGATTTCCTGCGATATCGGGCATGCCTAACCATATCCCATTTGGGCGGGGATTACGCCTTGCAGGGATCCGATTCGATCACTAAACTCTTGCGTTTCGTCCAAATACGCATTTGAGCCGAGTTGTTTCTCGGTTTGTTCCAGGAGAAAGTTTCGCCATGTTGGCAATTCCAAAGACCTACGTTGCAAAACGTGGGGAAGTCGATCAGAAGTGGTATGTCGTTGATGCCACCGATTGCGTGCTTGGCCGAATTGCCAGCGATATCGCGATGATCTTGATGGGCAAGCATCGTCCAGAATATACCCCGCACGTCGATACCGGCGAGTTTGTCGTTGTCGTTAACGCCGAGAAGGTCGTGATGACTGGCAATAAATTAGAGGTTCGTCACTACGCTTGGTACACCGGATACACCCGGCAGAAGTTGGAAAGCTACGCAGAGCGTCTCGAACGCAAACCTACGGACTTGGTATACATGGCTGTAAAGCGAATGTTGCCAAAAAACTCACTCGGAAAGCATATGCTTGATAAGCTCAAGGTGTACGCTGGCCCCGAGCATCCCCATCAAGCTCAACAACCAGTTCCCTTGGAGCTTGGTAAGAAATAACGAGCGCGGCGTGTGTACGCATGCCACTACTTAGCCGATCGAATTCCTGTTTAAACACCATACCCTCAACCCTCAACTGACAAGCAGCAATGGTCGCCACAAAAAAGGATAGTATTACCGGTGAGTGCCTCGGAACAGGACGCCGCAAGTCGAGCGTCGCAAGAGTCCGAATCAAGGCTGGCACTGGAAAGATTCAGATCAACGGTCGCAGTTTCGAAGAATACTTTGTGAACGTTGCTGAGCGACGAGCGGTACTTCAGACGCTCGACCATGTGGGACAGCGTGAAAGCGTCGATGTGAAAGCATCGGTGTCGGGTGGCGGAACAATCGGCCAAGCCGGCGCGGTTCGAATGGGATTGGCTCGAGCCCTTTGTGGAATGAACGAAGAGCATTTTGCGCCGCTTCGTGCCGACGGCTTCTTGACTCGAGATTCACGTATGAAGGAACGCAAGAAGTACGGTCTCCGTGGAGCTCGTCGAGGCGTTCAGTTCTCGAAGCGTTAATTGTCGATTTCGAGAGTATAGACAAAATTAAAAAACCGACGGCCAAATGGACGTCGGTTTTTTATTTGCGCAATTTTTGTTTGTTAGACTATTGAGTGACTTCGCTTTCGAAGCCTTCTTTCTTCAAAGCAGCGATTGCAACCGAAGCATTAAAATCGCCATTAAGCTTAATATAGACCTTTGGATTATCGATTTCGCCTTCTTTCTTTTGCTCGGCGAGCTCAACGTTTTCGACGCCGGCAATCGCCTCAAGCGTTTCCTTTACTTTGGGATAGCAGCCGAACGGGCAATGCATATCGACTTTCATCGAAACAAGCTTCACGTTGCTCGAACGCTCGGCAGCCGAGGAAGTTGTGCCGCTTGACGGAGCCGAGCCACTGGCTGGCCTTGTCGGAGTCACAGGCGCTGCGACCGGCGGGGTGCAACCCAACAATAAACTAGAACCGAAGAGCATACCGAGTGCGAATCGACGCATTATTTTTCCTTTCAAAAGAACTCATTCTTACTGAACAACCGACTAATTAACATTTTATGCGATATTCGCAGAAATACAATTGCATCCGAGATTCGCTGCTGGCTGATACCGCTTTGTTTGTTTAGGCTGAAATATAGCGCACAAAAATCAATTGGCTGTCGATTCGTCAGGTCGCCCATTGACGCGGAACATCTCTTGGTAGGGCAAAACAATTCCGCCATCGATAGAAAGGGTTGCACCGGTAATATAGCTGCTGTTGGGATTGCACAGAAATGAGACGCCGTTTGCAATGTCCTCTGGTGCTGCTAGCCTCCCGAGCGGAAGAGCCGCACCACGTCGCAACAATTCCTCCTCGAAGAAGAATTTCCTTTCTCCCGGCGTATCGGTCCATCCTGGATGCACGATGTTGACGCGGATACGGTGTTCAGCAAGCTCGACGGCGGCGGTTCGTGCCATCTGGTCCAAGGCTGCTTTGGCCATGTTGTAGGCCATCGCACCTGGATAGGCGGTGTAGGCGTGTGGAGATCCGATAAAAACCATGTTGCCACCGGTTCCCTGAGCGATCATGCGTCGCGCCGCTTCGCGCGCCAAATAGAACGGTCCCCACATGCAAACCTGGATCGTTTTTTCAAAGCCAGCCATATCAGCTTGATAAAATAGCTGACGATCGCTGAACGCCGCGTTGCTGACCATAATGTCGAGTCCACCAAGCTCCTCACAAACCGAGTTCACGGTCTTTTGAATTGCAGCGTAGTCACCGACATCAGCGACGGCTGGAATCGATCGAACGCCATGTTTCATACAGGCTTCCACCGTTTCGGCGGGGTGGTTCAAGTCATTGACAGCGACTTCCGCTCCGGCTTTGGCAAGTGCGATGGCGATCGCGGCTCCTATACCGCGTCCAGCCCCGGAAACCAGCGCTTTTTTACCGGCCAAGGGGCGCAATGGGTCAACATTCGGAGGCGCTTCGTCATTGTTCATGGGGATAACTTTCGATTGCGGGTTGTCGACTGGGTATCTTGAGCGGTAAAACCTAGAGCTTAACGAATTTCCCTACGTCCGGTGAACCCCAGGAGCTATCTTTCGATGTCTGTCGCTACTTCGGCTGATCCCTATTTTCAAGAACTGTTTGCCGATCGAATTGGCGGAGTCAACTACGGCAAGGGCAATGAGATTTACAAGTTTGAAAAAATCAAACGCGCCAAGCGAAAAGCCATAGCCGACTATCCGGATCGCGGGTTACTCGATTTCGGAATCGGCGAAAACGATTCCATGGCAGACGTGAATGTTCGAAAGCAAATGGCGAAGGAGATTGATAAGCCGGAGAATCGTGGCTACGCGGACAACGGAATCGCCGAATTCAAGAACGCAGTCTCACGCTTCATGGATCGCAAGTTTGGTGTGAAACTCGATCCTGTAACGCAAATCAATCATTGCATCGGAAGCAAGACAGCCCTTTCAATGCTTCCAGCTTGTTTTATTAACCCAGGCGATGTAACGATGATGACGGTGCCGGGATACCCGGTCGCCGGAACGCACACTCGCTACTATGGAGGGACCGTATGCAGACTTCCGTTGTTGGCCGAAAATAATTTTTTACCCGACTTTAGCAAAATCTCGGACGACGTCTGGCGGCAAACAAAGCTTTTGGTGCTGAACTATCCCAATAGCCCCACCGGCCAAGTCGCCACCCACGAATTTTATAGCCAAGTGATTGAGCTAGCTAAACAGCATCAGTTTGTGGTCGTCCAGGATGCCGCCCATATTATGTTGACCTTCCGCGACAAACCGTTGAGTTTCTTGGAGCTACCTGGGGCGATGGACGTCGGCGTTGAAGTCCATAGCCTCAGCAAAGGCTTTGATATGATCGGGTGGCGAATCGGCTGGGTTTGCGGGAATGCCAAAATCGTCCAGGCGTTCTCGGATGTGAAAGACAACTGCGATAGCGGTCAATTCTCGGCAATCCAAAAGGCGGCCTCGACGGCTCTGGATGATGATTCCATTCCGGAACGCATCCATCGAAAGTATCGTCGAAGACTCGAAAAGATCGTCGCGACGCTTCGACAATGCGGGTTCACTTGCACGATGCCTGGCGGGAGTTATTTTCTTTATGTCAACGCGCCTAAAGGCATACAAGGCGGTCCTAGCTTTGAAAATGCCGAGTCTGCTTCACAGTACTTCATTACCGAACATTCGATGGTTACAGTACCTTGGGATGACGCAGGATCATTCCTGAGGTTCTCCGTAACGTATTTAGCTGACGATGAAGCTGCCGAAGACGCCTTGATGACCGAAACGCTGCGTCGAATCGGAAATTTGAAATTCGTTTTTTGATGTCGCTGCGAATGGATGCTACATGTCAAGCAATGTTCAATCGGTGGTTTGTTGTTTAGGTGACCCGGTCGCTGGCAACCCCACACAGTTTTTGATGCAGCGCGCGGCCGCTGCGCAATCACTCGACTGGATGTTCGTCACGGCTGAGGTGCCAGAATGTCGGATCAAAGAAGCGTTCCAAGGTATTCGGGCGCTTCGATTCTCGGGCGTTGCATTTCTACCACCTCATCAGACGGCGGGCGCAAAACTTGTCGATTCGGTAACCGAAGCCGCACTGCGTAGCGGACATGTGCGGATTGCTCGACGCGACGGCGATCTGTGGCTCGGCGATGACTCTCTCGGAACGGCGATCGTAGAGCTCGTTGACTTTCATTCCGATTCAGGGGCGATCCAAAACGAGCGCCGTGGAGAACAAGGGCTATTCGTCGTCACCGGTCTTCCCTGGCTAGCTCAACTCGTACGATTGTCACTTACCAGCGAGCGGAGCGGACAAATGCGTGAGCTTGTAGAGTCCGCAGATGCGATCGCGGAACCGAAGGCAGAGTTGCCAAGTGATGAATTGCAAGCGACTCCGACACTGATTCAGTCACCAAACATAGATAGCAATGCAACAGTAAAGCCGTTGACTTTCGACGACGCCGCCAAAAGCGATGGAATCATCGATACGCTTGTCGTCGATTCGGCTGCCGAATGTCCTTCGGCCAAGATCTTGGCCAAGTTTAAGTGGTCGGAAACGCCCACGATTGTCTTTGTAGAACCGAATCCACGATGGGAACATGGACTCGACTCGATAGGCATTCCCAACGCAAAAATACTGCGGCCTCTAGATGTTGCCGGCGCAAAAGCGATCGTCAATTTTAATTTCTGGACCGGTTATAAGACTGACTTTGCGTTTGTCCGCGAGTCACTCGACGAATATTGCCAGTGGTAAACGGCTTAGTCGATTCGCGTTTTGTTCGGTTGACCCGGTATTTCCTGCACAAAACGTGGGACTCCGTAGCCAGGCAAACGCTTGGCAAGTTCTTGAACAATCGTTTTGCCGATCGATCGTTCTGCCTCGAAGTGCGCGGCACCGACGACCTGATCCAATTGATTCAAATAGTACGGGATCACAGAATTCTCAAGGAGTCGCTTGCAAAGCTGTTCTTGCACGTCGATGGTGTCGTTGATGCCTCGTAGCAATACCGCTTGGTTAAGAAGTACGGCCCCAGTCGCGCGCAAACTTGCAATTGCTTCAGCAACGTCCGCATCGATTTCCTGGGCGTGATTGGCATGAATCACGATCCATTTTGAAAGCTTAGTAACGCTCAACCAATCGAGCAAAGAATCGTCGACTCGTTGCGGCAATACGATAGGCAGCCTGGTATGGAGGCGAATTCGCTCGATATGCTCGATCGATTCGATTTCTGCGACGAGTTTTGCGAGTGTCGAATCGACGATCGTCAGTGGATCACCGCCCGAAAGGATGACTTCTCGAATCGATGTGTCTTGTTCGATTTGCTGTAATGCAGGTTGCCAATCGCTTAGCGACCGAGGAGCTGATGAGTACGGATAGTGTCTTCGGAAGCAATACCGGCAATGGATCGCGCAGGCGCCGGTAGTGATCAGCAAGACTCGTCCTGCATACTTCCGAAGCAAGCCCGGCGCCCGTTGGACTTTCAAATCGCCAACGGGATCGGAAACGAAGTTAGGAGGCGAGAATCCTTCTTGTCGATCGATCCAGACCTGCTTGAACAGCGGGTCGTTCCAGTCACCCTTTCGCATTCGCTGGGCATACTCTCTGGTCACAAGTAGAGGAAAACCAAAATTGGAATCGTTACTCGATTCGGACTCTGCGACCGCGCTTAGCTCAAGCAATCTCAAAAGCTCATTCGGATCGCGAATCGCGTCTCGCAACCGGGTTTGCCATCGGGTAGTAGGTTTCTCGATCATAAACAGTTCGCAGCGGTTCCACGAGAAACTACGCTAACGGATGAACCACTAGTCCCGAAACTAGCTTTGGATAAAAATAGGTGCTCTTTGCGGGCATGCGTTCCTGGTGAAGCGACACGGCTCGTATATGGTCGATAGTCGCGGGCATGACCATTGCCGCGAGCGGGTAATCGAGATTGCCTTCAAGCTTACCGTTCAAGCCATCGATCATTTCCTGAACCAAATGCACGTAGGTTGGCTTCGGATGCCCCTTCAATCCGAGTGCATCGTCTAAGACTAAGCTATGGAGGATGGCGACACCGAGTCCTTGCCAATCTTCGCTTTGGTCCGCCGCAATGGCTTTCATGCGAGATACCGCTTCAGGTTTGCACGTCAATCGAGTCCATTCGTTGGACGCTTTCGAATAGACCGCCATGATCTGCTGCTCGTTCAAGCGATCCATTTCGGCCCAGACCGATCCGGCTGATTCGGGTCCCGTTGCTACCATGTCGCAGTCAAAATAAGGCGTTAGTCGCTGATGGAGTTCGGCGGTCGTCATTGCTGGAACTCCGCTTAACAATCGATGTGTTGGCAAGACAACCAGTCCTGGATCGTTCATTCCGACCAGCATTGTCAGCACAAAATTGGCTGGATGCTCGGACGAGAGAGGAGCAGACGCGGCTAGCTCGTCTCGATAGTTACAAGCTGTCTCATAGCGATGATGGCCGTCGGCGACAAACATATCGCGAGCTGAAATCAGAGAAGAAACTTGACCAATCGTCTGAATATCGGAAATCGGCCACATTCGATGGATAACGCCAAGGTGATCCGTCGCTTCTAAGCCTTGAACATTGCGGATTTTTTCTTCGAGCAAATCCTGAATTTCGTTGTCTGGGTCCGGATAAAGTCCAAAAATCTGACTCAAGTTCGCTTGCGTGGCCCGCGTCAGTTTCAGTCGATCGTCTTTGGCTTTGGCATGCGTTTGTTCGTGAGGATAGATGTTTCCTTCGCCAAATCGCTTCAATCTCACGCGAGCCATAAAGCCGCGACGGTTTAAGACTTGGCCAGCGTATTCGAATTGTTGATGGTAAACATAAATCGCCGCGTCGGGTTCGGATTGAAGGATCCCTTCGGAACGCCAGCTACGAAAGATTTTGGCGGCCCGACCATAGATAGCATTCGCATCTTCATCGGTCGGTTCAGGCTTATTCAACTCAAGCCGTAGAAAATTGTATGGCGAAAGCGAATAGAGATGATCCTGCAATTGGCCATCGACAACGTCATAGGGCGGAGCGATGCAATTGGTGAGGGAACCTACGCGTGCAAGATTATATCGGAGTCCGCGAAAAGCTTGGATTTCTGGCATGTTCTGACTTTTGGGTATTGAAAAAGGCGATACGACAGTAGAAGCGAGGACAGATTGTAAGCGCAAAAGAGAAACCCGGAAACGGTGTTGTCATTTACCCATCTTCCCGGTAATATCCACGAAGTCTGCTACCCCGTGGTGTAATGGCAGCACAAGGGATTTTGATTCCCTTTGTCTAGGTTCGAGTCCTAGCGGGGTAATTTTCGGGGCGCTTCCGCTGGTTATTTCGGGCTTTTCAATTGGGCGAATACGCAGAGCGCGCTTGACGCTCCTCCAGCGGGGTTTGCGACGTCGGAGCGTCGCGTCACCATCGGCGAACTCCGATTTCCAAGCGGGATTCCGACCGAATGACTGCATAATCCTCATAGCACGCACAAGTTGTCTGAAACGCTATAGATATATCCCCCTATCGACCCATTTTGCCTGAACGCCCTAATTTCCTTGAGGCATCTTTATTAACCAGTCGATGTATCTGATGTGTTGGGAAATAGCACCCTAACGTACCTGTTTTGACTGGCCGGTTGCTCCGGTCTCGTCAAGCACGTTCTCACGGAGTGAGAGCGGGCAAGGACGGGACCAGCCAGAGCACGTTTGTTGGCTTTATGGCAACACGGGTTTGGATTTCACGTTTTGGTGCGTATGCCTGGCATTCGGTGGCGAAAACAAGTCGCTACTCCAGTTGCTGCGTCCAGCTTTGATAGAAACACTTAAGGAGATTTTGTAATGAGGAAGTTTTTGGCATTGCCTGTCCTGGCGGGACTCCTCTCCGCCGTTTCGGGCAACACTGCTCAAGCCGCTTATAGTGGCGCGATCAGCTATGAAAATTGCGGTTGCAACGTTGTTGACGCCTGTGGCCCAACGACTCACACCGTAATGAAGTCGGTCCAACGCGTTGTCTATGAACCGCAAACGGTTACAGGCACCAAGACCGTCAATCAAATCGTTTACGAAGATCAGGTAATTACCAAGAATCGTATCGAAACCGAAACCCAGTATCGCGATGTGTCCTACACGGTTAACAAGCCAGTGTACGAAACGCACACTGCGGTCAAAAATTACACCGTTCAACGTCCTGTTTATGAGACTCGCACCAAGCAAGTCAACTACACAGTTCAGCGACCAGTGTACGAAACGCACCAGAAGACGATCAATTACACGGTTATGCGACCAGTGTATGAAACCCATGAAAAGGTTATCAACTACACCGTTCGCCGACCTGTAACTGAGACTCGGACCAAGACGGTCAACTACACCGTTAACGTTCCAGTGCACGAAACACACAGCAAAGTTATCAACTACACTGTGATGAACCGAGTAATGGAAACACGTGAAAACGTGATCAACTACACGGTTATGGTACCAGTTACCGAAACTCGTGAGCGAACGGTTAACTACACAGTTACCAATCCTGTTAACTACACCAAGACGATTCAAGTTAGCGGTGGTAGCTGGCAGACGACGAGCGAAGAAGTTGCCGGTCCAGTTGTTCGACGAACCGTTCGCGAGCCAGGCTCGTGGTCGTTCGATCCTTCGACTTGCCGAAACGTCTATTGCCCAGGTGCCTGCCACGTAGAATGCGTTCAGTGCCCACCGAAGACGATTTGCAAAAAAGTTTGGGTTCCAACTTGCGAAACCAAGGAAATCAACTGCGTACGGCACGAAACACAGTGCCTAACGAAGGTTGTGCCTTATACGGTTACCAAGTGCGTTCCTGAGTGCCGCAGCAAGACGGTTACTTGCAACGTATGCAAATTGGTTCCAGAATGCCGAAGCAAGACTGTTAACTACACGACTTGCCGAATGGTTCAGGAATGCCGAAGCAAGGAAGTTTGCTACACCGTTTGCTCGACTGTTTGCGAACAAAAGAGCAAGGTTTGCACCTACACGACTTGCAAAATGGTTCCAGAATGCAAGACCCGCGTTTGCAACTACACCACCTGCCGTATGGTTTGCGAGCAACGCACGAAAGACGTTTGCTACACTGTTTGCAACATGGTTTGCGAGCAACGAAGCAAAGAATATTGCTACCGAACATGCAAGATGGTTCAAGAATGCATGACCAAGCAAGTTCCTTACTGCGTCAAGAAGTGCGTTCCTTACACCTGCACAGTCAAAGTTGCTAAGTGCGTACAGGTTCAAGTTCCTTACACCTACACCAAGTGCGTTGCACGAACGATCTGCGAAGAAGTTCCAGTAACGGTCTCAGGTTGTGGTTGTGGAGCTGGTGATGCTTGCGGTTGCGGAGCTGGTGATGCTTGCGGCGCTGCTGCTTGCTGCCCATCGTCGCGAAACGGCCTATTCAACGGTCGTCTCCGCCGAGCAATCCGAAACGTCCTTAGCGGAAATGGCTGCGGTTGCGGTTGTGCAGCAGCTCCAAGCTGCGGATGCTAGTTCGGACGCCGTGTTGCCGATCGAATCCAAATTGAAATGATAAGTCAGGCGGACATTTGTTCAGTCCGCCTGGCCTAGCCAGATAAAACGAAAGACTCGAAAAGCTAGCACGACACGAAAAGCTTAAAAAAACGAACGGCTGAGCCCTCCATGGTCTCAGCCGTTTTTTTTGTTTAATCAGTTGATTTACCAAGCATTGTGAGCCGCCCGACGCTCGCTCAGTGCCGATTACTTTCGCGATTTTGTAGCGGTGCGGCGCGAGCCAGCTTATTCCAATTACGCAAACAGTTCCCATCGCGTAAACTCTTCCGCTTTGCGAACGAAGATGTTCTATGACGCTGCCGACGAGGGGGCATACGCAATCCCACATTTTTTAAAGTTGATTTTTCGGATATGGTATGGATTCGTAAGATATAAGAACTTGCACAGCGTTTATTAGCTGCTCGTATCCGATTCGCTCCAAGTGACTGATTGACAACGCCCCACCGCTTTTGCCCCGCTCCCAAAGTTTACGTAGGCAATATCGGTGTTTACACAGATAGAATGCAGGACGTCAAGAAGATCAAAGTATCGGTTCGAGCATTACACTTTCCGTGGAGACTACACTTTATGCGTTCGTATTTAACGGCGGCAATGGTCATTGCTGTCGCGGGGCAGTTATCGGCTGCCCAAGTGTCCAGCATGTTTCGGACTACCAGTCATGACTTCGGAACGGTAGCGAGAGCTGCTAAAACCGAGTTCCGATTCGAGTTCGAAAATCCGTACCCGCAGGCCATTCATGTTCGAAGTGTTCGAACAAGTTGCGGTTGTACGACTCCGATTATCGAAACCGAAACGGTCGAACCGGGAGGACGCGGCAGTATTCTCGCTCGATTTAATACCGGTACCCATACCGGTGCTCGTTCGGCGACTGTGACAGTCAGTTTTGACCGCCCGCACTTTTCTGAAATCCAGCTTCATGTAAAGGGCTACATACGAAGCGACGTTGTCTTCAATCCAGGCGAAGTCGCTTTCGGAACGATCCGTGAAGGAACCGAATCAACCGCCAGCGTCGATGTTGATTACGCCGGTCGGTCCGATTGGAAAATTGCTGATGTCATAAGTCAGGACAGCTTTATTTCTGTAAAGTCGGATGAAATCAGCCGTAGCGGTGGACGCATTAAATATCGTCTGACAGTCACAACCAATAGTGCCGCACCAAGCGGACTATTCCAGTCCGAAGTCATCGTCCAAACGAATGACCGTAATTTGACGCGAATCCCGATCAAAGTGAATGCCAATATCCAAGCAGATGTCGCGGTTACACCGCAAATGATGGCGTTGGGGGACATTCAACCTGGCGATTCGGTACGTCAAGTCGTGATCGTCCGAGGGTTTCAACCGTTTCTCATCGTCGACATCAAAAGCTCGGAATTCGACGTTCGTTACGATCCGACGACCGAAGCCAAGCCGTTGCATACACTGCCTTTAACGCTTTCACCTAAAAATGGAAGCGGCGAAGTAAAAGGCAAAATCTTTGTGAAAACAAACCTTCCCGGCGACCAAGTTGTCGAAGTAGGTGCGGTTTACAACGTACCCGTAACGCCCTAATCGATCATCGCAGGCATTTCCAAAAGCACGAAACCCCTGCCATCACCATGGCAGGGGTTTTTCGTTCGTAGTTCCGCCATGCAAATTCAGTGCGAAAGAACTGGATCGTTTCCGGAGATGTATCGCCAATCTGTTTGAGAATACTCGTTGGCCGGCAATCACCCGTTAACAGAAAGTCATCGATCCTCGGCCATGGACGGTTTGTGTCGATAGGCAAGTCGCAAGAACGCAAATAAAAGGCTCTTCCGCAGAAACTGTGGGTGGTTTTCGCGATCCGCAATCGATTTTAGCCGTGAAATACAAGGAAAACACTGGACTGAGTGATTGCAAAAACC
>JAWXCK010000239.1:0-35408 GCA_034408855.1 Pirellulaceae bacterium
TAGTTCGACTGTCCTAAGTTCGACCCCCATGGCCTTGAGCCATGGGTGAAGGAGCTTAGCAGCTAAAACAAAAGCCACGCCGCTCCCCCCATTCCCCGCCTCCGGCGGCGGGATGAGCGGAATGGGAGAGGTACTTTCGCCTACGCTCGTTTAGCTACTAATCTTATTCACCAACCAGACAAGCTGGTTGGGGTCTAATAACCGAACTTAGGACAGTCGAATTAGGGAGTTTCTTTACCTCGCGAGTACGTTTTTGCCTTGAATTCGATTCTTACGCCGCGCCAGCTCAATGTTCGTTTGCGTATGACCGCCGAGAGCTAACGAGCTCAACATGGCCCGTTCGATCAAATCCTCTGGACTGGCATTCTGGTCGCGTTGGGTCGATTTCGTATCGATGGCCTTTCCGATAAAGACCCGAGTGTGCGCGGCCATAAAAAGACCGCTCCAAACATCCCAACCACTCGGTGCGCCATCGATCCAGCAAGGCAAAAGTGGCGCCCCGGATTTAGTCGCTACCATCGCGGCACCCGAGCGAATTTTTAGCAATGGCTTTTGGGTGCGATTGATTTGGCCTTCGGGAAACATACCGACGAAACGCCCTTCACTGGCTAAGCGAATGGCCATCTTAATCGCAGCGTTGTCAGCGCCGCTTCGATTGGTCGGAATCGCTTGAAAAATTCGTAGGATCGGTCCAAAGATCGGATTCCGAAAATACTCGCCGGCAACCATCCAATGAATTCGGCGACCAGCCGCAATCTGCAAAAAGAACGGATCGAGCGAACATCGATGATTGGCGACGACAATCGCACCTTCAGGATAGGCCTCTGCCAATCGAGGAGCATCGCCGATTACTTCGACTCGCCAGAGTATTCGCCCGAAGCAATAGACCGGGCAGTAGAGCACGCGTTCCCAAAGCGAATAATCAGACCGTTGACGCAAAAAAACCGCAAAGGGAACGACGACTAAACCGACTAGGATCAACAAGAAGACGACGCTCAGGATTTCGTGCATATCGATCGAATTGAGATAGAGAGAATTCGGAAATTTGGTGGTCTTGAATGGTACTCACCACGGACGAGCGATCATATGGACGCGATATTTTGGCTTGCCCGCAGTAGCGGCTCGTTGATTTAATCGCCAGCAGCAAGGATTGCGTTTAACAGTCAGCCGAAGGCGTACTTCAAAGGCAACGTAAATGCAAACAAGCGGCATAACTGAATCATACCGCTTGCAGCGCGTTTTTTGAAGTGATCGATTCGCGTGTGCCTTCACGAGCGATTGACTCGGGCAGACAATGCGAGAACGACGACTACTTTTTCTTCTTTCCTTTGTTGCCGGAAATTCGTTCCTTCATGGAAGCCTGTGCTTGATCCGGGAGTTTCGCAAGTTGTTCTGGCGAAAGCAATTTCCCGATCTCGATGCGAACCTTGCCTAAGGCTTGATCGGTTTCCGAGTAAACCTTGGCTTGATCAGCCGTTAATCCCATTGCGGCGATACCAGCTTCCTGAATTTCCTTCCCCTTTTTTCCAGCTTCCTTTGCTGCTTTGCTAGCGTCGGTGCGCTTCTTCATAAGCTCGAACGTAATTCCACTTGCAGTTCGCTTGGCCTGAACATCGGTGGCGACCTTGGTATACATTTCTTTGATCTTCGCCGTTTGCTCAGCAGTCAATTCAGCCTTTTCAAGCTGCTTCATGAACTGGGTAACAAGCGAGTCGGCACCGGCAGCTTTCTTCTTGCCACCCTTTTCTTGTGCATTGAGCGACAGCGAACCAAAGAACACGACACCAACCATTAGAACCGACAGGAGGGAATTCTTCATAATAAATACTTTCTAAAACTAGTCAGGGACAATTAGGCAAACAACTGGGGAATGACGTTACCATCTCGAATCAAGGTAATCGGTCGTCCGGATTCAGTCTGGAACTCTTGCTTCGGATCGATACCCAAGTTGTGGTAGTACGACGCAGCGACATCGCTCGGCGAGTACCCTTCGTTGGCGGGTCCCGATGCTGTGTCATCGCTTTCACCGATCACTTGACCACCGCGAATCTTACCGCCGGCCATCAACATAAACATGCAACGCGGATAATGGTCACGACCACCGAGGGTTGCACGCGTATTGATTTTTGGCGTTCGACCGAACTCACCCGACACCATAACCGATGTCGAACTCAACAATCCTTTTTGCTCCAAACCATTCAATAAGGATGAAACCCCGCCATCGAGCTTAGGTAGCAACTTTTTGCTTAGATTATTGAAAATATCGGTATGATTATCCCAGCCACCGACTTGAAGTGAAACGAATCGCACGCCGGATTCGATGAGTCGAACCGCAAGCAAGCAGCTTTGCTCGAATGGATCGCTTCCAAATTGTTCCGAAAACGTTGGCGACTCTTTGGAGATGTCGAAGGCATAACGAGCGCGTTCGCTAGTTAGCATTGAAAAAGCCTTGTCGCTAAAGCGATCCAGTCCGGTAAGCAACTGATCGCGACCTTCTAGCGAAGCGAAAGTCTTATCGAGATCGGACAAGAGTCCTTGTCGTCGATCGAGTTGCTCGACGGTCACACCTGCCCCCAGTGAAATCCCGCGAACGTTGAACGGTCGCCCCGCTTGTGGCGTCGAGCCCGTATTCATCGGAGCGTACTGGATGCCTAGAAAACCAGAACGTTGTCCGCTGTTCGGGATCGCAACAAATGGAGGAATGTCAGGATCGACAGGACGTTCTTTGGTAAGGACGGCACCGTAGCCCGGATATTCCAACGACGCCAGAGGCTTACTGCCGGTGTTGACGTACTCACTTCCCAATCGATGAGCGGCCAACGTATGCGAGACACCGCGCATGATTACATACTTATCGAAACTCTTCGCCATCTTCGGCAAGTGTTCTGAAATGCGAACACCGGCGACGTTGGTTGGAATCGTCTTGAAGTCGCCTCGAATGCCTTCGGGAGCATCGGGCTTGGGATCAAAGGTATCCAAATGGGATGGACCGCCGTTGAGATCGATAAAAATGCCTGAAGTCGCATGGCCAGCTTTGACTTGGCCGGCTTCGGACATTCGCAAATAGTTCGCCAAGCTGAACGATGTAGCCGACAGCGCACCGATCCGGACAAAGTCGCGTCGCTTGATTCCGTCGCAATAATTATGAATGGACATGGATGATTTCCTTTTAAACGTTAGTGGATGGTGGGGCAATTAAGGCAAATGTTAAGGGAAGTTCGATGTATTTGCGGCGCGTCCGGCAAAGGCAAGCACCGCGTAAAGGTTGCTAATGATTTAAAATAAATTCTTTCGAGTTAATCAAAGCCCACAGCAAATCGCTAATACCGCTCAAGGGCGTTTCAGCTTTTTCAATTGCTACCTGCGCAATCTGGAATTCGTTTGACGATGGCGATCGCGAAAGCGTTCGAAGATAGGTCTCTTCAATCAACTCCGCTTCATCGACCTTGCTCAAACCTGACCGCATTTGTTCGGAACTCGATTCCTTCGTTTCCGACTTTTGTTCCGTCAATTGCGGGAGCGACATTGACACTGCTTTGTATCGCTTTTCGTAGCTTGCCAAATTCTTCTTGGCTTCAGCAATCTTCTTGTCGTTGTTGCTTTTCTCAGCGATCTCAACCTGCTTGCGATAAGTTCGAATCTTTCGGTCGAGTTCTTCCATTTCGCGTTCAGCCTTCTTTGACTGCATATCGTCATTCGAACGGTCTTCTTTATCTTTTGACGGTGACAGTTTGTACTGGGCCGCAACTTGGGCTAACCAGCCGTTCTTAGGATCGTTCATGGCTGTCAAGACGTCCGAATCGTTCCGGATGAAAACCGTTTGCAACAAACTTGGATCGCTCGACTTGTCGCAATCGCAGTTGCTTTCGCGAATCGACCGTCCAAAAACGGACAGGGCGTACCCCGATGTACCACTTCGATTTCCGTTGTTGCTCCGCGCACTCGAACCAGCCATCGTCATGGCTCGATCGGTCTCTAAATTGCACATCAGCTTTGCTTTGGCGTCATTCGACAGAGCAATTCGCAGCGCATCGTAAGCGGTTTCGGCTGGTAGTCGACGCAGCAACGAGTGGGAGAAATTCCTACGATCCAACTCGTTTGACTTGTTCGTTTCCCAACTGCGTTGATACGTATCGGTGTTCAAGATCGTACGATGTAACCATTTGAGATCGTAGCCGTTCTCGACAAAGCTGTCGGCAAGGTAGTTCAGCAACGCTTCGTTGCTTGGCGCATTAGCCAAATTAAGATCGTCCGCCGGATTTACGATACCGACTTGGAAATAGTGCGACCAGACACGATTGACGATAGCTTTGGCAAAGTACGGATTTTCCTTGCGTCGAAGCCATTCCATCAGCGGTTCGCGAGGATCGGCGACGGTCCCCAAGTCGACATAATCCGAACCTAACAATCTGGCGGTCGGCATCTTCTTGGCACTGGATGCTTTCTTGTCCTTGCTACCCTTCGCACTCGATTGCGTCGTACGAACGTACATCTCGGGGAAAGGAATGGTCTTGCCTGCGTCGGACTGCACGACTTCCTGTAGCTTCTTGCGAAGTTCGTTTCCTTTCAAAGATTTCGCTAGCCCAAGGTCTTTGATAATCTTGTCCACTTCGTCTTTCGACTCGGGCATGTACGAGTTCTGATTCGCCTGCACGCCATCGAACAAGCGTTCGAACTGATCGAAATCCGTCTTCGTCCATTGATCGAATGGATGCTTGTGGCACTGTGCGCATTGGATGCGAACGCCGCAGAACGTATAAGCAAACGATATCGCTCGCTCTTCGGCAGTTCTCTGGTTTTGTCGAACCCAATAGTACATCATGTCGGATCGATCGGCGAAGCTTTTTCCCGAATCGTCAGTGCTAATCTTCGACATGTTTTCACAATACTCGAGATAGCTTTCGTTAGGTTCCCGCGATACGGCTGTCACAATTCCTTCGACGATCTCGTCATACGGCACGTTTTTAGCAACGCGCTCGTAAATCCATTGATACCAATGTTGGCTGGACTGATTGGGAAGCGGCGAGAAGTTACGAAGCTGATCATCGTTATTGCCAGTCATATCACAAAGAAAGGTTGTCCACCAAGCGGCATAACCAGGCGATACCAACAACGCATCGATTGTCTTTGCGCGCTTGTTCGGCGATTTGTCAGCGAGGAAGTTTCGCACTTGCTCGGAAGTCGGAAGAGTGCCAGCAATGTCCAACGAAACACGACGGAAAAATTCGGCATCCGAAACAATACTCGACGGCATGATTCCAAGCTTGTCGAGCTTGGTCAGAACAAGCCGGTCGATCTCATTTTTCGCAGATGCAACTTGACCCTTAAGCTGCCCGGACTTGCCGATAGGTCGAAGGATACTCACCGGAACCACAGCGATGTCGTAGGCGACAACGACATGCGTATCGCCGGAATCACCAGCAGTTACTTTGCCTGTTTCGTCAATTTGAGCGATTGCAGTATCATTGCTAAAGAAACGGCAAAGGGTGGTTACGTCCTCTTTGGTTCCGTCTTGCCATACGGCAATGGCCTTCAATTTAGAAGCCTTGCCTTTTGCGTCGAAGGAAATCTCTAGCGGCGAAACATCGAGCCGTTCGAGTTTTTGGGCATTGCCTTTTTCTGCACTACCAGCCGTAGGAGCACCAGCTTCAATCCACTTACGCAACACCCAGTACTCCCAGCTTTTCTCTTTGAATCGCTGTCCGCCTTCGTGCATATCGGCATCGACGGGCTTGGTGAGAATAAGACTTTCTAGCGACTTCTTGACATCGACACGACCTGCTTCGTCGTCCAGCAGTGCTTTATGGTCGGCTTCAAAATCGTATCCAAAAAGCGATAGCATGAATCCGCCTTGGCCTTGGAACGATCCATGGCAAGCGCGACCATTGCAACCCATGCGGCCAAGTAGCGGCGTGATGTGCTTTTGGAAATCAGGAATCTCTGTCGTCTCAATCGATCCGTCAGCCTTCGGCTGAAATCGCGAGTTGAGGGCCGCGATCGGCTCGGCCGCAAAACTTGGGGACAGCAACAAAAGGGCCACGGTTACGGTACCAATCGCCTTGGCGATCGTCCGGTTCATCGTACAGAAGATTTTTCTAATCATGGATTTCTCAGATTTTTTTGCTTGGGAGTCCAACGGAAGTCACGAAGCAACGAGAAACTTACGGTTTCTTGGTTGCTTCTTGGTTAGGTTTGAATTCTGGTTTCGTTTTATTAACTTTGCCAGCTTTGGCATCCACTCGTTTCATCAATGCAGCGAACTGCTGATCAATTTTTTCTTTTTCATGCCCCTCGATCCGCCCCAACAATTCGCGAACTAGATCTTGGCGTCGCGATAGATTTGCTTGTTCATTCCTATAACGCTTTTTTTGGTTCTCGACCTGCTGCGACAATAACTTCTGAAGTAGTTTCGTATCAAAGGCTTTGTCCCGAGCGAATCCTTTGGCAAGTAGAAGATCGATTTTCGATTGCAGTTTCCATGCTTCGAGTTCGATGGCATGCGTCTCAGGCTCGCGTTTCTCGAGCGATTCGAGTCGCTTTCGAGCTTTGCCAATGTCGCGGATAGCAGTTTCGTATTCTTTTTCTCGCATCGATTTGAGGAGCTGGAGCAGCGACACTAACTCTGGATGATGGGCTTTCACGAAGTCTATGGCGTCGGCTTCAAGCTGTTCAAACTCGGAAACAGGCTGGCGATCGCTCGCTGCCGGGCCTTTCTCCTGGAGCAATAGTGCGCTCGATTCCGCACCAATCGAGTCTTCGCGGAATGAAACCAGCGGAGCTACGACAAGGCAAACGAAGAAGAGCCCACAGTTCCGGCGGCAAGTTTGTCGAGCTCTACTTATTCGAGTCATCATCCTCATTGAACCAGCGTCCTCGCGTCTATTTGGTCGAGTCGCGACTCAGCACCATCACCATCGCTGTAAACGGCCGCCGTCGCGGTTACGAGCCATTCAGGAACGTCGCTCTCGCCAAAGGGCTCACGGGTCGCCAAAGCGCTCTCATAGTCCAAAAAATGCGAGTGCTGGTTTAGCATCTCGTCATGATCGCTTGTTCGAATTTCTCCCCAGGCCCAAACAACGCTGTTCCAAAGGGTGGCATCGAGCATCGTCGAGACGGTGCTTTGCGAAGGAATCGAATCGCTGGTGTTCGCAATCTGTACCGGCTGCAGCAAGGACGAAGAACGGAGTGCTTGCCATCCAAAAGCTGCGGCGAAAAGAACCGACGCCGCGATGGCGGCGTAGGCGATTCGTCGGTTTTGGTCGCGTCTTTGGTCGTCTGTCGCTCCGCGAAAATGGCGTGTCGAACTTGAAAAATCTAAAGTTACTTGAGATTCGCCGTTTGTTCGCGGAGCGAACAACGACATTGGTATCGAAGCAAACGCTAAGGCTTTCAGGGCCGAATGCATTTCTACGGCGTCCGCAAGAATCGCGCAAAGTTGCACATCGTCGGCCAAGCGCGCTTCGAAGGCCGTTCGATCGAGAGCTGGGTCATCGAGCAAATAGAGCATGGCTTCTAAATGCATTTCAGATTCATTGTTCACTTTGTTTTCCATGTTATATGCCTGCCTTAACTTTCTTCGTCGCTCTCTCTTGTTGCTGCTCGTAATCGTTCTAGCGCTAATCGCATTCTCGATAAAGCCGTTCCAATTGGAATGTTCATCGACTTGGCGATTTCAGCGAAGGTCATGTTTTCATAAATGCGAAGTCGCAATACGGTCTGCTGCTCTTCAGGAAGTTCGCCGATCTCGTTATTCAAGTTTTCTACGTTTTCGTCGTCCGCCATTTTCGCCAGCGGATTCACGGCGTACGTGGCGGTGGCTTCGTAGACTGCTTCAGATTCGATACTTGTTGAACTGAATCGCTTCTGCTTCTCTTTAACTCTCAATGCTTCCCGATGGACAACGCGAAAAAGCCAGCTCTTCCTCGCTTCCGGGGCAACATCGCCGCCAAAGCGAGACAGAGCTACAAAACTCGTCTGCACGACATCGGCCGCCAACGACCAATCTCGCACAATCGCCCAAGCGTAACGCTCAAGTCGTTGGGAAAACTCCCGATGACAGTCGGTAACAATCGATGAATCGAGCGGTCTTTCAGGCGCAGCGGCCACGGTTAACAACCCTCACTGGAGGCATCGAAAGACCGTTCCCGTCCTACTGAGAGACAGGTTGAACGCTGTTTATTCATCGAATTTGGAAAGAAAATTGACTCGTTGACTTATTCCCTAACGCACGAAAACGCTACGGAAAGCAACAATTTCAATGTTTATCGGCTAGGAAAGTCGATCTGGTGGGAGTCAATCTAAGCGGCAGGGTTGGAGGGAAGATGGGAACAAAAAACGCGTTTTGGTATATCTTGAACGGCTTTTAGTATAGTCCGAATTGAAAGGCTGGGGAACGCGACCGCGTTGTCGAGCCGTTGATTTAAGGATTTACCTTCGGCCCGTTATTGTCGCACGGTAACCTTTCCGAGGAAATTTCCGAGAAACGTGAACAGCATGATTCCGACGCCATAGAGCCCCAATGGTCCCGGCCAAGGCCCGTCGACGACGATGAGGGCGAGCGAGCCAAGGCATAGCAGGCCGAGCACCCCACAGATGGCAATGCATGTCCATTGCGGCCATCCGGAGTCGACTTGAAAAGCCATCGAAACCGGCAGCGTTAAAAAGACGGGTGCAATGAACATAAGAATAGCTCCACCGAAATCACCTCGCAAAGCCTGTATCGTAGCTCCCGATACAGCAACTAAGCCAAGGATCGCAATCAGATTCGAAGCCCATTTTTCCTTATCGCTCAACAGATACTTTCCGAAACTATGAAATCGCAAAAAAGTATTGAAGAGCGGTGTCGCTATCCAACTCAACAGGCAAAAGGCTAAATAGAGAACGGTGATAGGAAGAACATACGGTTCCCATTCCGGGTTCGTGTTGGCGAAAGCACGAAGGGCTTGCATTCCGAAAAACATACCGAATAATATTGCCCACTGCGCTCCTTGAGCCATACGGCCGACAAGTGTATAGAACTTGAAAACACATCGAAAGACGATGTAGTTGCTATTGAGCGACTGGATCATTCCAGCTCTCGCCATTTCGTTCGTTGGGCTCAGTCGCAGCGATTCGCGAAAGGCCTCTTGAGCCTCTCGGTACTTGCCGCTGTTGAGAAGGGCCCACCCTCGAGCACTATGGGCGATCGCAGAATCGGGATTGCGAGATACCGCCGCGTCGGCTTGTTCAATCGCTCCTCGCGAGTTGCCCAATCGCTCTAGAGCAAACGTTCGCATCGAAGAGCACGAATCATCTTCTGGGTCGAGCGATAGCCCAGTCGTCGCAGACTCTAAGGTCGCTTTCCAATTTCCTTGCTGGCAGTAGACGGACGCCTGAAGTCCATAATAGTGACTTTGCTCGGGCGATAACTGGATGGCTGTCTCGATCGATTGCAGCGCTTCGGGAAATCGATTTCGTTTTTGATGGACGGCAGCGAGCACATAATGCGAAAAACCATTATCTGGTGCCAAGCCCACGCCTTGTTCGGCTTCGCGCGTTGCGTCGTGCCATTTGTCGCGGTTTTCAAGCAGACATATCGCCAGCAAAGAATGCCCTTCTGCATCGTTCGGGTCGTCGGCCAACAATTGCCGCAACTGGTCGGCAGCTTGTTCGGTCCGATGCTGCTCCATCAAGAGCCGCGCTCGCTGGATAAAGATCTCGTTTTTCATTTCAGCTTAAGATATTGAAGGATATCGTCGTATGTGCCACCTTGATTTGCATAGAGCGCATGATTGCGGGCGGTGGCAAACCATTCCCTAGTCGATGGCTTGACGATTCGCGTCGAAGCCAGCAAATCCTTGGTCGTCAACGGAGTTGGCTTGCCCGTACGAATCGCTTCGGTCAACTTGGCTTCGACGGCCCGGTCGACGACCGCCTTCAAATCAGCCCCCGAAAAATCGACAGCTTTGGATGCAATTTGGCTGCAGTCGACATCCTGCGTCGGTTTGCCATCAAGCAATATTTTCATAATCTCTTCGCGAGCGATCGCATCCGGCGGCGGAACAAAAATGACTTGATCAAAACGCCCCGGACGCCGAAACGCCGAGTCGATGTGCCAAGGTGCGTTGGTCGCACCCAAGATCAGCACACCCTCGTTGTTCGAATCGATGCCGTCCATCTCGGCGAGAAACTGATTGACCAGATGCCGACCCGAGCTTTGCCGCATATCGCTGCGGCTGGCACCCAGCGCATCAACTTCGTCGAAAAAAAGGACGCACGGTCGATTTCGCCTTGCTTGCTCGAAAATTGAATGCAGATTCCGTTCGCTATTTCCAACCCACATGTCGAGTACATCATTGATGCCAATCGAGATAAATTTCGAGTTGACTTCGCCAGCTGTTGCGCGAGCAAAATGCGTCTTCCCGCAACCAGGCGGGCCATACATCAAGATCCCGCCTCCGACTTTTTTTCCATATGCCGCATACATTTCCGAATGCGTCAACGGGTAGATGATTTTGACCTGTATTTCCTCCTTGACTTTCGTCATCCCGCCGATGTCCTTGAAGCTAATCTGCGGTCGCTCGATATCGGAAAACGGTTCCTTATCCTCTTCGCCTTCACCATCCAACTGACGAATACGACCATCCGAAACTTCATCGTAGAACTGCCCTAAAGCCTCCTCGTCGCTTAGTTCGTCCGCGTCATCCCACTCTTGTCGAATTCCGAGAAGGTTTGCGAATCCGATGTCCTCGACCGATTCATCCAGTTCGATCGCTTGCTTGTAACTTGCCACTGCCGCCTGTACGTTGCCAGATCGATAGAGCAACTTTGCATGGAGTGTCAGCGCGGCCGGATACACTTGATCTCCGGCTATCAACGTCTCGACAATCGCCATGGCATGCGAATTTTTGTCGGATCGATAAAATGTTTCGGCCAGGAGGACTTTCAACGATTTCGAGTTCGGATACATGGAAAGCATCTGGCGAAAGTGTTGCTCGGCTTCATCGAATCGCATCATCGTCAACAAGGTACGTCCAAAGTGCTCGGCCAAAGGCAAATTATCTGGCGCCAGTCGCATCGCTTCGCGAAGTGCCGTCAACGCTGCATCTATATCGCTCATTCTGTCCTCGATTTCATTGTGCTTTGATCGGCCGATCAGGAGTTCCGAACCGCAGCCAGTGCCCGATCCAGTGCGCCGGTTGCAATGCCTAATTCATTAGCGAGCTGATCTAGGAACTGTACCATAATTGTAATGCGTTTTTGAGCTTCCACACGTCCGGCTTCCGTTTTCATGGTTGCCGGCAATTTGAAGAGTTTTACAAAGAAATGATCGACCGATTGTTTGCGATCATCAGCAATTCGCGTAATTGGAAACGGTTCGTCGAGATCGTAGAGCGCCTGTCCGATCGCACCAGCGGTCATGAGACATCGCGCAATTCCGATGGAACCCAATGCTTCTAAGCGATCGGCATCCTGAACGATTCGCGCTTCGAGCGTTCGACAATCGAGGGCTGCCGAAAAGCTGTGAGCCTCGATCGCGTGAAGAATCTCCGATTCATAACTGGAAGGATAATCGCTCGATTTCAATAGCTCGATCGCCTTCGCGGCAGCCAATCGAGATGCCCGACTGCGTTCCGGAGAATTTTTGGCGACCAATACGCAGTCATGTAACCACGCGGCTGGACCGACGACGAACGGATTAGCATTTTCAATTAACGAAAGGCGCTCGGCGTTCTCGACTACTCTTACAACATGGTCCAAGCCATGCCCAGGATCGGCAGTTTGCATGGCATCGCTCGCAATTGCTCGAAAACACGCCTGCCATCGCGAATTCCATGCCTGCCAACGACTATTCACGTTTTGCCTGTAGTGAAATCGACATCTCAACTCGTTCTCCTTCGCGAAGCACGATGATCGATTGAGGCTGTCCGACTGGCAACTGCTCGACAATCGCATTGAGATCGATTTGCGATTGGACGGCTTGATCAGCGATTCGGATAACGACATCTCCCTTTTTTAATCCGGCCTTTTCCGCCGGATATCCGTCGCGAATCCGAACAACTAACGCGCCACCCTGAATGGGTAAATCAAGCTGCTCGGCAATCTCAGGAGGAAGCTTTGCGACTTCGGCACCCATCATCGCCCGTCGAACTTTCCCGTTGGTTCGCAATTCGCTGACAATCCACTTCACACGATTGATTGGAATCGCGAAACCGACACCTTCAAATACGCCGCTCGTCGATGCGATGGCCGTGTTGATGCCGACCAGCTCGCCATCGAGGTTCACCAATGCCCCTCCTGAATTCCCTGGATTGATTGCGGCGTCGGTTTGCAACAACTGGCCTGCTAACAAACCTTTTAGTCCACGAGCTTTGCCGCTGATAATGCCTGCGCTCACGGTCTGTTCGATCGCGAACGGACTGCCGACTGCCAACACCCAATCGCCGACAGCCATCGTGTCGGAATTTCCCATTGCGATACTCGTTAGCTTTTTAGGCGTCGGGATCGAGAGTATCGCCAAGTCGCTGCTCTCGTCCGACTTGATATCACTCGCGAGAAATTCACGACCATCCGGCAGCCGAACACGTACTCGAGCACTTTTCTCGACGACGTGATGGTTGGTAACAATTAATCCATCGGGGGAAATAATCACCCCCGATCCGATGTTGTGATTGTCGGAAGGGTCTTCACCTAGCAGTTCGAGGAGACCGTACTTATCGTCGTTGTCCGCTGCCGTTCGTCGCGCAAAAACCGTGACAACGGCCGGTAGACCTTTCGCTGCGGCTGCGCGAAAAGCATCGGACAGATCTTTTGCGTTCGCAGTTTTGCGTTCGATCGGGACATCCGATCCAGAAGTGTCTTTCGCAACCGCGTCCGTTCGGCCCTTAAGTCCTTGATCTTGAGCGACGCAGGCGATTTGCATGCTGCCAACGAGTTGAATCGAAGCACACAAAAGGATTAAGAATCGTGCAAGGTTGAAAACTCGCGTCATGGAGATTTGATTCGAAGTATGTTAGGTTGATAGCCTTTAAACGGTCGCTCTTGAAAGCACGGCAAAACGATAGTCTAACAAATTCTCTGACTATCAGCGACGTGGCTTTGACGGAAAACAACATGCTCAACCCAGTATTGGTCATTGAACGCAAACGGGATGGCCATGCTTTGACGTCTGATGAAATCCGTTTTCTCATTTCAGGATACGCAAAAGGCGAAATCCCAGACTATCAGATGTCAGCGTGGGCCATGGCGGTCTATCTACAAGGGATGAACGCCGAGGAAATCGCAGTGTTGACATCGGCGATGATTGCGACAGGCGATCGATTGAATCCGGTCGGCGATAAACCGCGAGTCGATAAACACTCGACGGGCGGATTGGGCGACAAAGTTTCATTGATTCTCGCACCGTTACTGGCGTGTGCGGACGTTCATGTGCCAATGATCAGCGGTCGCGGTCTCGGAATTACTGGCGGTACGCTCGACAAATTGGAAGCCATTCCGGGTTATCGAACGAATCTTGACGAAGCCGCGATTGAACAACAGTTGCGTGAAGTCGGCTGTGTGATCACCGGAGCGTCAGATCGAATCGTGCCTGCCGACAAGAAGCTGTATGCATTGCGAGATGTGACAGCGACGGTCCCATCGGTAGCTTTGATTACCGCCAGTATCCTATCAAAGAAGATGGCGGAGTCGCTTACCGGACTTATATTGGATGTCAAGTTCGGTAGCGGAGCTTTCATGCAAACGGAAACTGAAGCTCGTATTCTGGCTGAGTCGCTCGTTTCCACCGGCAATCTTCTCGGCCTTCCAACTTCGGCGTTGCTTAGCGACATGACGCAACCGCTCGGTAAGATGGTCGGGAACGCGAATGAAGTTGTCGAATCGCGTGAGACTCTGAAGGGAGGCGGACCGGCGGACGTTCGAATATTGACACTGGAATTGAGCGCACGATTGTTGGTCGACATCCGGGCCTCTCTTGATATCGATTCGGCTCGTCAAAGTTTGGAGCAAATCCTCGATTCCGGTCGAGCATTCGAACAATTCGAGCGTATGGTTACGGCCCAAGGTGGTCGGCTCGACGCGATGCCAAAGCTAGGAAAGTCTCACGACCTCACAGCGAAAGCCAGCGGCTTCCTGCAGTCGATCGACGGCCAACGGCTCGGACACGCGGTCATCGCACTTGGTGGCGGTCGAAAATTCGTCGGGCAAGCTATCGATCCAAGTGTTGGTCTTGAGATGCTTGTTCGCGTCGGCGATAAAATCCAAACTGGCCAGCCGCTGGTTCGCGTTTTTAGCGGAGAGAAATCCGATCGCGCGTCGGCTATGCGTTTGCTCGACGATGCCTTTACCGTCGGCGACACGGCCTTGCCGCCCGTTCTGCTTTTTCAACCCTGGTCGAAATAGAAAATGATGAGCCAACCTGCGTATCTATCAAAACTATTGGCTGCAGCGAGAAATGCGGCAAGGAACGCCTATGCACCCTACTCGCAATTTCAAGTTGGAGCAGCAATCCTAACTTCTGGCAATGAAATTATCACTGGCTGCAACGTCGAGAACGCCTCATTCGGACTCACCATCTGTGCAGAACGATCGGCGGTCGTCAGCGCCGTTGCGCTCGGTCAAAAAGAATGGCAAGCCATCGCCATCGTGTCACCGACTGGCGTTACTCCGTGTGGTGCTTGCCGCCAAGTCCTTGCGGAATTCGCACCTCAACTCGAAGTCTGGTTCGCCCATCTCGATCCCGAACAATCGGTGACGGGTCCTATCTCACTTGAAGCACTCTTGCCGGGTGCCATGAAGTTTAAGACGTAACAGGTTAGAGAAATGAGGTAAGCATCGAATATCGCAATGTTAATTTAGGCGCGAGCCGTCCGGCAAAGCGTTGAAAACTAGCGTAACACCGGGCGGCTCGCGCCGCACCGCTACATTTTTGGACTTATCCTTGCGGCATTCGTGGAGCGTCCCGGTACATACGACCGGCGAGTTCTCCGCGATTCGATTTGTAACTCAAAACGCGATATCGATGATCTAATCGCCGGCAGCAAGGATTGCGTTTAACAGTCAGCCGAAGGCGTACTTCAAAGGCAAAGAGTGCCAGTTAAGGGACAAGTCAAAAATAACTTCGGCTTTTCGATTGGCGTAGGTTTTTTTGAATTGTTCAGAGGACGTGTCGATTGGTCATTGTTCGATTGTATTCACGCAAAGGCGCTAAGCTCACAAAGGGTTTCCTACGAAGTTCCGTTTTGACAAAACAAACCTTCGGCGAGTCGCAATACTCGAAATCAACAAGCCCCCAAGAGTTTCGCAATGTAAGTACGAGTTAGCCAACTGCGATTGGCGACTCTGTTTTCGCTGTCCTCTGATAGAACTCGATCGTTTGCTGTAACCCTTCTTCCAAGGTAAATTTGGGTTCGTAGCCCAATTCGCTTCGGGCTCGGGAAATGTCGGCTAGACTCTCGCGAACATCTCCCGTACGAGCGGGAAGGAAGTTGGGCGAGATTGATCGTCCAAGGTGTTTCGAAAGCAGTTCGAGTAGTCTTAAAAGTGTCGTTTGTCGTCCGTCCGCAACATTGAAAATGCGACCGCCGATATTTGACTTCTCGGCTGCGAGAAGATTCCCGTGAACAACATTCGCGACGAAGGTGAAATCGCGAGACTGCATTCCATCGCCGTAGATATCGGGCTTCGACTGAGAAAGGATTTTAGTGACGAACAGCGGGATGACCGCCGAGTAGGGGCTGTTCGGATCTTGTCGCGGACCGAAGACGTTGAAGTATCGAATACCAACGGTGTCCAATCCAAAGCTGTGATAGTAGGATTGGCAGTAGAGTTCGCCAGCTAGTTTCGCGGCCGCATACGGCGAAAGCGGCATCGGCAAATCGCTTTCTCGCTTGGACGAAGTAGGTTGGTCGCCGTACGCACTGCTGCTCGCCGCGTAGACGAATTTTTTGACCCCGGCTGCGACGCTGTGTCGAAGTAGGTTGAGTGTCCCCGTCACGCAGGCGCGGTGCGTATCCATCGGTCGCTCTAAGCTGAGCGGTACCGAGGCCAACGCTGCTTGATGGAATACTCGCTCTATACCTTTCAGCGACCGCACGACGGATGGATCATCGCAGATATCGCCTTCGATGAACTCGATCTTGGACGCAACATCATCGAGATTCGATCGATGCCCCGAGCAAAGGTTATCGAGAACGCGAACACGATGGCCGGCGTCGAGTAAGCCGCGAACAATGTGCGATCCGATAAAACCAGCCCCACCGGTGACTAAACAGTCAGCCATGCATTCCATTCCTTGCAATTGAGATTCGTACTAGCCACGCAACTTGCTGAACAACTGCTTGTACGGATGAACCTTAGCGGGCGATTGCGCCTCCAAGCTTGACTCCAATCCGGTCGCTGGCACGTCGTCTTCGATGATCAGCAAATCTCGATCGTCGCTCATATGTGACTTTTGATCTTGTTGGATATCGGCGAACGAAAGAATCGAGTTGCGAGTTTGCCTTGCAAGCCCGCCTTCGAATTCATTGGTTACCGGATGTTCATCGGCAACGTTGCGATAAGATTCGAAAGCTAACGCATCCGAAGCTAAGGATTCCGACATGTCGAGCGTCATCGCGCCGAGGTTGGCCGATGAAAGAGAATCGAGCAACTCGGTGTACGGCAGCAACGACGGGTCGTCGTGCGGATTCAAACTGTTTTCTGAATCGAATGAAAAATCTTGAATTGGCACGACAAACGAGTTGTACTCAAATGACAAACCGTGAACCAGCGCGGTGTCGTTTTCCAGAACTCGCGTTGGTGAAGTCTCGGTAGCATTGACATCTATTTCGTCATCAAAATCGCTACCGAACAGATCCGTCGCTATAACACTTTCTTGCTCTGTGTCATAAGAGACCAACTCGTCGCTAGCCGCCGGTTCCTCTAAAAACGGTTGTTTGCTATCCCAAACATATTCTGAACCAGTCGCGACCGGTGTCGGCTCAAAGGTGGTCGGTAGAATCGGCGATTCTTGGGAATTGTCGAGCAAATCATCGACGTAATCTTCGATCGGTTCGATCGTAAATCGCCCTTCGTTTGCATTGATAAAGGCGTTCCAAAGATCCGATGCAGATTTCGAAGGTTCTGGAATTGAAGATTGCGACACCGACGGGATTACTCGACTAAGCCCCATTCCTGCGGATGGAACCGGAGAAACGATCGGCCGTTCCTGGGTTTCACTCTGATACACCCAAGCGGAAGTGGGTGCAGAAGTCGAATCGATATTGGCGATGCTCTGTTCAGTAGAATCTGTCGCGACTGAGTCTTCTGTCGCAAACTCCGAATCGTTGTCGTCGTTCAGTGCCCCGTATTCAATGGTCGCTTCAGCGTGGTGTTCGATTGGGATACCTTCATCGCTCCATGGCAATGGAAGCTGCTGAAGGCTGGCCCATGCCGACTCGATTAAGGACGCGGAGATAGGACGTTGACGCGACTCGGAGGCGAGGCAAAGCGATTGATCGGCGATCTGGTCGATCAGTCGAGGGACACCGTCGGTGGCGCGATGAATTAAGCGCATGGCATCGTCGGTGAAGACCGAGCCAATCGTTGCTCCACACAGCTCGACTTTATGCGTAAGATAGCTAAGTGTTTCGCTTTGGGACAATGGTATAAGATAGCTGCGGCAAGCGATCCGTTGGTTCAAAGACTCCAGTTGCGGATGTCCGAGCATTTCTTCGAGGCGCATCGAGCCGCAAAGAACTAAGCGTACTCGAGGCACACCATCTCGGGCAAGATTGGTGATCAATCGCAGCTCTTCTAGGAGCTTTATCGACAAGGTTTGGGCTTCGTCGACAATGAGAACCACTCCATCGGTTGGGTTTTCATTGGAGGGTTGCAGTCGGTCTAAGAGTGAAAGACGCAGCTCGCCTTCGCTGAGATCGCGGTACGGCATCCGCAATTCAAAGAGCAGGTTCTGTAGAAGGGCACGCCGCGAGCAAAGCTGGGAGCTAGAAAGTAGGATCACTTCAAAGCTGCGACGAAAGACTTCGCCTATTCTCAAGCAGACCATCGATTTTCCAAGCCCCGTTCGTCCGAGAATGACGACCGGTCCTTCGGATCGGCTAATCGCTCGCGAGCAGCTTTGAAATGCGGCCTCTTGGCCAGCGACGGGACAATAGCGTTCGAGGGTTGGAACGGTTAAAAATGGACGTTTTTGCAGTCCGAAGAATGATTCGTGCATCCTAATCGCTTCCCAACCTAAAATCGGAACGACACGCTGGAGTGTCTTGGTTCGACGTAAAAATGTCTGCCTATTGTCAGTTTTGTCGGCACTGCGTAACCGTTATCTTCAGTAGACTCGTCCAAGAAGCTTGGTTTCGACTGCTCGATTTCGCTAGCGATGATTAGACTAGGGCTTTTTAGTCCTGTAGGTATCGTTGGATGGCACAGCAAAATTTCGTTGTTTCCGATCGCATTCCCGCGCCGGCCAGAAATCTATTATTGCTTTTGCAAAGTACGCTCAAGCTTCCCAAGTCGCAATGCCAGCAAATCATCCAGGAGGGTGGGGTTCGAGTGAATGGCAAGTCTCGAACCAAATCGCACCAGCAATTGGAGTGCGGGGATCGCGTCGAAGTGCAATGGCTACCGCAACCCGTGCAACTTCGCAGCCAGGGAAAGAAGGCGACCAGTCTCGAAACTTTTTCGGTAGTTTACGATGACCAAGATCTCTTGGTCGTTCATAAACCTGCCAATCTTTTAACGGTTCCGACGCCGCATCGCGAATCACGAACGCTCATTTCACTGGTCACGGCGCATTTGAAGCGAACGGCGACCGGCGAACAAGCGTATTGCGTTCATCGTTTGGATCGTGGCGTTTCTGGATTGCTTGTCTTTGCGAAGTCGATCGAGGTTGCGGAACTGATTCGCGATCAGTTTGCCGCACGCAAACCCGATCGGCAATACGTCGCTATCGTCACCGGTACATGGCGGAAGGAACAAGGAACGATCCGAACACATCTGGCTACCGACGATGATCTGAATCGCTACTCGACAACCGATACCGACAAAGGTGAACTTGCGATTACGCATTATGAAGTTCGCGAACAATGGAGCGATGCAAGCCTGCTCGAAGTTCGACTAGAGACCGGTCGTCGAAATCAAATCCGTGTCCATTTAGCCGAAGCCGAGCATCCAGTTCTCGGCGACCCACGCTATCGGCCACAGCAGGCGACCCACTGGGCCTGGCCTTATCGCAGAATCGCCTTACATGCCGAGTCACTTGGCTTCCAACATCCTCGAACTACCGAACCGCTTAGTTTTAAATCGAATTGGCCCAAAGAGTTTCGCGACTTTCAGCGGCTCGTCAAAAAGCAATAGACGATGGACCCATCGCAGCAATATCCTGTTCGCGCAATCAGTCGACTCAAGCTGACGATACTCTTGTTGGCCATTTCGATAATTCCACCAGCGTTTGTGGTAACGATGGTTGTCTCGCACAAACCGCCGCCAGAACCACGACTGGTCGTCAAGGTGACGCAAGATCTAATCGTTCACGCGCCGCGGAATTCCCCCACGTCACCGCGGATTCTACCTTGTATTATCGTCGAGAATCCTACCGCTGAAACGTGGCGAAATATTGCCGTCAGTTTGAACAAAGAGTTCTTTTACTATCACTCCTCGACACTTGAATCAAGCCAGAGCTTTACGGTCCCACTAGAGTTTTTTGTGACCAAGGGAGGCAACGTTGCATTCCAACCAGGCAGTGAGACCGTGCGGCAAGTCACCGTTTTTGCACAGATCCCCTCGGGAGCGCGCGGCGTCCGCGAACTATTTTTTGATCGAGACGGACAAGCGGCAGTCGAAACAGAAAATCCCTAAATGATTCTGCGACGCGTCTTGCGGTAGTGGATCTTGTTAAAGATCCCCAAGCACAGCGAGGTAATCGCGCCTTCGAATGCCGCAAGGATAAGCCTAAAAATGTCGCGGTGTGGCGCGAGCCGCCCGGTGTTATGTTAGGTTTTCAACGCTTTACCCGACGGCTTGCGCCGTTCCGCTATGTTAACCTTGCGACATCCGGAGCTAAACTTTCGTCGCGAGATGAATCCACTGGGCGGAAAGATCGCTCGAACTGGCTTGATCGAGGACCACTTTTAGATTGGCATGCTGCTGGAGTATCGATGCTGGAACGTTGGGAGTCAGCGGTCCTTGTATCGTATTCGAAACTGCGGCCGCCTTACGACGATCGGGGACGCTACAAATGATCGATTGACTTACCATAATCTGATGGATAGTCATGCTGATGGCTTGGGTTGGTACTTGCTCTAGTCTATCGAACCAACCTTCGCCAACCTGTTGTTTTCGGCAGGCTTCATCGAGCTCGACAATCTGGTACCCGTCCTGGGTCTCGAAGTTGGCGGGAGGGTCGTTAAATGCCAGGTGCCCGTTTTCGCCGATTCCGACCAAGGCGACATCGATCGGCGCGGCTTGTACTAACTTCGACGCTCGTTCGCAAACCAACGTCGGATCGCTCAAGCCATCCAAATAGTGGAACGATCGCAACGGTACTCGATCGACGAACCTGCTTTTGAGGTAGCCACAAAAGGATGCCGGGTGGTCGATCCCGAATCCGAGATACTCATCGAGATGGAATCCATCGATTCGACTCCAATCGATATTCGGCGTATTCACCAAGCTGTCGAGGACTTCGAACTGGCTCGACCCTGTTGCCACAATGATACGCGCACAACCATTCTGCTGGAGTGCTTGTCGAATTTTCTCGACGGCACATTTAGCGGCAAATTTTCCTAGTCCGATTCGATCCTGAGCGATTGCAAGTTCCAAGCGTCGACTCCTAGTTGCGTGAAATGTAATAGGTCGACCAATATAGTGCTCAGAATCGATTTCGCCAACTTGGGGATCGCAAGCCTGTCGCTTATGCCACTTGGCTTTAAAGAGCTCTTATCCGCGAACTAATCCTGGAGTAACGTCCAAGTCGAGACTGTCAAACTGCTGGATTCGAACTTTTTCCCAGGCTAAGGCTCCCATGACCGCGTTATCGGTACACAATTCTGGTGGTGCGAAAATGACTTCGCCTCCGATGGATTCGATTCGCTGGGCGAGAAGTTCACGGAAAAGACGATTAGCGGCGACGCCACCCCCAATACAAATTCTTTGGAGCTTCGTTTGCCGGATCGCAGCCACCGCCTTACCGACCAAGCAGTCGATGACGGCACGTTGGAACGATGCGGCAACGTCCGCCCGTTGTTGCTCGTCGAGTTTCAATTGCGTGAAATCTTGTTTTCCTTTTCCGACCAAATGATAACGCACGGCTGTTTTTAAACCGGAGAAACTAAACTCCAATCGCGATGGGTCATCCAGGAGCGGTCGAGGGAATGCGTACGCTTTTTCGTTTCCGGACTCGGCAAGTTTGGCCAATCTTGGTCCGCCAGGAAAAGGTATTCCAAGCATAACGGCTACTTTGTCAAAGGCTTCACCGGCCGCGTCATCGATGGTTCCTCCTAGCAACTTCCAGTCGGCAAAGGATTCGCAGCGATAAAGATGGGTATGACCACCGCTAACGACGAATCCTAGGCACGGAAAAATGCTTGTCGGCTTGCCTAAACCACAGGCGTAAATATGAGCATGAATATGATTTACAGCGACTAGCGGTTTGTTCCAAGCTAAGCAAAGTCCTTTCGCTGCACATAGACCGACCAGCAAGGAGCCTGGCAAACCCGGTTGCGTTGCGACGGCGATCGCCACAATTTGATCGATTTCGATACCGGCTTTCCGGATCGTAAGGTCGATAATCGGAACGATGCGTTCAAGGTGGGCGCGAGCCGCAATTTCGGGTACGACTCCTTGGAATTCTTGATGCAATTCTTCTTGCCCGGCGACCGCAGAAGCGCATACCTTGCCATCTTCATCGATAATCGCTGCCGCCGTCTCGTCGCAGGTCGATTCGAGGGCTAGGATGACTTTTCGCATTTGAAAATGAACTCAATATGAAGTGATCGAACGGGTGGCTTACGATATTCGCCGTTGGTCGATCCCACCCGCATACTGAAACCAGCTATACTGTGTAGTTCGCCGTACGATTATAAACCATACAAATACAGGGAAGTCTCAATGCGGCTTCGAGTGGGATTGATAGGTCAAGGTAGCGACTGGACGACTCGTTATCAACCGGCGTTGCGATCGCTTCCGGATCGTTTTGAAGTGCGAGCCGTGTATGGCTCGGTCTCGGCATTGTCGGATCATGTTGCCCGAGAATTTGGTGCCAAGCGCGAAGATAGTTTCCGAAATATGATGCGTCGCAGTGACATCGACGCGATTATGATCTTGGAATCTGATTGGTACGGAATGGTCCCTCTGCTGGCTGCATGTGAATACAACAAGGCGGTATATTGCAGCTCGAGCATCAATTTTGATCCCGAGTTCGCAGATCAAATTCGAGATCGCGTTGAAGAATCAGGAATCGCGTTCATGGTCGAACTTCCCAGACGATTTGCGCCAGCGACCCTTCGATTGAAAGAACTCATGGCCACTCGGCTCGGCAAGCCGCGATTGCTCTTTTGTCACCGTCGGCTACCCAACGAGTCTTTCGATTCGAGGGAGTCGAAGGAAGCCAGGCAGCGAAGTCAGTATGAATTGGTCGAGCTGATCGACTGGTGTCGCTATTTGGTGGGCCGCAATCCAAACTGGGTTCAAGCTATTCGTCATCCGACGCGAACAGAGTTAAACCGGTCGGACTACCAGATCTTAAGTTTGGGGTTCGGCGATCCGGAAAAAGATCTCGATGCGGTGCTCGCACAGATTAGCTGCGGTGCTTACATGCCGGCTGGTTGGCAAGAAGCAATTGCTTTTCGACCGCCAGCGGCTGTTCAGGTTTGTTGTGAAAAAGGGATCGCCTTTATCGATCTACCCAGTACCCTCATATGGTTCGACGACGCCGGCCGACATCAAGAAGTTCTCGACACGGAACTGCCTGTAGGAAATCAATTGCTAACACAGTTCCATCGCGCCGTGACAAGCTTCGTGCGAAAGACGAGCGATCTGGAAGACACCTTTCGCGCGCTCGATATCTTGCGGTGTGCTCAGCGAAGCATGGTCACGGCCGAGCGCCAAATGCTTGAATAAGCAATGACGCAAGTTTTGACGTTGTGCCTTCATTCTAGAGTGCCAGCGACGTGCTTCGTGTACTGGCGAGCAAATTGCGGTAGCGCTGAAGCAACTGATTCAAGAGCATGACGAGATAAACATTCCCGACCAGCGAGACGAGAAACAATAGCGGAACGAGGTAGTTCGATGAACCGTTGGTTTGAAGGGGATAGTTGCGTTCGTCGAAGTCACTTCGCGAGGAAGTTCGTCGGTTCGGATCGACGACAGAAGGCGTACTAACGCCACCGGCCATTGAATTGTTCCCAAGCAACAGCGGAGGTTGGTTTTGGAACATGGGGGCAGGGACTACCTGATTGGTGGCCATCTGATTTGGCAAGACGCCGCCATAGTTCGTGTTGGGGTTCCCAACGGTTGGATAGCCGTTGTTGCTGTTGCCGTTATATGGGATCATCGACGGAGGAGGGCTATAAGCATTTTGATTCGAGGCGTAACGAGCGTCTGGACCTTGCAAGCCATAGTTGAAATTCGTCGCGTTTGTATTCCCCTGTTGAGTCTGCGAATTGGGGTAGCTGTTGGGATTGGAATACGGCGTACTCGAAGCATTGGGGAAACCGGATTGATTCGAATTCGAAAAGTTGGTGCTGCTAGGCGTCGAATAGGAACCACTCTGGCCCAAGTTTCCACTGTTGTAATTATTGGGATTGCCAAAGTTATCATTCGAAAAAGAGCTGTTCGAACCGTAGGTGTTGGAATTAGAACCACGTCGGCTGTCGAAGCCGTTGGTAGTGCCCGGATTTACCGAAGTGCCCGTCACCGTAACTTGACCTCCAGTGTAGTTGTAACCTGGAGGGAGTGTCGGTCCGTAGACAACACCCGAATTCGTTGACATCGTATCTTGTCTCGGCAAAACGGAATTGTTTCCAAAACCAGTATTCGATGCACTAAAACTTCCTGGCGCAGTGGTGCTCGGCATATCGAATTGGCTGTTGAAACCCGTTCGACTATTGGGCGTCTGGTAGTTTTGGGCTAAGTCCAACGAAGGAACGGAGGCAAGACTCGGGATTGAATCTCCGAGTCTTCCACCTGTAGGCAAAGTCGGCGGACTATTTCGTTGCGGATCGATCATCACCGTCTGCCCCGAATTTTCATTAAGATTGGTGAGTTTTCTAGGCGAGAATGCGTTGGGCAACATCGATCGTGGGGCGGCCATCAACTGCGCTTCGGAAGGCTCACGCTCGACGTCGTTAGAGCCGATGCGCCAAATAACTTTGTTGACTCGTCCCTGAAGGTAGCTCGGAATATCGAGAACGATTTCTTGACCGCCCGTCGCCATCTGACTGGCTATCTGCGGAGTTACTTGCGCGATATACGACAAGGAACCATCGCTTTCAGGTTTCCATCCAAATTTGACACCTAACGAAGTTGCGTCTGCACCAACTTGTCCAGTTAATGCAACCGTCCATAGAAATAATGCGATGCTATTCATAGCAGCCTCTTGCAATGATCCAATGTGAAGTGCAATCTCCAAGCAGCACTTGCACCTATTAACGATACATCCTAGGGGATTTACCTCGTTCAAGTAAAGAGAGCAAACCAGGGCTTTTGGAGATTTGCCAGCAAAATCCACTGGCTTTTTTCCTCTGAGTTAAGAATCAACGTTAGATTTTAGGGTGGCACGCTCTGAGGCTTTGCGAAGGGCTTGGCGAATTTCAAATTTTCTCCACGCCTATCGTTGGACGCGAGCGGAGCCGCCTTGAGCCATCGACTCGACCTCGGGTAGTTTGGCCATCGACGTATCGCCGGGGAAAGTCGTCAATAGCGCTCCGTGCGCCCAGCCTAGACGCAACGATTCGTCAGGCGTTTTGCCTTTAAGCATCCCATAGATCAAGCCAGATGCGAAACCGTCGCCACCGCCGATGCGGTCGACTACGTCGAGTTCACAGGTTGGGCTGACATAGCGTTGTCCGTCGTACCAAAGAACCGCCGCCCACTCGTGACGGTTGGTCGATCGGACTTCGCGAAGGGTTGTTGCTACCATCTTCACATTTGGAAATTTGGTGACGGCGCGCTCGATCATCTTGAAGAACGAATCTGGATCGAGTTTCGACTTGGATTCTACATCCTGTCCTTCAATACCGAGCCCTTTTTGAAGATCTTCTTCATTGCCGACGAGCATATCGACGTTAGCGACGATTTTCGAAATCATCTCTTGGCCTTTGGCCGCACCACCGATCGTTGCCCAAAGCTTGGCACGATAGTTAAGATCGAACGATGTCACAGCTCCCGAGGCTTGAGCCGCTTTCATGCCTTCGACGATCAAATCCGCCGTTGTCGGCGACAGGGCGGCGAATATCCCTCCGGAATGGAACCAACGGACTCCGGCTGCGAAGATCGATTTCCAATCGAAATCGCCTGGCTTGAGCAATCCACCGGCTTCATTGGCGCGATTGTAAAACACGACTGGCGGTCGAACGCCTTGACCGCGATCGCTGTAGACCGTTGCAATGTTCGGACCGCGAACGCCATCGTGTTCAAAGTGCTTATAAAATGTCTTGACGCCCATCTCGCGGACGCGATTTTGAACCAATTCGCCGATCCCATAATTGACCATCGCCGTCGCGACACCAGTCTTGAGACCGAAGCAGTCGGCCAAATTCGCGGCGACGTTGTATTCACCACCCGAGACGTGAATATCGAAGTTTCGAGCTTTGCGAAACGGGATGATCCCCGGATCGAGGCGATGGACCAGAGCTCCTAAGGATAAGAAATCGAGATCACAAGCATCTTGTCGAACTTTAAGTTGGGCCATGAGTAAACTTCGCTCCGATAGTAAGGATGAATATGTTGAAAATTTATGAAGCTAAATCGTGGTCGATGAAAAACCGCCATCGACGACCAAGTTTTGACCAGTGACAAAGGAAGATGCTTTGTAGGCAGCCAGAAAGATCGCTGCGCCCGAAAGCTCGGAGCAATCACCAAATCGAGCCATCGGCGTGTGCCCGATGATCTGCTGACCACGGGCAGACAAGCTCCCATCGGCGTTATAAAGCAAGGCGCGATTTTGCTCAGCCGGGAAAAATCCGGGGCTAATCGCATTGACGCGGATTCCATCGGTGGCCCATTGCCGAGCCAGGAACTGCGTCAAGTTGATCACGGCAGCTTTTGAAGCGGAATACGCAACGACTCGCGACAGCGGAATCATACCGGCCATCGACGCGATATTGATAATGCTGCCCGAACGCCGCTTCAACATCTGTCGACCGAAGACCTGGCTTGGTAGCAAGACGCCGCCGACCAAATTGAGATCGAAAACGTCGCGCCAGGCATCCAAGTTCAGATTGCAAAAATCGGCCCCCGGCGGCAGTGTCGCTTCGGGCCGATTCCCGCCGGCGGCATTTACCAGCGTTGTCACTGGCCCAAGCGCAGCTTCGATTGCTGCGCAAGCGTCTTCCAATGACGTCGTACTCAGCGCATCGGCTGCTTGGAAAATTGCTCGTCCACCATCGGCCACAATTTGCTCGACACGTTCGGCACCTCGCTGTTGACTGCGCCCGACGACAGCAACTGCTGCCCCAGCTTTGGCCAACGCGCTTGCCATCGATCCACCCAGCCCGCCAGTTCCGCCGATAACGACCGCGACACTGCCATCCAATCGAAATAGATCTGTCACTCGAGGTTATCCTTCCATCACATCGGACTCACGCGACTTCGCAAGTTCGCCAACCGATGCTTCGTATTTCTTAGTGAGCTCTTGAACTTCTTCTTTGGCTTTTTCGCAATCATCCTCCCCCGCCAGCTTATCCTTTTCAGCCGTCTCGACAGCTTTGTTCGCGTCGCGACGTATGCTTCGAATACTGATCCGGGCTTCTTCAGCAAGCTCTTTGATTCGCGTTACCAATTTCTTGCGAACATCAGCCGAAAGGGGCGGGATGTTGATTCGAATGATGCGTCCATCGTTCTGTGGATTCAAACCAAGTTCACTGGCAACAATGGCCTTTTCGATATCTTTAATCGTGCTTGGATCGAACGGACGAATGACTAGTTGATTCGGTTCTGGGGCGCCGACCGAAGCCAGTTGTTTGAGTGGACTTTGAGAACCATAAACAGTGACTCGAACCGAGTCGACTAATCCTGGTGTTGCCCGACCCGTTCGAATTCCAGCGAGGTTGTTCTTAAGTATTCCAAGAGCTTTTTCCATCCGCTCTTCTGCATCTGATGTGACGTCATTCAAACTCATGATTGATTTCTTTCGTTACTCGATATGAAGTTACAATCGCAATCTACAAAATCTTGGATCAGACTTGTTCGGCGTTTGTTTTGCGAGGGCTAATCCGCGTGCCGACCGCCTGGCCGCTCACGGCCTTTACGATATTACCATCTTTCTTGAAGTTGAAGACTAGGATAGGCAGTCCGTGCGTTCGGCATTGAGCGATTGCCGTAGAATCCATGACTTTCAAGTTCTTTTCGATGACCGTGTCGTAATCTAGATCTCGATAGAGGATCGCATGCGGGTTTTTCTCTGGATCTTCGCTGTAGACACCGTCGACTCTCGTCGCCTTGAGTACGATATCGGCGTCTAGTTCCAGTCCGCGCTGAGCCGCCGCCGTATCGGTCGTGACATACGGACCGCCCGTTCCAGCCGCCAAGATGACGATTCGCCCTTTTTCCAAGTGCCGGATAGCGCGTCGTCGAATATAGGCCTCGGCGACTCCATCCATGCGAATTGCAGACATAACACGTGTTGCACAACCGATGTGTTCGAGCGCATCTTGCATTGCCAACGCATTGATCACCGTCGCTAACATTCCCATATAGTGGGCGGTCGCTTCTTGGATTTTTTCACCGCTGGAACCTTTGAATTGGGCACCGCGAAGAATGTTCCCACCGCCGATGACGACAGCGATCTGACACCCCAGCGCATGCGCGTTCTGGATCTGCTTGGCGATGACCGTCACTTCATCCATGCTGATACCGCGCTCGCCGGAATGCGCCAAGCTTTCGCCAGACAGCTTCAGGATCACGCGATGGTAAAACGGCGTTTCAGCTTTCGTAGTGGGTTCAACCATCCTAGGCTATTTCTACTTTCTCATACTGCAACAAAATCAATATGCATTGCAAATAGTGTCCGAGTTCAAAAGTGGCGTACGTATTCGGCTTACGATTTTTCTATCGCAAGCTAGAAGCTTACGCCACTTATCGATCGAACGATCTTAAGCCGAGATTTCGCCTAGAACGTAATGAACAAACTTGTTGACTTTAAGGCCGTGGCTCGAAGCATACTGACCGACGGTTTGTTTGTCGTCTTTAACGAATGGCTGTTCCAGAAGAACGCGCTCCGCATAAAATTGCTTCAATCGTCCTTCGACCATCTTGTCGACGATCGCTGCAGGCTTCCCTTCTTGAAGGGCGGCTTGCCGAAGCATTTCTCGCTCTCGTTCAACAATCGCTGGATCGAGTTCGGCGGTAGTCAACGCCGCTGGACGCATCGCCGCGACATGCATCGCAACGTCTTTGGCAGCTTCGTCTGTTCCACCTTGGATCTGCAATAAAACACCGGCGACCGTACCGCTATTATGCGAGTAACCGCCACATGTTCGTTCGAATCGAGTGAAGCGACCAACCTCAAATTTTTCGCGAATGCGATTGAATAGTTCATCGCGTTGTTCGCCGAGAGAAATCGAAGGCTTGCTTGGCGACTTCAGCTTGAGAAGTTCGTCAGCGGTCGTTACGCTGCTCTTGGAAAGCGCTTCAGCTAAATCGGATGCCAACTGAATAAATTCTTCATTTTGCGTCACTGGAGCACTTTCGCACTTCAGTTCAACAATCGCGCCGTTGGATTTGGTTGTGCCAGCAAAAATCCCAAATCTTCCGAACGCCGTTTCGCGATCGGTTCGGTTCTCACCAAGCTTTTGCCCCTTCTTGCGAAGCAATTCGATCGCCTTTTCTTGATCGCCATTCGCTTCAGCCAATGCTTGCTTGCAATCCATCAACGGCAAGCCGGTTCTTTCACGAAAGGCTTTTACAGCAGCAGCGGTTATATCGGCCATTTTTATAACTCCTCTTTAAATACAGACAGACTATTGGTTTATGTAAGATTGCAAATGACAAGTCGAGGCATATTCCGAAGAAGTTAATGTAGCCAAACTTGCTCGCCGAACTTCGGCGGCCTGACTTTTTCTTCGCGGAATGCACGAAACGACCATCGCACTACGGCATTACGGCATTACGCAGGCTGCGACTGTTCGGATTTCTCAGCTTCTTCTGCCGAGATCGCGGCCGCAGCCGGCGGTGCGGCTTGCGCTGACGCTGCGGCTGGAGCTGACTTCTGCGATTCAGGATTCTCAGCTCGTCCTGCAAGAACGGCATCCGCCAATTGCTTCATGATCAGATCGATCGATCGAATACCGTCGTCATTGCCTGGAATCGGAAGATCGATCAACGATGGATCACAATCGGTATCGATTAAGGCAACGGTCGTAATCCCAAGCTTTCGAGCTTCCTTGATGGCGTTCTTTTCCTTGTTAGGATCGACGATCACCAAGCATTCTGGGATTCGATTCATCGATCGCAAACCGTTCAAGTTACGATAGATTTTGTTGTATTCTCGCTTGAGCGACGACTGCATTTTCTTCGAGAAGGTATTGAGCTCTTCGCCGCCCATAATCTTCTCGAGCTGTTCAAGTCGGCTCATTCGGTTTCGCACGGTGCGGAAGTTTGTCAACGCCCCACCCAGCCAACGCTCGCTGACAAACGGCATGCCGCAGCGCGTAGCTTCTCGCTGAATGACTTCGGATGCTTGTCGCTTTGTCCCAACGAACAAAATCAACGAACCGCCATTCGCAACTTGACTAAGATATTTTTTGGCTCGCAGCATTCCACGAAGCGTTTCGCGAATATCGATAATATGAATCAGATTCTTGCGTCCGTAGATATACGGAGCCATCTTCGGATTCCATCGGCTGACGCGGTGACCGAAGTGAGCTCCCGCTTCGATCAATTTCTGGACTAATTCTGTCGCCATATGTATCAACTGACCTTTCAAGTTTCCCAAGGCTTTTCCCGGGCGCAATGCTGGCGGTTGCCAACACAGGTAACTTATGCTTTGTTATCAATTTGTAACAATGCAGTCGTGACCTTCAGCGGTCTATTCCCGATCAAACTGGGGGGGCAAATTAGAAAGTCCGGGGGTCAACGAGCAAGGCTCGCGGGAAGGAAATACACCCTTCACCCAACCAAAAATACCGGCTTTCGGAGCTCTAAAATAACCGTTCGAGGGCTCAATCGTCAATCGCGAATCGGGCGTTTAGCACAATTGGCCGTCTTTTTTGTAGCGAAGTCGCTCAGATTTTCGATGGTGGACTCATCAATAGCCCAAGGCAGGTCAGTAATTGAAGCTACGCAATTAGCCGCAGAGCGTTAGCTCCGGTTTCCTTGTGATAACCGGGCCTAACGGCCGTCGGCTAATGCGCAAAATTTATTTCTGACTCGCCGTGATCAATAGCCAACCGAACTGCGACCGCACTTAAGCGTAAGACGGTAAGATAATAAAGGACTGATTCTTAATTGCATCGCGTAAGCCCGCCTTTTTCTGACAATGACCGAAGCCAATGACCGACCAAGATTTGATCGTTTCGAAGGTTAGCAAATCGTATGAAACAGCTCATGACCATCTTTCGGTGCTCAAAGAGTTGAGCTTTTCGATGGATCGAGGCGAAAGCATCGCCGTAACCGGTCCGAGCGGAATCGGCAAATCGACCTTGCTCCACATTCTGGGCACCTTGGACCGACCTACCAGCGGCTCGGTTCAGTTGCTCGGCGAAGACCCGTTTGCGCTAGACGACGCCGGACAAGCTCGATTTCGACGCAAACATATCGGCTTTATCTTTCAAGACCATCATTTGATGCCCCAACTGAGTGTCCTCGAAAACACGCTTCTTCCCGCATTAGCGGAAGGACGGAGCACTGCCGAGCACTATTCACGCGCAACGAATCTTCTCGAAGCGGTTGGGCTCAGTGATCGCATCTCGCATTTGCCTAGTGAACTTAGCGGCGGTGAACGAGAACGTGTCGCTGTCGCGCGATCAATGCTGCTTCGTCCGACGCTGATCTTGGCGGATGAGCCGACTGGAAATCTCGATCCTGAAAATGCTCGCAAGATCGGCCAACTGCTTTTAGATTTACAGCGGCAAGAAAACACATTGCTGGTCGTCGTCACGCACTCGGCAGAACTTGCCTCTCAAATGAGCCGACAACTATCGCTCACCAAAGGGCAATCGCAATGACGCAGAAAGTCGAAAATGAATTGCCCAGCCAATCCGTGAAAACCTTGGGGCTATTACAAGTAGCCATGAAGGGTCTTCGCTTTTACCGCAGTATGTTGTGGCCGGTTGCTTTAGGTGTATCGGCAGCAACGGCCGTCATCGTTGGCGCGCTCTTGGTCGGGGACAGCGTTCGAGGGTCGTTAAAATATCTGGCTCTCGATAGACTCGGCAAAATCGATCATCTGCTGCTTGCTCCGCGATTTTTTGAACAGTCGGTCATTGAACGCTGGCACGACGATTTGAAGTTCCCAATCGACGAAGTCGGCCAGCCGATTCCAGCAATATTTTTCCCTCAGACAACTGTCGAAAAAACGCAAAGTTCACCGAACGATGTCGATGGCACCACGCGGGCTGGCAGTGTTTTGGTGATGGGCGTTACCAAAGATTTTTGGCTACTTGGTGACTCGATGCCCTCCATCGAAATCGGCCCGAATGAAATCGTCTTGAATCAAACCTTGGCCGACGAACTCAACGTCGACGTCGGTAGCAAGGTAACCATTCGCTTACCTGCTCAAGCAGCCGTACCTGCCGATAGCCCGCTTGGTCGTCGCGATAGCGAAACGGTAAATCTGCCCGGACAAAAAGTGATTCAAATTATTCCTAGTCGATCGCTTGGGCGGTTCGATTTGCGAAGCAACCAGCGTCCGTCGAAGAATGCTTTTCTTTCTCTGGAAACAATTCAGCGCGTCTTGGGTCGCGAAGGCGAAGTGAACGGCGCAATCATTCCACAACCAGACGCGATGAATGCAACTGAATCATCGAGTCGCACCAAACAGATGCCGCTAGAAGATTCCAAGAAACCGGCAGCATCATCGAATCCTTCGAAAGCAATCCAACTTCAGTTGCTTGAGAGCTTGCCGCTATCGCTGGTCGATATCGGAATCAGGGTCTCTCACATCGAACGCCGCTTTCCAGACGAGAGTCTCGGAGAATTGAAAACAGAATCCCAGCCGTCGGTCGTCAAAATCATTGACTACTACCAAGTAACGACCGATCAAATGCTGCTGCCCGATAGTATCGTAACAAAGATTAGCGCGATTTGGCCAGAATCGAAAATCAGTCGCGTCCTCACGTACCTTGCCAACGGCATTCGCAAAGTATCCGACGATGCGGACGGTTTATCGATCGCCTATTCCACCATTTCAGCAATCGATCCGTTGACGCTGCATGCCAAATCGATTGGCTTTGAAGATCCATCGATTCAGAATATCACGCTGCTCGATAACGGTGATGCGTTGATCAATTCATGGTTGGCCAGTGAGCTCAACGTCGCCGTCGGCGATTCTTTGCAAATCGACTATTTTTTACCAGAGACCGTCGACGGCCGCGAAGTCGAAGCTTCATTCGACCTTAAAATTGCGGCCATTGTTCCACTTACCGAACCGGAATTGATCGCACCCAAAAAGGGCCCGAATCGTCGGCAGACAACCCTCTTCAATCAATCGCCGACCGTTTTTAATGATCCAGCCCTTACGCCAGACGTGCCTGGAATCACCGACCAGGCGTCGATCAACGACTGGGACTTGCCATTTTCGTTGACTCGGAAAATTCGAAATGAAGATGACGATTATTGGCAGATGCATCGTCTGACGCCTAAGCTATTCATGACCCTCGAACGCGGTCAAGCGTTATTTGGTTCGCGATTCGGAAAGGTGAGTTCGATTCGAGTTTCATCCGAAGCCGTTGGCTCGAAAGAAGCAGTTGAAAAGCAACTGCAAGATGCGATTCGACCGATTGTTAGTAGCCTCGGATGGCAAGTTATCCCGCTTCGCGAGCAGCAACTTTCAGCAGCTCGAGGGACAACGCCTTTTGATGTGCTCTTTCTAGCGCTCAGTTTTTTTGTGATCTTGTCAGCCCTGATCCTCGTTTCACTCCTCTTTCGATTGGGCGTCGAGCGTCGGGCTTCGCATTGGGGATTACTCTTATCGCTGGGATGGCCATTAAAAAATGTTCGACGACTGATCTTCGTTGAAGGACTTGGGCTCGCCATTGTCGGCTGCCTTTTGGGTGTTGGGCTAGGAGTGCTGTATGCCTTCAGCGTCTTATCGCTATTGCGAACGTGGTGGATTGGAGCGGTGGGGGCACCGTTTTTGGCTTTCTTTGTCACCGGGCGAAGCCTAGCAATCGGACTGCTCTCAGGATTGCTGATGACATGGCTTACCATTTGGCTAGCAACTCGCATGCTCGCTCGGCAACCGATGGTGCGGTTGCTCCGTGGTCGAATGGAAGCGCCGGTTGTCGTTGGACAAAAGAGAAATTTGTGGACAAAAATCGTTGCTATCTTGCTGGCGTGTGCAACGTTGGCGGTGACCATCGTCGGGTTGTTTTTGAATGGGCAAGCAGCCGGTGGAGCGTTCGTCGGAGCGGGGATGCTGGCGCTGGCAGCGATGATGATGGAAACCTTGCGGCAATTAAAAAAATCGCCCACTCCGATTGGAAATTTACAAGCCATAAAGAACTCGCAAACTAATTCAGTAGGAGTAGCAACCGCGACATCATCGTTACGTACACTTGCTATCAGCAGTATTCGCCGCAATCCGATGCGTTCGGCATTGGCCATTGGGTTGGTCTCCGTTGCGACATTGTTGATTCTTTCGATCGGCCTCTTTGAAGCATCACCCGATTTGCAAGGAACAGGCGGCTTTCAATTGATCGCCGAATCGAGTGTCCCGATCGCTAAGAGTTTGAGCGACGAAGCGTACCTTCGAGAAATACTTGGCGACAAAGCGGTATTGCTCGATCGAGCGACCATCGTTGCGATGCGAGTCCGCGACGGCGATGATGCGGGGTGCAATAACCTTTACCAAGCTACTCAACCGCGTGTACTCGGAGTCAATGCGAGAATCGTTCCGTTCGAAAGAAGTCGCCCCAAGCAAGCGACGTTTGCATGGGCTGGAACGGCGAAACCGGAAAACGAAGCTGAAAAATCATCGCATTGGAGCTTGTTGCAACGCGAAGGCGACGGAACTGCGGCGCATCCTTTCCCCGTGATGCTCGATCAGAATACGGCCTTGTGGGCACTGCACTTGACCGGCGGAGTTGGCCAGAAGTTTGCGTATACATTTGGATCCACCGAACTCCACTTTGAAACCGTGGGGCTTCTGCAGAATACGATCCTTCAGGGAAGCCTTCTGCTCGGTGAAGAAAACTTTAATCGCGCATTTCCCAACATTAGCGGCAGTCGATCATGGCTGGTAAGCGTCGCCGGCAAAGACGGCGGCGTGGAAGCGGAAAAAACTTCGGTGGATCAAGTATCAGAACTATTGGAATCGACTTGGTCGGACGAAGGAATGGACGTCGTTCAAAGCGATTCCGTCTTGCAAAACCTTCTGGCTGTGCAAAACACTTATTTAAAAGCATTTCAGTCGCTCGGTGCCCTTGGATTATTGTTGGGAACTTTTGGTTTGGCGGTTGTGCAATTGCGATCAGTCATGGAGCGACGCCCCGAATTTGGCTTGTTGCGAGCAATGGGATTTACACGGTGGCGGGTAGGCAAACTGCTGTTCTTTGAGAGTCTGACGCTCCTAATTGCGGGACTGGGTATCGGCTGCCTATCAGCCGCCATATCGCTCCTGCCAACCTTGCTCCATGGAAACATTCGCCCCAATTTTCTCTCGCCGTTAGCCATGCTGGGCGTCGTCGCCTGCTTTGGAATTTTGGCAAGCTTAGTAGCAGTTCGGCGAGCCATGCAAACCAAAATTTTAGACGCCCTCCGAAGCGACTGACCGTCATTCGACCCTTACATAAGCTGTCAATTAGCGGCACGGCGGCTAGCAGTCGGAGAATTTCATCAGGGTACCCACCGCAAAATCGCCGATTTTTCAAGCAAAATACGATCGGATCCGAGTACGAAAATGAGTTTGCCACTACCATTTCGATTGCGAATCGCGCGCGATCAAAGTACGGTAAATCGGGCTCTTCCGCAGAAACTGTGGGTGGTTTTCGTGATCCGCAATCGATTTTAGCAGTGAAATACAAGGAAAACACTGGACTGAGTGATTGCAAAAACCA
>JAWXCK010000240.1:0-38874 GCA_034408855.1 Pirellulaceae bacterium
CAGAAACGAAACGCATTCGAATACCTTGTTCAAGCCATCCAAGCAAAGCTCTCAAACCAACCCGCTCCTCAAATTCTCCCCGCCCCGTGAACGGTTACGTTGAAAAATACTGATTCGCAGGATAACCAGTATAGTGAATCGATTGTATCCTGTCACATCATAGACTATTGGATTTTACCGACAGCGTTCGTTTTCGATTGCTTCGCGCTAAACATTTTACTGAGATAAACATGAACTTGCGTATTCTTCTTACGTTTGCTGGTTTTACTTTAGGTATAGGGACTGTCCTAAATTGGTTTGGAGCATCGCTTGCCGAAGATGGGAACAAAGCCGAAGTCGCGGTCGAACGAGATTACTCTGCTGAACTTCCTCGCATCGCATCGCTAAGTCCCTCAGCGGCTCTCAAGAGTTTCGAAGTAGCGCCGGGTTTCAAGATTGAGCTCGTCGCGGCCGAGCCTTTGGTTTTCGATCCGATCGCCTTCTCATTCGATGGGTTCGGCAATCTGTTTGTCGTCGAGATGATCGATTACAGCGAGCAAGAAAATGACTTTCTCGGGCGTATTGCGAAACTTACCGATACGAATCATGACGGAACCATGGACCAGCGATCGGTCTTCGTCGAAAAACTTTCTTGGCCCACGGCAATTCATGTATGGAAAGACGGCGTGATCGTCATCGCACCTCCGAAGATGACTTGGTATCGCGACATCGATCAAGATGGTCGACACGATGCTGTAGAGACGTGGTGCGACGGCTTTGGCCGGAGCAATGTTCAAGGGATGGCTAATAGCTTGCGATGGGGCGTCGATGGGTACCTTACCGGTTCGACCAGCAGTAGCGGTGCTTCGCTTTCTGGGGCGATCGTCGAGAATGCCCCGCTTGAATTGCGAGGCCGGGATTTTCGAATCGATCCGATCCATAAACGCATCGAAGCGACTTCGGGTGGTGGGCAACATGGTGCCGCTTTCAATCGGTGGGGTGATCGATTTGTGACGAGCAACAGCGACCATCTGCAACAAATCATCGATATGGATCGATGGCTCTCGAAACACGTTATCGGCTCTCTCCCAATCACCACACGTCGAAGTATCGCCGCAGACGGTCCGCAAGCCGAAGTTTTTCGGAGCAGCCCTATCGAACCGTGGCGAATCGTGCGAACTCGACTACGCGTCAGCGGCGAATCGCCAGGTGCGATCGAAGGGGGCGGGCGAGCGGCGGGCTATTTTACCGGTGCGACAGGCACTTGGATTGTCGATAGCGAAGCTCAATTTGGCGTTCCAGGTTTTGATACGGCTTTAGTGTGCGATGTTGGAAGCAATCTCATCCATCGGAAAAAATTGGAACCGGATAACTTATTCTGGAAAGGTGTTCGTATCGACGATCATACAGAATTTGTTCGCTCGTCCGATATCTGGTTTCGCCCTGTCCAACTGGGCGATGGACCCGATGGCGCTCTTTACATCGCCGATATGTATCGTGAAGTTATCGAACATCCGAAAAGCTTGCCGCCTATGATTAAAAAACATCTCGATTTAACGAGCGGCAGTGACCGCGGTCGTATTTGGCGAGTCAGTCGCATTCAGAGCGAAGCCGACGCCGCCATCGAAAACAAGCGAGCTTCAGAGTCTGCCATTGCCGCACTTGGGAATGTTGCGATGGTGGAAAGACTATCGAGTTCCATTGAATGGCAGCGTCGCATGGCAAGCCAACTTCTCATCGAGCGGCAAGCTCTCGACACTCACGAACCATTGCGAAAACTGGCGATTGATTCTACGAATCCGGCAGCGCGGGTGCTCGCAATGCACCTTCTGGCTCGATTTGGAAAACTCGACGAAGAAGTTTTGTTATCGTCGCTACACTACGACAACACGCAGGTGAATCGACATGCGATTCAACTTGCGAGTCGATCGAATCACACCGCGTCCGTTCTATCGAACCCAGAGCTTGTCGAGAAACTCGTTAAGCGGGGCGACGCTCGCTTGCTGTTAGAATTGGCGATGGCAACTGACTCATTACCTCGCGTTCGATCGATTCAATTATTACAGCAACTGATTCCGAACGTAACCGACGTTACCACACGTTCGGTCATCATTGCCGTTGCCGCTCAAGATAGTTGGAAGTTGTTCGGAACGTTCGCTAGCGGCGAACATCGAGATGATGCAAGCCGTCAGCAAATATGGCTCGCTAGTTTGCTCCCGTATTGGTGCCAGCAGTTGGCTCAGAATGACACCAAGGCCGTAGCAGCTCTCCAAACGCATCTTCAAAAGCTTGTTCACGATGATCTCAACAATTCACCGGAGCGATCCTTCGTTTGGGCCGACGCCATTGCAAAACTTCCATCAAAAAGCGCTGCCGATAGATTCTTTGATTGTTGGTCCGCCGATGATATTGCTCGATGGCGAGCGGCGATTAACCTCGCAGTCCATCAAGTCGAACTTACCCCGCAAGAGCAAAAGCGGCGGTCTGCATGGTTTCGGTTTTCCAGTGCGGATGATCGGAAACAAGAACTGGATCGTCTGCTTGTGACTAGCCAATCCAATGACAGCCAATTGGCGACATTGGAAGCCTGCCTATGGGCGGACCCCAAAACGACGGCGTCGGCGTTGTTAGATCGTTTCTCCGGTATGACTCCGCGACTACATGAACCCGTGCTCATCGCATTGGTAAGTCAACCGGAAGCGGTAGTTATTCTTGCCGAAGCCCTCGAAGATAATCGGATTCCAATCACGCAAATTTCGCCAACCGTTCGCCAACGGATGTCCAATCACCCGTCTGCTTCGATAAAAAAGAGATTTGTCAAACTGCTGACAGCTACCAATACTACGGACGTTCAGCTACAAGCCGTCATCGAGGAATATCGCGCAGTACTTCAGTCGGCATCTGAATTGGAAAAGGATTCAGTGGCTCTTCAACGAGGGCAAGAGATTTTTCAAAAGAATTGTTCAGCCTGTCACCGCATCGGCGAAGTAGGTCAAGACGTAGGTCCGCCTTTAAAATCTTTGCACGAGAAATCGCCCGATCAGTTGCTGATCAGCATTCTCGACCCGAATCGTGAAGTCGATCCTCGGTTTCAATCCTATTCGATTCTCCTGGAGGATGGTCGAGTTTTGCTCGGCGTCATCCGTGAAGAATCTGCCAACCAAATCATTCTCGCCGAGTCAGGTGGGAAACTCACAACGGTCGCCCGCAACGAGATTGAGCAGTTGAAAGGACTTGGCCAGTCGTTGATGCCGACCGGCATGCAACAACAAATTCCACCGCCGTCGTTAGCCGAATTAATCGCATGGTTGCGAACCAGCGATCGCGCAACAACTCCCCCGTAGAGAAATCGCTGCAACGCGTTCCGGCTGATCGGCGAGCGAACGGTTACAAATCGTTTTGCTTTGTGCAGTTGCGATTATTTATCAACCCACTCAACCGGCGACGGTTCGATATCAGCAGCGACCGGCGAGCCGCAATCTTTTCGACCGCTCCCTTCGAATCGGCTGATGAGTCGAACGGACATGTCGTGATCGCAAAGCATCTGGCAAGAAAGCCGAACGCCAGTCACGCCTCGAGTGGCCAAGATTTCCTTCTCGGCTCGAGTCATTTTATCGGGCTCGCCGTCGATGAACTCGACGCGACAGGTCGTACAGCGAGCTTTTCCACCGCAGGCATGAAGCTGGTCGGTAGCCGCATCCTCACTCAAAGCCGCGACGAGTCGTTTTCCGGTAGGAACTTCGTAAGTTCCTATTCCATCGATAGTTAGCTTAGGCATAGCACTGCTTTCACCGCAAGGGAATATAGAGTTTGGGCTGGATATTCAGCCTGGAATTGCCTGAAAAAACTCGAACCGCGAACCAATCGCGAACCAATCTTTACTATTTGGGTCAAGATTGTATGATTTAAACGCGGATAAATTAATCAGCGCGTCGGTTTCATGATTCTCAGGAATGGCTTTCAATGAGTAGTCTAGCAAAAACATCGAATGGCGGTGAGCGTCCGAGGTTATTGCATGAAAGTGCGCTTCCGATTGTCGACAGCGTCGCCGACAGAAGTTTCCCGCCTACATCACTAGCTACGTTGCCGATAATCGAACCGACACCGGAATTGTTGAGCGAGCTTGCGAAGGTTAGCGCAAGCCTTGAAACTGCTTCGCCGCAAGACATTCTTCAGTGGGCCGTCGAGCGATTTGGAGATCGCTTCACAATGGCAACAGCTTTCGGGCCTGAGGGGATGACGATCATTCACATACTATCGGAGATCGCTCCCAAAACTCCAATCTTCAATTTAGATACCGGCTATCAGTTTCCAGAGACGCTCGCATTGCGCGAACGAATCAAGGAACGATATGGAATCGAAGTCGAATACAAACGCCATCCCTTGAGTGTCGAGGAGTACGAACGATTGAATGGAGGCCCCGTCTATCGAAACGAACCTAACCGATGCTGCGCAGATCGCAAGCTTTCTGTGTTAAAAGAAGCGGCTCGAGGAATGCTTGCCTGGGCGAGTGCCATTCGCCGCGATCAGAGTCCCGACCGCGCTGTCGCACCGATCGTGGGATGGGATAAGAAATTCCAGCTCGTCAAAGTAAGTCCACTTGCTAATTGGACTAAGAAGCAAGTTTGGGGCATGATCACTAGCCTCGATATTCCGTATAACCCACTGCACGACGCAGGCTACATGAGTATCGGCTGCTGGCCATGCACACGTTCGGTTTCCTTAGGCGAAGACGAACGCGCAGGACGTTGGAGCGGGACGAATAAAACCGAATGCGGACTTCATACCCAAGATTGAGATTCGCACAATGAGTCTACTTGCTCGATCGCACTATGCTGCCGTTGCCATGTTGGAACTCGCTATCCGACTGGACGCTCAGCAGCCGGTGTCATTGCGAGGGATTGCTGAGATGCATCAGGTCCCCCTTCCGTTTCTAACCCAAATACTCCAACAACTTAAGGTAGCAGGTCTGGTCGTAAGCAGCCGAGGGGCGTCCGGCGGATATCGCTTGCAACGACCGGCATCGACCATCACGCTTGCAGAGATCATCGACGCCGTATCTCCGCGATCGCTTTTGCAAACCAAGTCGGTACAGACGCCGGTAAACCGCGTTTTGGAACAGGTTTGGGAAGAAATTGAAGAATCCAACCAGGAACGACTTCGAGGCATTCGCCTAGACCAACTTGCCCATGAAGCGACGCAAACCAACGAAGTCATGTTCTATATCTGAGTCTTTCAAAGTTTCGTATTGCGCTGATCTTGAAATCGATATCCGACACCGCGGACGGTTTCGATAAGATCTCCACTCTCTCCTAATTTTTTTCGCAACGACCGAATATGCACATCAATAGTCCGTTCGAGGACAACCGTATCCTCACCGAGGGCGAGGTTGATCAGATCGTTCCTTTCGTAAGCCCTCCCCGGGTCTCTCATCAGTGTTTCCAACAAGCGAAACTCTGAGGGGGTTAGATCGAGTTCTTCACCTTGAAGCGTTACATGATGGCGAACTCGGTCGATGACAATTCCTTGCACGGCGATCGCAGGTTGATCGCCAGGCTCTGTAATCAATCGCCGTCGTAGGGCCTTGATCCGCTCCAATAAAACCTTGACGCTAAAAGGTTTCACCACATAGTCATCGGCCCCGACAGAAAAGCCCAGCAATTGATCGGCTTCTTCGGCTTTTGCGGTCAGCATCAGGATGACGCATTGGTTCGTCTCGGGATGCGATCGCAATCGCCGACAAACTTCGATTCCATCCAAAACCGGCAGCATTACATCGAGGAGCACGACTTCCGGCGGACGATGCAGAGCCGAACTGAGTCCGCTCTGACCATCAAACGCCGAAATGACTTCGAAGCCGTGTTGTTGTAGGTTATAGCAAATGATCTCGGATAGAGCCCGGTCGTCTTCGATCACCAGAATTTTTCGGTTAGCCATGAGAACTTTTAACAAGCTGAATGTGTTTGTGCCGAACGATTTCTCCGTCGATCATATAGATGACTTCTTCCGCGACATTCGCCGCATGATCGGCTACTTGTTCAATTTGTCTCGTCGCGGAGAAAACATGCAAAGCAGGTTGGACATGATTCGGATCTTGGCAAAGCAATGCCTCGATCGCTTTGATAATCTCGCGATTTTGCTCGTCGACTCTCGCTTCAAGCTTCACCACGGCTATCGCCATTTTGGTATTTGAATTGACGAAGGCATCCAGTGCCGTGCGCAGCATTTCTGTCGCATTGCTCGCCATCGACACGAGCTCGTCGGGCATCGGAAAATACGGAAACTCTCGTAAACATTCCGCTCTTTCGGCAATGTTGCAGGCTAGGTCGGCAATGCGTTCAAGATCGGAATTGAGTTTCAAAATAGTCGTAATACGACGAAGGTCACTCGCAACCGGCTGGTGAAGTGCTAAAAGTTTTAAACATTCTTCTTCAAGACGAACTTCCTTCTGGTCGACCACATCATCTTCAGCCAAGATACGAGCAACTAAATCGTAGCGACGCTCGCAGAGCACATTAACCGAGTCGTAGATCATTTGTTCGACACGCCCGGCTTGACTCATCAATTCCTGATTAAGATTTTCTAGATCTCGATGTAGATGCAACGACATAATTTCACCCGAACTTTCCAGTAACGTAATCCTCGGTCTTCTTATGCGTTGGATGCGTAAAAATGTCCACCGTTGGCCCACATTCGACTAGCTGACCGTTATAAAAAAAGCCGGTTTGGTTGGAGCATCGAGACGCTTGTTGCATATTGTGAGTGACAATTACTATTGTATACTGCTTGCAAAGTTCATAGATTAGATCTTCGATTTTAATCGTAGATGCAGGATCGAGAGCCGAACAAGGCTCGTCCATGAGAAGGATTTCCGGGCCGATGGCAATAGCTCGCGCGATACACAGACGCTGTTGTTGACCACCGCTGAGACCAAGCGCCGGCTTGTGAAGTCGGTCTTTGACTTCGTCCCAAACCGCAGCTTTGCGCAACGACCATTCAACGAGATTATCGAGCTGCTTTCTGGCGATCTTGAAGTGTAGCCGTGGTCCAAAGGCGACGTTGTCATAAATGGATTTTGGGAAAGGATTCGGCTTTTGGAAAACGATTCCAACTTTTCGACGCAAGGAAACCGTATCGATCGACCGTTCGAGAATATTGTGTGTCGCGTCGTTTCCGTCAACCATTAAAAGTTCGCCATCGGCCCGGGCCGACGGCACAGTGTCGTTCATTCGATTGATCCAGCGCAAGAGTGTGCTTTTGCCGCATCCACTCGGGCCAATAAAGGCGGTCACGCGATTGCGAGGGATCGTCAAATGGATATCGCTCAAGGCTTGGAAATCTCCGTACCAAGCATTGAATCCTTTCAGAACGACAGCCGCCGGTTGAGTGTCTGTCGCCATAGCTGGTTCCGCTGGATCGATACGTCTTTGATGGCCCTCATAGATCGGTGTCGAGGAAGAAGCTTCCATAGTCGATATCGAGTTTTTCATAGAAGGTAGCTTGTAAGAAACTGTCGGTGTCATGGTTGACTAAATTTTTGACGTATAACAATGGCAATCGAATTGAATACGAGCAACAGCAACAATAACACGATGATGGCGGCGGCGGAAATCGCGTGAAAACCTGCTTCGTGCCGTCCAGCCCAGTCGTAGATCTGGAGCGACAGCACAGTAAAGACCGACATTAAATTCGAAGGCGCACGCGTAATAAAGACGATCCCAGATATCATCATAATGGGTGCCGCTTCACCGATCGCGCGACTCATCGCAAGAATGGCGCCGGTCATTATGCCTGGTATGGCGGCTGGCAACGTCACGTTCCATACCGCTTGCCATGAGGTCGCTCCGATACCGAGTGCGGCTTCGCGAAGTGAAGGTGGAATCGCGCGAAAGGCTTCTTGCGAAGAAATAATGACAACCGGAAGGATCACGAGCATCAAGGTCAGACTGCCAGCCAACACGCTATGACCAAACGGAACGGTGAAGTGATACCAGGACTGCCGGTGGACGCGTCCTGGCGTTTCATTCCAACGGATAGCGACGACTCGCTCGGATTGTACGTCTGGTGCCGATTCGCCTTTGGCAATCAAGTGCAAATTGATTGGCTTGCCGTCTTGATCGATTGCCTCAAGCCCCTCGCGCAGGGCTGTATCGGGCGACCGATTCGAGTCAACCGGCACCAGCACCACCCTGTCATCCAAAGTCAAAAACTGATCGTAGTAGCGACTTCCGATATCAATAAAGGGTGGCTTGGATTGGCCCGCGTTGTCCGACTGATCCATGAGTCCAAACATCGATACGAACGCCGCTAAGCCAACAATTCCATAGACCACCGACGGAACGCCAGCAAGATTCGCAATGTTGAGTTCGACTAACGCATGTAGCCATCGCATATAACGATTTCTTGGACGGAATTCTTCGAGGAAAATGGCGGTCCCAATTCCAATCGGCAACGTGAGAAAGCCGCAAGCTGCACAAGTCCAAAACGTTCCCATCAAGGCGGGCCATATTCCAGCTCGAGTCGGATCCGGATGCGGCGACGATGTTAAGAAGGACCACGATAAGTGCGCGAACCCTTTTGAAAAGACCGTGTAGAGCAAGACGGCCAAGACAAGAATCGAACACAAAGCCGTAAGTCGACAAAGCCATTGAAAAGTGACCGCCGTCGCCATTCGCTGCGAAACGCTATTCGGTTGCTTAACCGCCTCGTCGAGTACATTCCCAAGTGACTTCATTCATAGGCCTCGCGGAATCGTCGACGAACCCAGTTGCCAACCATCGTCAATGCGAAGGTCAAAATGAATAGAATGCAAGCCACTGCATACATCGAATAGTACCGAGCGTCGAACTGGCTAGTATCTCCCGAACCCATCTGAATCATCCAGCCCGTCATTGTCTGAGTCGCTTCACGCGGATCCAACGTCAGATGCGGCTGCGAACCGCTGGCTAGCGCGACAATCATCGTCTCACCAACGGCACGGGAAATCGCCAACAAGAATGCCGAAATGATTCCCGACAAGGCCGCCGGAAGCACGACCTTCAAGGTGACTTCCAGTTTGGTACATCCCAAACCAAAGGCACCTTCCCTCAACGATCGTGGGACTGCTCGCAATGCATCTTCGGCCATCGACGTTACAATGGGAAGGCAGAGTATTCCGACGGCAATTCCCGCACTCATGCCGTTGTAGATATTGAAGCCCGGATGCACAAATTTTAGACTTGGCGTGATAACAGTCAACGCAAAGAAACCGTAGACAACCGTCGGGATTCCCGCCAGTACTTCTAAAACCGGTTTTAATATTGCACGAACTCGACGGTGTGCATACTCGCTGAGATAAATTGCTGTGATGAGTCCAATCGGCAATGCGATGAGCATGGCGACGAAGCTTACCAAAATGGTTCCTGAAATAAGTGCCCAGATTCCATAGTGAACTTCGTTGCCCAGCGTTGGCGTCCACTCGGTCGAAGTCAAAAAGTCGGTAACCGAGATTCCCGGCATCGAAAAGAATACCATCGACTCTTTGACGAGCACAAAAATAATCGAGCCGGTGACCAGCAGCGATAAGAGTCCGCAGGAAGCCAACATCACTTTGACAATCCATTCGCGAACGTAGAGCGCGGTAAGCGATCTAGGCGGATAGCTTTGCGATGGATTTATCGGATCGATTGTAATCGTCGCCATAAGCTACTTTGCTTGAGTCAGATTCGACTCGATGTAGATTTCCGACAAGGATCCGATTCGCGAATTGCCTGCTTCATCGTAGAAATAGGTCCCTTCGACTCGATCGTCAAAACGTTGGCGAACCGTTTGATAGAGAGCGTCTGTAAGCGGAACACATTTAGCACTGCGGCAGATATCGCTAGCATGATCAATATAGTACTCGACGAACTTGCGAAGCTCCGGACGTTTTACTGAAGCCGCATTCACATAGATAAAGAGCGGACGCCCAAGCGGGCTGTAAGTCGAATTTTCGATGGTTTCGGCACTCGGTGCAATCGCTTGTTTGGTTTTCGGGTCGATGACTTTTAAAGCTTTGAGTTTATCGGTGCTCTCAAAGTAATACGATGCTCCAAAGAACCCGATCGCATATTTTTCGCTGGCGATACCATTGACCAAGGCCAAATCCTGCTCGCTGGGCGTCAAGTCCGATCGAACATTTCCTTCCTTGCCAATTACGACTTCCTTAAAGAAATCATAGGTTCCCGAATCGGTTCCTGGCATGAAAACTTTCATGGGTTGGTCAGGAAAACTTGCGTTTACATCCTTCCAGGACTTCGGTGCGGTGTCGGCACTATAGATTGTCTTTAGATCCTCGATCGAGATCTCGTCGAGAAAGTCATTGTCTTTGTGGACGCAGATGGCAAGACCATCGTATGCGATCGGAAGCTCGAAGAATCGAATACCATTTTTGACGCATTCGGCCAGCTCATTTTGCTTGATCGGTCGAGAGGCATCCGAAATGTCGATGCTTCCCTTCGAGAACTCACTGAAACCACCCCCGGTTCCCTTAACGCCAACCGTTACGTCGACTTTGGTGAATTTTTCGCAAAACGCTGAGCTCGCCGCTTCGCTGATCGGGTATACAGTACTGGATCCATCGATCCTCACCGTCCCTTGAAGCGACGTGTTCGTTTCGGTCGCTGATGACTGGGAACTTATCGAAGGAGAACTTCCGGTCGAATCAGGCTTGGCGATATCAGCCGAATCGCAGCCGGTCAATAGTCCAACAACTGCCAAAAGCCTGTATAATCCTAGCCGCATTCTATGTTCCCCTTGATCAAAGCGTTGGTTTTTCTGAGGTCGAGCCTTTTCCTATTTTTTGCGAGCATTATGGTAAACTCCAATTGTTAAGGTTTTGTTAAGACCGCGTGAAGGTTAAGCACGAAACTCCTGCCCCATCCCCCGCCCTAGAAAGTTGCAAATCTCATGAATCGTATGTTGCTGTTGCCATTTGCGCTTACCACACTATTTATCGCGGCTGCTTTGTCGCCCGCTTTAAGTGCAGCGCAATCGCGTCCCAACGTTGTTTTGATGATGGTGGATGATTTTGGCTACGAATGCGTTACGGCCAATGGTGGCCAGTCGTATCAGACGCCGAATTTAGATCGACTTGCTGCTCGCGGCATGCGGTTTGAGCGATGCCATGTACAGCCGCTTTGCACACCGACTCGAGTGCAGCTCATGACAGGTCGGTACAACATTCGCAACTATCTTAATTTCGGCACCCTGCCTCGGACTGAGACGACGTTCGGACATCTGATGAAGCAGGCTGGTTACGCCACGGCAGTTTGTGGCAAGTGGCAACTAGGGCATGAGACGGACTCGCCGCAGCATTTCGGTTTCGATGAATCGTGCCTCTGGCAACAGACTCGACGACCACCTCGATATGCCAACGCTGGCCTCGAGTACAATGGAGTCGAGAAAGATTTTAGCAACGGCGAATACGGTCCGACGCTCGTCAATGATTTCGCGCTCGACTTTATCACTCGCAATCAGCAACGTCCGTTCTTTCTCTACTATCCGATGATTCTGACACATAATCCTTTTCAGCCGACTCCTGATAGTCCCGATTGGGATCCGACGGTGAACGACGAAAAACAGAAAGTCGATCCCAAGCACTTTGCCGACATGACGGCCTACATGGACAAAATGGTAGCTCGTGTCGATGCAAAACTTGAAGAATTAAAGATTCGCGATAATACGCTGCTCCTTATTATCGGCGACAACGGAACCAATTCGGGTATCACCAGCCGTTTTCAAGGAACCGACTATCGTGGTGGCAAAGGAACGACGACCGAACGCGGTACGCACGTGCCATTCGTAGCCAGTTGGCCTTCGATGATAAAATCGGGGCGCGTCAGCAGCGACCTTATCAGCAGCACCGATTTTCTCCCTACCATTTGTGAAGCCGCAGGAGTAGCCAAACCTACCAACGTCGACGGCATGAGCTTTCTTCCACAATTGAAAGGCGAAGTTGGAACGCCTCGCCAGTGGCTATATTCTTGGTATTCCCCGAGACAGCAAGCTGACATGAAGATTCGTGAGTTCGCGTTCGACGATCACTACAAACTCTATCGGACTGGCGAGCTCTTCGATTTAGCTGCCGATCCGTTTGAGAACCAAGCGTTGAATCGTGAGAAGCTGCAGAATCAGGAAACGGTTGCAGTCACGAAATTGCAAAACGTTTTGGATCAATTTACCAACGCCCGCCCAAAAGCTCTGGACGAAGCATTTATGAACGCCCACGGAAAGAGCTCGGAAAAGAGCGAGAAAAAAGCCCAAAAGAAAGCCTCCAAAAATGCCAAGGACAAGAGATAAAATGAGAGACTCCTCGCTGAGTTGCTTGACTGGTCTATTAACGATGATGTCGATAGCGAGTGCGTACGCCGAATCATCGAGGCCTAATATTATCCTTGTCATGGCCGACGACATGGGGTGGGGACAAACTAGCTACCGCAATCATCCTGTGCTGAAAACTCCGAACTTGGATGCCATGGCGGCCAATGGACTACGTTTCGATCGCTTTTACGCGGGCTGTCCAGTCTGTTCGCCGACCCGCGCGAGTGTCCTCACCGGTCGATCCAACGATCGGACAGGTGTGCTAAGCCATGGCTATGGATTGCGGGTGCAAGAAAAGACGATCGCTCAAGCTCTCAAAAACGCCGGCTATGTCACGGGGCATTTTGGAAAATGGCATCTCAATGGATTCAAAGGTCCGGGTGCGCCTGTTCTCAAGATAGATCCGAAGAATCCTGGTCAGTTCGGCTTTGATGAGTGGGTTTCGGTCACCAATTTTTTCGACGTCGATCCGTTGATGTCGAAAAAAGGAGAGATTCAGGAATTCAAAGGTGACTCGTCGGAAATCGCGGTTGCTGAGGCGATTAAGTTCATCGATCAATATCGTTCGGGTGACAAGCCGATCTTTTCGATCATTTGGTTTGGTTCGCCGCACAGTCCTTTTCGTTCGTTGCCTGAGGACAAGCTGGCGTTTGAAAAACTCGATTCGAACTCGGCGAATCATTATGGTGAGTTGGTGGCGTTGGATCGCAGCGTCGGTACATTGCGAGCAAAGTTGAAGGAAACCGGAATCGCGGACAACACGCTACTGGTCTTCTGCAGCGACAATGGTGGGCTGCCGGGAATCACACCGGAAACCGTTGGTGGACTTCGCGGCAATAAAGGAACGGTATACGAAGGCGGACTGCGCGTGCCCGGGATTATTGAATGGCCTTCGGTAATCACATCGCCTCGAGTTACGAACTACCCTGCCTGCACTATGGATCTGTTTCCGACCATCGCTGACATTCTTGGTTTGCCGAAGGATGTCATGCTCCAGCCCATCGATGGAACGAGTCTCAAAAAGGTACTGACTGCCAATCTCGACTCGCGTGAGAAACCGATTCCGTTTCGATTTGGTACCAAGGCCGCGCTGGTTGACAATCGATACAAGTTGCTTACCAATGACTTTCGAAAAGGCCCGTTTGAACTTTACGATCTCGAAGCAGATTCGAAGGAAGCCAACGAATTGAGCAGCGAACAGCCGGAGCTTTTTGATCGACTCAAAAAGGAATTGCTAATATGGAATGAAAGCGTTGAAGCGAGCTTTATAGGGAAAGACTATCCAGAGCGCGTCCTAACGCAACCTGACCCTGAATCGATCAATTGGTATGACGCGGAAATGTACCAGCCCTATCTAGCTGGTTGGATGAATCGATGGGAGTACAGTTCCTACGTGAATCGGAATGCGACGAAGGTTCCGCAAGGTACCAAGAAGGCCAAAAAGAAACCCGCCTCACGGTGATCGCAAGAGCCTAATCCGCCGGTACTCGCTAGCGTCCGGTTTCCCAGCACATCCAATTTCCAAGCAATTCCTACGAACCGGTGCTAACGCACTCCGGCTGATGAATCATCCAGGCTAGAGGGTCACTCGACTGGACGCGTTGACGCTTCAAGGTGGAACGGGATTCATTAGGCGTGCCATATAAGCATTGGCGAGCCTCGTGTTCGCCTTCCGATCCATGGTTTGGAGAATCAAGTGCGCAAGATCATACGATCGAAAGATGTCGTGGATGATAACGGCAAAGTTTTTCAGCTTTGGAATCGATAGTTCGTCCAATCGCATCCAATCCTTGACGTAAACCGCATCCGTCCAAAGTGTCTGAGTCAATCCCTTGTGCGGCTCGTTATCGAGCAAAAGCGGTTTAAAAGCGCGTGTCGAGGGAGCTGTCAGAAAGTGAAATTGGAAGTTTTGCGATCTTAAGAAACGGTCTACATCTGCGAACAATGGCTGCTTCTTATAGAGCTCAACAAAGTTAATTTCAGTTTGGATGACCGCGACATTCTTTAATTGGCGAATAGCATTCTCCAAAACAGTTAATTCACCCCCCTGAATGTCAATTTTGATTAAGTCAATATCGCTGATGGCGTCTAAATCATCGAGGCGTACGGTGTTCACGGGATGCTTTGCGACAACGCGGAGCACATCCGGTAAACCTTGGAACATTTCAATCAGTGGCGTGTTGGGTTCGAAGACCGAACCGGTCATCGACTAATTCGTTTCGTAAAATGTAGTAGGTTGACCATCGCCGATGAAATACGGGAAAAACTGATGCGGCGGACCATAGTGCTGATTGAGTTTATTGCATTCATCGGCGTTGGGCTCGAAGCCGACAACCCGACAGCGTTTGGAGTCGATCAATGGTTGATATATTGGATTACCGCAATATGCGGCACCAACATCTAAAACCTGGATGAGGAATGGTTCGGGAAAGAAATCCAGCATACTCCACATCGACTTATCCTGTACTTACTTCGAGTATGATTGACGCAAGAAAGTGCTTTGAATTGCCATGGTTCGAGGCTGTTGTTTTGTTTAAGTATCTTACAAGGCAAGCACCATTGCTCCCAGCCTTGGAGCATTGCTTGTCAGCGAAAATCATTGGAATTGAGTAAAGCATGATGCCGCAAGAGCTTTATATCGAGCCGTCGCCACGAATCTTAATCGATGCCATTTTCTTTCGCTTTTTAATGGAAACCACCGGTGTTGCTCGATTTTGGCAGACGCTTTTTTCGGACTGGTCTCGAGAAGCGTTCTCGAAATCGATTCTTGTTTTAGACCGAGACGGTACTTGGCCGAAGATTAACGGCATTGCATCCGTCCAAGTCCCACCCTTCGATGAGAAATCGCCGGAAGCGGACAGCCGTATGCTTCAATCGGTGTGCGATCAAGTACATGCCGACCTTTTCGTTTCGACCTATTATTCGTCGCCAATCTACACGCCGTCGTTGATTGTGGCCTACGACATGATCCCCGAGCAAACCGATTGCGATCTTCAAGAACCGATGTGGCGAGAAAAGCATCGTGGGATTCGGCACGCGACTGCCGCGATCGCCATTTCGCACAACACCGCCCGTGATCTCGAACGATACTTTCCACAACATCCGACTGACCGAACGGTCGTCGCCTATCCGGGGGTCGATCCGAAATTCGAGCAATCGAACTCATCGGCGGTCGACGCGTTTCGCGCAAGATTTGGAATCACGAGAAACTACGTTGTTTTGATGGGAGCTCGCGATAATTATAAAAATGCAATTCAACTATTTAAGGCAATAGAACGAATGCCGAATCGCGAAGATTTTGAAGTCGTTTGTGTAAGCGGCGAGCCGACGTTTCATCCAGACTTGGTCACCATCGCCGAAAGGAGTGTTCGAACGTATCTTCTTCGCAATCTATCCGACGAAGAAATCATCGCTGTCTATAGCGGCGCAGTTGCATTAGCCTACCCTTCGCGTTACGAGGGATTCGGGCTTCCGCCACTCGAAGCGATGGCGTGTGGCTGTCCTGTAATTACAACGCGATGCGGTTCGTTGCAAGAGGTTTGCGGAGACGCAGCTCTCTACGTCGATCCTGACTCGGTTGGGGAAATGATCGAAGCGATTGAACAAGTTCAGATACCGGCTGTTCGCCAGCATCTTCAAAAGCTTGGACGTGAACGATCCAAAAAGTATTCATGGCAATGCTGTGCAGAGATAGTTCGCGATAAGTTGCTAGCAGAAGCGATGCGAGTCAAGGCCAGCCCGACGTCGGTGATGTTAAAGGAAGCACGACAGGCCATATTCCATCAACAGAATACTCCGCAAGATTCGCACACAAAGGACTATATGAGCGTGCCTCGCGTTCGATGTCGCTCGCGGCTACGTTTCTGGCAACCAAACGAAGAATTGCGTTCAGCCGTTCAGGCTCAGGAACTCCTAAGGTCTGCGCGACTCGTTTCAATCTGCCGCGACGAACCTCCCATGGAAGAAGAATCCGATCCCGTTCGCGAGGCGAGTGAGTGGTTACAGCATCCCAATCGTATTGTTCATGCGATCTTGCTTTCAATGATGTACGGTTCCGCCGATCGACTTCCACGGAGCATCATGCCAACCGAAGTACCAGAGTGGTTGATGCGCGATTTCGCAAACTACCTATTTGACATTCCACTTCTGTTTGCCAATGAATCGGATGCCCAACGATACGTGGAAACGCTTGAGATATGGTTAAGCTATGCCGAAAGGCAATTTCGAGCTGGCGATTCATTCTGGATCGAATTGGTTCCCGAAATCTTAAAATCGATGCGGCTGACAGGGCTCCTTTCCATCGATCGATCGCTGCGAGCAGTTACGGAGACTCGAGGCGGATTGTTAGAATTGCACATGCGACAACTGGGTTTCATCCCTGACCATCCGATGGGGGCTCGTCCCGAGAGAACTCGCATAAAATTGGGGATTCTCATGGAGCCACTTGGCGACCATCCCGCCAGCCAAACCGCTCTTGCCTTGTTAAGTTGTCTTGATCGTTCCAAATTCGAAGTAGTCGTCTATGTTCGGGCAACCAACGGATCTAAAGAAGAAATGCTTTGTCGGCAGATGGTCGATCATTTTTGTGAGCTACTGCCAACTTTAAAAGGGGCGGTGTTATCGATACGTAAGGACGATCTGGATGTCATGATTGTCGACTTTGATGTCGTGAGTCGACTTTCGCCGATGGCCTATCTCGCTGCTCATCGGCTTGCACGACTGCAAACCAGTACGTTCACTGGCTATTCTTCAACCGGCTTTGCTTCGTGCGATCAAGATTTTCATGACGCGAATCACGGCGAGAGCATGTGGGAAAGCCGATTGCGTCACCAGCTCGATCAGTCGCATCCGCCGAATTTCGGCATTAGTCGGTCCATGTTAGGAATCGCTGAAACATGCGTTGTATTTGGTTCCGGAGCAAGTGTTCATAAGCTATCACCTCAAACCCGAGCGGCTTTCATCCAGATACTCTCGAAAACTCCCAATTCTGTGTTGTTGCTTTTTCCATTTTCGCCTGGGTGGACAGACGAGTTCCCGATACAGCGACTCTTTGATCTCTTTCACCAAGAGCTAGCATGTGCCGGTGTTCATGCGTCTCGATTACAACTCATTCGGCCTCTAAGCAATCGAGCTGAAGCGGCTGCGTTCACCAAGTTGTGCGATATCTACCTCGATCCATTCCCACATATTGGCGGTGCATCGTTGATCGACGCGATTTTGAGTGGATTGCCAATCGTCGCAATGGACGGAACCATGGCAAGAAACCAATTGGCGACGTCGATCTTGAATTGGGTTGCGTTAGACGATTGCGTTTTCAACAATCGCGAAGAGTATGTCGCGAGAGCGGTCGGTTTAGGGAATTCCTCGGAGCTTCGGATGCAACACGCAACGAAAGCTCGCGACGCGGTTCTTGAATTCGCCACACGCAGTCGACACGAAAAAAGCGACACGCTTGGGAACGCCATTGAAGATCGCGTACGAAATGACGAAACGCACAAAGCATCGAGCACAATTGAACGGCCAACGACCGTTTCCCATTTATGGCAAATGCCTGTGATTGTAGAACCGGTGTTATTGATTATCTATAATCGCCCTGACGTCACAAGACAGGTCTTTGAATCGATTCGAGCCGTCAGACCAAGGCAATTATTTATCGCAGCCGACGGCCCTAAAACAGATCGTCATGGTGACCAAGAACTTTGCCAAGCAGCGCGAAGCATCCTAACGCAGATCGATTGGGAATGTGATGTTCAATCATTGCTGCGGCCGAAAAATCTTGGATGCAAGCTTGGCGTGAGTTCAGCGATCGATTGGTTCTTTTCGCACGTCGAATCGGGTATTATCCTCGAAGATGACTGTGTAGCATCTCCATGTTTCTTTGCTTTCTGTCAGGAACTCCTGGAACACTATCGCAATGAACCGAAGGTCATGATGATCAGCGGCAACAACTTTCAATTTGGTCCTCAGCATGCCGACGCATCCTACTATTTTTCGATCTACTCGCACATTTGGGGTTGGGCCACGTGGCGGCGAGCTTGGTCGCTTTACGATGTTGCGATGAAGACCTATTCGGAATTCTTTGAATCGAAAGCAATCCAAAAGGTTACGGATCGACCTAACGAGCAGAAGTCATGGCTTACCGTTTTCCAAAACGCAAGCCAAGGAATGATTGATACTTGGGATATTCAGTGGCTCTACGCACATTTCTATCACGGCGGCCTTTCGGTCATGCCAAATGTCAACCTTGTATCCAATATTGGCTTCGACGAAAATGCTACGCATACCCAGATCGTTGCCAATCCTTTGGCCAATTTGCCGCGCGGCGAAATCGGAAAGATTCGACATCCGAGCCAGATAATTCCATCGAAGTCCGCCGATAGTTTCACTCGACGGTATGTTTTTGATTTGTGGTAGGTCGACGGTTCGAACCCGCGGCTAGCGCCGTCGGCATCACTGATGCAAGGCTCCGCTAGCCGCCTAAAGGCGGAACTACGAACTATTTGGCCAATTGCTTTCGTGGCAAACTGATCAAGGCCTCTAGGAGAAGTGCGAGGATCATGAGCAGCAGAAAGGCACGCCAGATTTCTTGCTGGATCGATTTGTTCGAGCCTGCTGAATCTTCGATGCGAACATAATTTAATCCATGTAGCAACTGCGCAAATTGCGTTTCTGAGAGTGACTCCGGATTGTCCTCGGCCGGCGATCTGTTGACGGCAACCAACTTGGCACCGCTCTCAAAAACGCCGCTATGCAATCCAAGTTCATTCGAGACAAACCGGTCGTCGACTGCGATCGGATGCCACGTTTCAACGGCGGTCAAGTTGAGTTCGGAAGTGGTTGGAGTTGCCACCGACGATTCGCTTCGACTTCCGTCCTTGGGTTGGCGGTCATTGGCGCCTCGCAGTTTCGGGATGGCTGTATAGGCTATTGCATTTCCTAGCGCGATGCCGCCTTGTTCGATCGATCGTTGTATTGCAACGAACAAAGATATGCCATTGGTAGCCATCGTCGATGCTCGATCGACCGGCAACGTCGTGCAAACGTAGGCATGGCCTCGCTCTATATTGAGCTTTGCCAATAACGGTGCGCCACCTTCCAATGTTGCTAACGCCATCGTTTCACCTTCGATAGTTGCGTAACGCGACACGAGTATTTCCCCGACGGGTAGAGCCATGCCGCTTTGCGTTGAAGCCAGAAGTCCTTCATCGCTTCGCCAAGTCGTGGGTTTGATAGGCGATTCGAGCATGCGATTATCTCGCCAACGAAAACCTCCGAAGGTTGTATCCGAATTGCCTTGAGAACGATCTTCGAGCAGGGCCATCGAGGGCAAGAACCAAACGGATCGGCCTCGATTGAGATGGTCGCTTAACTGATCGGCAATTTCGGATGTCGGCAATGCTCCTTGCCATATAACCAGCGATGCATCGTCAAAATTGACCTGCGAAACCTTATCGAATGTGACGACGGAGACGTCAGGCGTTCCAGAAGCATCCTTCGGAATTTCACACGCAATTTGAAACGGTAAGGTTAGCTCGGGCTGTTCGACTACGATGATGGTCTGCTGGACAGGGGCGACATTGAAAACAAAGAATTGTTCGTTGTCGGCTGGATTGACGTCGGAAGGGATCCAGGCTTTTCCCCAACCCAGTGTTGTCGATGAATCGATCGGTATGCGATGGTCTTTGAGTTCCCCTAGTCCTTGTATCACATCGACATCGACTTGCGAATGCCCGCTACCGATCGCGATTTGCACCGGCACCGTTTCGGTACCTTGGTTTGGAGTATTGCGTCGAACTCGAATGGTCATCACGACTTCGTAATGATCGGCGTCGCCGACCAGACGGACTTGTTCAACGGAAAGTGCATAATTGCTTGACGCAATCTCGGGATAGGTAAGTACAAAAAAGCGGACGGGACTGGAAAGTTTTTGGAAGGCTTCGCGGATTGCAGGCCAAGGTCCACGATCAGCTTGCCAGTCTCCTTGCCGCATGTCCGAACAGATCCAAATATTGGTTTGGCTGGGACGATTAATATGAATATAGTCCAGTGCCGATTGGAACATGGCTGGCCATATGCCGATCGCACTGGTTCCCAACGAAACGGGTGAATCAATTAGTGCATCGAGCGATTCGAATTCTTGGGAGGTCGGAACGGCGCTATCGATGAGAATCCAACGGGCCGAGGATTGCGTCGATAATGTCTGACGCAGTTGACGCAATCCGGTCGCCAATTTCGATTCGCGAGACGAAGGTGATTGTTGAAGCATGCTCGGTGAACGATCGAGCATTACGATGGTCGTATCGATGCGTCCACCGGTCACTAAGCCGACGATGCCAGAGGTCAGCGGTCGGCTGATTGCGAGAATAAGGCCTGCGATAGCTAGGACTCGCATGGCAAGGATCAGCCATTGTCGCAATTTCGCCAACCCGCGATGCATCGACTTAGCTGCCAACAAGAACATCATCGCCGCCCACGGTTTGGTCTGATAACGCCATTGATTTACCAAATGGATAATAATGGGAACCAGAACGAGCGGGAGCGCCAAGAGCAGCCAGGGCTGGAGAAAACTCATCGCCGACTCCGTCCGTGGATTCGTCCAGTTAGGAATTTTGCGAGGACGGGTTCGTAAGCCTCGTCGATCGATACGCGATGGTAATCGGTGCTCGTTTCGAGAACGACTTTCTGCACTTTGGCGAGATAGTCTTGGAGGGCGAGTTGATAGCGGTCGACGATCTCATTCGGTTCGACGAAAACTGACGGCCCACCTTCCATATCGATAAATCGAGTCGGACGCAGGAATTGGAATTTTAATTCTTCGGGATCCAGCAAATGGAAAACCCCAACGTCATGTTTGCGAAAACGCAGATGCTCGAAACAGTTTCGGAGCATCGACGGTTCGATGAACAAATCGGAGAAAACGAGCACCAAAGCTCGTTGTCGAACGGTTTCGGCCAGCTCGTGTAAGATCTCGGGAAGTCGTGTTGGCCCTTTGGCTTGAACAACTTCCATTTCATCGAGCAAGTGCGATAGATGTGACGGATTTCGCCGAGCTGGTATCTCGCGAACTATCTTTTCGGCCGCGCACGTCATACCGACAGCGTCGCCCTGGGCGATGGCTAGATATCCAAGCGTCGCCGCCAGCGAACGAGCATACTCAAGTTTCGTTTTGCCCACCGACCCGAACGCCATCGAGCCGCTTGTATCGATCACAAGGATACAGCGTAAGTTCGTATCAGCTTCGAATTCTTTAACGTAGTATCGATCGGATCGTCCGAAGGCACGCCAGTCTAATCTTCGAAGATCATCGCCAGGGACATACTTGCGATACTCGGCAAATTCGACGCTTGATCCGCGATGTGGACTGGTATGACGCCCCGAGACACCGCCCAACATCGATCGGCGAGCAACTAGAGGAATCGCTGAAAGCCTAGCGACGACCAAGGGATCGAGAAACGATCGCGTTTTTCCTGCACCATCAGTTTTCATCGATAGATTCTTGAATCAATCGAGTAACAATCGTGTTGGGAGTAACGCGTTCCGCTTGAGCGGCAAAGGTCGTAATGATTCGATGCGTCAAAACGGAAGGTGCGATGTGCTGGACATCTTCGAGTCGTACCATGTAACTTCCTTGCAAAGCAGCTCGGGCTTTCGCTCCGAGGATCAAATTTTGCACAGCCCTTGGGCCAGCTCCCCAAGCAATGAGCGGTCGCAACCAGCTCGGGGCGGTTTCACCGTCGGGACGCGTCTTTCGAACCAATCGTGCGGCGTAGGTATAGATATGATCCGGAACAGGAACGCGTCGAACGAGCTCTTGATGAGCGATAATGTCGGCGGCTGACATGAGATGCTGCAAGTTAACTAATTCATTGCCGGTCGTCAGTCGGGCGATTTGAATTTCTTCTTCTTCGCTTGGATAATCGAGTTCGACAAGCGACATGAAGCGATCCAATTGAGCCTCGGGAAGCGGGTAGGTTCCTTCCTGCTCGACCGGGTTTTGTGTCGCCAAAACCATGAACGGAGATTCGAGCTGAAAAGTCTTTCCGACGACCGTCACGCGTTGCTCCTGCATGGCTTCTAAAAGCGCCGCTTGGGTCTTCGGCGGTGCTCGATTGATTTCGTCGGCCAGAATGATGTTGGCGAACAACGGCCCGGCAACAAACTGAAATTCGCGACGGCCACCGCTTGTTTCTTGCAGGATATCGGTGCCGGTGATATCCATCGGCATGAGGTCGGGGGTAAATTGGATGCGAGAGAATTTGAGCGACAAGGTCTCGGCGAGCTTGCTGACCAAAAGCGTTTTCGCCAATCCAGGGACGCCCATCAACAAAGCATGTCGTCTGGCAAAGAGGCAGATCGCCAAATGCTCGATGACCGTATGCTGTCCGACGATTACCCGAGCCAGTTCGGTGCGAAGGCGATAGAAGGCTTCTCGCAATCGATCGATGGCTTGGACGTCGCCATCGTTTAGTTGGCTCGTACTGGAACGCTCGATCGTATTGGACATAGGCGGTGTTTGATCGCGAAAGGATGAAATGGGCGAAGAAAAATTATTCGCGTCGACTATTTGGGCGTCCCAGCCAAGAGTCGCCCTTCCTTGAAGGCTTGTGCCAAAGCCCGAGGCACTTCCGATTCCGCTAAGACCAAGCTCGCTCGGTTTTCTGCAACTTTAGCTTTCATGACCTGTTCGGTCGCAATCGCTTCGGCGCGACGTTGCTCGGCCTGAGCGCGAGCCATTCGAGTGTCAGCTTCAGCTTGATCTGTTCGCAAACGGGCGCCAATGTTTTCACCGACTTCGATATACGCAATATCGATCGAGACGATCGTAAAGGCGGTTTGATTATCGAGTCCGCGTGAAATAACTTTGCGTGAAATCAAGTTCGGATTTTCAAGCACGACCAGATGGTTTTCCGAAGAACCAATTGAACTGATGATACTTTCGCCGACACGGGCGATGACGGTTTCTTCGGTAGCACCGCCGATGAGCTGCTCGAGGTTCGTTCGCACCGTGACTCTCGCCATGACTTTTAGTTCGACACCATCTTTCGCGATTGCTGCCAAAGTATTGCTGCCGCTGTACCGAGCGTCGGGGCAATCGATGACTTTTGGATGGACGCTTGTTCGAACGGCATCCAGCACGTCGCGTCCGGCCAAGTCGATGGCAGCAGCTTTGTCAAAATCGAGATCGATCCCGGCGCGGTGGGCAGCGATCAAGGCATTAAGAACGTTGAGGACATTGCCGCCTGCCAAGTAGTGCGCTTCCAACCGAGCGGTCGTAATCCCGTTCGGACCTCGAATGTTCAAGCCGGATTGAGAGGCCATAATCTTAGCATTGACAATCGTCTGCGCTCTAACTTGACGGAAGTACATGCCGACTAGGCTCAACATGCTGACATCCGCACTGCTCATAACCGCTTGAAGCCAAACCGATCCGAAGCTGTAGAAGATGATGGCGACCACAATTGCGACTAAGACCAAGAATCCGATAAGCAACAGCGGCCATAAGTCTTGCAATGTAAGCGTCTTGTCGCCGACTTGTATTTGAGCCAATAGAGTTTGGGGAAACGCGGTTAGGTCTAGCATAAGTTTTGCAATATTCGATAAAGGTATGGTCAATGGATATCGAGTTACTAGTGTTATCCTTGGTTCGCTGGCGTCCCGCCCGCAGACACACAAGTATTGCGGGCGGGACGCCCGCGCACCGAAACACTAGTCTAGCTGAGTTGTCGAGAAAATCCTACTACGGATTTGCGTTGGTTCGATCGATCCAACCGCCGCCCAGTACTCGTTCATCGCGAAAGACGACAGCAAGCTGCCCCGGCGCGACGCCTTCGGCGGGCTTATCGAACTCGACTTCGAAGGTCCCGTCCTTTCGACGAATCACCGAAGCTGGCTGTGGGGCGGAATTGTAACGGATTTGAACCGACACGGTCGTCGAACTATCGGTCGGAAAATCGGCCAGCCAATTCGACTCTCGTGCCCACAGACGAATGCGCCCAAGTTCCTCCCGACGGCCGATGACCACCCGGTTTTTGTCCGTTTCGATCGCGGTCACGAAATAGGGTTCATGCATCGCCACCCCAAGTCCTTTCCGTTGCCCGATCGTAAAATTCTCGATCCCAGGATGGCGTCCGACAACCTGCCCCTGGGTCGTAACGATATCGCCTTCTCGAGCATCGTCGGTGCGCTGGCGAACGAATTCGCCGTGCTTGCCCGAGGAGACAAAGCAAATCTCTTGGCTATCTTTTTTGTCAGCGACTCTCAGACCGACGTCAGCAGCCATCGCTCGAATCTCGCTTTTATGGTAGCCACCGACAGGCAGGAGCATGCGAGGCAGGTAGCTCCGATCGATACCGGCCAAGACATAGGCTTGATCCTTCCCGTCATCGATCCCTCGAAAAAGTCCAATTGAGTTATTCGGTTCATCGGTCGGTAGCAATCGAGCATAATGGCCGGTCGCTACGTAGTCAGCACCAATGGCGTCGGCGTACTCGAACAAACGACCAAATTTTATCCAGTTGTTGCATTGAACGCATGGGTTCGGCGTCCGCCCCGATCGATACTCGTCGACAAAGTAGTCGACGATCCGTTTGAAGTCGGCTTGCATATCGAGGGCATAGAAAGGGATGGAAAGTCGATCGGCAACACGTCGAGCATCCAAGGCATCGCTGGCGCTGCAACACCCTTGTTTATGATCGAGCCGACCTTGAAGTATCGGGAGCAGCGGGCTGTCTTGAGTATCGTCGACACGGCAGACATCGGCCGACTCTTCGCCATGCCGCATGAAGACTCCGGTAACTTCGTAGCCCTCGCGAAGCAACAACGAAGCGGCGACGGAGCTATCGACACCACCGCTCATCGCTAAGAGTACATGCTTCTTTTGGTTGGGGTTCGTAATCATCGATTCTTGAATTTCAATTCGTGGTAAGCTACGGATATTGTACAGTCCATCTCCTTTTTGGTTAGCTCATGATCGTAGCCTCGAACCTCACCAAACGATTTAGTATCGCGACCGGGGTCAAAACGGCGGTAAATTCGCTCTCGTTTACCGTCCAACCTGGCGAAGTTTATGGATTGTTGGGTCCCAATGGGGCCGGAAAGACGACGACGCTCCGCATGGTGATGGGGTTGCTTCAGCCTGATGAAGGGGAGGTTTTGATCGATGGAATACGATCGGATTCGGCGTCGCAATCGGTGCTTAGCAAGCTTGGAATGATCTCGACCAATGACGGCGTTTATCCTTGGTTGAGCGTCCGTGAGATGCTCGTTTATTTTGCTGATCTGTATGGCGTTCCGCTTCGCGACGCCCAAAAACGGCTTGTCGAACTTGCGGGTTTGCTCGGGATTGAAACGTTTCTCGATCAACGCTGTTCGACCCTCAGCACCGGCCAGCGACAGCGAGTGATACTGGCTCGCGGTTTGATGCATGACCCGCCCGTCATGCTGCTCGATGAACCGACCCGTGGGCTCGATATTGTTGGTAGTCGGACGACGTTTGAGTACATCGATCTTCTGCGATCGCAAGGCAAAGCCGTCTTGCTTTCGACGCATCGCCTCGACGAAGCCGAAAGACTATGCGATCGATTTGGACTCTTGCACTGTGGTGCCTTGCGATATGAGGGGTCCTTGAGTCAGCTTCAATCGCAAACCGGCAGGGAGCATTTGGTCGATATGTTTCTAGAATTGCTCGATCAACGGAGTGCGCGATCGGAGATGGATGCGTCTCGCAAGGCGATGTCGGATTCACTGGAAGGATTAGATTGATGCTAGAAATGCTTCGATCGGGCCGATTCTGGCGAATGTGTGTCAAAGAGTTGCGTGAGACGTTGCGCGATCGACGCACGCTCTTCACATTGGTGTTAATGCCGCTGCTGGTATACCCGTTACTCAGCATGACCTTGCAACGATTGCTTCTTTCATCCGCCAGCAAATCGACCTCGGACAATTACCTTGTCGGCGTCCAAAGTGATGTCGAATTGGAACAATTTGGATCGACGATTACGGATGCACAAGAAGCGATTTCCAGAAACGCCTACAATCCCATCCGTATCGAGGTTCGATCGACGGCAAGCCACGTATACTCCGATCCGAAAAAGACTCATTCGCATTGGAAAGTTGCTGTCTTTGATAATGATTTGAATGAACTTCTCGAAAGCGGTCGAATCGATTTAGCAATTGCAATCACAGCGCCAGCGGTCGAAGAGCCGAAAAGCAGTGCTAATATACGAACGTCTCGCAAAACACGACGCTTTGAGGTTCGCTTTCGACAAGGCGACGCGCAGAGCGAATCGGCCGTTTTTGAATTTCGTCGCTTATTGCAAACGCTCAATGACCAGCAATCGCGACAACTGCGTGAAGAGCATGGCATGGGTCGCGAGGCGATTGTCGAGCTTGAGGCGACCGCGATCGGTCGAAAGTCGTCGATTGTTGCCAGCCTTGCGGCGGTCGTTCCGCTGATTCTTTTGTTGATGACGATTACCGGAGCCGTTTACCCGGCTATCGATTTGACGGCCGGCGAGCGCGAGCGTGGGACAATGGAAGCTTTGATTTCGACACCCGTTCCACGCTTTGCTTTGCTGTTAAGTAAATACGTTGCAATCGTAACAGTTTCAGTCCTAACGGCGATCGTCAATGTGTCGGGAATGATCGTCACGTTCAGCATAGGCGGATTAGGAAAAGCGATCCTTGGTGAAGAAGGTGTTCCGTGGCTTTCGTTGCTTCAGATTTTTCCGTTGCTGATTGTATTCAGTGGTTTTTTCAGCGCGATCTTGCTGGCCATGTCGTGCGTCGCAAAAAGTTTTAAAGAAGCCCAGGCTTATTTGATTCCGACGATGTTGCTCGCCTTGGGGCCTGGCGTCTTAAGTGTGATGCCGGGAATCTATTTGACGCCGAACATGGCTGTTGTGCCTCTTTTCAATATGATCTTATTGGCTCGCGATGTCCTAGCCGGTCAGTTTCATTGGTTTCCCGCCATCATCACGCTTATTTCCACGTTTCTCTATGCCGTCGGCGTGATGGCTCTCGCCGCACGAATTTTTGGGAGGAATGTTCTTTCACCGCAATCGGATATGCAATGGAAACGCGGATGGAAGTCTTCGACAGCGAATGGTAAATCGCCCATGCTCGGCGATTTGTTTGTCTTTCTAGCGATCTTCTTCCCAATCTACTTTGTTGCGAGCAATACGATTGGCGTTTCCGAACATACGACGCTTACCAATCGGCTATGGATCAAAGCAAGTTTGACGCTCGTGCTGTTTCTCTTGATTCCAATCGCTTTTGCTTGGTGGCAAGGTTTCGACATGCGACGTACCTTTCGCCCCTTCGAGAATCGAAAATGGATTTTTTTAATGCCGGGTCTGATTTTGCTCGTTGTCAGTCTTTGGACGGTCGCTCATGAAATCTTTGTCATCTCCGAGCTACTTGGAATCGCAACGTTACGACCAGAACAACTTGCGGCGGCGAATCAAATGAAGCTTGCGTTACAAGAGCTCCCATTGCTCCTGATTTGGCTTACGATGGCCATTGTTCCCGCAATTGCCGAAGAAGCGTTCTTTCGCGGATTCGCATTGCGGGCGTTCCTTTCGACGCTGAAGCCGGGCTTCGCAATCGCGGCCTCGGCAATTTTGTTTGGCGCCTTTCATGTCCTGACCGGAAGCGTACTTTCGATCGAACGATTCCTTCCGACGGCGGCTTTAGGTGGCGTGCTCGGTTGGCTTGCGTGGCGGTCCGGTTCGTTGATGCCGGGGTGGATCGTTCACGCCGGTCACAATGGCTTGCTGTTTACGATCGCCCGCTACGAAGAACCACTTCGCGAAATGGGTTGGGGAGTTACTGACCAGCGGCATCTTCCGGTATCGTGGGTCGCAGCGGGGTGCGCGGCTATCCTCGTAGGATTGACCTATTGCGCGTTCAGTACCAAGAAAAGGACATGAAGCTAGCGGACTGTTGATTTAATCGCCAGAAGCAAGAACAGACCGAGTGGCGATTGTCGTGTCACATCTATATTGCCGCTATCACAATCAGCTCGACACTATAACCGGGTGCCGCGAGCTTGGCATGAATACAGGCCCTCGATGGCGCATGACCCTGCGGAAGCCACGCTTCCCATAGTTCATTGAAGAGGTTCAGATTTTCTGGATCGGGTAGATAAATCGTCACTTGAAGCAAACGCGTTAAATCGCTGCCAAGTTGTACTAGTCGACGTTCGATTTGATCAAGCACTTGTGTTATTTGGCGGCGGGCGTCGAGCGCTGGATCGTCGGGAACCTCGACGAAATAGGCAACACCGTTATGAACCACCGCATCCGACCAACGTCGCGTGACTCCGAAACGAGAGATATCTGACATCGTTTTTAATCCTAATGCGTAAAGGACATTTTCATGGGTGCCCCGGTTTTTGCAACGCCTTCACCACACGGCGTCCGCTAGCGCTGAGCGGTATCGCGTCGAGTTCTGCTAGGGAAACCCAACGGTTGGTTTGCGAAGTGTCGGCATTCAATTGTTTTATTGCGTTTGTCATTCTCGACGCACGCTTCGCTTCATAACAAGTCAAGGTAATCCGATACTTGGTAACCGAGTGTTTTACGGTAAACAGCGGCGACTTGGCCGAGCAAATTATGCCAAAGAGTTGTCGGGCTTTGCTATTAATTTCCTGTGCTCTCAAACCGTCGTCCGATGTTGGCGCGATTTCAAAGCGAGGGAAATCCCAAAGTCCAGACCACCATTCATCCGGTCCGCACTGACGAATTAAAAACTGGTTTTTTGAGTTAGCAACAATCAAAGCCGCTTCATGGCGTACTTCGTAAGGGGTCTTTTTCTTGGCGATCGGAATCTTGGACTGAAGTCCATTGGCAAAAGTCGGACAAAGAACTTGCAGTGGGCAAAGGTCGCATTGTGGCTTGGGTTGGCAAACCAATGACCCGAGCTCCATCACTGCCTGGTTGATCCGACGCGCATTTGTTGAGGGAAGGATTTTTTGTGCGAAATCCCACATCGCCGTTTGCGATTCACGATCCGATAGCGGCTCCGTCAGTTTCAAAAGTCTTGCGTAGAGACGTTGCGTGTTGGCTTCGACGATGGGCGTCGCCTGATCGTACGCAAACGAGCAAATAGCGCCAGCCGTATATCGGCCTATACCCGGCAACGACAAAACTTTGTCAAAGTCGGTTGGAAATCGCCCGCTGAACTGCTCGACCATTTGGCGAGCAGCCGCATGCAATTGTCGGGCTCGACGGTAGTAACCCAACCCTTCCCAAAGTTTTAAGACTTCGGTTTCTTCGGCTTGGGCTAAGGCTTCGATCGAAGCGAATTGCTCAATGAATCGTCGGTAATAGGGGAGCACGGTTGCAACCTGGGTTTGTTGCAACATGATTTCGCTAATCCAAATAAAGTAGGGATCATGCGTATCACGCCATGGAAGTGAACGCTGATTCTTTTCGTACCAAGTAGTTAGTCGAGTTCGAAACCGGCTAAGCCATTGGGAGTCAATCGTCAGAGGACGTAACTTCATGTCAAATGATTGCTCGAATTACGGTTGTTCGCCAAGGATAACCTCGACTGACTTAGATTTGGGCGGCTCTTGATCCGGCAGATTGGTTAGCTGCGGGCGTTCGTATTCAACCACAACCACATCGCCCGGAAGGTATTTGGCTAACTCGGCGCGCAGGCCGTCAAAGTTATCGAGCGGCACTTTTTGAAGTGTGAGGATTCTGTCGCCAACTTGCAAACCTGCTTTTTCTGCACCGCTGCCGGACGTAATCTGGCTAATCTCCAATCCATTGAGACTGCTTCCGATGCCCAAAAAGCCGCCGCGACCAAACATGATCTCGGAATCGTCGAGCTGCGATTGCAGTTTCTTGATACCGTCAGCCGTGATCTTGGTCCCGAACAACCTGAGACGCCCCCACAGAGGCATGTTCGCAATGGTTTCGATGGCGGTATCGTCGATCGGCGTATAAAGTATTTCAAGACCATCTAGTCGGTCGAGCGATAAAAGCAGTTCCAGATCTTCGCTCGTGATCGACGCACGACGAATTTGCAACAAGCGAAGGTTCGGGATCAAAACAATTTTCTCCAACAATCCCCGATTGATATGCGGACCATCCAAGCGAACGATCTGGATATCTGACAACCAGCGAACGCAATCGAGATCCTCGATCGATCCGCGAAAGGCGTTATCGATTCGCAGTACGAAATGAGCTTCACCGCTATCCGCCATCGCGAAGAGTCGATTGGTTTCAATACCGATGAAAGCGGAAAGCCTCCCTAGGTACTTAACGGCTTTCTCGGATTGCACCAAGGATATACCGTCGATCGAATGCTGTGCAAGGAGAGAGCGGGCCGTCACGCCACCATGCGCAATGTGTTCCAGCGCCGCAAAAGCAGCTTTGCCGTGTCCTTCGTCTGGGATCGCCGACCATCCTGCAAGGAGCCGGATCAATCGGTGAGCGGCGTCTTCGCCAACTGTCTCGATCGAGCGTTCGACAAGCGGAATGGCCGCTTTTGCATGCGGACGGAGCAATCGATAGGCCAACTGCCGCGAGGCATACGAATCGCTGCTAAGCTGTTCGATCCAAGCTGCGATCTGCGCCGAAGAAGCGGTTTGATCGGCACTCTCTTGGGCAAAAGAGATTCCAGGGATGTAAACTATTCCGATTAAGCAAACAAGAATGACGATACACGTTCGTCCATACCTGCGAGCGTTCCTGGGAATTCGAATAGTAGTCATTGAGTGTTCGCGTGGATCTGCTTGCAACGACGATTCGGAATGTGAGGGGTGGGGCTGAGAAAAATGAACCCAATTCAAAAGTTTGAAAGCATAGCGGCTTGCGATTATACCCGATATCGAGAGGAGATGGCGTGCCCGTTAGGATGACTGGCACCGAGGCACCGCAGTACCCAGGCAAGGGAGGCACGGTAGCCACGAGGCCAACCAAAGGATTGGAACAATGACGTTCCTGAACGGATTCAGGGCATGTCATTTCGCGTCAAGGAATCGACGTGATCGACTAGCCAAGCCCAACATGGAGGTGTGCGGTGAAAAAAAGACAATGGCTTAGCGGCATTGCTATCAGTTTATGCGTAACCGGTATTTCTTACGGTCAGTCTTATAAGTCCCCTGGAGCAGGCTTATCGCCTAGTTCCTATCCAGCACCATCGGTGCCACTTTATCAAAACAACCCGTATCCTCAAACGGTGGCCGGCGGAAGCTATCCGTATCTTGCGCAAAATGCCGCCCCAGCCCCGGCAGTGCCACATGAACACATCCATGTGCCACAAGCGAACTACACTACGCCAGGCGGAATCAATCAGCCCGTTCAGCCAGCTGGAACTTCACCGCTGCCACCGGTATACAACCCACCAGCCGGCAATGCCGCGCAAGCTCCGATCTACCAACCAGCACAATCCGATAGTGCTTCGCCACCGCCTCAACCTCAATCTGTAGGCGATCCCTACATGGCGGGCAGCTCGTGTTCGTCTTGTCAAGCAACGACTGGACCGATGGGACAAGTCTGGAGTGGCTACGCGAATTCCAATTGTTCCCAGGGTACGGACTACGGTCAGACGAACATGATGCAAAGCGGTTCGACTAGTCCCTGGATCTTCGGAGCAAACGGATTGGTCTTCAAGCGACCGGATCATGATTTTGTTCGACTATCGATCAACGATGCGAACACTGGAGCATCCGTTCTCAGTACCTTGGATGCAAGGATGCGTACGTCAGGCGGCTTCGAAGTTTTTGGCGGTCGTTACTTTGGATGCGGCAAGTACGCTGTCATCGGAAGCTATTGGGGGATCTTCCCTGAAGATCAAACGCGAATTATTTACGATCCAGAACTAGACACAACGTTCGGGAACTCGATCCGATCAAGCTTGCCGTTTACCGTTCGACTACCAAGCGGACTGGCAACCACCGAACACGGCGTTGAAATGCCTGGCGGAGCGCCAGTTGCCGGTCCTGACGGCGGGCGAACGATATATGCTTGGTACAACAATGCATACGCACATCGATTGACGCGATCGCAAGATTTCAACAATGTTGAAGTCAACTTCTTGTCGTTCGCTTTGGGCGGCGCAGCTCGCAATGGAATTGCCGGCTACGGAACGTGCGGTGGCCAAGCTGGAGGTTGGGCAAATGGTCGAATCGGTCGTGGCGGTTTAGGGCAATCCGGCTTCGGGTTGGGTGGGTGCAGCAGTTGCGGTAGCCGAGATTGCGGCGGTTGTGGGATGAGCAACGCTTCATGCACGACCGGTGCTTGTGCTCCGATCACCGGAGCTCAATGCAGCAACTTGCGATTTGCGATGCTCGGCGGATTGCGCTGGTTCCGATTCGGCGATAACATGAACTATGCGACGTCGGATGACGCTACCTTCGATGCGAACGACGTCTACTATCGAAACAATGTTCGCAATGACTTAATTGGATTCCAATTGGGGGGGCGAGCAACGTACTGCACCGGTCGCCGAGTGAATCTTTACACAGGAACCAAGTTCGGTGTATTCGGAAATCGAGTCAACTACGATACTTACATCGGCAACACGACAACTGCCGCCATTGTAAGTTCGTACGATTCGTATGATAACCAAGCATTCGATATCAGATCTGCTGTAACTGGATTGTCGCTTCTCGGTGAAATGGAGCTTGGAACGGGCGTGCGATTGTCGCGTGGCTGGACCGCCAACTGCGGTTATCGAGTCATCGGAGTATCGGGCGTCGCGACGACCGCCAGCCAAATCCCACAGGATTTTTCACTTTTGAACGATGTTCGTCGTATTCGACACGATGACAGCCTAATTTTGCATGGCATTTCGTTCGGCGGGATGTATAACTGGTAGTAGGATTCCTACTGCTCGAATGAGACATACATTGATGGCCGGGAATCTCAAGGTTCACGGCCGTCTTTTGTTTTCGAGCGGTCTTGATAGTCACCTTTTGAGTTGAATATGATTCGCGATTTTCGTCCGCAAATTATTGATGCTGAGTTAGTCGACGATCTCAATCAGTTGGTCCGATTAGCGATTCGAGAAGACCTGGGGCGTTCGGTCGACCTGACAACGCTTGCGATGGTCCCAGATCCACATCCCGCGCGAGCGGCGATCGTGGCTCGGAAAACAGGAATCGCCGCTGGCATCGACTTGATCGATCTTATTATCCAGGAGATGGATGCTCCGATTGAGGTCGAACTCATGGTTGGCGATTCCCAAGAGTTATCGCCACGACAAACGCTCGCCATTCTATCCGGCGATTCGAGAAGCCTGCTTACGTGCGAACGAACGATCCTAAACTTCCTTAGTCGGCTATGTGGGATCGCAAGCTGGACCAACTTGTTTTGCCAACGAATCGAGGGGACCAAAGCTAGGCTCTACGATACTCGAAAGACGACGCCTGGTTGGCGGCGACTCGAAAAATATGCTGTCCGATGTGGTGGCGGGCATACACACCGAATGGGGCTGCACGATGCGATCTTGATCAAAGATAACCATCTCGCCTGTCGAGCCAATTCAAGCGGCAAGTTACTCAATGCAGGCGCCGCAGTTGAACTAGCTCGAGCCTTTGTGCATTCTGGTGCCGTGCGGTTTAGCGAACCACCGATCATCGAAGTCGAAATCGATCGCATCAGCCAACTTGACGATGCGCTCGATGCGCGCCCCGATATCATTTTGTTAGACAACATGACTCACGACCAGTTGCGAGAAGCCGTTTTGGTTCGCAACGTTCATGCACCTAGCGTCGAACTAGAAGCGTCGGGCGGTATCACGTTTGACACCATCGAAGCAGTTGCAAAAACCGGTGTCGATCGGATAAGCGTCGGCTCACTCACCCATTCCGCCGTCTATTTCGATCTCGGCCTCGATTGGATTCTGAAGTGAAGCTCGAGTTTATTCATCGAGCTTGCCGTCGACGGCGAGCTGATGGAAATAGTGCGGTATTTTGTCTTGATTCTCAAGTAGCCATTCGATGTTCGGCTCACCGGCCATAGCTTTGGCAATCGCTTTGGTGGTCGCTTCGCGGTTGGTCCGGAAGAGCACTTCGGGATCGTATTTCTCATCGACGATCGAAGGGTCAAGCCACACGCTTACGATAATCCCGAGCTCTTCGGCTTTGCTTTTTGGAATGTGGCCATGACGCACCGCATCTAATACACCATGAGCGATCGCAGCTTGTACGGTTCCCATCAAAATATTGGTGTACTTCGAGCTATTGACGGTAACCTTGCTGACCATCACGGTTACCGGTTTCACCATATAGTCGCTGTTGAGGATAGCGAAGACTTTGGTATGACCTTTGACTTGATTGCCGATCAGATTTGCGATCGCATATCCAACGGGACCGTCGAGCTCTCCGATAACCACTTCAGGTTCAGCCGCCGACCAAGCAGGTGTATCCTCGACCAACGCTTCACCCGATCGCAAAACGATGCGGCCGTTCGGTTTGGCAATTTTCTTTACGGCAATTTTGGCGGCGTGCTTTTCGGCTTTTTGGGCTTTGTCAGTTTTCTTCTTGGGCATGATGCTGACTCGATTTTTAGGTGGTTGGAGGATGCAGTTCGGGATGCAAATAGATAAACGATTTACCTAGTCGGCCGCCATAATTCCCTGCCGAGATGCGAAGTAAACCGACGGTTGACTTCGCGGCTTCCACGGAGGCATAAGTCGCTTGGGCAACGGCGTCGAGATCACGCCCGTTGACGATGATCTCCATAATCGATTCGACTCCTGGTGGAAGCAACGACTTATCGCCGAGTTTTTCGCGAAGCGTTGGGCAGTATTCGGCAAACGTGCTGGCGATCAAAAATTTATAGCTGCTTCCCGCTTTGCTTCCACTGGCGGCAACACCGCCTGGAAACGTCGTGATAACTCCCGGCGCGAGGTTGGCGGCTTCGGCAGCTTTCTCAGCCGCTTCGATGGCGGCGTTTTCCGTCGCTCCCATAAACCAAACATTGCCACCCATTAAACCGTCGGCGTAACCGAATCGACGTGACAGAAAAAAATCGCCACCGAGTGTTGGAATGACCCAGCCTGGCTGGCCAAATCGGACATCGCGGAATTGATGTCCGTCACCAAAGAATGCAATTTTACGTCCGAGCTTATAGTAGGGATCGGTGTCCAGAGCGTTGAAGCATCGAGCGGTTGGACAGGTCAAAATGTTTTGGCTAATGCGAGCAAGCATGACTCGTTCAAGATGCTCGACTCGGTCCTTGCGAAATCGAGGGACGTGGAATTGAAGGTAAGCGCCCGGACGACCGTCGGGTGTTGATTCGTTCGTCGATATCCCATCGACGTAACCTTCGATCCCCGCTTCGCAATCGCAAAGGATCGTGCTGCTGGCATGTCCGGTAGCGGCGGCACAGGCCGCGTCGAGCCATTTTCGATTGGCTGCGGTGACGAGCACGCGACCGTAGAGACTGCGAAAGGCTTCGGCATAGGTGTCGTCAATGATGCATGACGTTGCGGCTTTTGATTGAGCATTGGCTTGCGTCATTTTTTAGCTCTGCCTCGTCCGTCGAAGACATGATCTTCCGTCACAACTTTGTCCATGTAGATGTCGTGTTCTTCGGCAGGGATCGCGTCGAACAACTGGCATTCGAAACCGAGGGCCACGAGAGGCGCGTCGGCACGAGCATGTTGCAGCAATTTATCGTAGTAACCTTTTCCGTGCCCCGTTCGGCCGCCTTCTCGATCAAAGGCAACACCAGGAACCATCACGAGGTCGAGATCTTCGGGCTTTAAATGCTTGGCGGCAACACTTCTCAATTCGACTTTGGGTTCCAAAATGCGGTACATTCCCAGCTCCAATTCGTCCATGCTTTCGAGGTGAAACAATTCCAGTTCACCATCGAGACAATAGGGGACGACAACCCGTTTTCCGCTCGTAAGTGCCGCTGGAAGGGCTTGCCGAGTCCTTACTTCTTCACGAACATCGACGTAGAACATGACCGTTTTGGCAGCCTGGTATTCAGGCAATTGCATAAAACGATCGACGATTCGGACAGAGGTCGCATCTTTATCAGGCTGGTTCTTGCGATTCTCGTGAGCCTGTTTGCGAATCTGCGTTTTTCGTTCAAAGAGATCCATGTTGGTCCGGTAGGTAAAGGCGGTATAAAAGCAAATTCAGTCTAAGCTAGAGATATGATAACGGAAGTTGACTTCCGTAAAAGTGACTTGTCGTAGCTCGCTCCGGCAATTACGCTAGACATAGACATTGGTGGTTTTCTAGTCCCTCCCGATTCCGTTGACACGCCTCATGACGCTGTTTTGGCCCATTTTTTGGTTAGGTTCGATACTGACGGCTTTGATCGCCTTTATCGTCACGGCCTTACGAGATAAATCTCGCGAAAGAGCGGCCGTTCTCGCGATGCAGCCCAAAGCGATGCCAGCCATGGACATCGAAGCTGCTCCCGAAGAATCGATGGAGAATCTCGACACCTTTCCGGCCGAGAGCTTTGAATTCGATGATGGGACGAAGACTTAGGATCATTCGAATTTGGGCGATTCGTCGATAATTCCGTCTCCGAAGCCGGAGTCGGTAGACGCATTGGATACTTCAGCGGACTTATTTGCGGCGTTGTCAAAGTGCGGCATTGGCGGCACTGATGTCGTTGATTGATTGGATGGAGATGCTGTCAACGTCGTATCGAAGTAGTCGTCGTCGTATTTCGATGCATAGCCAGGAAGTTTAGCCCGCTCTAACTCGAGGTTGTATTCTCGAATGACCACCGCTTGGATCATATCACGACAGGCTTGATTGATAGGATGGGCGATATCGGCATATAAACGATTGGAACCCGTCTCTTGATCCTTCAAGTCGTGGCTGCCGCGTAGACGAGTACCGCATTGGTTGCAGTAGTTGCATCGAAGATGATTCTTGTATCCGCATCGACCACAGCGTCCGGTGAGCTTGCGGCTCGGCATGGCGACAAACGGCGACGAAGTTCCTTCGATAATCTTCAAGTCACGGATGACAAACGACTGATCGAAAGTAATCGAACAAAACGCGCGCAAGCGATCCTCAGAATTCTCCATCAACTTGATGCGTACCTCGGTTATTTCCATTGCACTTTTCACTCCTCCCGAGTTTGGTGGCATCCCCAAAATGTTACTCTTGCTTTAGTCGACTCTAAAGGTCGCCAACTGTTCACTAATCGACGGTGTTTGCCAGCTTCGAACAGCAAAAGCACGTACCGAAAGCTGCTTTCGTAACCTTTCTATAACTTTGTTCGACTTCCCTTCGCTCTCTACGATGGCAACTACGGCTGAACCGCTACCGCTAACGCAACTACCAAGCACTCCCGGCTCTTCGGCCAAGTATTCCTGTATCCGCTTTATCCAAGGAGTTTCCGCAGCCGCTGGCATTTCCAATCGATTGAACATACTTTTCGCTAGCGCTGGCAAGTCTCGCCGCTCCAATGCTTGAAGCGTTCCTTGGCTGCTGCGGCTTTCCTGATCAGGCATCTGCGTCGCAGCGAGCCGATCAAAAATTGCTTTCGTCGAACAACCGTTCGGCGGATGCACTACGACCAGTTCGAAGCTCCAGTCTGACGAAATCGGATCTACCACTTCACCTCGACCCACGCAGTGAGCCAACCAGTTTTTGGTACCAGTACCCGAAACGCGGCCCTCAATAAAGAAGTTTATATCCGAACCGAGCTCTGATGCCAATTCGATCGCCTCCGGCATTTGAAGTCTACCGAGCCAAGCAAGCATCCCACCTACGATCGCGGCGGCAGCGTTCGAGCTTCCTCCGCCCAACCCCGCTTGTGCTGGAATCGCTTTGATTAGCTCGATTTCCATCCCCCCCGCGATCCCAAATCGTTGCCTGAGCGATTCCAGCGCACGCACTACCAGATTCGTCGAATCGGTGGGTATTTCCCATGCAAAATCGTCCTTGGACAGTTTTGTAAAGCCCTGTGGATTTGAAGACGATAATGCCAACCGGATCCCAGAAGTTGCGGTTGGTCGGAATCGCAATTGGTCGCAAAGTGATACCGCTAACATCACCGTATCGAGATTGTGAAATCCATCTGGACGCTGATCTACAACTTCCAAAAAAAGATTTATTTTTGCCGGGGTTACGATCCACCAGCTTTTGTCATCACGATGTAACAACATGCTACGTTTATAGTTCGACGGTCCGAAGTTGACCAGCACGACGAGAAAGCAAGTGCTTTGTCATTTTAAGCGTTAGGGTGCGGAAAGTTGGGTGGCACGCCTTAAGTCGTTTAACAGCAATACCGTTCAATGTTTTCATAAATCGCGACTCCTGCTAGGGTTAGGTTATTCAACGACCCGCCACTAACAAGGAGCCGCGACATGGACGAGCAAGGATGCTCACGCCTGCCTGCCGATCACAATGGAAGAATCTTAGACCGTTTGGCCGGTTTGGAAAAGATCATTACTCCAGAGCTTGCAATGCAAGCTCTGGCTGATACCAATAAGCGAACTACACGAGTCTGTTCACTTGGGCGGTGGGACGAAATAAACGTATCTTCTCACCGCTAGCAAAAGCCTGAGCTTGGTCACTTGCATATACTTTTGGCATGAAGAGATCAGACGTCGAGC
>JAWXCK010000241.1:0-4265 GCA_034408855.1 Pirellulaceae bacterium
CAAGCGTCCGTCACGTTTTACCAAGCGAATGGCTGAGGATATGCGTATTCGCAACCTTGCTCAAAGCACCGTCGACTCCTATACCTACCACGTCGATCGCTTCGCTCATCACTTCGGAAAGAACCCTGAAAACCTCGGGCCGGAAGAGGTCCGAGAGTTCCAAGTCTGGATGATCGATGTCAATAAATCTTCTTTCAGCCAATTCAATCAAGCGGTTTGCGCCCTACGGTTCTTCTACACCCATACCCACCCCAGAGACTGGGTAGTCAAGATGATCCCGTTCGGAAAGCGTCCCAAGATGCTGCCTACGGTTCTCGGCCAGAACGAAGTCCAGCGATTGATCGAATGTGTTCTAGTTCCCAAGCATCGAGCGGTGCTCATCACTCTCTATGCAGCCGGACTCCGGCTGGCCGAAGCGACGCATCTCAAGCTCCATCATATCGACTCCGAACGGATGCAAATCAAGGTCGTGCAAGGAAAGGGAGCCAAGGATCGCTTTGTACCGCTCAGCCCGAAGCTGTTGTTCGAACTCAGACAATACTGGAAAGTAGTCCGTCCGACCGATTATCTCTTTCCAGGGAAGACCGACGACGTTCCACTTTCGAGTGCAACGATCCAGCGAACGTGCAAGATGGCAGCCGCTCAAGCTCATATCGCCAAACCTATTTCTCCTCATTCTTTGAGACATTCGTACGCCACGGGGCTATTGGAAGCCGGGGTCGACTTGCTGACTATCAGCAAGCTGCTTGGACACAGTTGCTTTACAACCACGATGATCTACTTGCATTGTCGTCGAGAGCATCTCGGAACAGCACCCAGCCCGATCGATTGGTTACCGATCAAGCAATGTCCACGTTGGGTCGATCCAACCTTACAAGCTCCATTGACCGACCCGAAGAAACGAGACAAGCCCAACCCCGACGTCCCACCGTCCACCGCATCATAACGCAGTATACCGATGACTTTTTAAGAAAGCATCCGACAGCTTGCCATGTCCAAAGCACGTTAGGTCGAATCGGATTCTGTCGAACTCGATCGTTAGGATACCGCAAGTATCGTTGTGAGCCTTGTGATTTTACTAGCTACATTTATAACTCGTGTGGCGACCGACACTGTCCGCAGTGTACCGGTGCCAAACGAGCCGAATGGCTAGAGAAAGCTGCCAACGTCGTCGTACCAGGAATCACTTATTTCCAAGCCGTCTTTACGGTTCCTCAGTTGCTATCGTCGTTGATTCTCGGCAATCGCGAGCTGCTCTATAAGCTACTCTTTCAATCCGCGTGGGGTTCGCTCCAACAAGCGTTGCTCGAAGAGCATGAGATCGAACCAGCAGCGGCAACTGTCTTGCATACTTGGAATCAACGACTGGGCCATCATCCCCACATCCACGCCTTGATTCCAGGTTGTGGTCCCTCGCGAGACGGTACAAAGTTCGTCCCTTGCAAGATGACCAAGGGAACGATCGCTGAACCACCGAAACCATTCTTAGTCGACAACAAGCGATTGGGGCATCGCTTCCGAAACTTGTATCTAGACGGCATCGAACGTTTAGTAAAGAAAGGGCAACTTCAAATCGTCGATCAGCAAGAACTCGAAGCGACACTCGACAAGCTCAAGCTCCAGGACTGGGTAGTTTTCATCGAACCACCACCGCGACCAGACTGCCAAGCTGACCATGTCTTAAAATACTTAGCTCGGTACATGACCGGCGGACCAATTGCGAATTCTCGGATCGAATCCGAAAAAGACGGCTACATCTACTTCTGGGCCCGCAGTGAAGACAAGAAAAAGAAAGGCGAACAGGAACTGGTTCGTCGTACCGCCGTTGAGTTCGTTCGAAGCTGGACACTCCATATTCTTCCGAAGGGATTTACTCGATCCCGATTCTATGGCGCATGGTCCAATAAAAAGAGGACAGCCTATACCGATCTCTGCAACCAGCTTCTCGAACCATCCGAACCGCCAACCGATCCAACTCAGCCAACCCATCAACTACCAGCCGAGCAACAGGACCCCGAGCAGAAGGGATTGCCATGCTGTCCGAAGTGCCAAGTACCGATGAAGCTAGTCGACCAAACATTCCGACCCTCGTGGCGAGATCTCTTTTATGGCCCAGACCATCCCGAATGGATGGAATGGGTCCATGAAGTACACCGCGAGGCCGACCACTAGCGACATCATGCTATCCATCCCCCAGCTCGCACCCACTCCAATCTCTCACCAACTCGCAATCATATCAGCGAGGCATCTCGCACTCTGCGCATCGATCAAAGCATCTCTTCTACGATCGCTAGAATCGCCACAAACAATCTACCAGCGACAACCAAAAGCTTTCCAAAAAAGCTTTTCTTAACGCTTCAAGCTTGCTAGACTGACAGGACTTGGATACCGAAGGCGATAGGAAAAGCATACGACCTTGCGATCGACCGGCCCATCGGTTCAGCTCAACGCACAATCTATCCCGCCGTCCAAGTTGGGATAGATTGCTATTCGTTCTGCCACAAAGAAACGGAAAACAAAAATGCGACACTCAGTTTTGCTCACGTTAATATCGTTTTTTTCAATTCAGCACGTCATGGCACAGGAACAACCGAATTCCGGGACGCTATCCATAACGAGTCCGAAAGCCGAAACGCCAGTATCTTACGTCCTGCAATTGACCGAGTTCCGATTCAAATCGTCAGTGGACCCCAAAATTACGGCGCGCGAAATTGTGGCTCAATTCGAGAAACCCAAGACTGACGATTCAATTCAACACATTGAAACGATTCGCATGTCCATCCAAAGCGGTGTGAACAATATGGTGCAATTCGGACGACAGGTCACCGTTACGACCGGCATGATGACGAATGCGGGAAAGAGTACTCGAATCACGCAGGATAGATCCGTCGGCACTGTCCTTCGAGTAAGCGCAATCCCTCAGGGGCAAAGCGTTCAATTGGGAATTGACTATGAATCCTCTCGTTTCGACGGTGATGGTACTGAGGATTCACCACCGGACACTGTTACCGCCAAAATCACTTCAATGCAACTATTCGAAATTGGAAAACCGATGCTCGTTGGCGGAACATCCGCGGGTGAAACTTCATACGTCATCGTGTCGGTTGACCGCTAACGTTCCACAACGCGAGCCGTGGCAGAACAAAGCGTTCGATCGAAGGTCCGGTCGATGACGTTCATGATTGAAGGTTGGTTGGCCGGACCTCGATCAACTTGGTCGTTATTTGCAAGCAACAAAATTCTTTATGGCACTTTTTGATCTGTTTTCCAAACGTCAAAAACGACTACGTGGTGAGGTGCCTGACGTATACGTGTACGACGAGGTTCCACAACCTCTTCGCGTTCAATTGGTGCAAATACTCCAAGACGGGCTAGGCCCAAACGAGTCGTATCACGAAGTTCCCCTACAGCTCTACGCACATATTCACAAAACTCTTTGTCGCGAGTATGGGGTCTTCTCTTTGGCAAAAGAACGTCATCCATCGGACTGGGAAGCAGTTGCAAACTACTTACTTCAAACTGACAGCACGGAACACGTGATTGATATCGTTGAACTTAGTCTCCGCGCCGTTGATACTGTGATTCGCCAACGTCACTGGCAACACATCGGATGTTCCGCTAGCCCCGACGAAACGATCGCCGAAGCCAATTCTCGATTTCGAGAATCTGGAGTTGGTTACGAATACGTTTCTGGGGAAGTGATACGGATCGATTCTCAGCTAATTCATGACGATGTTGTCAAACCCGCACTCAAATTTCTTGCAGATCCAAAGTTCAAAGGCGCAAATGATGAGTTTCTCAGAGCTCACGAACATTATCGGCACAGTCGCCACAAAGAGTGTCTCGCCGAATGTCTTAAGGCATTCGAGAGTACCATGAAAACGATTTGCACTTTAAAAAGATGGCAATTCCAACCAACAGACACAGCGAAGTCACTAATTGACACGTGCATGACAAAGGGATTATTTCCGACGTTTATGCAATCCCATATTGGAAACCTAAGAGCGATTCTAGAGAGCGGTGTCCCAACGGTTCGAAACAAACTCGGTGGGCACGGACAAGGCGCGACAATTACAGTAGTGTCCGAATCAACTGCGCGGTTTGCATTGCATTCAACAGCTGCGAACATCTTACTTTTCGTTGAGTCAATATAGACTAAAATGCAAATAACAAATTAAGGATTAGATAGTGCGGGGATGGGCTGTAGGAGGCGGGAGTTCGCGAGAGGGTGTTATTGAGAAGAGGGTGGAGGGCGAGTGGTGCCC
>JAWXCK010000242.1:0-57713 GCA_034408855.1 Pirellulaceae bacterium
AAAAATCCAATGCGAAACGGGTGTCCGTTGAAACTTCGGTTTTCTATTCGTAACGATAAATAGTCAATTTTGACCCACAGATTCTGCGGAAGAGCCGTAAACACAAGCAAAAATCGTACTGCTTTAAACATTGCCACTATTTCCATGATTCTGCAATTGGATCTCGACATTTTATAACGTTTTCCTAGTCTAATGCGGAATTGCCTTGACTCAACGCCCTTAAACACGGGGGTTGAACTAGAATCTGATCGCGAAAATTGCACTTTTAAAACCAATGGTATTTCGCTCTACGAATACCGAAACATCTAATCTCAACAAGACTGTCATTTCGCATCCTCATTTACCGCAAATCTATTTGCGGTTTGATTGAACTTCCTCGCATCCGAGCGCGACCGCAATGCAACATCGAATCGGTTCGATGAGCCTCACGAATCCCAACGTGAAAACCATTAATATCCAACTTAGGTTCGGACTTAGCAACAAAACATGATCGTCGTGTCGCCAGCAATTTTTGCAATAAGCCCATACTTCATCTGGTTGCTTTTACGCTGAATTCATACCGCCCCGTGTAACGATATCTCAACAATGTTGCTTTGCGTCGACGTAAAACGTCGACGCGTTTACTTCTATTGCCGATCACTACGGCAATCACTACTCACTAAAGAAGTTTCGATCCGATGCGATTCCTTACTGCCGTTACATCGAATGGATCTACTTTTGCACTACCGTTTACGTCGAGGAAGATCGTGTAACCTAGCTCAGCAGTATTAAAGAGGATTTGCTTGTTGTTAGCGTTTTCAACCAACGTTTGATCCTCACCGACACCAGTGCCAGTAACCTCATTGCCCAAGCGGTTTGCATCACCAGGCAAAACATGCATCCTGAAGCTGAAATCGCCGCCAGCGGTACCGTTGCCCGATCCCGTCGCAAACGAACTCGTATCGTTGGTCCATTCGCCATCCAATCGATTTCCGCTCGCGTCAAAAACTCCAGCCGATAAGACTTCTAGATCTATCTTCGAAGCTTCGATCGATTGATTCAGCGTCAGCGTTGCAATGAAATTCACTGCGTCATACGTGAACGACAATATCGAAGGTATCGTACCGGTCGCCAAATCGGCTCGGATTCCAGCCGTACCCGTTAGTCGGAAATCCGATAGGTCAAGACTTGCTCCGACATTTTTGCTGAATTGAACCTGCAACTGGTTGAGGTTCACCCAAGGCAAAGTCAATGTCTGTAAGTTAGCGCCCGTCGTAACAATCTCGTACCCATAGGTTGCACCAGTAAAGGCCGGACCATTCGCAAAGTTTCGGAATGCTGTCGTCCAGGCCGTCGAGTTCACTCGGACCGAACTAACCTTCGGTGCAACCTCATCGACTACGTTCGTGACGTTGATCGTTACCGAAGCCGCGCTCGTTGCTGTGCCATCGAAAACATTCACCGTGAGATTGTAGGTTGGCGTCGTTTCGAAATCCAATGTTGCCGTATTCATTACCGTGATCTGTCCGGTGGTTGCATTGATCGCAAAATTCGGCGATCCGCCAATCAGCGAATACGTAAGCGAGTTTCCGTCGAGATCACTTGCCAATACCGTTCCCACGATTGCTCCAGCAATGCTGTTTTCTGCCACGCTAAACGTTTGCGGAGCAACAGTCGGAGCTGTACTTGCAGGAAGTACAGTCAAATTGACCTGACCAATGTCAGTTCCACCACGACCATCACTAACTTGATAGGTGAACGAATCCGGACCGACGTAGTTCACGTTCGGCGTGTAGGTAAACGAACCATTGAACAGAAGCGATACCGTTCCATTAGCTGGTAGCGTTGCCAAGTTTGCCGTGAGAATATCACCATCCGCATCGCTATCGGCAACTGGATTCGTCAATACGTTCCCACTGATCGATACGTTCTTGTTACCCGAGAACGAATCGTCATTGGCGACGGGTGCGACGTTTGTGTTGCTGACGTTGATCAGCACCGACGCCGAAGCAACTCCACCTTGGCTATCGGTGATTCGATAACTAAACGATTCGAAGCCAACGTAGTTGATGTTCGGTGAGTAGTCAAAGTTGAATGCGGCGCTGGCGTTGTTAAACGTCAGCGTTCCATGTGCCAACACGATTACCGTCGTCGGAGACATCGCTACGCCATTGACATGGGTAATCGAGAACGAATTGCCATCCGGATCAAAATCGTTCCCAAGGACACCAAAGTTCACCGTGGCATTGCGAGCCCCGGAGATAAAGTCCGTTGTAGCAATCGGCAGTTGATTCACCCCAACAATCGCGATCGTAACATTCGCACTCGATGATAAACTTCCATCGGTGATCGTGTAATTGAACGTTTCAATGCCCGTAACGTTGACGTTCGGCAAGTAGACCATGGCACCGTTCGCTTGAACAACGACCGTTCCCTTAGTCAACACAACGGGTACACCCACATTGGCAGGGACTCCATTGATTGCCGAGACGCTAATCGGTGGTCCATCAAAATCAAAATCATTCGAAAGTAAACCAATCGGAGCCGTTGCATTCAACGTCGTATTCTGTGCCGTGGTATAGCTATCCACAACCGCGACCGGCGCGTCATTGGTTCCAGTAATCGTAAAGACGACGTTTTGGACGTTTGAATCTACTGTTCCGTCATTTACCTTGACCTGATAAGTGATCGTCAGCGTATCGCCAGGACGCATGAAATCAAGATTCACCGCCGCTGGAGCATACGAATAAGCCACCGAATTCAACAAGCCACCCGAAGTAATGGAAGTCGGCAAGAAGCTGAGCGCCGCCGGATTCGTCAAAGCCGCAGCCACCGCAGGCGGAATCACAAACGCCGGACTTGCACTAATCGTCGGAACTCCTGTCACAGAAGGCGTAATCGTATTCGTGACATCTAAATCCAAGAACGGCACCGTCCCATTCACCACCACCAACTGAGCCGCCGCATTCACCGCCTCGGCTACCGTGCCACCCGCAATTACATTCAAAACAGGTGCATCGTTGGTACCGGTGATCGTAATGGTCACTTGCTCGGTATCGCTGTTGCTCAGAACAACGCCGCTGTCGTCGGTTACCTTGGCATCGTAGATGATGGTGACTGTTCCACCAGCGGCCAAGAATTGGGTCAAACTGTTAGCTAAGGTAAACGTCCAGGTAACTGCGCCAGCGCCATCACCCGTCGAAACGTTCGAGATGAGCGTGGCCAAGGCCGTGTTCAAGGCTGTCTGAGTCGCAGCCGGAATCGTCACCCCGATCGATGGTGTCGTCGAGAAGATCGTTGGAACTACCGTATGGACGTCGGTCAAGTCCACATCGGTGAACGGGAACGTTCCGGTGCTTACCAACGGATTCGAAACATCTTCGGTCACGGCACCTTGGAAGTTAGCCGAGATACCCGTATCGATTACAGGCGCATCGTTGGTACCGGTGATCGTAATCACAAAGTTTCGGGTGCCGAGGTTGTTGAGGGATTCGCCGTCGTTGATGGTGAGGGTGTAGGTGAGCGTTAGGACCTCTCCGGTGGCTAGATAATTGAACGCGGTGAACCCAGCGCTGAAGCCGAGGTTGAGCGAACCTGCGGTCGAGCCGCTATTCTTGGTGACGGTACCTGGAGTTACTAATGCCATGAGAGCGGCGTTATCAAGGGTCAAGCCGGCCGTAATTCCGGTGGGGAGAACATTAGTGATGCTCGCCGTGTGACCAACATCGATGAGATCGACGTCGGAGAAGGTGACTGGGATCGTTGCCGTAATCGGTACGAGATTCGTCTGTTCGGTGAGGTTGTTCGTCGCAATCACGTTGACAACAGGCGTATCGTTGGTTCCGGTAATCGTGACGGTAACGGTGTACTGATCTGTTTTTCCTGGATTGTTGGGGTCGGTAAGGGTTACCAAGACCGTTCTTTGAACTTGTTGTCCGGCCGTCAAGAAATTGATAGCCGCGTTACTAACGGTGTAGGACCAATTAACGGTTCCCAATTGGTCGTCAAACGCGGAAAGATCCAATCCGGCGACGAGCGAACCGAGAGGCCCGATGGGGGGGCCAGGTAGTGGAGGAGTCACTGTTTGTGCGATATTCGCAGTCGCAACGATCGGATCTTCGAATTGGAGATCCTGGAACGAGATGACCCCTGAAGCCGTGCTTGAGCCGAGGGTTCCAAGAGGTTCGGTAATGAATCCAGGTCCTGTGACGGCGTAGATTTCAGGAGCTTCCGTTTCAACGATCAGCGTAAATACCGCCGATGCTGGTCCGGTGTTGTTGGCTTGATCGGTCGCTGTCGCGGTAATGCTGTACGTGCCATCCGCGATCACGGTACCCGTGTAATTGAACGACCAAGTTCCGCCGCCGGTTGTCAAAGTGGTTCCGAGTGGTGTTACGCCACTGTAGACGGTGACCGTGCTGTCGGGTTCTGCGGTTCCGTTAAAAAATAGCGTGTTATCGCTGGTCTTGCCGTTGGTCGTATTCAAGCCCGTATCGTCCGTGATCGACAGGACCACCGGAGCGGCTGGAAGTATCACATCTTTGGTTGCGGTATCGCCGATGCCGGTGGTTGTGTTCCCTACGTTGTCCGTGACAGAAACGGTCAATGTGATGAGTCCGTCAGCTAGGCTGGACAAGTTGACTGTGCCGTCAGCGATAACATTGGAAACAACTACCGTTGCGGATAGGCTGTCGGTAAACGTCAGGGTGAGAACCGCGTCCAAGTCCCTGCCGGTCAAGGTGTAAGGGACGGCCGCTCGATTGGCAATGTTGATGAAGGCAGGGGTAATGGCCACCGAGAGATTCGCACCGACGTCGGCATTGTTGTCGAAGCTGAGAACGACATCATTATTGCTACCTCCGGCATAGTTCACGTCCCATTGGGTTCCCGTGATTGACTTGGCACCCGTCAGCGCGGCGGTCGAAGTGTTCGAGAATTCGCCTGTGACGCCATCAACCAAATTGTTATCGATAATTGTTAATGCGTCATCGTGGACTGGAGAATAGTTCACGACAAGACTAAGGGTCGCAGCAGAAATATCCACCGTGCCGATGACGATCAAATTGTCGTAGCCGGAAGGCAAGGATGGGCTGTCGACTTCGATGAGCAACGTATCGTTGCTACCCAAAGCAAGGTTGCCATTAATGGTAACCTGCGATGGGCTTGCGCCCGGAGACAAAGTGATGGCTTTTCCAGAAGCTGTTGCCCCGCCGGTATACGAACCGGCTTGTACATGAACGGTATCGCCAGTTGTGGCAGCATCGATGGCTCGCTGAACGCTTGGCGTCGTTGTGTTCGGGCTTACGAAGCTATTCGGAGTGACGAAGACCGCACCTGCTTTGACTCGGACGAAGCCGAGCGACGCGTCGTCTACGGCATCGACAATTTTGTCGGAAATCGCATAATTTTGAGAAATCGTGGCTCCAGAACCGAGCAACGCACCAAACTCGGAACCAGTACCGTTGATCTCTAGATTATCGAGGGCGGAATTCGTCAGCGTGATGTACTTACCCGATTGTCCCGAGAAATCTGTATCGGCGAGCGTATTACCGACAATAGCCGTTTGCGGACCGTTAACAGCTAACCCATCGGTACCACCCGACAGATCGACGTCATTCTGAAGAGTCAGCGTTGACACGCCTCCTCCGGTATCGCCTTGAACCACTACCGCTTGTCCCGTTCCAGTCACACCGACATTCAGATCATCAAGCACAACTGCTGACGGTGTCCCAACCAATCCGAGAACGGTCGTACCGATCGGGTTGAAACCAACGTTGTTCGTAACGAACACGCCTCGTTTGGTGGCTCCCGAGATCGAATTTGTTGACCCGAACGTCGTCGTCGCATCGGTGCCCCAAACCACCACGCCGTTTTCGTAATTGTTGAATTGGTTGCCTGTATAGGAACCACCGACAAACGATGGGCCACCGGTGATTAACAACCCAATACTGTTGGTAACGGCGGCGGCATCCGAGTCCTTATTGAATACGTTGTTGCTCAACGTTAGTGGCGTGGCCGTACTATAGGCTTGGTTGTACCACAGGCCAGCGCCGAAGCTGTTGATCGTATTCCCTCCGATCGTCCAAGCACTTCCTTTGGCCTGACTGTTGTTGTTGGTCACGATTCCGGTGTAGACGTTGTCCATCACGTTGTTGGTGATGTTTGCGTAGAAATTATTACGCAAGGCAATTCCGTAGCCGAAATCGAAAACGCCAATATTGCGGAAAAGGTTGCCATCGATCGAACTGCCGTCTTGTGGGGTTAAGTTACTCCCGTTACCGAAGACACCGACCAAGGTCTTCTCGATAATGTTATCTTCGATGATCAGGTTTGCTAACGGTGAACCGGATCCGGTTCCGCCATTCGTGATGCCGTACAGCACATTGGTATCATGCCCGCTATAGGTCGTTACAAAAACCTCACCCGCTTTGACTCGAACAAATCCGAGCGATGCGTTGTCGGTCGCGTGCAAAATCTTGTCTTCAATTGCAAAGTTCTGAGCGAGAGTTGCTGCTCCTCCAGTGAGTCCACCGAAAGTTGCAGTCGTGCCGTTGATTTCGAGGTTGTCCAAGGCACTGCTCGCGAGCGTCACATAGTTGCCCGATTGGCCACTGAATGCAAGATTATTAAGCGTGTTGCCGGTCAACGTAACACCGCTACCGGACATACTCAACCCGGTCGTCCCGCCGGTGATCGAGTTACCAGCACCGAGATTCAATGCGGCGGTTCCTGAAGTGGAAATGCCGGTTGTGTTGGTTGTTAAAGTGCTCGACGAAACGTTGGTTGTTCCAGCCGTGGCTGAAATGCCCGAGGTTGTGCCAGCGATTGCATCTTGCACGGTCACTAAGCCGCCGGTAACGGAAACACCGGTCGTGATGCCAGCGTTGTAGGTGTTATCGGTGGTTGAACCAACGTTGACACCCGTGAAATTACTACCCGATAGGTTGTTAGCGACAACCACGGCTGAACCTGTTGATCCAGCTGCCGTGTTGAAGATGTTGCCGTCAATCGTAGTGTTGATTGGGGTAAGCGTGCTAGCGTTGTTACTGGCACTTTGAGAATCAACGCGGACATGCACGTAGCCTGCCGTGGCGGCTTTCGGTGTAAACGTATTGCCCGAGACCGAAACGTCTTGTGCACCACCGATATCGACCCCATTTACGGTGAAACCATTGAAGGTGTTACCCGTAATCGTAATTGCCGAGCCTGACACAGCGTTGCGATTCACCCGCAGCGAAGTTGATGGCGTCGCCAAAACCGTCGGCGTGAAGTCATTGTTCGAAATCGTAATCGGTGCTAAAGCGTTCGGGTCGGCGATGAGTACTCCACCGCTACCGTCCGAATGAACTCCAAAGAAATCGTTGTTATCGATAAGCGACGCAGCACCCGATGGGAATTGGAAGAGAAGATCGTTGGCAGACCCCTTGATAGTATTCCCGGTAACGGTCGCATTCAGTTGAGCCAACCAAACGCCTCTTTGGAAGAAGCTTGTTCCGCTAAGGATATCGACCGTGTTATCTTCAATAGTCACACTCGGTACGCCGCCACTGGGGCTGTCATAGAGCACAATTCCGGCCGCGCGCAACCCAAAGCCGGGTGAACCCGTCCATTGGACCGCGTTATTGCCAATGGACGTGATCTGGTTGTTCTTGATCTCAAGGCCGTTGAAATCAAGCACCGTACCCGGTGCGGCTCCCACAGAAGCAATACCAACTGGCGCGATCGGCGCCGTTCCACCGATACCAGCGTCGTCATTCTGGTTGACTTGGATTGCAAAGCCGTCGATCGTTACGTTGGTCGCATCGACATTGATCACCTTCTGCTGAGCACCGGTGGTCGGAGCGATAATCGAAGCATGCGCGGCCGCACCCTGCAACGTTGCTGATTTGTTCACGTTGACGACTTCGTCGTACGTGCCAGCCAGCACGTTAACGGTGCGGGCACCGCCGGTGAGCGAGCCATCAGCGAGTAAATTGACAGCCTCCTGAATGCGGCCGGTCGCGCCGGTCTGAGTGTTGACGGTAGTAACATTTAGGAACGAGAGATCCCCCTGGAATCCAGGCGTGCCCAGATCGGTGTCAGTTCCAGAGTTGAGATAGGGGGAGAAATCGACCAAGGTGGCAGACGATCCGGTGATATCGTAAGGATATGGCGATCCCGGAGGAGATGCTGGACCAGGGTAAGCAAATACGCCTGGAAGCGTGCCGTTGATCTGGCTAGCTGTGACGACGGGAGTGGTACTTCCCCACCAGTTGCCAGACGCGTTGACGGACGAACCTGAGTTGTTTTCCAATTGTACAGCGTAGTTACCACTGATGTTGTTGTTCTGGATCAAGAAACCCGAGTTGATAGCGGTAGCGGCATTGAAGAGGATGCCAAACGTCTTGTTGTTCGTGATCGCGTTCTGAGTGATCTGGTACGCACCGTATCCCGATCCATCAGGGAGAAGGAAGCCGGTGCGGTTGTTATCGATCACGTTGCGAGTGATGTTCGCTTGGCTATTGCCCCCGTTCAGATAGATCGCCGTCCGGTTCCCGGTGAGGATATTATTCCGAATCACGGCGCCAGTTGCCCCTGTGCTTATCGTGAGACCGATATTATTTTCGCTGACGCCTGTGGCGCGGGTAATCGTAAAACCATCAATCGTTTCGTTTTGGCCGATGAGGATAGTCTCGTTGGCTCCACCCAGCACGCCGCTGATTGTGGTCGTCGCGGCGCCAGCACCCAAGAGCTGGAGGCCCGTCTTACCGCCTGCGGTCATATCGACGTCTTCATTGTACGTGCCTGCCGTCACATTAATCGTTGCACTGTTCGCAGCGACATCGACGCCATTCTGAATCTTGCCGCCTGCGTTGACTGTAAAGAGACTTGAGGTACCAGTAACAGTTCCACTGATCGCTGCATTCAGCGCGACTTCATTCACATTCAGCGTCACGTTTTGGGTCAAGGCATTGTTGATGGTAACCTTGTCGCTGCCGCCGCCGTTGTTGATGATGATGGCGGTGATCCCAGTCAAGCTGACGGTTGTTGTTTCCATCGTTGTGGCTGTCAAAATGATGTCGCCACCGCTTGTCGTAACAGCGACGTCGTCGGCACCGGCTGTCAAGTTGAACGTAAGGGTGCCACCAAGGCTCGTATAGCTAAACGGATCCAAGCCGGTGTAGTTGATTGTCCCAACACCTGGAATGACCACACTTCCATCGTTGGAGTTGATGTAGTTGAAAATGGCATTTCCGGCTGGAGCACCGGTGACGACCAACGAATCATTTCCGCCCGTGCCACCCACGACCGAAACTCCGGCTGCTGGGAGCACCGCGCCGGGTGCAAGGTTAAAAGTAAAGGTGTCATCGCCTGCGCCGCCATCGAGCACCAAAGGAGCTACCATGTTGGTAGGGTAGGAAGCTACCGGCGATCCATCAACCGAAATCGAAATTGTGGTTGAATCAACCGCCACGGCAAAAACATTGTTTGCGCCGGCCGAAGGCACGACAACGCCGTCGCTAAATTGCAAAACCTCGACGCCCGTTATTGAGTCGACACCGTCACGATTTGCAATGGAGTCGGTAACGGTCGTCACGCCTAACGCAGTAACGATAGCATACTGCGACGCGGTTCCAGTAAACGGAGCTACCTGAACGCCAGCGCCACCGATAATCGTTTGGTTGTTGTTAGGTGATGGATACTGAAAGATCGTATTCGAAATCTGACCTGTTGCGGAACCCGTAACAAAGACCGCTTTATCGAACGTGTTGGCACTAGCGATCTGCGCTAGAGTTTGGAGGGAATTCGCAACGAAAACGTGGCCGGTGGTAGCGGTGAGACCATCGCTCTCGAACGTATTGCCCGAAATCGTCGTACCAGGACGGCGAGCGCGCAGCGAGGTTGCGAATCTTGCCGTATCTCCGGTGAAGGTATTCCCCGAGATCGTTGAACTGGACACGTCCAGCGTAACTTGGGTGTTTCCTTGCCCGTGCGCGGCAACGGAAGCTCCGCTGTTGTCGGTCAGACTGATGCCACCAGTCGTTCCGGACATAATGTTGTTGGTAAACGTGATATTGGTCGCGCTGCTGGTGTCCGCACCGCCGCCATTGCCGAACGCCACCAACTGGCGAGGTACATTGGCCAAGACGAACTGAGCGCCGAAACCATCGCCAGCCGGATTAGGACCGATAAAGGTCTTACCCGAGAACGTGTTGCCATCGACCACGAAGCCACTAAGAGTCATGCCGAACTCAGTGAGAAGTCCAGCGTCGCCCTTAGCCTCGATTTCGTTGTCACGCATAGTTGCTCCGTTATGACCGCCTTGAAAGTAAACCGCAGCATTCTCGAGGCCGGGAGCGTTATTATCGATTCCAATGATCTTGAAGCCTTTGCCAGTATCACCGATCTGAACGCCCGTTGTGTTATTCGAAACAACGACTGCGCCCAAAGAGCCAACACCTGAAATGCCTTCGATAGTCGTGACGGATCTTCCACCAACCGAAAGGAGGGACAGGTTCTTGTTGATCGCGACATTTTCCACGTACGTTCCAGGAGCCACATTAACCGTACCATCGGCAAGAGCAGTGGTAACAATAATTGTATCGAAAGCATTCTGCCGCTGAATTTTTTGTAGCAAAAGCAAGTGGCGAAAGGTTGTGCAAACCTTATATCTGTAATCGCGGTGGTAGTTTTTTGATTTATTACGGGCGTAAGGCCTAATCGGCGAGCGTTCCAACGACTATAATAACGGTCAATTTCGCTGGGAAATTGTTTTGGGGGGTAGCCCGATACTTTTGGGGTACTCGTCCTTTTTTGCCTTGCATATTATTTTTTCGTTGAACCGTCCAAGTTCAGGAATTGCGTGACGAGATGTCTTTTCCTACACCAAGCAGTGAGTTGCCTCCTAATAATGGGAACAATTTGCCGCATCACAACGGGCATGATGTAGCCACTGATATATTGGCGAGGGAAGCCTATTCGAGGGAAATGCAAGCGCGCGAGCTGCAGGCCCGCGAGATGCTAGGCGATGAAAGTGAACCGCCTGCGATCGACTTTTTAGGGCCCATTCTTCGTCGAAAGTCGATTATCGTTTTGTTTTGCTTGGTGGGTGCGGGGATTGGATATCTTTTGTATAAGCAGGAAAAGCCGACCTACCAGTCGGCACTTCGCTTAATGGTTTGGACACAGGCACCTCCAAGTATCGTCAAGGGTGATCTCATGGTTCAGGGCGTCTCGCTTGCAAAGCAGACCAATCTGATCAAAAGTCAGCTTGTGCTTGCAAGCGCTATTGAGCGTGGGAACTTACCGAGCTACAGTCATTTCGAAGCAACCCAATTCCGCTCCTTGCATTGCAGAATATGTTGACGATCAAAGCGATCGGAACTTCGGCAGACACTTTAGAATTAACGTGCAAGGGACCAGTCTCGGAGGATTTGCCGAGCATATTGATGTCGATCGTCGATTCCTACAATCGTTCGCTCAACGACGATGTATTGGTTAACAGCCAGGAGACGATCGCGCTTGTCGAAAAACTGCACGACAAGCTCGTCGAGAGCAAGGATGGCGCCAAGCGTCGCTATTACGAATTGCACATGAAATTGGGTTTAGCTTCGGACACTCTGACCAACGAGTTCAAGAATCCCTTTCTCGAGAAGAAGCAACAGTTGGAATTGCAGCGATATGAACGTCAGCGACAAGTGAAACTTGTGGATGAAAGGCTGCTCGGGTTGTCGGAGGCGATGGCGTTAGAGGGAAATGCAAAGACCATTGTCATGCAATCGCTGTCGATCGAAGCCGAGAAGTATTTGCATTTAGGGTATATGGCGAACAGTGCGACGGCTGTCTATAGCGATTCGGCAGATCGCGTTGAGGCATCGCGGCGTTTGCAGGCGAATATTGAAGCCTATGACAATCAGATTTCATCGTTAGATTTGCGCAACGAGACGTTAGCCAGAAGCAATATAGGGGAGAATCACCCAGACCGAGTCGTACTCTCGATTCAAACGGAGGCTTTTCGTACCAGGCGAGACGTTGCCAGAGCCGAACTAGGAAGGTTAAAGGACGCGATTGTCGCTGGCGAGAAAGAGGTTGATAAGAAAGATAGTGACGACGGAAAGAAGCAGGCGGCTTACTTGAACGATTCAACCATTCGGATTTATGCGGTAACCTTGCAGCGCGAGAAGGAAATGCACGATACCGCCATCAAAGCGCTCGATATTGAAATCGATTTGATGGAAACCGAAGCGACTCAAATTCGCTCCGACATGGCAGAATTGAATCTTCTCAAGGACGAAATTAGGGAAAAAGAATCGTCGGTCCGTGACATTATGGATCGGCTGTCGGAGATTTCGGTCGTGGCGTCGAACTTCAGCGCCACACGGGTCAAGACAATTGATAATCCTCAGAACGGAATCATCGTTTCGCCGATCCTTCTAAATTATCTTTTGTTTTCAAGTTTAATTGGTGGTTTGTTAGGAGCCGCGTTGGCGATCGTAATCGACCGGGCAGATCTAACGTTCCGAAACCCTTACGAAATTTTCCAGAAGATGAAGGTTCCGGTGATTTGCAAGAGCCCGACGCTTCCAAAATTAAAAGCGAAGAATGAATTTAACTGTACATCGACCTTGGTAACCGCGCTGGATCCGCGTTCCTCTGGTGCAGAAGCGTTTCGCGCATGTCGAACAGCCATGTTGTTCTTCGGGAATTATTCCGGGGCCAAGGTCTATCTGCTGAGCAGTCCATCGGCGGGCGACGGCAAGTCGACGACGGTCAGCAACCTTGGTGTTTCGATTGCACAGAGCGGAAAACGAGTCTGCATCTTGGATGCGGATATGCGACGACCTCGACAGCACAAGCACTTTGGGCTCTCAATGAAGCCTGGAATACTTGGCATCGAGGATGGGAGTACAACGATGGACGAGATTATTCGTCCGACGTTTGTCGATAATCTATCGCTTGTAAGCTGTGGCGGGCATTCCGAAAATCCAGGAGAATTTGTTGTTTCCAAGACGTTCAAAGATGTACTTCAGAATTTGCGCGAACGATTTGATGTTGTTTTGGTCGACTCGCCGCCGCTGCTTCCAGTTGCTGATGCAACGTCCTTATCGACGCAAGTGGATGGTGTTTTGTTGGTCTTTCGGATTCGAAAGGGCGTCGTCCTCGCATCGCAAAGAGCTCGAGAACTTTTGGATCTAGTGCATGCAAGAATGCTAGGTGTGATTGTCAACGGAGTCGACCAAAATCCCTACTACAACGAGTACGGCGGCTATGGTTACCCAAGTCATACCGGATATGCGGCTTCGCGTTATTATGAGAAGCAGACAAAAGAGTATGCGGATACGGCTGGAGATGCGACGTAAACGCCTCGATTGACGTTGGGCAAGAGACCTAGTAAGCGCTTAGCCACGGGCGTTTTAGGGTAGGCCTCCTCCTGAGGCCCGCAGCGAGCTGGATTATTCATCAGCCGGAGTGCGTTAGTACCGGTTTGCTCGAATTGCTGGGAAACCCTGGTCGATCGAAAACCGACGGAAGCCTTAGCGTTACGCTATACTGGCGAACATCCCAATCCCACCTCCCCCTATCCTAGGAACATGACAACATGTGCCTTCATGCCTCTCAATCGTTCGCGATTTCCCATCGGTACGAACCATTCCATTTTCTTTTTGCGACCAGCATTTTACTGAGTGTCATATCGTCGTTCGGTTTATATGCCGACGAGCATATGATTCAACGATTCGAGCGGCAATCGCTTACCGATACGTATTTTTCAGAAGGCATCAGTGTCGGCGATATCAATGGCGATGGAAACAACGACGTTATCTATGGACCCTATTGGTTTCAGGGTCCCGAGTTTACTTTGAAGCATGAAATCTATCTGCCTGTTCCACAACCGATGGAAAAGTATGCGGATCATTTTTTCTCATGGGTCTATGATTTTGATGGTGATAAAGCGAAGGATGTGTTTACGGTCGGCTTCCCCGGTACGCCTGCTCATGTTTACAGGAATCCCGGTCCGAAATCGAAAAGCAAACACTGGGAGAAGATACAGGTTATCGATTGGGTATCGAATGAGTCGCCACAATGGACGAACCTGGTAGGTGATGAACGACCCGAATTAGTTTGCACTCGCGATAGCTTCTTTGGATTCGCAACCGTCGATTGGTCAAAACCATGGAGTCCCTGGACATTTCATCCGATATCGGAAAAAGTGGCGGCCGATCGATTCGGGCACGGTTTAGGAGTTGGAGATGTGAACGGCGATGGACGAATGGATATTTTGCGGGCGACGGGATGGTTCGAGCAGCCTGCGAAGAATCCTGAGTCTCAGCGTTGGGTCGAGCATAAAGCCAAGTTCACCAACGCTGGCGGCGGTGCTGAAATGTACGCTTACGATGTTGACGGTGATGGCGACAACGATGTGATCACAAGTCTAGCGGCACATGATTTTGGACTGGCTTGGTACGAGCACGTTCTTGTCGGCGACGAGATTCAGTTTCGCGAGCATTTGATCATGGGGCAGCATCCATCTGAGAATAAATATGGCGTGCTATTCAGCGAGCTACATAGCGTAAATTTGGTTGACATGGATGGGGATGGACTGAAGGATATTGTCACCGGAAAGACTTACTACTCCCATCATCAGAAGAGTCCGATGTGGGATGCGGGAGCAGTCGTGTATTGGTTTAAACTGGTTCGAGGCCCCCAGGGCGTTGATTGGATTCCGTACCGCGCCGATGACAAAGCAGGAATTGGTCGTCAGGTGGTTGTTCACGATATCAATCAAGATGGATTGCAAGACATTGCTGTCGGCGGAATGCTGGGCGCGCATGTATTGATGCATCAAGCCAAGAAGACGGATATCGAGACTTGGCAAGCCGAACAACCAAAACCGTACGCGGGTCCACCCGCACCAGCGCCCGCTTCTTCGACTCGGACAGGTAATCCGAGTGTCAAAGGAGAAGGCATTAAGCAGAGTCTTGTGGGAGCAATCGAAGCGGAATCCTTGGTCGCCAATGTCACCGGCGGAGCAGCCAAAGTGCAAGCGATGGGAGGTTTTAGCACTGATCGTTGGAGCGGTAACCAACAGATGTGGTGGACAGGAGCAAAACCAGGACAGTTGCTTACGTTGGACATTCAAGCTCCCGCCGATGTCACCGCTTTAGAATTGGTGCTAACCTGCGCAAAAAACTATGGCATCATTCGAGTCCGCTTGGATGACCAAGTACTATCGGACAGTATCGAACTCTATCGCGACAAAGTGGTCACTACGGGCGTACTAAGTTATCCCCTGCCCAACGTCCAGGCTGGCAAGCATACGCTGTCGATTGAAATTGTTGGTACGAACGCCAAGGCGGTGCCATCCTACATGGTCGGTATCGATTATCTTCGTTGGCGAACCAAGGGAGATTCACTCGGATTATCGACGCCGCTCGGCCAATCGAGTGAACAGCAAGCCATGGCAGATGAAATCAAGCCGATAGGCATCGATGGATTGCCGTTGAATCTAGATTTCGAGACAGGAGACTTAAGAGACTGGAAACTTGAAGGGCTAGCCTTTGTCGGTCAGCCTATCGAGGGAGATGCGATCGCAAAGCGTCGTCCCGACATGCGAAGTCGTCATCAAGGTAAATTCTGGATCGGTGGCTTTGAGGTGAAGGCCGATCCGCCCTATGGAACACTGACCTCCGTACCATTTAAAGTTTCATCGCGTTTTGCCTCGTTTTGGTTGGGCGGCGGGGCGTCGATTAAGACTCGCGTTGAATTGTATTCCTTCGGTGAGTCTCAACCTTTTTATCAAGCGAGTGGTTCGAATCGAGAGGAGCTTTCGCGGGTCGTCGTCGATCTACGACGAGTTCAAGACAAGGAGATGTTTATTCGATTGGTCGATGAAGGTTCGGACGGCTGGGATCATCTGAATTTTGATCACTTTCGATTTCACGAGAAGGCACCAGGGCCGCTTACGGCTCCAGCGATTGAATTGGTGCTCGACCAGTATCCGCATTCCGGCTTGAATGCTGAGTTGGCAGCAGCGGCGATGAAAGTTCCGAAGGGGTTTCGAGTTCAAGTGTGTGCAGCCGAGCCGGACGTGCAACAACCAATCGCGTTTGCCGTGGATGATCGCGGACGAACGTGGGTAGCGGAAGCTTACGAATACCCGCAGCGTGCCGACGGCGATCATGGACGCGATCGGATATTGATTTTCGAAGACCGGGACGGCGACGGAAAATTTGATTCGCGAAAGATCTTCGCTGAGGGGTTAAACCTTGTCAGTGGGCTCGAAATTGGTTTTGGTGGAGTGTGGGTTGGGGCAGCTCCGTATCTCCTATTCATTCCGGATCGGGATCAGGATGATGTTCCGGACGGAGAGCCTATTCGATTGCTAGACGGTTGGGGGTATCAAGATACCCACGAAACGCTCAACGCTTTTATGTGGGGGCCAGACGGATGGCTGTACGGTTGCCACGGTGTCTTTACGCATTCGCGAGTCGGCAAGCCGGGAACGCCTGACGAGCAGCGAATCCCGATGAATGCTGGCGTCTGGCGTTACCATCCAGTGAACAATCAGTTCGAGGTATTTTCGCATGGCACCAGCAATCCTTGGGGTGTCGATTTCAATGATGTCGGAGACGCCTTTATTACAGCTTGTGTCATTCCTCATCTATTCCACATGATTCAGGGTGGCCGCTATCATCGACAAGGAGGCCAGCATTTTAATCCCCATACTTACAATGACATCAAGACCATCGCCGAACATCTTCATTATCTCGGTGCAACGCCGCATGGCGGGAACGGCAAATCGGACGAAGTTGGTGGGGGGCATGCACACGCCGGCGCCATGATTTATCAAGGCGGAGCTTGGCCAAAACAGTATCATCAAGCGCTTTTCATGAATAATATTCATGGTCAGCGATTGAACGTCGATTTATTGGAACCACGCGGTTCAGGATATGTTGGCAAGTATTCACCGGATTTTCTCCTTACCGGCGACTTGGCTTCGCAAATCTTAAATCTTCGATATGGTCCAGACGGTCAAGTAACGATGATCGATTGGTATGACATGCAAGCTTGCCATAACAAGGAAGTGGCCAAGCATGATCGAAGCAACGGTCGGATCTATAAAATCTCTTATGGCACAACGGCTCCGGTCACGGTCGATTTATCAATGCGATCGGATCTAGAACTGGCAGAGCTGTGTTTGAACGCCAACGACTGGTACGTTCGGCATGCTCGACGATTGCTTCAGGAGCGATCATCGGAACGGAAATCGATTGACAAGGAAGCTGTCGAACGGCTGGCATCGATTGCCACTGTCCATTCCGATGCGTCGCGTCGTCTCCGAGCGATATGGGCTTTGCATAGTATAAATCGCATCGACTCGATTCTTCTCGACCGTCTTTCGAAAGATACAAGTCCGTATGTGCGTAGCTGGTCAGTCCGCTTGGCGTTTGAAAACGACGTTCATCGAGCGGATCGTGAGTTGCTTTGGAAGCAACTGGCCAGCGATGATTCGCCAGTCGTTCGCCTGGCGTTAACATCGGCCCTGCCGCGAATCCCATCGAGCGAGCGATGGCCTTGGATAGAAGCCATCACGCTCAATGCCTCTGACACTTATGATCATAATTTGCCGTTGATGGTTTGGTATGCCGTGGAGCCGATGGCCGATGTCGATCCTGATCGTGCTTTAGCATGGTCGTTGCAAGCCGGGACAAAGATTCCGTTGGTGCGAGAGTATATGCTTCGCCGAATTGCGGGAAGCGGCGGCAAGGACGCTGTTTCACGTTTGATCGCAGCCCTTCGAAAGGCAAAATCAGATGAACTTCGGCGGATATTTTTGACTGCAATTCAAACTGCTCTGGCAGGTCAACGATCGGCGGCGATGCCGGACGGATGGAATGAACTTTATGAGCAGCTCTCGAAAAGCCCCGACAACGATTTGAAGCTTCAAGCAACGACGTTGGGGGGACTTTTTGGGGATCGCATAGCTATGGAATCGCTTCGTTCTGTTGCTCGCGATCGGGATAGTGCCGTAGAGCGTAGAGTTCAGGCGCTGAACGCGTTGATCGCGATAAAAGATCAGGAGATTGTTCCAAACCTTCTCGCGATCATCGCTCCGTCAAAAGGTCCGTTTTCGGTGACGCGTGAGCAGACGGAGGGGACTGCACTTCAAAGCGCAGCACTTCGCGGCTTGGCTCAGTATGATCGACCCGAAATTGCGAAAGCAATTGTCGAGGCGTACCCGCAACTATCCATCGAAGATCGTCGTACGGCGATTGCGACACTTTGCAGCCGCGCACCTGGGGCGATCGCGATGCTTGAAGCGATCGAAAGCAAGCAGATTGCTCGCACCGATCTATCGGCGGACCTAGTAAGACAACTCGACTTTCTCAACAACAAAGAGCTAAACGAACTTCTTGGGAAAGTATGGGGACAGGTTCGTACTAGTTCGGCTGAAAAAGTTCGACTCATTCATAACTACAAACAACTAATTTCCGACGCTTCGTTGCAAAAGCCTGAAGAAAGTTTAGGCCGAGAGGTTTTTGCCAAGACATGCCAGCGCTGCCATGTCTTGTATGGAATAGGTCAGCATGTAGGCCCTGATTTAACAGGCTCGAATCGGGCGAATCTCGACTATTTGCTAGAAAACGTTGTGGACCCAAGTGCGGTCATGGCGAACGAGTATCGACCAAGCATTGTTTTGACGGATAGTGGGCAAGTGATATCGGGAATTGTTCGCAGTGAGAATGAAAAGACCGTTACGATCCAAACGGCTGATGCTTTCGTAACCATCGCCAAAGACGAGATTGAGCAACGACAACTAAGCGAAAAATCGATGATGCCCGACGATCAACTGAATTCATTTACTCCCCATGAAATCCGATCGCTTATTGCTTACCTCCGTACAAAAGAACAAGTTTCGATGGAGAAGGAGTAATCGGTTGGTGTTAAAGTCGTGCGGCTATGATTCGAGTGATAGCGAGGCGCTTATCGCGGCAATGGTCAAGAATTTTTTGTGCCGCTTCGCGATCGCTCGAATTTGGTGGCGAAATACCTGTCATGTAGTAAGCATGTTCGACGAGCACTGGCCAAGCGAGGTTGGCTTTCAGCATACGATCGATTTCGTCTTGCAATATTTTTGGAAGTGTCTGAGTATTGACGAGGTACTGGACTTGCGAATCGGTGAGATCATGTTTCTTTTCCTTGACGGTCGACTTAGGCAGATTCGGGTTCGCCGGATTTCCAGGGGGAACCGACAATGGATTGGCCAACGTTCGACTGCGACCACCAAGCGATGGACTTGATTTATCCAGCCACATCGCCAAGTTATCGATCGTTCTGAATGATGTTTCTTGAGGAAATGAGAATGCCGCAAAAAGTTTCTGGCGATATCGAAATGCTCGAAGATCTTTTTCACTGGCGGTTAGGTACCAATTGCCGTCGTGTCGAATCGATTCTCGAGCGAAGGCTTCGGATCGAGCAAATGCATCCGATGCGGCAATCCATACTACGATTTGACGTAAATCGTAGTCGTTAGCATGTAGCTGCATCCCAAGTGTTTTCGCAAGGCTCAATCGTTCGGATCGGCCTTGAACTTCGTCGATCGGAAAGTCTGGTAGAAGCGGCTGTCCTAAGAGCGTCTTCCAAACGTAGTTGGCTTGACTCATGGCGAGCTCATCACTCGTGACTAACCAGTCGCTCAGCGCACTTAGATTCTTTTTTGAAACCAACATCGCTTCAAAGGGTCTACCCTGAGGCTTTGCAAGGGCTTTACCGTTGGGCAAGGATGGGCTAGCTGCTACCATCGTGCCGTCGCCTCGTTCATAGAACAGCGGATCGGTTGAACTTTGGAAGCGAGCCATTGGAGGCTTTGCAACAGAAGGTTGACTTAAATCAATTCCTCGAGCAATCGAGGCGATTCCCCATAATCGCTCTTGGTTCGCATCGGCGACTGTGCTTGCGTCGTGGCATCGCGAGCAACTTGCTCGGCTTCCCATGAATTTCGAAACGATCAATTCCGCTGGTGCTGTATTACCTCTCGCACTCGCCTCTTTCCACCAATGATGACTAGGCGCAATTTCGGCTTGAGGAGCTGGGCCGCCAGCCAAAATTATATTCTTTGCAACCAGATCTAGGCGATGCGATTGATTCAGTTCACGCCGAATCCATTGCACGAACGCTCGGCGTTCATCCGATAGATCGCGACCTGTAATCGTTCCTGTTCCTAGGTAATGAGCCGCCAAACCCTTCGCCCAAACTTGCGTAAACTCTAAGCTATCGGCGATTCGGTGAAGGGTTTCCAGACGAAAATCAGGCGAGTCTTTTTTTACGAAAACATCCTTCTCGTCAGTTGTTGGCGCTCGCATGAGTATTTGACGATAGACGCGTTCGATCCAAGCGACACTATTGGCCGATGGCGTCGGTGAAAGATCATGGTTTTTCCAAAGCTGCTTGAGTTGATCGTTGACAACCGCTACCACTTCCAATTCGTTAAGCTTGGTAACGACGTTGCTAGAGTTTTTTGGTTGTTTAGATTTCGTTTGAGCTGCCGGACGTTGATTAAAAGGAAGCGAATCAAGCGGCAACGCTTCACGATTCTGCTTTGATACGACGGAGCTTGAATTCTCTGGCCGAGGATCGGGATGGATGCCGTTCGCTAGATCGGAGGCCGGTGATATAGTTGTCGCTGGTGGATTGGTCGCGGGATTCTGATTGACAGCGACCGATGGCTGATTGAGATATTGAATCGCAAGATAATCTTGGATCATGTATCCCCAGATTCCAGCTCCGATCAGGAGGCTCGCAGCTAGGACAGCGACAGCTCGATACGCTGTGAAAAATCGCTTGGGTTTTCGGTAGCTCGATGCTTTCGAAGCCAGTATGAGATTGCGCATATCCGAATTTGCATTGCGCAAGGCTTGTTCGAACTCGGCTACTCGTGCTGGGTCGACCGCCGTATTGCTCAAATTCTTTGCTTTGAGCGAACTCGGCGTACGACGGCCGAGCCATTCATCGAGCATCGAATCGATTATTGGATTGTTTTCATTGCCGTTCATTTGAGTTTACCTTCAATACAATCACGCAGTTGCTGTTTTGCTCGCTGCATGAGGTTCTTTGCCCCATGTTCCGTTATTCCTAAAGTGGTAGCGATCGTTTCTCGACTCGCTTCTTCGCTAAATCTCAATTTCAATGAAAGCTTGGCTCGTTCCGAGAGTCGTTCGAAACACGTCTTCAGTGCATCCATCGCTCCGTCGCCATTGTCAAAACCAGTCCATCTCGCCCAATCCTTTTCAAAAAGTTCCGAGCTACTTGTAACCACCATTCGATTGGACCTTCGACGTGCCGTCACCAGCAAGTGATAGGCAACGCGTCTTAGGTAACCTGCGCTCGCAGCGTCGCTTACCATTTCAAATGGCTTTCGCAATACGGCCAAAAAGGTATCTTGTGTCAAATCGTCGGCCAACGCCGCATCGCAGCCAATCGCACGCAAGTATCGCCAAACGCCTACCTGGTGTTTGGCGATAAACTTGTCGGCGTCTGGCCAATCGGGGAAAGGATAATCAGGTTTCTCTTCCACGTCGGCTTTATGCATTCAGAAACTAAGCGAATGCTTGTTCAAAAAAGTGCTAGGAATCATCGTAAACCGAACTCATAAACCGTTGCGGGTATGCGAATGAGTCCATCGCACTAATATATCTCAATTCTCTACGCAAAAAGGTCCGTGATCAGTTTTCCTCCGTTGGCAATCTTCATCGGTCGTCCACTCTTGGATTGGAAAGTCGTTTCAAGTCGAATCCCCAACGCTTTGCAAACCGAAGCCATGACGTCTTCCGACGAGTATGGCTCGCCGACGACTTCAGTTCCGTTTTCGTTGGTGGCACCGACTGCAATGCCACCTTTCATTCCAGCTCCGCCGACGACGACGCTCCAGGCTCGTGCCCAATGGTCTCGTCCGGCTTCACCATTGATTCTTGGTGTGCGACCGAATTCACCCATCCAAATAATCGCCGTGTCTTCGAGCAGGCCTCGCTGTGCCAAGTCTTCGACGAGGGCACTCATGCCCTTGTCGAGGGCCGGTAGTTTGGTATCAGCCAATTCGGTATGAATACCGCGATGCATATCCCATCCGCCGAGATCGACTTCGACAAATGGCACACCCGCTTCAACCAATCGTCGAGCCAGCAAACATCCTTCGCCAAATCCTTTACCGTAACGTTCTTTGACCGCATCCGGTTCCAATTCAACTTTAAAAGCATCCATCTGCTTGCTCGTCATTACGTCATACGTTTTGGCGAGAATCTTACGATGGTCTTCGGCGATGGAGCCGCGTTTTTGAGCGATGAAACCATTCTCAATCAAACTGAGAGAGGCCATGCGTTCCTTCAATCGATCTTCGTCTTTCTTCGATTCTAAATTTCGGATTCTACCATTGCTCGAAACATTGAACGGTGACCAAGCCATTCCCAAGAAACCCGGTCCTTCGCTGGCACCGCCTACCGAAACGAATGGCGGGATATCAAGGCCAGAACGTTGAGACATCAGTTCGTGGGCAACAACGGCACCGTAACTTGGATGCTCGATATTAGGGTCTGGAACATAACCGGTATGCATATAATACCGACCTCGATTATGATCAGCTTCACGCGTCGACATCGATCGGACAATCGCCATGTGATGCATCTGCTTGGCCATCAACGGCATGTGTTCGCTAATTTGGACATTGCCGCTGGTTGAAATTGCCTTGAAGGGGCCACCATTGGTTGTTCCAGGTTTCAAGTCCCAAATATCAATCGTCGCTGGCCCGCCACTCATCCATAAGAGAATTGCACTCTTATGATTCTTTTTAAGCTGATCAGCTTGTGCTCTCAGCGATTGGCCGAAAGCCAGCGAGGTCCCATACATTGCAGATGCACCTGCAATATGCGACATAAAGTGTCGTCGATCCATCCCTTGAGGTGTTTTATAGGAGTTCCACATTTCAGTTGCCTTCTAGTGATTGATAATGAATTCGTTACTGTTAAGAATCGCCCACCACATGTCTTGTAGCATCGCTTTTGCATCGCCCTTATTCGATCGCAACAGCGCCTCTGCTACCTTCATTTCTTCGCTTTTGGCTTTCCTCGCCAAACCTGCAATAAATAGATATTGAACTTTTTCGTTGGGACCGGATCGATCATTGGCAATCCGTTGCAACCACGATCCTGGCTCCAAGCTAATCGCTTCACGAATCAATTCGCCGTTGAACATCATCAGCGATTGAGGTATCGAACCGTTAAAAGTCGACGTTTCGTCGCCTTCATCAGTACCAAATGCAACGACAAATTGCTTGATCCATTCATTTCGGCGGCGCTCTTGAGCTTCAAGAGAACCCTTTCTATCGGCCTGTGTAGCAACGACCAGCGATTGATACAATTCTTCGGCTCGCATTTGTCGTGAGTAAAAATGCGTGAACTTTGGTGGTTCACCCACGGTCGGATCATCCTGCTGGTTTTCAGGCATGATCTTCGATGATAATCCATACGGCTGCGACATGACAATCCAAGTAATCAACTGCTTGAGATCATACGAAGCTTTGCGGAAATCAGCCCCCATCTGTTCAAGCAACTCCGGGTGCGATGACGGATTGTGCGGCCCCAAATCATCGATGGGACGAGTGAAACCATAACCCATAAAATGAGCCCACATACGATTGACAATCATCTTGTCCAAGAACTCGCTTTGAACAATCATCTTGCCCAATTCTTTTCGGCGGTTAATCTGCTCGACGTAACCGCTCTTTCCTATTTCTGTGCCATCGACGAAAACAGGATAAGCAACTTTGGTCACGCCATTTCGCAATTGAAAGTAGAGATCCGCTAACTCTGGATTTCCACCTTCACCAGCAAAGTCTTGATCGACCAACTCCGCAAAATCGACATCTTGCGTCCCGTTCTCAAACCGCCTCAACGATCGTGTCTGTCGAAAGAAAGCGTTGAACTCCCAGAACTTCTGCTGCTTCCACTCGTTGAATGGATGATTGTGGCATTGCGTACACTGGACTTGCAGACCTAAGAATGTTTTTGAAACGGCTGACGTTGCTTGAACGGCGTCTTCTTCGATGACTTTCATCACCAGAAAATTCGTGGCTCCATTGAAACCGGTCGTGCCCGGCTTCGTGGTGCCAGTCGCTGTGACTAAGTCATAAACCATTTCGTTGTAGGGGCGATTTCGCGCAAAGCAATCGCGCAAGTACTTCTGCATCCCGTCGCGACTTATAAGCGTCCGACGTTCCATGCCTCCGTTTCGGCCAATTAAAATGTTGGTCCAAATCGACGACCAGTTTGCGGCGTATTCTTCGGTATATGTATCATCTTCAAGCAGCCGTTGGACCAACCGAAGCTTTCGATCTGCCGACTTGTCTTTGGCATAGTCCTGAAGCTCCGAGTAGGAAGGAATGCGACCGATTAAATCGAGATAAAGTCGTCGGCACCATTTTAAATCGTCTTCGACCGGTGATGGCTTAATGGAATAATCCTTCCACACCTGAGCGATCGACGAATTAATTTTATCGACTTGAGGAGGCAACTCGGTCGCTTTACCTGTCGCGGCATGAAGCTGGAAACTGCAAAACGAAGCAACCAGAGCCCCGGCAACGATTGCCGAACCCATCATCGCAATGGTGTATCTTTTACTTCGTTGAATTCCGGCTAAAATCATATTGTGATAACCCATATTGTTAGAAAAATTTGCATGTAGGAATGAGTGCAAACGGAAGGATCGAAGCCAGACGTTAACTTAGTGTTAGAATTCGGGCTTTGGTACTCAATTTTACTCGTAAAACATTCGGGATGGGGAGGTTAATTACTCTATAGGGGGGATGGGAAGGATCGCGTGCTTTGGAAGGTGATTATTGAACCGATTCCCAGCGTATTTTGCCCATCCGAGCGGCTTGTTGTGCCACGTAATTATCTTCCACGCCTGGTTTAGGGGGCAGATTTTCCCCATGTTGGTTTGGAAAGCTCGACTCTCGGCAAAGCTATCGACTGGCAATGCATGGCCGAGCATAAATTGAATCGCCAGTTTTTCCGAAATATCGATAGCATCGGTGGGCTGAAACCAGCCCGAATCCAGCATCGCCAGCACATACTCCGGCTTTAATATATTTTGCCTTTCGGTAGCTAAAACGATGCGTTCTTGTTCAAAGAGTCGCTGGAGGATCTCCGCTGGTCCGTCCGCGACAAGTGCCGAAAGAAATCCCTTCGAGGAATTTTTGATTTGCAAGTTCGAAAGCTGTCCGAGGTTCGACAAATCCACTTCAGGCTTTACCACCGATGACTTTCGTTGGTGGGGTATGTCATTACGATTCAGCCTGAGCGGCATTCTGAAGTTTGATATATCGTGCGTAGCGTCGAGTTCTTTCTTCAGTACGACTCCGGCAGCAAACGCGCCGGACGTGGCATCCCGATGCGGCCACAATCGATAGCACCCTTCTTCGATTGGCGATGCCCACTTGGCGAGTTGCGACGACTGAATCGGTTCCCAACTATCGGGAAAGTGTTGATGAAGAAATCGTATTTGATCCTCGTTCTCTTCGACGGAAAAAGTACACGTCGAGTAGACCAAGCGACCGCCGGGCTTGAGCAATTTAACCGCCTCTAACAAAATCCGTTGTTGACGTTTGGCACTATGTTCGATCTGTTTGGTGTCAAAAGCGTTGCTGTCGCGTTTACCTCGTCCTACCATGGTCTGTCCGCTACACGGAGCATCGACGAGCACCGCGTCAAAAAGACCAGAAAAGCGATCGGCAAGCACTTCGGGCTCTTGTTGGGCAACGGCATATCGTGGGGAGCCTGTCCGCGACAATGCGTAGCGAAGTATCGATGCTCGAGATGCGATGACTTCGTTGGCCAAAAGAAAACCATGCTCACCCAAAGATTCGACAATCCCGCTCGCCTTTCCGCCCGGCGAAGCGCAAAGATCGCAGATGGCTTCATGCGGTTGAACGTCTAAAAGAGCCAACGCAAGCAGAGATCCTGCATCTTGAATGTAGTAGTCGGCGGCCGCGAACTGCAGCGACTGCGATGGACGAAGGCTGGAATCGACTAATAGACGCCCGCGCGGAAACCAAGGAACCGCTTCAACGGCCATCGGCAACGGTTCGATGCCAATTCGATCAGGTCGCAATCGGATGCATCGTTGGGCTGGTTTTGCCGCTGCGTCGAGAAGTGCGGCGATTTCATCGTCGGGCAATACCTCGTGTAAATCGCCTAGACTCATGACAAGAACTTGGCAAGCCGTTCGTGCGTCGTCGCCTGATTCAGTTGCAGTTTGCCAAATCCATATTCTGCGCCCGCCTCAACGGCTTGCGCTTGATACGAATCGTGGTTGGTAATCAGCATGACGGGGATCTTAGCTAGGTCGGGTTGCGACTTAATTTCCTTAATGACATCGAGCCCGTCGGAATAGTCGATATCCAGTTTGCGATTGACCAGCACTAAATCGATCGTCTCCTTTCGAAGCACATCCAGAGCATCGGCGATTTGATTGGCTTTGAAGACTTCGACGGCATACTGTTTCATTAGCATCTTGGAAAGCGTTGCGTGATCGGGACCACAGTTGCCTACGTCGAGAACCTGTTTGCTCATGAGTCAACTCAACTTTCGTGTTACAAAATACCAGCGTTTCGCTCCATCACTGCTTATTATAAATTGAACGGAGCACTCGATCGAGGACACGCACCTCGCGATGTGACTGAATTCCTTCGAAAAAGATAGAGTAAGTCTCAAAATGGTTCTCAATCGTGGAATGCTCGAAGCACGTCAGCTTGAACGACTCAATGCACTTTTAAGCCAAGTGCGACCGCAGAACCAGTTTTACGAAGAGAAATTCGCGAATTTTCCTAGAAAAATCGAATCTCTGAAACAATGGCAATCGTTTCCGTTAACGACAAAAACCGAGCTCTCCAGCAGAGCGGACGAGAATGGGCTCGCTCCCCATCATACGTTTCCCTTGCAAGATTATCTTCGTTTTCATCGTACCAGCGGCTCGACGGGCCGTCCGTTGGTGATTCTCGATCGCGCCGAGGATTGGAATTGGTGGATTCATTCATGGCAGTTTGTTTTGGATGCTGCCAAGATTGAAGCGGGGACGACGGTACTGATGGCGTTTTCCTTTGGTCCGTTTATCGGATTTTGGAGCGCCAACGATGCCTGCTTAGCGCGTCGCTGTCGCGTGGTCCCTGGCGGTGGCTTGTCGACAGTAGCTCGACTTGATCTGATGCAATCGGCAGCCTGTTCCGTCTTATTTTCGACCCCTTCCTATACGCTACATTTGGCCGACGAAGCTGCCAAGCGAGGTATCGATGCGACCAAACTTGGTATTCGAAAGATATTTGTCGCCGGTGAACCCGGAGGTTCGATACCAGCGATTCGAAAACGGATTGAGACGGCTTTCGATGCAACGCTCTTCGATCATGCAGGAGCGACCGAGGTTGGACCATGGGGAATCGGAACCCCCGATGGTCTAGCGATTCAAGTGAATGAAAATGAATTCATTGCCGAGTTCCTACCGTGCCAATGGAGCAATCAAGGAATCGATATTGCCAGCCCATCGACAGCCGTCTCGACGGAAGTCAAGGAACTTGTTTTGACAACACTCGGTCGAGCGGGAGTACCTGCTCTTCGATATCGCACCGGTGATATCGTCAGACCGAATTTCGAGCATGATGAAGCCAACGGATTCGTGCGGCTCGAAGGCGGAGTCCTTGGTCGAACGGATCAAATGATGACGATTCGCGCCGTCAATGTATTCCCGAGCAGCATTGACACAATTCTCCACGCGATTCCGGAGATTGGCGAGTTTCGATTGATCGCCAGTCGCGAAGGAGCCATGGATCAACTGACAATCGAAGTCGAAGACTCGCTTCACGATCCGGTGCGAATTGCGGATTTGCTCAATCGAAGACTCGGACTGCGCGTGGAAGTCGTCGAGGTTGAACAAGGAAGCTTGCCGCGTTCGATCGACAAAGCCAAACGATTCATCGATACCAGATGATTGCCTGTCACATTGCGGATACAGCCTAGAAAAAAGAACAAGTACGCGCCGATCATCGGCACGATGAGCAAGTCATGGAACATTCCATTGGCAAGGTATGCCGCCATGAACCCCAAGAAGACGAGCCCTGATTGCCGGTATTCGAGCGCCAGTTGCTTGGCTTGCCATAGTTGCCACGCCAACCATGTCGAGCACGAAATCAATACCATAAAGGGCAACAGGCCAATGAGGCCATTCTCGACCAGCAACGCGAGAAAGACATTGTGCTGGACATACGATTTGGCTTTAGTGAGTGGTAAGTCGATATTTCTTTCGCCGAGATAATTCTTCACATTCGGCAGGTATTGCCCTGTTCCGCACCCCAGCATCGGGCGATCAAGAAACATTTTCCAGGCAAATACAGCCAAGATCGGGCGAAGATGTGCGGACTGTTTCATGTCGGCAACGCTCACGTTTTTGTCGCGCTTGAATCCGACGAAACTCTCGGATTTCACTGCGACCAAGATTCCACCACCGAAGACGACTGCGATCACAAATGGAATGCGCAATCGCTTAGGTGTCGCAACCCAAGCAATCCCCACGAGTGCTGCTGCACCACCGATCCAAACACATCGCGTCATGGTGCAATAAATTCCAATCAAGTAGACCGGAATCGTCGAGACCACGGCAACGCGACCAAGTTTCCCCGCGTTTTCAAGAAACATCAAGGCACAGCACATTCCCAATGTCAACAGCACACCATTGCCGGTCGGATTGAGCAACGGGCCTCGACCTCGACCTAAAAATTCGAAATAGCTCGGATCGACGATGTACCGAGGGAGCACGGCCCATTCGAATCCAAATTTTTCAGCGATGGCGGTCAGCGAAAGATAGATCCCAAGGCCGGCGAAAACACCGAACATCCACCGCACATGAACCGGGGTCAACTGAACGCGACTTCCCAACCAATAAAGGCAAATCGGTAGCAAAAAAAAGAAGATCAATTTGCCGATCGAACTTGACGTATCTGTCCGCCAATCATTCATGAATGTACTGAGGATCATCGAGGCCGCAAAGCAGACCAAGATCGAATCAAGCCAATGCCAAGCGGTGCGTTCTTCAAGCCCATACCATCGGTACGCTGCATAAACGATCAGGCACACACTGAGTAGCGCGCGGTCCAAAGTGAGGATCGAAACGTGGGCAAAGGGATGTCCAAAAACTGTCCCTGCGATCAATATTGCCAAGATACAGCCCCAAAGTCCAGCAACCCGAAGAAAGACGGCTCCCCAGACAAGGAAAGCCGCCGCGCTCGTGAGCAGTATCATGTCCATGGGAATCAGACGTGCCGTTCGATGCGGTCACTCAACTTGTGCTAAGGATATCGGTCATGCCGACTGTAGGCCTTTGGTCGCTAACCAAGGTCGCGGGGTGCGGCGAATCGCTTGAAAAACAATAGATCGAAACTTGTTGATGCGCGATGAAATAGCCCCAAAAACGGCGGAGGAAAAATCGAATCACGACGAATGTTTTGGATGCACCGAGAATGGCGTCCAAAAAGCGACGCTAGCAAGTTCGGCTCACGAGTTAGTACCGTCGAACATTTGGTTTGCTCTAAGCCGCCTTGGTCGCTTTTCGGCCGAGCAATTGGACCTCGGTGCAAAGCCCAGGAACGACCGATCCGATGGCTCGATTCATTTTCCACCAAATCTTCGAAAACTCGAGCGGGCGCAACACGCCTCCGGAGATGATCCGAAACCCACGAGCATTCTCAATTTGCAAATCGTGCTGCGGTTGCCATTCTTTCATGAATGTGCGAAGCGACCATGCTTGTACATGACCACGGATCTTCTTTACTTTGAGGAGCTTGTCGAGAACAGGCGTGCAATGTTTGCGAAACAAATGCGCGCCTTCCGGGAAGATCGGAACACCGACAATCAAAAGCCCACCCGGTTTCAAGACTCGCACAAGATCTTGGATCGCTGGCTGGACTTCCGGCAAGTGTTCGAGAACTTGTTCGCAAATCACAATGTCGAAGCAGTCGGTTTCAAGGCCCGGCATGCCACCCAACAGATTGAACTCGTGCAACTTCCATTGGTCATGTTTATAGACGAATTCGGGGCCGTTGGGATACAAGTCAACGGCTTCAAAGTCGATCTGCTCGGCTTCGGAATAGGCTTCGATATAGCGGCGTGATACGCCATCATAGACGCCAACGTCGAGCAACTTAACGCGTCTCTTTTCGGTCGTCTGGATACGTCGGACTTCGGCAACAACGTCTTCTCCTAAGGCTTGATATCTCGACTGGCGTAACTCATAGGTTGCTCGTCGATCAGGTTCGACTCCGTATGCGACATGTGACATTGGCTGGGATCCAGATTGATTTAAAAAGTTGAATTTTTCGGTAAGCAGGCTGCAACGGCAACGAATGGAAGGTGTATAGTCGAAGTCGTGAAGCGAAATCTAGTGCGCTTTCAAACCCAAATATGGGGTTGTAAAAGTGGGGAAAATTCGGTATTTCAGAAGCCTAATTCTTTCTTCGAATTAGAGCAAGTTCTATGAAGTTCGCGATATTCCTTCCGAATTGGGTTGGTGATGCCTGCATGGCCGTTCCGGCATTGCGCGCGATGCGCGAGGGATTTTCGTCCGATACGAAATTCATCGCCGTTTCGAGACCAGGGCCAGCAGCCTTGCTCGCCGAGCAACGCTGGTTTGACGATTGGTTGGTCTACAAACCGCACGCTCAAAGTCCGGTCTACAATCGACGTCGGCTAATGATGGCATTGCGCGCCGAGCAATGCGACGCTGCTATCTTGATGACGAATTCACTCAGCTCGGCGGTGCTAAGCGCCATGGCCGGAATTCCTCGACGCATCGGCTATGCACGCGACGCTCGTAGCTGGTTTCTTACCGATCGCTTGAGCGTTCCTAAAGCCAATGGTCGACCTCGACCGATTCCGGCTATCGATTACTATCTAAGAATCGCCGACTGTCTCGGATGCCCATCGATCGAACGACAAATGGAACTTACCGTCGACGACGATTATGTATCACAAGCCGATCGACTCTGGGAAACCATTGGCTTCAGCAGCCAACGCCAGACCGTCGTGATCAACAACAACGCGGCTAGCGGTGATGCGCGAGTATGGCCGAAAGAACATGTCGAGAGCCTTGCCTTAAAACTCGTAAAGAATCTCGATGTGCAAGTATTGCTTCATTGCAATGCTCAGGAGACCGTTGCTGCCAATCGGATTGCTGATCAAGTAAACCATCCGCGAATCCAAAGCATGGGAAGGATAAGCCCTTTGCCGATCGGGTTAAGTCAAGCCATCTTCGCTCGAGCATCGAACATCGTCACGACCGACAGTGGCGGTCGTCATATTGCAGTCGCTATGAATCGACCGGTGGTTACCTTGTTCGGTCCCACACAGCCAACTTGGACAACCACTTACAACATTCCCGAAGTCGTCATGCAACCCGAACAATCGTGCGACGTTTGCCAAAAACGTGGGCTAACGAACCAGAATGACTTTGGCACCGGTTGTGAATGTATGCGAAAGATCAATCCGCAACGTGTATTCATGGCGATTGCGAAACAACTAGCTACTGTGGAAAAGGTCGCGATGTGATCGTCCCTTCCTCCGGACTACTGGCTTGTGCATAGAGCCGTTTTGGAATTCGTCCGGCTAAAAATGCCGAACGGCCCGCTAGCGTCGCATGGTACATCGCAGCCGCCATTCGAACAGGATCGCGAGCATGAGCTATCGCTGTGTTTAAAAGGACGGCGTCCGCGCCAAGCTCAAATGCAACAGCGACGTCGCTAGCCGTGCCAACACCGGCGTCCACGATCACTGGGTACGTCGGATCATCCGATTTGAGATACTCTAAGGTGATCGTTAAATTGTTCGGATTGAGAATGCCCTGTCCCGATCCGATCGGCGAACCGGCAGGCATCACACAGGCTGCGCCAGCTTCTTTCAGCCGAACGGCCATGATCGGATCATCACTGGTATAGCACAAGACTTGAAATCCGTCTTGAACAAGTTTCTGGCACGCTTCCAACGTTGCTAATGGATCTGGCAGCAGCGTCTTGCTGTCGCCAAGCACTTCCAATTTAACCCAATTTGCTCCGGGATTTTCCAGCGATTTAAGGATCTCGCGACCAAGCTTCGCGACTCGCACGGCATCAACCGCGTTGTAACATCCGGCCGTATTAGGCAACAAGGTGTATCGCGCAAGATCGATATAGTCGAGTAAGTTCTTGCCATCGCGATCGTAGAGTCGCTCGCGACGAACCGCTACGGTGACACATTCCGAATGCGAAGCCGCGAGTGAATCTCGCATCAAATCGAGCGTCTCATATTTCCCGGTGCCGACAATCAATCGACTGCTGAGCGAATGAGAGCCAATTCGAAGTGGCTCATCAGGGAATAAAGCATCGAGTTGAGTATTTCCACAGGTCATTGAATCTCTCGGTTGATCACGCACTAGCCGCCACCGACGAGTGTGACGACTTCGATCGCGTCGCCGTTTTTCAGTTTCTGCAGTCGATATTCATGCTTCGGGACGATCTCTAAATTGAGCTCGACGGCGCAGAATTTCGCTGGCACACCTGCTGAAATCAACAGTTCATCGATGGTATAGTCGTCGTCAATTTGTTTCGACTGCCCATTAAATTGGATCGTGATCATCCTACTCTTTTTCGAACGCTGCATCGAAGGCGCGACCGCTTGGAGCAAAATCTAAACGTTTCACAAATTGGGCAGCTTCGCGCGCGCCGAATTCGCGTTCCATCCCGCTGTCTTCCCATTCGACGCTCAACGGTCCGCTGTATCCAACGTCATTCAAAGCACGAATGATCTCTTCGAAATTCACACTGCCGCGACCGGGAGAACGAAAATCCCAACCGCGACGCGGGTCACCAAAATTAAGGTGACTGGCCAGAATCCCCGATCGACCATTGAGCTTGGTGGTCGCGTCTTTAATATGCGCATGATAAATCCGATCGGGGAACGCTCGAATAAATTCGACGGGATCGACTCCTTGCCAAATCAGATGGCTAGGATCGAAATTGAAACCGAACTCGTCGCGATTGCCGAGGGCGTCCAATGCCATCTGAGCGGTGTAAATATCAAAGGCTATTTCGGTCGGATGGACTTCCAATGCGAACTTTACACCGCACTCGCCAAAAACATCCAAGATCGGATTCCAGCGATCGGCAAATTGTTTAAAGCCGTCATCGATCATCGATTGCGGGACAGGCGGAAACGAGTAGTTGAGATGCCATATACTCGAACCGGTAAAACCATTGACGACGCCTACGCCAAATTTTTTCGCAGCCCGTGCGGTATTCTTCATCTCTTCAATGGCGCGTTTATTGACGCCATCCGGTTTGCCGTCGCCCCAAACACTCGGAGGCAAGATGCTTTTATGCCTGGCATCGATATTGTCGCAAACCGCTTGTCCGACAAGGTGAGCGCTGATCGCATGGCACTGGAGGCCAAACGAATCGAGCAACTCACGTTTGGCCGAACAGTACTTGTCGTCCGAGATCGCCTTGTCGACTTCGAAGTGATCGCCCCAACAAGCAAGTTCAATTCCATCGTATCCAAAGTCTTTTACCATCTGCACGATCTTGGCGCAGGAAAGGTCGGCCCATTGGCCAGTGAAAAGCGTGACAGGTCGAGCCATACTTTACAAACTCCGTGAATAAAAAATGAAATTGTTCTCAGTGCATCGGGAGATAGTTTACCAAGAAACAGAATGCCAAAGTAGGTCCCCCAGTGCAAAGTGGGGTAAGCTTCGAATGTCGTCAAGACTTTCGATGAATCTCGCGACAATTTGAAGCTTACGCCACTTGAAGGCCAATTTTTACTTGGCTGTCGGCGAGCTCGACGGCTTGCATCTCGACTTCAACAGGCTCTTGCATCACCCATTCGATCGAGACGGCCAAAGTTTCAGCAGCGATGTAATCCAAAAAGCCTTGGATCGCATGGCGAACTTTGTCGTCTTCACATAGCACGAAGACTTTAATGCGATCGGCGAATCGACAGCCTCGCGTTTTGCGCAAATCCTGAATCAATCGAATCGCATCTCTCGCGACGCCTTCGGCAATGAGTTCATCGGTTAGCTCCGTAGCCAAAACGACCACGCAAGCCTTGCCTTGAGCCGCGGCCCAACCGCTCTTGGCTTGCAATCGAACTTGAATGTCTTGATCATCTAGCAGCAACGTTTCGCCGTCGATCGATAGCTCGATCTTGCCATTGGCGGTCATTTCTCGCATCAGTGCAGCCCCGTCGGCTTTACCGAGGGCCGCTTTTACTTTGGGAAGTTTTGCACCAACGCGTGGCCCCAAGCTTCGGAAATTCGGCTGGACGAGATATTCGATATACGGATTCGAGCCGCCCGCGTAATGGATCTCTTTAACGTTCAGCTCTTCGCGAACAATATCGTCATGAGCTTTAAGCCAAGCAGCATGTTCGGCGTTGCTCAGCGTTACTTCGACCCGTGCCAGTGGCTGACGCACTTTGAGCTTCGCTTCCATTCTCGCCGATCGGCCGAGCGACGCGATCTCGCGAAGGACGCTCATGCTCGCCGCCAATGTCGGATCGATAATCGATGTTTCTGGCGATGGGAAATTGCAAAGATGGATACTCTCACGAACTCGGCCGACAACCGGCTTCGATAAATGTTGCCAAAGCGATTCTGCTAAAAACGGAACAAACGGTGCGATCATCTTGGTGATCGAAAGCAAGCACTCGTAGAGCGTCCAGTAAGCATCGAGTTTCTCTGGCGAAGTTTTATCCGCCGCCCAATACCGATTGCGACTTCGGCGGACGTACCAATTGCTAAGTCCTTCGACCAGTTGGCTCAAGACTTGGCAAGCTCCGTAGCTATCATAGGCATCCATCTTCGCGATCACTTCGCTGACTGCCGAAGCGACTTCACCGAGTATCCAACGGTCGAGTTCACTGCGTTCAGAATGCGGGCGATAGGTTTTGGCTTTGGAAAGCTCTTCGCTGGTCAATTGATCCAACGGTCCTTCGATTTCGCCTGGGCCAGAAAAACCGTCGAGTTCTGCATAGATCGTAAAGAAACTGAAGACGTTCCATAGTCGAAGCATGAATTCGGGAATACTATCGCGTATGGCTCGTTCGCTATAAAGAATCGAATTCCATGGCGGCTGGTTGGCGTAGAAGTACCAGCGGAGGGCATCGGCACCAAATCGATCGAAAATCTCTTGTGGGCTTCGATAGTTTCGAAGCTGCTTGCTCATCTTCCCGGTCTTTGAAACGTAGTCTTGACCGCATGCCGCCTTGGCTTCTTCTTCGACCAAGAAACGCTGCTTGCCGTCTTTGCTTTCGTACCATTCGGCCAGCATCAAACCGAGGACGATGCAGTTGCGAAATGGATGCGGATAATCGAGTGATTGCGTTGAGGACTGAGGCGTTTTAGTAGCTGTCGCCGCTTCGCCGTCCGGTGACGAAAAGAGCATTGTGCTAATCGCAAGCTGACTATAAAACCAGCCTCGCGTTTGATCGATCGCTTCACTGATAAAGTCAGCCGGGAATTGATCGCGAAAGGCTTCTTTATTCTTGTGCGGATAGCCCCACTGAGCAAACGGCATCGCACCGCTGTCATACCAGCAGTCGATGACTTCGCTGACTCGGCGCATTCTCGCATCGGCGGCAAATGGCGATTGATAAGTGATCGCGTCGATGTAGGGCTTGTGAACTTTGAGATCGTCAACCAGATCCGGATTGGCCGCTTTGGCCTTTGCCCATACGTCCATCCCCGCGCAGCCGGGCTTGGCCAAAAGCTCTTCATAGCTCTCGATCGCTTCCATTTGTCCGGTCGATTCGCAGACCCAAATCGGAAGCGGCGTTCCCCAATAGCGCTCACGCGATAAGGCCCAATCGACATTGGAACTGAGGAAATTACCGAAACGCCCGTCGCGGATATGATCTGGACTCCAGCCGATCTTGGCGTTGTTTGCCAGCATCGCATCGCGGAATTTGGTGGTTCGAATAAACCAGCTTTCACGCGGGTACTGGATGAGTGGATCGGATTCGGCCCGCCAGCAGAACGGATAGTCGTGAACATACTGTTCTTGATGCCACAGACGACTGTTTTCCCGCAAACGTCGCGTGATTAATTTATCGGTGTCTTTGACCCAAATTCCCGTATAGTCGGCGGCTTCGCTGGTGAACTTACCTTCGGAATCGACCGCACAGATCAATTCGGGAGCTTCACCGGTGACGAAACGCAGTCGTTCTTGCATGAGAACTTCGTAATCGACTTCGCCGAAAGCGGGCGCGATGTGAACGGCACCCGTTCCAGCATCGAGCGTCACAAAATCTGCCGCAACGATTCGCCAAGCATGTCGCTGGTTGCCACCGTCCTTCAATCGACCCGCATTGGAACGCGTCGCTCGATAGTAGTAGTCGAACGGCGGCTCGTAAGCTCGACCAACAAGCGCGCTTCCGGGAACGATCTTTTCGATCGTCAGCGGTCGCTTGGTTTTTTCGGCGAGCGATGCGACGAGCCCTTCGGCAAGAATCAAAGTCTCGTTTGAATCGGCTTCGCGGCAATAGGCGTAGTTGAGTTTCGGATTGACGGCGGCGAATTGGTTGCTGGGGAGCGTCCATGGCGTTGTCGTCCAAACTACCAGCGAGACATTCGGTTCATCTTCGAGCGGGAAGCGAACAAAAACGCTCGGGTCGGCAACTTCACGATATCCTTGACCGACTTCGCCGCTGGACAAGGCCGTCCCGCCTTGAGCCCACCACCAAACAATCTTGTGTCCTCGATAGAGCAAGCCGCGTTCGAAGAGATTCTTCAACGACCACCAAATACTCTCGACGTAACTTTGGTGATAGGTGACGTAAGCTTCGGAGAGATCGATCCAAAACCCGATCCGTTCGGTTAAGCGTTCCCACTCCTTCATATAACGCCAAACACTCTGTTGGCATTTTTGAATAAAGGGCTCGATCCCGAAAGCTTCAATTTCTGATTTGCTGTGAATGCCAAGTTCTTTGCAAACTTCGACTTCGACAGGCAGTCCGTGAGTATCCCATCCAGCTTTCCTTAAACAGCGATAGCCACGCATCGTGCGGTATCGCGGGAAAAGATCCTTGATGGCGCGCGTCAAACAGTGACCTGGATGAGGCATGCCGTTGGCGGTTGGCGGACCTTCGAAAAAAACAAATGAAGGCCCATCGGCTCGCAATTCCAACGAACGGCGATAGATGTCGTGCTCCCGCCAAAATTGCAAGATGGCTTCTTCTTGCTCGGGAAAACGAACATCCGAACCGACCGCTTTAAAAGCGGAAGACAAACTATCCTGACTAGCCTTCATCAGTGTTGATTTCTTCGATATCGGCATCGCCAAGCGCTCCGTCATCGGCGGGTTCGATTTCGTATTCCTCTTCGAGCTCTTCCTCGAAGTCATCATCGAAATCGTCATCAAAATCTTCTTCGTCGAAATCATCGAAGGGATCGGTTTCGATTTCGTCTTCGGCTTCCGTCTCTTCGACCGGCTCCTCGTCGTCCTCGTCGTTCCAGGAACTAACCCGAGGTCGAGTCATCGGAGCCTCAGTTTGGAGCGCCTGTTCGTACCAATCCTGACGCTCGACGGTGTCGTCGATGAGAGGGTCGCCCATCAATGGGCATGTCTGTTCGACATGATCAGCAGTTGAACTCAACGATAAAACTCCATTGCAATAGTGCGAATAGCGGATAAGGAAATACTAGTATTGCGATTCATAGATTCACTACTCCGAGGCCTTCTGTCAACCCTTTACGGCTGAAGCTCGCGTTGTACGATCAAGTACTCGGCGACCGGACAGCCACCTATGAGGTGTTCTTGGATAATTCGTTCTAGAACCGGCACGTCGCACCTTGCGTACCAAGTACCTTCTGGGTAGACGACGGCGATTGGACCGGCCTCACAAATTCTCAAGCAATTAGCCTTGGTACGGCAAATTCCGCCCGCATCGGACAATCCGAGCTCCTTGAGCCGACCTTTTAAGTAATCCCAAGCTTCGTTGGCTCGATCTCGATCGCAACATTTCGGCTTCGACTGGTCGCAGCACAAAAAAATATGCCGAGTTGTCTGCGGAATCCCCAATGAATCCGAGATTTTTGCCAGCTTGGTAAGATTCGGTGGATCGGTTTTCGGCATACGTAGGCATCGCGAAGCAAAAGGACGAAGCAGTTTCAATCGGCTCCTATTGTACGCCAAGTGGCGCAAGCTTCCAGCTTGCGTTCCTCAATATCTATGTCTTCCGAGCCGCAGCAACCGTGAGCTAACGCTCAACGGCTAATTTATCCAAGCAGCAACACTGTGTGGCCCGGCGGAAATCGGTACGGCTTGCCCCAATTCAATTCAAAACCGGTACAATTCTCCCGGCAAGAAACAATTATCAACTCATTTAACAACTTACAATTAGAAACGCGAAACGCGTATGAGTCTTGACTGGGATAGTTTAGCGTCGCATCTTAGGCAGTATCGGCGATTTGTCCTCACCAGCCATATTCGACCCGATTGCGATGCACTGGGCAGTGAACTCGGCATGGCAGGAATCCTCGAAGGATTGGGAAAGCAAGTTGAAATCGTCAACGGCCATCCCACCCCGCCAGGGCTATCGTTTCTCGATCCCAAACAGCGGATCAAAACGATCGGCGAGCATATTTCTCCAGACGAAGTTAACGCCGACTGCATCATCGTGCTTGATACAAGTGCTTGGGCTCAACTCGGTCCGATGGCCGACGTCCTGCGTCGGTTCTACGGACCGAAACTTTGTATCGACCACCACGTCGGCGAGGACGAATTGGGGACGGAGTTCTTCAAAGACACCAGTGCTGAAGCGACCGGGCATCTGGTCGCCTTATGTGCTAAGAAAATGGGAGTCCCGATTACTCGGCCAATGGCAACCGCCTTATACGCCGCCATTGCAACGGATACCGGTTGGTTCCGCTTCGCATCGACGACCAGCGCGACGTATCGAATTATCGCCGACCTTATGGATGCCGGTGCCGATCCTTCCGGCATTTATGGCGACTTATACGAACGCGATACAATCGGACGCGTTCGATTGCGAGGAAGAATCCTTTCGCGAACCGAATCGGAACTCGATGGCAAGCTCGTCTATACCTACGTGAAAAAGGAAGACTTTGCGGAAACCGGAGCTTTGCCAAGCGATACCGAAGACGCGATCAATTTGACACTAGCTATCGCCGGTACGCAGATGGCGATCATCTTCGTCGAACAGCTTAAAGGCGGATTTAAACTCAGCTTTCGCTCGAGATGCCACGTCGATTGCAACGTGTTAGCCAGAAACTTTGCGGGAGGAGGCCACCGCGCCGCCGCAGGAGCCTACCTAGACGGCGAGTTCTCCGAAGTCCTGCCGCGCGTCCTCGCAGAAACGCGACTAGCCATGCTGGCTGCACCGTAGGAGCCTTCACATTTGCATGGCCGTTGCGTTAATGGCTATAATGGGTACTAGCCATACAATTCTTAAGGAGAACGCCATGTCCGTTGATCAAGCCATCTCTGACATCACTTCGTTACCGCTCGAAGACCAGATCCTCGTTATCCAGGCTGTTTGGGATAATATGCCTTCCCAAGCAGGCACAGCCATCACCGACGGTCAACGGGCTGAGCTTGACCGCAGGTTGGCAGCGTATCGCGAAAACACCGAAACGGCACTCACCGAATCGCAACTACACGCCCAAATTCGCGACGCTCGCTCCTGATGGACGTACGGTACGTTCACGAGGTAAAGGAGGATTTGCTCAGTTCGATGGCGTGGCTTGATGAACGCCGCGACGGACTTGGCGATGAACTTGAAACCGAATTTTACTTGGCGGTGGCAACCGTTTGCGATCGACCGCACACGTTTGCTGCTGACCACGCGGGCTAACGGCCATGCCGACTTCGTCGCTTCACCGCTGTACTATACTATCGGATCGAGAATGACTGCATCGTCGTCATGGGTTTGCTTGTTGGCGGACGTGATTCATCGCAACTACTGGGACGCGGGTAACAAATCTTGGATTAGAAGCTTCGAGGAGCGATGCTTTAAGGGCGAGAGTTGTTTTAAGCTGAGCGGGTGATGAAGTGCTTGACTTCCCCGCCAGTTTCTAAGACTTTGTTCAAGAAGTCCCGGTAGAAGTGCGGTCTCGAACCGAACGAGGGACGCGGGGTAACGCTACGCGACTAGTACGCCAAAACGCATTCGTCGGAGGCAAGCTCCGAACGGATGACAAATCAAATCGCGAGTGGTCGACTGCTGAAACTTGGAAGCCGTCGGGAATAGGAAATGCAAACGACCTTGCGATCGTCTCGGTCAAATGGCAGTTACGGCATTACTGAATAGATCATGTTCACGTATTGCATCATCATGCGAATGATAAAAAAGATGATGAGGATGGCAATTGCAATCCAGATCGAGCCGCTAATCAACAGGCTCAACTGCGTCATCGAAGACTTGGCGCGTCGCGAGTATTCAGCCGTTAAATGTTCGAGCGATTCTGTCTCATTGCCGCTCATTTCGCCAACTTCGATCGCATCGATGAATTCTTGAGGAAAGACTCTCGAGTCTCCAAGGCTCAGTGCCAACGATTGACCGCGTTGGATGTTTTCCAACGCGACGTTCAATCCTTGGATGTAGTAGTCGTTACCGGTGCTCAAAAAGGCTTCGCGAACGCTTCGCATCGCATCGACGCCGGAATTCAAGAGCATCGAAAGCGTCATCGACATTCGAGCCATGGCAGTGTTGCTGAAGACGCTGCCAAGTATCGGAATTGGCAGAATTAGAGGAATCAAAATGCGATGGCAGTTCCCAACATTTTTCCAAATCGCAAAGACAATCGCACCCAATATCGTCGCAATGACAAGAATCCAACTCAAGAAAATCGCGACCCCCGATGCTCCGGCCAAGCCGAGACCGAGTGAATCCGACTGCTCATCCAAAGGACCGCGTGCGAGAAAGCCTCGCAGAGCGATGACGAGGCAAATCACGCCGATCGCAAGAAGCAATTGAATGACTGGCCAAGTGATTTGCATTAAAAAATCGCGTCTTGCGAGCCGGAGTTCTTGATAGTGTTGCGCCAAGTGGGCAAAAATTCGATCGAGCCCACCCGAAGTTTCACCGGCTGAAATGAGCTGGACCATCAAGGGCGGAAAATAGTTGCCGGCGTTTTTGAAGGCACCCGTAAGCGTGTCGCCGTCGCGAAGGCTTTGGTGGATTTGCTTCATCGTGTCTCGATGACGCGGTGCTCCTTGCTTCGCTTCAGTCTCGACAATTCTCAGAATATCGATCCCAGATCGGAGGCCGATACTCATCCGCTGGCAAAGCATCTCAAGCCTAGCCAGCGGAATGCGACCAAACAGGCTCGCAAATCCTCGCTGCACTGATCGATAGGAATTGCTGCCCAGAGCGGTTCTCGGATTGGTCGTCGATTCGATCGTCATTCAAAATTTCCCGAAAATGCGTTCCGTGTTTTAACAATCTTATCGATCCCAAGATAATCATAACGCTGGAGATCGCTGTTTGCATCCTAGGGCATGATCAATCTTCCGTCGGCGGTTACTTCTTCGATGGCAAAGTCGGGCATTCGGAAATTGAAACTGGGTATATGGAAAATCATCGATGTATAGTGAGAAAATCCTGACCACCATCCGGCCCAAATATTGATGTGATAGTTGCATCGTGAGTTTTTGAGCAGGCAAAGATCCATCGCGACGGGCAAAGCATTCCCGTAAGCGCCATGCTGGGATGGATAAGGCAACGACATCATTCCGTAGCGTTTGGCGAGCTCTTGCTTGAGTTCATAACAATCGCTGGTAACGGCGATCGGATGTATGGCTCGAGGTAAAACGTGTTCTTCGATAATCGAGCGTATTTGGACCTTAGCTTCTTCGATGAGACCGATACTTGGGTCTTTATAAAATACGTCACCACAACGAATGCTGAGCGTTTCGTATTCCTTCGACGCAAGCTGGTTCGCATTGAGATGCTCGACGTGCGGAGTAAAGGCGAAAAAATTGCGAGCGAATTGGAGAGTCTTCTCGGGAATTTCAACTCGATCCCAATTGCCGATATTGGTGGAAATATAGAATTCGGTTTCGTCAGACTCGAAGAACTCCTTCAGCCGGTCGAATGCGGCGGGATGATCGATAAAATGTTCTTCGGCGTTTGCAATCGACTGCTTGGCGCCGATCCAGAAGAAGGATGGTGACTGTTCGATCAGATCGACAAATTCAGTTTGGCTAACATCGACCCGCAATTCAATGCCGCTTCCCTGAAGTATTTCATGAAGGTAGCAAATCCCTCGCACAAAGTCGCCAAGGCCCGGAGGAGTGTTGGTCCATTGCTGCGGAGCTTTGAAAGTCTGAATGACTCGTTTCAATTGCATCGATGGAATTTTGGTGGACAAAATTTTTTGGGACTCGCGCGGTGCATTCTGGTGCTTTAAAAGTGGGTCAGGCTTTCAGACAAGGCTTTGTTCGGGGGAGTGTGTACGCAAGCTGGAAGCTTACGCCACTTTCGTAATCAAGCGTTTTAGCCCTGACAAAGCAGAAGTATAGCTGGCGATTGGTAGCAAAGTTGCGGTTTTTGGGGCAATCGGGATTAGCGGGTTGTAGCCAAAGGCATGTTCGCCCCCGTACAATGTCCCTAAATTGACAAACGAGCTCGACGAACGAAGTCGAATCGCCACGGAAGTTCTATCCAAGAAGGATTTTACACTTGTCTGACTCCCCAGGACGTCTTCAAACTCAGTTCGCGAAATGCTCGCGACAAAAATTGGCGATTGTCTCTTCTTTCGCCGTCCTTCTGGCTGGCTTGGCGACAAGTTCCATGGGCCAAGGATTGGGGGTCCGTCAGGAAGCGACATTAGAAGGGAGCCTCATTCAACCGCCGCGAGAAATCGAGCAACTTCTTTCGCAAGCCAAAACATTGATTCAATCGGAATCTTGGAGTGAAGCGACGCTCGCGATCGGAATGGTGTTAGGCTTAGAATCGAACGCGCCGGGAGGCAACGATTTCGCGAGCCAAGATTATTTTACCGACGTCGATCCAACCCCGCTTACAAAAGGTTCCGTTCGCGAAGCTGCCCTGAAACTATTGAATGATCTGCCGGACGCCGGTGCAAAAGTTTTCGAGTTAAGGTACGGCGCTGCGTCTCAACAGACGCTGAATACCGCGATCGCCGAGGGCGACTGGCCAGCGATTGAGCAACTCAGTCGCCTCTACGCAAGTACGACCGCCGGACGGGAAGCGATGTGGCTGTGTGCCGAATCGAAGATTGGTCGCGGACTACCGATGGACGCGGCGGTTATCCTCGATCAATTGATGCTGCAATCGCGTGCTCGCGATCGCTTTGGAGTAAGCGGTTTCGTATTGTCGGCGGCTTGCTGGAAAGCAGCCAATCAAACGACATTCGCTTTAGAAAGCCTAACAACCGCTCGGAAGTTTTTTCCAAAAGCATCGTTAGAATGGCGGAACAAGCGATTGACGATGACGACCGACGTTCAAATCTTGCTTGATTCAATTTCTCTAGGCGAGTATTCCGCAACCCAGCGGAAGGAAACGCAACCCTATTGGATCGGCGGATTGCTCGACCGGAATGCCGATACACCGGCTGGCGTTCCATTGCCGTTGGTCAATTGGATTTTTCCGATGCACGAGTCCGACCAACTTGAAGCGGCAGCCGCCAAGACAGTAAAACAAAAAAGCGATGATCGAAATATCGCCATCATCCCATCGCGAGTTCCGATCATCGTGCATCCGTGGGTTTTGATGATGACCTACGATCAGCGCATCAATGCAATTCATCTGAAAACCGGCAAAGTCGATTGGACGGGTAGCTTCAATCGTATTCCATACGACCTTAGTCTTGATCGGATGCAGAATCGCGATTTCAATCGCGAGAATCAAGCTATTCCCGAGTACGTTGCACGTCGCATTTGGGGAGAGGCTGCATCAGGGCAACTCGCCTCCGATGGACGAAACGTCTACAGCTTGACGGAAATGCCGTCGAGCGATGCGTCCGAAAGTTTACGGTTAGGAATCAATGCTAACGTGTTCCGTCCGAGCGGCAGAAAGTCCTTTAATGTTTTGCAAGCGTGGTCGGTCGAAGCGCAGGGAAAATTGATTTGGGAGGTTGGTGGTGAAACGGGGCTTTCTGAACCGTCGTTTGCGGGCGTTTTATTCTTAGGGCCACCTGTCGCTCATGAATCCGAGCTGCTGATCTTGGGCGAACTCAATGGCGAAGTCTATCTTTTCTCCTTAGCTCCAACCGACGGACATCTGCTTTGGGGGCAGCAACTGGTCGCTAATCAAGTGACGCTTGCACTCGATCCGATTCGACGAAGCATGGCATGCAGCCCATCCGTTGCCGCTGGATGTGCTATCTGTCCGACGCTGAGCGGTCAGTTGGTTGCAGTTGATCTGGGGACACGCAACTTGCGATGGGCGCATCGATACCAACTCGATCATGATGCCGTCTCATTCAATCAATTCAATGCCTGGGGCGGTAATCCATTTAGCGAGTCCCATCCGTATCGTCTGCGATCGGTCGATTCGGCAGCTCTGATTCTCGACAACTGCGTCGTGCATGCCCCCAGCGATAGTGGAACGGTCTACGCTGTAGATCTTTTCGATGGTCGGACGCTTTGGGAAATTCCGAAAAGCAACTCGCTTTATGTTGGAGCCGGTTGGAATGGTCGGGTACTGTTGGTAAACGATCAAGCGTTGAATTGCATTGATGCCCAAACTGGAAAGAACGTCTGGGACAAACCAACTTCGCTTGCCCATATCGGGCGAGTGGCAGGTCGAGGAGTCCGCAATGGCAATCGGTTCTTTTTGCCGATGACGAGCCAGGAGATTCTCGAAATCGATTTTGAGTCGGGTGCCATTGTCGATCGAATGCGAGTCAAGGAACCGCTCGGGAATCTTGTAGCAACTGCCGATCAACTCATATCGCTGAGTCCTGTCGATTTAACCGCTTATACGATTCGCGATCGTTTGCGAGCTCAAATCGATCTTGAATTCGCGCAAGGAGAGAACTCGGCCGGTGCAATGCAACGTCGCGGTAAAATCTTGCTGGCTGAAGGAAAGATTTCCGAAGCCCTCGATTCGGTCGAAGCAGCCTACTCTAAAAATCGAGACGATCCGGAAGTAAAATTATTGTTGGGCGAGATAGCGATGATGGCACTTCGAGAAGACTTTTCGCGATTCGCGCCGCGTATTTCGGGATTTGAAGAATTGGTCAGCTCGGGTCCAGAGAAATCTGAATATCTGACGCTCTTGATCGACGGTCTGTTGCGCCAAGCAAAGCATATCGAGGCAACCAAGAGACTGCTCGAACTGTCCGATTTTAACTCGGAGGGGAGCAACTACGTGTCAATGGTTCAGGAAACGATTGAACCCGAACCGCAGTTGCTGGTACGACAAGAAATCTGGATCGCCGCTCGATTATCGCAGATCTACAGTGGAGCCTCGGTTGCCGATCGAACGGTGATCGAACAACTTGTTCAACCCAAGCTGACATCGCTAGAAAAGTCGCGACGAACACTTGACCATTATCGACGTTCTGACGTTTTTCGTTGGATGCCTATGGCAAGTAAACTTCGAATCGATGACGCCAACGCCGTTTTTAAGGAGCAAGAATCGCTGCTTGCCGAACAGACGATTGAAGAGGTCATCGATGTCGCCGTCAATGGACTTAGAAAAAGCGACGATCCGGCAGAAGCAAGTCCACGTCGGTCATCGATCAGCGAAACGCTTGCGCGCGAAGCCGACCGATTGCGTTTCGAGATATACAACAATGCCGGGCGATGGACAACGTCGTTAGCCATTGCAAACCGACTGAAGCAACCGCTCACCGACGTGCGAAGCCAGCCTGCCGTTCCAGATTCTATTCGCGATGGCATACATCGACTTCCAAGCATCGAAGTCCCCGATATCAATGACTTCGATCGTTATTTGAACGGAGTAAAAGCTTGGCCCAGTGGAAAAGCGAAGGTCGAGGTGATACGCGCAGAAAGACCATTACAAACAGAGTATAGTCGTCCGATCTGTACCGTTAAGCAACGCGTTGGAGATGCCCTAGAAAACTGGTCGGTGATCGTGTTGCCTGACTTGATCGAATTGACGAGCCCGTCGGGACGCCAACGTCTTTCGGCCACCCTTCAAATCCGTCCCGATGGCGTCTCGCCACCGACCGCACACTTTGTCGACAGCATCGCAATCATCGAGACACAAGGTGAATTGATCGCAATGGATACGCTGCGTGCCTCGGAGCCAGACGAAATCGCGGTTCGAGCGATGCTGGAAAATATTATGTGGCGCATACCGCTTGGCCGATCTTCTTCTGAGACTCAATTGCAGAACCGCAATGGTGGATTCGGTCAACAAGGTCGCGCATTCCAACCGAATATGATTGAGAAACCATGGGGCGAGATGCGACCGAAGAACCGGAAGGGTTTCGTGGTGGGACCGGCTACTCGTACCGGAGTAGTCGTAGCGACCACGATCAATAACTCGGTTTTTTCACTCGATCCTCGTACCGAAGGAAAACGCTGGATACGGACCGGAATCGGTGCGCTGCCGACAATGGTACAAGACGGTTTCCAACTTGCTATTCTAGATCGCGAAAACACCACGCGCTGGATCGTCGATTCCCGAGATGGTCGCTTGATCTCAAAAGAAAAATGGGAAGACGATTCGGAAGTTTGGTGCAGTGCCGGACGAAATATCCTGAGCACGTATGAAAAAAAGAACGATGGCAAACGCATTGTTTTCAAACTTTGGGATGCTTTTACCGGTGAAACGATCCTCGAACGCGATTTCTCAAAGAACATGAAAGCCGATGTCTGCGAACAAGAATGTTTAGTTGCCTGGGAATCGAATGGCGAGCTTTCATTTTGGAATTTGCGAACCGGAAAGGAGTCGACTTCCCAAATAGACTTGCCGCCTAAAACCGCTCTTAAACGCTTAGCCCTCGAGAGGTTTGGCGAATCGATTTTAGTGTTGACAGATTCGCTGCAATTCCAGCAAGAGTTCGTCAAACTGGAAGATGTCGATGGTCACCACAAGTGTCGTGGTCCAGCCATCGCATTGGATGCGAACGATGGACATCCGCTCTGGAAAAATCCGGTTGTGTTGAACGATTACCGATTTCCAGTCAGTCAAGTGCGGACGACACCGGGCGTTATGTTCACACGTTTGCTCAAGTTTAAAGTCGACGGATACATTGCCGAAGCCGGATCGGTTGCAATTCTCGATCTTCGAACGGGCCAATTGATCTATTCCAACGATTATCTCGATGCCATTCGCGGCGGGATTGAATTTCAAAGCTGCGTCAAGATGGGGCAACCCGAATTGGATTTGCAGTATCGTGGTTCAGAATTGCACGTTGTATGGAGCGACGATTCAACCGCGGAAAAAGAACCAGAAAACGAAGAGACGAAAGTCATTGGGAAGCTGGATCAAACACAATTAGAAAAAGGGGCCCCCAAAGAATGGCTGGAACGTCTACAATCTGGCCTTCAAGGAGATCTATTTGCTCCCGAGAAAAGCATCCAGCAGCAGTTGGACGCACAAAGAGCCCGCTAACGAGGACTGAAACTGGATGACCACAACGGCAAATAGCCATCAAGATCTCGATCGAATACAAATCGCTCGCAAACAGATTCTCGAACAAATATCCAAGACGATCGTTGGACAACAGGAAGTTATTGAGCAGCTTCTGATTGGGATCTTCAGTCGCGGGCACTGCCTATTAGAAGGTGTACCCGGCTTAGCCAAGACACTGATGATTAGCTCGTTGGCTCGGACGATGAATTTGTCATTCAGCCGAATTCAGTTCACACCCGACCTCATGCCGGCCGACATCACTGGGACGGAAGTCATCGAGGAAAACAAAACGACAGGTGCGCGCGAGCGTCGCTTCATGGAAGGTCCGCTCTTTGCCAGCGTCATATTGGCGGATGAAATCAATCGAACGCCGCCGAAGACACAAGCCGCCTTGTTGGAAGCTATGCAAGAAAGGCAAATCACCGTCGGTCGACAGCGGCACGAACTATCCGATCCCTTTTTCGTGCTCGCCACTCAAAACCCGCTTGAGCAAGAAGGAACCTATCCGCTTCCCGAAGCTCAGCAAGATCGGTTCATGTTTAAAATCATGGTCGACTATCCAAATTTCGAGGAAGAGTTCGAAGTCGCACGACGAACAACCGGAATCGTTCAAGATCGGGTTGACAGTATTATTTCGGGACCTGAGATTATTCACCTTCAAAATTTCGTCCGAAGTATCGAAGTTGCTGAAAATGTTATACGGTACGCGCTGGCCATTGTCCGACAGACACGCGTAACACAACCGGGCGTTCCTGATTTCGTCCGAGAGCAAGTAGGCTGGGGAGCTGGTCCGAGAGCCGTGCAGTTTTTAATCATAGGAGCAAAAGCCCGCGCCGCTTTGCTCGGTCGTTCGCATGTCGACCCGCAAGATATACAGTTTCTGGCCAAGCCGGTCCTGCGACATCGGATCAACGTTAATTTCGCTGCCGAGAGCGATGGCCTTCGAAGCGACGACATCATCGATCGTATTATAGAAAACACGCCAACCGAACAAGACGAACTGCTCCGCGATGCCCGATTCCAAAAAATATTTGCATCCTGAAGCGATTCGACGCATCGCGCCGATGGAGCTTCGAGCTCAGCGGATCGTCGATGGGTTTCTATCGGGAATGCATCGCAGTCCGTACTTCGGGCAATCGGTCGAGTTCGTCCAGCATCGACAGTATGTGCCCGGAGACGACCTTCGACACATCGACTGGAAAGTCTGGGGACGCCAGGATCGACTCTACATCAAGCAGTACGAAGAGGACACGAATCTCCGGTGCACGCTTCTGGTCGATGCCTCGGAGAGCATGGTTTACGGTCGAGGCCCGCTGAACAAATTCGATTATGCGGCGACCGTTGCGGCTAGCCTGGCTTATCTCGCACTTCGCCAGCAGGACGCCGTAGGGCTAGCGGTTTTCGATACGAAAATTCGAACTAAATTGCCCTGGCGATCCAGTCGCAAACACTTGCAATCGATTTACAGTGCCTTAGAGCAACAGTCACCGACAGAAAAAACCGATCTACGAGCGATTTTCCGACAGGTGCAGGAAAGCTATCCTCGTCGTTGTCTTATGATTCTGATCACCGATTTTCTCGGTGCCGATGAATCGACCTTGAAGGGGCTGGCAGCCTTGAGACAATCCGGGCATGATTGCTTGGTATTCCATGTGATGGACGATGATGAACTCGATTTCCCCTTCAACGATCCGACACGCTTTGAAGGGATGGAAGCGATGGATACTTTGGCGTGCAACCCACGTGCGCTGCGCGAAGGATACTTGGAGTCATTGCAACGGTTTCTCGATCGGATTCGCCGAGCCTGCGCAACGTATAAAATTGATTATCAACTTACTCGAACTAGCCAACCTATGGACGCGACGCTGACGGCTTTCCTGGCGTCGCGAATGGCTCATATGCGCAAACGCTAATTGCTGGAGTGAACTGTCGGGATGCAATTTGTTTTTCAACCGCTAGCTTGGGGATTCCTATTGGTCGTGGTGCCTTTGTTGGTCCACTTGATCAATTTACTGCGCCATCGCAGACAGCGATGGGCGGCCATGGAGTTCTTGCTCGAAAGCTATCGCAAACACAAACGCTGGGTTTGGATGAAGCAATTGCTGTTGCTGCTTTCGCGAATGGCCGTAATGGCAGTCCTGGTCGCTATGCTCGCACAGTGGGTCAGCAGTTCTCGATGGCTTTCGATCTTTGGCCAGTCAGTGACGCACCACTATGTGGTGCTGGATGACAGCATGTCGATGGGTGACTCGTCGCAAGGAACCACGGCTTATCAATCCGGCTTGCGGGCCATCGCTGGCTTGCTTCAATCGGTAGCCGACGAGCAAGGATCGCATCAAGTCACTATTTTGCGATATAGCCGTGCGATGAATTTGGTACCCAAGAAGCCGTCGGATGCTTCGAAATCGGAAACGGCAGTTGCACTTTCAACCAAAGCTGTTTCTGCCGATACCGTAGCCGATATTTTATCGCGAACCGTTCCAACGAATCCAGCCAGTCTTTTAGATCGACTCAACAACACGACTCCGCTGGTGCTCGACATCTCACCGATCGGTGCCATTCAAATCGTCCTTTCCTTGATTCGAAATGCGTCGAGCGAAAAGGCCCAAGTCTATATCGTCAGCGATTTCCGCGACAAAGATTGGCGGCAGAGTCAGGAGATTCGGAGCGCCCTAGAACCCTTGAAAGCTTTGCAAGCCGAGTTGAGTCTCGTCGATTGTTCTCCAATGGCTCACGAAAATCTTGGTTTGGTTTCGTTGGAACCGGATCAAGAAATACTTGCGGCGGGCGTTCCAGTGATGATGAAACTCGAATTGCGAAATCCAGGAGCAACCACGCTACGCAATGTAAATGTCGCGGTGAAGCTATTCGAATTCGATGGCGAAAAGACGACCCCTCGACCCGATCGATTCGCTTCGGGGAATGAAACGCAGTTGCCACCCGTCGTCATCGACTCGATCGGTCCTGGCGAGACGATTGCGCGGCGAGTGCAGATTGTATTTTCTTCGGTCGGTTCGCATGTCGTACAAGCAACACTTCCGGACGATCCACTGTTAGACGACAACAGCATTGCGTCTGCGCTGGAAATTGTTGCAAGCCAACAGTTGCTGGTCGTCGATGGCGACGAGAATCGTCGGGGATTGTTTTTTTTGAATGCTGCTTTAAATCCAGGTGGGATGACACGCACCGGTTGGACACCGGTTGCAAAAGAGCCTGCCTTTCTGCGGGATGCATCGCCAGAAATGCTTGAATCGTACGCCGCCATCGTTCTGTTAAACGTTCGAGCAATCGAATCGCGAGCTCTTAGCAATTTGGAAACGTACGTTCGCAACGGAGGCGGGCTGGCGATCGCCCTTGGCGGATCGCTTACCAATGCAGACTACGATCGGTACAATCGCGACTGGTATCGACAAGGCGAAGGACTATTGCCGCTGAGTATTGAAGGCGTCGTTACGTTGCCCTTGTCCGAGGACGGAGCTGCTAGTCCAGATATTATCGCTGGACGCCATCCAGTCTTCGCGTCATTGCTCGGCTTAAGCAATTCTCCATTTCAATTGGTACGCGTTTCTCGTTACGTCCGATTGGATTACGACAAAACGGAGGCATCGCGACTTCCTGGTGAATCAGTGACGCCGCTCTGGCAACCAATTGCGACGCTTCGCGACGGTGCCCCGCTGATGGTGGATCGCGCATTCGGTCAAGGACGCGTGGTTGTCTTAGCTACGGCGCTGGACCCCGAATGGACGAATTGGCCACAGGATCCAACGTTCGTTGTCACGATGCTCAAAACGATGGGATATCTCGCATCGTTTCGATGGAAGGAAACATCGGCGATCGTAGGTACACCCATCGATTGGAAATTTTCGTCGCGAGATATGACGCCCGAAGTCGAAATACTATTGGGCGCAAACGGTCGTGGTATTGGGCGTTCACTGCTTTCGGTCACCGCGAGACCGGTCGCTGAACCGATGTTGGATGTCAACTTATTTGCCGATCCGACGGTGCAGAGTGAAGAACAGTTTCGATCCTTTCTATCGCCAGGTGTTACCGAAGTTTGGAATACGACGCTCCAAGGGATACGTGTCGTCAAGAATTTCGCCAGGAATGCTCCGTTTGCCGAAGGTGAATTAAAAAAGATTTCTTCCGCCGATTTGTTGGCTGGACTAAGACCAACGGAAGCCAAATATCGCGAAGCAGATTCGCTTGCTTCTACCACCGCGTTGGCTGGACTGACCAATCGACAAGGAATGCTTTTAGCGATGCTGCTTGGCCTGTTGATGCTCGAACAATTCCTAGCTTGGAGCGCCAGTTATCACTTGTCGAGTCCTGCTGTCGCAAGGGCAACACCATGAGCGACACACGCGAGTTTTATGAGTGGATGCGACTGCAAACATTGGATCAATGGTGGCATTGGATCGTGCTGGCTTTGGTCTTGATCGCAATTTTGAGTTACGCGATCTATTGGTATCGTCGCGACTGGATCGAGTTGCCGCGAAGTTTGGGCTGGGCACTTTTATTGCTGAGAATCACAGCTCTTTGCGGCATCGCGGTGTTCTTCTTTGATCTACAAAAGCGGTCAGAACAACGCTTAGTGCGTCCTTCGCGGCTTGCCATTCTTGTCGATACATCGTTGAGCATGTCGCTGCCGATGGAGAATATTCCAACCGCCGCAGGTGCCAAGAACCGCATGGAGACTGTGATCGAATTCTTTTCGAAATCGCCCGTGCTCCACCAATTGCAAGCACTTCATGATGTGTCGATCTATCGATTTGATCAGACGCAACGACCCGCTTTGATCGCTTCGTTTTCCAAACCGAAAAAGAGCCAACAGAGCGATAGTGAAGCCAGTCGCAGTTCGACGGCCCTTTGGAAAACACTGAGCCGAGTCGTTTGGGGTGGTACAATTTTTGGAGGCGTGGCATTGTTGGGGCTGGTGATTGCGATGGGCGCTCGAGTCACCGGTTCGAAAGCCCCGGCTTGGCCATACGTCGCGCTTTTGAGTGTTGTAGCGGTCGTTGCGGCAATTGCGATTGTTGGTACCGCAACCCTGCGTGGCTCGTACTATCCAGTCGGAAGTTTATGGGCGTTTGAAGAACCTAATCTCGACGAACTCGATGCGACGACAAAACAACTCGCTCAAGATTCGGGGCCCAAACCGGCAATAAATACTGTTGGAAATGAAGCCAAAGGACCGGAGCAAATCGATTGGCCCACGTTGTTGATGGCCTCGGGCGTCGAGACACGATTGGGCGACGCTATTCAATCGATTGTCGAGCAAGAGCGAGGAACGCCTTTGTCGGGGATTGTTATCCTCACCGACGGGCAAAGCAATTCAGGGGTCGATCCTGTTGCTGCCGCATCGATGGCCTTGTCGTCGAACATCCCCATCTTTGCGATCGGACTCGGCGATCCAAACGATCCTATCAACGTTCGGCTTGTCGATCTCGAAGCACCTAAACGAGTCTATCCTGGCGATCGATTTCGAATCACGGCATTGGTACAAGCTACCGGCTTAGCGGGTAAAAAGTGTTCGATCCAAATCCGACGCCGTTCCGCAGGCGGCTCGAGCGAAAATTTAGCCATCGAAGAAGAGATTCAAATCGAACTTGGAAGCGATGAAGAATTGAAGCCCGTCAGCTTCGATGTGGTGCCTCGCGAGATTGGTTCGTGGCTCTATGACGTGAAACTGCTCCCACCTTCGCAAGACACCAATACCCAGGACAACAGTCTCGATGCGGAAGTTCGAGTCGTTGAGCCTCGCTCAACCGTGCTCATCATCGCCGGTGGTCCGACTCGCGAATATCAATTTGTCCGCAACCTTTTGTTTCGTGATAAGACCGTCCAGTCGCATGTTTTCTTGCAAACCGGAGGTCCTGGGATGTCGCAAGAAGCCAATAAGCTATTGACCGATTTTCCCAAATCGCAGCTGGAATTGTCCGAGTATGATTGCGTGATCGCGTTTGATGCCGATTGGATGGCTCTTTCAGTACCCCAGATCGAAGCCCTCGAAAAATGGGTTTCGCAACAAGCCGGCGGACTGATTTCGATCTTAGGTCCCGTCGCTTCGCCGCAATGGACAGGAACGAGTGGGAACGGTGATCGTCGCGCTGAAATCCTTCGGAATCTATCACCAGTCGTGCTCAATGGTCGTGGAACGCGACTGGTATCGATGGGACGATTCGAGAGCGAGACGATTTGGCCTTTAAAATTCACCGACAATGCTCGCGGCATGGACTTTATTCAAATCACCAACGACGCGGAAACAAGCCAGGCTGCATGGAGCAACTTTTCAGGCGTCTATAGTTTTTACGCCAGCTACGAACCAAAACCGGGCGCGCTTCCGCTAGCCTATTTTTCAGATCCGGCCACATCCTTCGATGGCAAACTCCCCGTCTATTTGGCAACGCAGTTTTATGGTGCTGGTCGAGTCGCGTTTCAAGGAAGCGGCGAGATGTGGCGGATGAGGCAGCTTAGCGATGACTATTTTGATACGTATTACACCAAACTCATTCGATGGGTTTCGCAATCGCGACTCTTGCGCGATTCCGATCGCGGGATGCTGCTGCTTGATAAACAACAAGCCCTTGTGGGTGAACAGATCAATGTTCGCGCAGTCTTGCGAGACGAACAATTCCAGCCGCTTATCTTGCCCAACGCGACAGCTCGATTGTACGATCCGTCCGGTCGCAATGCGCCGTTAGAACTCATGCCATTGCAGGACGTCAACCAATTAGGAACGTATGTGGCAACATTCTTGGCGAAGCAGACAGGTTCATACGAAGTCCGGTTACCAATCGGAAATTTATCGGACCGGCAAGTCCTAAGCCAACAGGTGACCGTACGTGTTCCAACGCGAGAAATTCAGCGGCCGCAGCGCAATGATCGCCTCTTGACCGAGTTGGCCGAAAAAACGGGCGGCGCATACTTGCCGAGTCTGGCCAATGCTAGTGAGCCTGTTTCGGAAACAACGACACAATCCGATCCAAGTATGAAAAATCAATCGATAACCGATCAACGAACTAGCGGCGAGTCGACGATGCGCATCGTTTCGATGATTGCTCCTCGAGAACAAGTGAATTTCTTGCCTGGTGCTCCTGATCGACAGTTCCAACAACGACTCATGGGGACGCTGATGGCTTTGATCGGTACCGCCTTATCCCTCGAATGGCTACTACGTCGACTCAGCAAGCTAGCCTAATCACAATGCAACGCGCTGAACCTCTCTGCGTTTCTGCAAGAATTATGCCAGCACGCAGTTCAATCGTTCCTTAGCAAACAGAGCCCAACCAAGAAGAAATTCCCTGACAAGCAGAGTTTAGATCACGCCGACGCTCTGGCATATGGAACCAGCCATCCTTTGCCTTTGGAATACAGCGAGAACAATAGCCAAGCAATCGACAACATGATAACTACCGCCGGCATCACCGCGCCAGATTGCCCCATGACCTGCAAGCCTCCGGCAATCAACATTGTGTATACCATCTGAATCAACACGGCAACGAAACTAACCGTGAACAATTGAACAGACAATCTTTTCCGCATCAGCAAGCAGATGCTTCCAGCAACGCCAGCGCTCACGGAAATCGCGAAGACAAAGTAAATCCAACTGGGGGTCGAACGAGACCACTCCTTTTGCTCGTCCGTCATCGACTCCATCATCGCTTCCTGTGCGAAGACCTCAGACAGCAGAATTAGGCATCCCATAATATTCCACAGCAGCGCGACTGCCGCGATCGCCCAAAACCATAGGGGAACGGATACTTTTTGATGTTCGTTCATTTGTCGGCCCTCAGCACTTCGGCAAGCAAAACCCGCGTATCGTTCGTGTTCAAACCATACCCGTCTTACTGTCACACCGTCATTGAGCCGGGTTTATGAATGCGAATAGGACGGGGCCGATTTCTCCTCGAAACAGATCACTTGGTCACGACCATTGGCCTTCGCTCTATACAGTGCTTGGTCAGCGCAGTGCAGGAAGTCGGAGGGCGAGTCGTTTTCGTCCGGTATCGCTGTCACAAACCCAATGCTCACAGTCACGATGCCTCCACGAACGTTCGAGGAGAGATGCGGGATCGCCATACTGCGAACGCTGTACAGAATGGATTCAAAAACAACCTCTGCCCCTGCCCGGTCTGTGTTTGGAAGTACGATGACAAACTCCTCACCGCCGAAGCGGGCGACGAGATCACCGGGGCGCTGCAGGCTCGACTGTATGGTCTTAGCCACTGCCTTGAGGCAATCGTCGCCAGCCAAATGTCCATGTTGGTCGTTAAACTGCTTGAAGCAATCGACATCGACCATAGCAAGGGAAAACAGCGATTGAGTTCGGTGATGCTGCTTCCATTCTTGCTGAAGCGTGCGGTCGAAACACCTTCGGTTGGCGATTCCAGTCAATCCGTCCGTCGTAGCTTGAAGTTGCAGTAGTCGATTAGCTTCTTGCACTTTGAATTCAGCTAGTTTCCGCGGCGTGATGGCGTCGTGAGTGACGACAATGCACGGCGAGCCGTCAATTTCAAACCGAGTAACCCGAACAGAAAACCAGCGCTGTTCGGACGGTGAATGGCAGTGATATCCCCGAAAGTGAGCGAGCGGGAGCTAAACTACGCTTGACAATTACTGACGCAGCGTCAATAATTGACGACATGGCTACGCAAACACGGAAACAGCGAGAAGTTCAGGATCGGGAGGCTCAGATACTTATGCTGGCCCGTCCGATTCTGCTGCGCGAAGGGTATCAAGCGCTGAGTATGGACCGATTGGCGGGGCTGATGGAGTATGCCAAAGGGACGCTCTACAATCACTTTCCAAACAAAGAAGAGATCGTGCTTGCCCTAGCCATCGAATCGATGGAGCTTCGCTTCCAGATTTTCGAGGCGGCTTCGATGCTCAGCACAAAGTCGCGAATACGGCTGATGGGGATTGGGGCGGCGTGCGAACTATATACTCAGCAATATCGCGATCATTTTGCGATCGAGGAATGGATTCGCAACAGCACGATTTGGGACAAGTCGTCGACCAAACGCCAGGATTTGATTAGGCATTGTGAATCGCGCTGCATGGGAGTCGTGGCAGGGATCGTCCGAGATGGAGTCGTTCACGGCGATCTAAAATTGCGCGATGGACTCTCTGCCGAAGAGATGATTTTCGGCTTTTGGTCGCTGAATTACGGCAGCCAAGTCCTTGCCGCGACGAGTCCATCGTTGGCTTCGTTGGGAATCCCCGATGCTCCCAAGGCAATCCGTCATCATTGCTATACGCTGATGAACGGCTTCGACTGGAAGCCGCTCCTCGTATTCGACGAGCACAATCAAATGATGGACGAACTGCGAGCCAAGCTCACTGTCCGATTTCAAGCATCCGTAGAGATTTTATCAGCGTAGTTTCAATGCAACTTTTTTTTGCCAGAAAATGGCGCGGTGTCAAATAGTGACAGCTTACTCAATTAAGGTTTAGCAACATGCCATCACGGCGATTTTACGTAGTATCGATAATAACCAGTGTCGTTGGACTGGGCATCGGAGGAGCGCTCGGTGCATCAGCTTGGCGAGCACAACAATCCGATACTCCAACTTCTCAAGAAACGACAATTCAAGAGTTGGAGACACCCGTTCGAATCTTTGTCGTCGGGACAAAGAGTTCACCGGCAGTTCAACAGTCATTAACGGGCGTGGTTCGGGCTAGGCACGAAATCGACATGGCCTTTCGAGTCGGCGGAAAAATTCTAAGTCGGCATGTCGAAATCGGCCAGCGCGTCGAAGAAGAGCAGTTGCTCTTTCAACTCGAAGCCGCAGACTACGAGCTTGAATTGAAATCGGCTCGAGCAAATTTACAAGTCGCAGATGCAGAAGTTTTGCAGGCCGTTTCGGATGAGAAACGGAGAATCCATGGGGACACGCGCAATCGGAGGGGATTGTCGTCAATTCGAATCCATAAAATCATCTAAATGGCATTTTGTGGGTGTCCCCAAGCTCTTACCCAGCCGAGTTTCGATCGTTTGTTCGATCGCATCCGAGGGAATGCTATAAAGCACTCTTCGATGCAGCTTATAAAACGATGGTCAAACTCGCCAAAGATCCGAAGTATATCGGTTCATCGAAGTTG
>JAWXCK010000243.1:0-9263 GCA_034408855.1 Pirellulaceae bacterium
CGTTATTTGGATGGCTCGCCCGCGTAGATCACCATTGCTGGGATCAATCACGTCCGTCACACTGTGCAAGTCCACCCGACCACCTGACAACGCTTCGATAACAACTTGATCATCTTGATCATCGCCGCCAGTCAATGTGCGGAGGTTACCAAGGTCGAGCAAACTACCGAGGCCTGACGCACGAAAACGAACGGTGTTTAAGGCCGTGCCAATATTATGAGTAAAGCTACTCGCCTGGGAAAGTCGAATTGCCCCCCCGGAAACAGCATTTAAATTGGCTCCATCGATTTTTGTCTCACCATTAGCAACGAAAATAGCGGTCCGACCGTCCGCAGTCAATGTTGCTCCATTTCCGATTTCGAATCGAGATTCTGCTACAGACGGCTGTGTAACCGTCAGCGATCCACCGGAAATGACAATCGCCTCACGCGAAATCAAACTTGTTACTTTAACGTTTCCACCGGTGATACGAATCGTTGGATTGGCGGCCTTGCGGTCGATGATGACTTTATCATTTGGCCGAGGAACCTCACCAGTATTCCAGTTGCCCGGATCGTTCCAGTTACCGTCGCTGTCGGTATTCCAGGCGACCGAATTGGCTTCGTCAAAATCGAGACTGGTGAAGGTAATTCCGATGGGTGAGGTTACCTGATTGCCCGCGACGTCGGCGATCACGCTGGCGTCACCCGTCAATCGGAAAGTACCTTCGGGAAGTGGGTTGAGTGGATAGACGACGATTCGCGTTGGTGACAAGGCTTGAATGCGATCGATCGCGACCGACGTGTCATCGCTGCCGCCGACTCGGAAATCGTTGCCTAGGTTCGTGAGCGTAAACCCAGTTACGGAGAGACGTGTGCTGTCGATCGGTTCGTCAAATCGCAGCGTGATGGCGTTTATACGGAAACCAGCACCGTTGTCGGAAGGCGTCGAATTGATAATTGCCGGCGGTGTGATATCGGGCGTAAGGGTGTAAGTCAACACGGACGACAAACCGACATTGCCACCGGTGTCGGTCGCGCGGACTTGGAATGACACGGTCGGCGAAGCGTCCGATAATTTCGGCGTGACTGCGCGCAAATCGAATGGGGCTGAAACATCGCGGGCGACGACACGGCCGTTCATCAACAATTCGACTTCGCGAACCTGAACGTCGTCGGTCACTGCTGTACGAATCGAAACGAAACTGCCTTCTTGAATCGTTGTTCCCGTCGGACCAGTCGCAGTCACCGTCGGTGCGATACCTTTGTTATCGAACGGAACATAGTTGACGACGACGAGTCCACCCGTCCCATCAGCGACGTAACCAATGCCCGATGCGATCGCGACACTTTGCGGAGTCGTAGGCAGGTCGAACTGCGTCAAGTAACTATCGGTGACTTGAGGATTGCTGACATCGACGATGCTAACGACAGGGCGATTGCCCGACGCACCGACGCGCCCGATGGCGAGTCCGAGCCCAGAACCGTTTGGAACGATAGCCGTGCCAGGAGTGATGAAAGCGCTTCCCACATCCGAGCCGCTGATGACTGTTGGGCTTGCGGGATTAGTGACATTGACGGTCACAAAGCCACCCGACAAATAGCTTGGTTGCGCACCGACGTAGACAATGCCGTTGTTGACCGACAGTTTGCTGCCCCCTTGAGGCAGTTGCACTACTCCGCGTTTTTGAACCTGGAAGCGAGCCACTTCAAGCACATGCAGTTTTAAAGCGGCATCGATGGCATACAAGAAATTCCCTTCGTGGGCTAAGCCGGTGATGACTCCGCTATTGGGTACCGAGAAGGAAGACAACAAATCACCCGAGACTGGATCATAAGCCGAAATTCGAGAACCTGCTGAAGCATAAGCGACGCCATCAACAATCTCAACCTGAGTCGCATTGATACTGACTGTCCGAGTTTCCCGTGGCAGCATCGGGTCGGACACATCGACAAAATGCAATCCGCCTTCGCCGGATGCAACGACTGCGGTTGATGTTAAGGAATCGACGTCGACGTCTTGAGAATCGCCGAGAAGCATAAGTTGGCCGAGAGTTACTGGCTGATCTATTTTCGACGCATCAACAATGCCTAATCCGGCAACGCCTGAAGCAACCAATGCGAGTCGCCGTTTCGAGTCGCGAGCATCAATGACAACGATTACATCTTTTAAATTGCCATTCAGGTTTGCAATCGCCACTATTCCAGTTGGAAATGCTAGTCCATCTAGCGGATTCAACCTTTGCTTCAACTCACTGAAGTCATCGATTCCATCGCCGTCTGAGTCTCGCGAAGTTACGAAAGTACCGACAATTGATTCCCCAACATCGCCTAACCCATCGCCATCGGTGTCATTCGTGTCGATGGCGTCGATTAAAACTGTTGGTATCCGTAATGTTGAACCTGGACCTCCAGTTGTAAAACTAATTGTCTTTACGAAACCTGAGTTGCCATCAAGAAGTTCACCGGAATAGTTTCTGTTCGCGGCTAAGCGTAAGTGAAATGCGCCAGAAATCGTCAGTGCGGTGGTAACACTTCCAACACGTAAAAACGAATTATCCGCAGGCACGAAAAGTGACTCAATCGCACGATCGTTTAATGCGATCGCATTGCTAACACTTGTTAAAATTCCACCGTCGTTAACGCGATTGACTGCCTGAATCACATCGGGCAGTGATCCAGGGCTAATCAAGTCACGGAGTGATTGTTCTTCGGCATTGTCCAAAGAAGAAGGGATAATGTCAGCTAGAGTTAGATTATACGCTTGCCCGGTGATGGGATCGATCGCAGTATTACCCGTTACAACATCAACTACTCTAACACGTCCATCCGTCGCTATCTCAACTTGAGCATTCGGGTTGGAATTTCCGAACCGTTGTGAAACACTTCTCGAAAGTAAAGTGTCGAGAGCAGAAGCAAGTATTGTCTCTGCACGTTGGCTTGAGGATGTAAGAAGTTGTAAATTAGTAGCTGCCGATGCCGTACATAACGACGCTGCAACCGCTAGATCTCCTGCCGTGGAAGCTCGCACATTTGCCGCACAAGGAGGATCTACGCCAGCTAAACCTCTAAGCGTATCTCCAATAATGAATAGGTTTGCTGCGATGGCGGCGTATGTCGCATATGTACCTGCGGCGGCTATCAAAGGCAAAGCAACACCTGCGGAAGCTCCTACGACCACTATCCCAGCCGCAGTTATGCCGGCAATATCTGCAACAAGGCCGATGCGCTCGGCTGTTGAATATCCTCGTGATGCTCCTGTGAGTAAATCATTTTGTAAGCCCACCAGACCCAAAGCAAGGTTCCCGCCGTTCGTGATGACATTGGCTTTCGTGAGACTTGTAAATGCAAACAGCAAGTCGTTCTTTACCCCTAAAAACGTTAACGCCACATCAGCGGACTTGGGGGTATTTGCTAATCCCAGAACATCAACCAGTCGATCGAGATAATGCCATCCCGGAGCCAGTATTCCTACACCAGGATCCGAAACAATCGTCCTACCATCTTGGCTAACCGTTGCCGTCCCGATTGGCCTCCAACCTCCAGCGTCGTGATCGAAAGAATTGATGACTACTTTTTCGCCCGTCGCTAGGCCTTCAAGGTTCGGAAACTGCACCGGTGCAGGTGAATCGAAGTTTGTTGATCCGCCAGCGAGATTGAATCCCGCCGTTGTTCCAGCCTGCACCGAAATTACAAGACTTGGATTTGCTCCTAGCGGTAGCGGTGCTGGCAACCGATCTGGCGAGACGGGAATGATCGTAGCTCTTGTCGCAGCTACTCCGCTTTCACTTTGAGCCGAACCGGCGGGGTAGGTTACTTTTAGGGTGTCGATGACTAGTTGCGCCTTGGCGGGGTCGCTGGCGAACATGGCTCGGATTTGGGCTTGCGCTGCGGGCCCGAAGCCGACTTCGGTGTCGGCGTTAGGGTTTAGCGTGACAACGTCGCCCATCGACATTGGCGGCAAGTAGATGTTGAATGGCGTGCCAGCCATACTAAGTTGCGTGCGCTGGCCGGGGATAGTGTGAAACGGTTTGCCTAAGGTTGCGTAGGCTGTACCAGCAGGGGCGTTGGTCGCGGCGCTGCCGTCGATGTGGACGAAGAACTCGGGGGCGGGTAAACCGTCCGCGACGCCGTTGCGGTCGAGGTCTTGTAAGCCGAGTTCAAAGAAACCATTGACGTCGGCCACAGCGAAGACGTTGGGGTTGGCGTCGAGCGAAATTCTGGCTCCGACGACGGGAATGTCGCTGCCGTCTGGATTGCGATTGTAACTGTCGAAGATGTTTCCAAAGATCCGTGTGCCGGGAATATAGGTCAGTGGTAGCGTTCGAAAGTCCGCTTGCAAAATGCCGCCGGGCTGGCCGTCGTTGTCGGCGTCCAGCAGTAATCCATCGCGACCCGTGATCTTGTTGCCGTCGACCATGATGCGAACGGCGGTCGAAGCGGGGAGCGGCGTGTCGTAGAAGAAAGTTGCGAAGCGTTCGGTCGATGAGACTCGAATGTGACCTGGAACTCGCTCGCCGTTGGCGATCAGGTAAAACGACTCGGGCGAAATCGTCGCCGGATTCACTTGGTTGTCGAAACGAATGACCGTTTCGCGTGTGAGGCTAACCATCTCCTCGCCGGAGGCTGGAGAAGACTCGGCGAGTCGAGTTGGTTGTGCTACGGAAAAATCGAAGCTTGTTATTGCGAGTCGATTTCCGGCGAGATCGGTGACGCCGGCTGCTGTGACGCTCAATCGATACGAAAGATTTTCAAGTGCGTTTGCCAATTGCAATCGAGCGGTATTGTTCGCTTGTTTGGAAACCGAAGCGATCGCAAGAGATTGGCCGGCGTTTGCGCCGGATGTGAGTACAAGTGCATAACTGGCGGCGGCATAGGCCGCAGCGGACATTTCTTCATTGAACACCAGATCGATCGTCGATAATTGATCGCGAATGGTCCCGCTAGCGGTAGTTGTTAAAGACGGACGTTGGGTATCGAGCTTCCAATTCACGATTACCAACGGCGAGATATTGCCGACGACGTCCGAGGCACGGAAGCGGACTACGTGTGAGCCGTCCGCCGTTCCATTGCTTGGGAGACTTGTTGAAAACGTGAAGGTGCCATCGGCAGCGATCAGCACCGATGCGACATCCCCTAGATCGATTTGCGATAACAGACTATCGATGGTCGATGTCGTGCTCGACGCTTTTCCGGTAATGGTAATGTTGCCGTTCGTTACCCGCATTGTGGCTCCATCGATCGCGATCGTCGGTGGCGCGACGGTCGCCGCAATTCGAGTGATTGTTCGCGTGAATGAGGCTAAATTGCCAGCACGATCGCTGGCAGTAGCCGTGAAGTCATTTGCCCCAAGGTTGAGGGCAATATTGTCGAACGAAAAATTTCCTTGTTGGTCAGAGATTGTTTGAATACCGCTTGGAGTCAACCGAACGGCCGTAGTTGGCGACGTCGATCCACGAAGCGTTACCTGGGCAAGATTCGTTTGATGGTCCCCTAAAGGAGCTGAGTCCGATAACGGGTCTAACGCGAGAGTTGGCGTCGTCGGTTGTAGTGTATCGAGAGTGAAATTGAGCGTGGTGATTTGTGACACCAATCCGCCCAAATCGGTTGCTCGCACACGTACAGCGTGAGGTCCGTCTGTACTACCATCATTGGATAGTCCGAACGCAATCGTAAAGTTGCCATTTGCATCGAAAGGCGTCGATGCGAACGCGGCGTTATCGAGACTGTATTCTAATAGTTTTATGGGATCATTGTCATCAAGCGCTTGCCCTCGAACCGTTGCGACGGAAGTCAGCAAGTCATTATTAGCAACACCAAACTCGCTAGTGTCTTGACTTAACACAACCGAAACGGTTGGCATTAAATCACGTCGATTCAATACATTGATAATTCGAAGTACATCTTGCGGGGAGACAAAGTCATCCGCATCGACATCCAAATAGGGTGGTGGCTTTAGCGACGACGTTATGGGAGGAAGCGACGAATCTGGCCGGCTAATCGCTCTGCGTTTTAGCTCGTTGATCACAACCAGCGCGTCGATCGGTGCGACCAATCCATCTGCGTCGACGTCCGCAGGACGGATTGCATTGTGCCAGTCACCGACAAGCAACCGGCGATGCTCTAGTTGCTCAATGGAAAGAGTGCGAACTTTTTTACCTTGGTATCGACTTTTCCTAGATTTCGAACGCACCTTCTTGACATGCAAGAATCCGTTCGTTATTCCGACTTCGGAAACCAAACTTGATCTATTCATCATCGATGCCCTTCACGCTGAGAAAACGGGTTGCAAATACTCAATAAAACTACGGCGGCATTCTAACGTATCCTCACAGCGATTGCTCACTTCAACGTTCTCGAATCCTGTCGCTGTCAAGTCCTCAAGAGAATTTGAAGATTGAAAAAGGATAAACAACGGAAAGGTTGCCGTCTAGCATGCAAATCCAAAAACGTAACGGATTTCCGAGGCCCTTTTGAAAGACGCACCATTTTTCAGCGAATCATTTAAACGCATAAATGGCAAGTAGCTCGCGCCGCATTTACGGTCGGTGTACCATTCTTACAGCCTGGGAAATCTATCGCCCATGATGAAAACGACGGCCTCCAGGCTCTATCTAACGGCGCACGTCGCATGGTCCGAAAAACGGGACCACTTCACCTCATCATTGCCAGCAATGATGAGTTTCAGCAGATGGCCGTCGGATTTCGAAGGAATGTTCATCGCGAAGGAAGAGTCGCTATCGAAGTTGTTGAATTCGTTGAAGGTTGTCAAGAGGTTAATAAAAAGGATACCGCCGAGAAAATGAGTTCTCGTCGGTCGTAAACAACAAACCAATTGGAGGATTATGGCAGAAAAGAAAAAGCCAACCCATGAAATTAGGCTCGGCGCAATCCGAGCCACCATCTGGGCCAACGAAACGTATTTGGGCGATCGTTGGTTTAACGTAACAACCAGTCGTAGCTACAAGGACGACCAAGGACAATGGCAGGAGACCTATTCGTACGCGAAGAATCACCTGTCCGATCTCCGCAAGGCGATCGACGCTGCCGATCTATGGATCGAGCAAAACGTCGATAGGTCGCAAAGGAGTCCAATTGTTTTTGTCGACGACCAAGTAGAAGGCGTCGCGGAGCAAAGTCCGCAAAAGAAGAAGAGGAGGGGAGCATCATGTTAAATCGACAATGCAAACCTTCGCGATTCGAAACCGGACAACTTGTCCTCACTCCCAAAGTGATGGAAGAGATTTGTCCGTATGACGCTGCTGAAGCCTTGGATCGACATAGACAAGGCGACTGGGGACTCGTTTGTGAGGATGACAAACTCGCGAACGATTTTTCTTTGGAGGAAAGACTTGGACTGTTGTCGAAGTTTGAAGATTCCAAAGGAATATGTTTCTGGATAATGACCGAAGCCGATCGCTCAGCAACTATGATCCTTCTGCCAGAAGAGTATTAGTTAGCCGCCGAGCATCGCAGGTTTTTCATAAGGTTGACGCAGACACGACTAGTCACCGTCGTGTCTGCACTTTTTGCGCTCCGAATATGGTTCGTAGCACGTCTTACTCGCCACTCGTTGAGGGTGACCACCGAGCGGTTTGAGTAAGAGTCTACGCCATGTTCGTTGAAAGCGCAAGCGAAGGTTTTGGGGGGCTTGACTGACGGATCTTTGGATTCTCGTCGAGCCCCCCATTTTTTGTCTTAACCATTTGAATTCAATCATCAATATCAACAATCATCGAATCCAAGAAAGCAACGATATGAGTCGCCCACCCATCCATACCATTCGCATGGGTTTTGTCAAAGCCGCCATATGGCGAAACGAAACCAAAGTCGGAGTCAGGCATCAAGTAACGATTTGTAGGCTTTTCAAGAACGGAGACATGTGGCAAGAGTCGACGCGATTCGGTCGCGATGATCTTCCGCTCGCCGCCAAGATTCTCGAACTCGCCCATGAATGGATCTTCTTCCATAGCCAAGAAAGCGAAGGGGACGAACGATCATGAACTCAGCCAAAATCCTTGACGACGGCTTTAGTGAAAGCCGTCCCGAAATCCGAACCGACCATCGCGCCGTTGATTCCAAGGCATCGATCCCCTGCGAGTTGATTACCGCAACGCAGCTCGCGGACCTACTCAGCATATCCGAGCGAACGCTTTACCGACTCAAGAGCACCGGTCGACTTCCCAGCCCGCTCACCCTCGGCGGCAGTGTCCGATGGCGATTGACCGACGTCCGCGATTGGATCGCCAAGGGTTGTCCAAGTCCCTGTAGCTCGAAATAGTTGGCTACTCTTGTTTTACTTTGCAGTCTTCATTCAAAAATGAGATTTCCATATGTCAAGTGTTTACAAACGCGGTTGCGACCGAGATCGACGCCGTGCCCCATGGTACCTCAGCTACATCGACGAGGTTGGCGTTCGACGCCAGAAGAAAGGCTTCACCGACAAAGGAGCAACAGAAAAACTCGCTCATAAGCTAGAAGAAGAAGCACGCATGGCTCGCGAGGGCATTAAAGAAAAGGGCTTACCTGCAAAAGAAGCTACCATTGACTATCAGCTCGCCGCCTATTGCAAGTTTCTGTTGCAAAGAGACGTATCCGCGAGTCGCGTCCAAGCCGTCAAAGCTAAGATTGAAAAAATCGCAGGCGGTTGTAACTTTACATCGATTGATGAAATCAGCACTCAACCGATCGAAGAGTACCTTGCAAACCGCCGAGACGCAGGACTTTCAAAGCAAACAAGTAATCACTATCGACAGGCGATCCATCAATTTTGCCGATGGCTTTGCCGGAAAGCGAAGCTGAAATCGAATCCGATTTCGGAAATTCCGAAGTTGAACGCTCAAACCGATCGCCGCCATGATCGTCGAGCTTTGGCGGACGATGAATTTCAACGATTGATTGCCGCTGCCGAAGTCGGTCCACCGGTCGAGTCAATCGTCGGAATAGATCGAGTCATCATGTATATCTTGGCTGCTTGGACCGGCTACAGGCGAGGGGAGATCGGTAGTCTCACACTCAGTTCCTTTTCGCTGGAGACGGAACATGCGACGGTCACCGTTGAAGCTCGATACAGCAAACGTCGCAGGAAGGACTTACAGGTGTTGCATCCCGAGGTAGTCGATCGATTTCGCAAATGGCTTGAGGTTCGGAAGCCAACGCACGAAAAATTCCTGTTCCCGATCACGGCAGAAGCCTGTGGTTTTGAAAGAAAAACCGCGAAAATGATGCGAAAGGATTTGCAGGCCGCACGCAAAGTTTGGATCGAGGAAGCCGATACGGAGGTAG
>JAWXCK010000244.1:0-9267 GCA_034408855.1 Pirellulaceae bacterium
CAGTATCGCATCCAATTTTTATGAAAAAGCCACCAACCCGCTTGCGTTAATAGCCAGCAAAGTCTCGCCCTGCTCTATCTGTGGGTGTCCCCAAGGTTCTTTCGTATCTGTGGGTGTCCCCAAGGTTCTAACCATTAACGGATGGTCGAAACAACGGATTTCATAGCGATTTCTTAATTGGTCAATGTCATAGCGAAAAACCTTTGCTGGTTGCTTCGGTTCTACGATGCTAACGTTTTGATTGGTCGTGATTCGCCAGGGGCCGATTAGTGTTTTGTGATCTGACGCACGAATGTAGCAGGTTCCATTAGGGAAGAGCCTTGCTAACTTAAAGCCGCCATCTTGCCATCCGTTGCAATCCGACTCTGGCAACACCAAGCCACCGCACGCATCCACCGACATAAACGACACTCTCCGTCGATCCTTTGCTGTGTCGGGATTGTCGTAATTGGGATCGCAATGAAACTTTACGAGGCTTCCTTCCGGCAATCGATTAAACTGAGCGCTATCGTTGTCGTTGAGATACCAATGAACACAATTCGTGTGACCGATATATTCTTCGTGCCCATTAGTAGGAATGCGCAGATCATTAGAAGGGTGGTCGTTGAAAACGCCTACTGCAACGATCTGTCGTCGGTCTACTGTAACTGTATTCCTCAATACGCCAAAAAACTCATGCCCACTCATTCTCAACCTTCGTTATTTCATTGATGATGTATTTGATGGAGAGGTTTGATTCATCTGCTTCGCGATCAGACCATGTGGCGATCGTTTGTCGCTCATTGTCGTACCGGTGCAAACGTTGATTGCAGTGTCCAGCCACTCACGGGCTAGAGACACGTGCGAACTAATTTCTACGAACGACGTCAACCCGTTCACTTCCGCGCCATAAACATACACCAGTTGAGATTTCGCGTGTTCTTCGGCGCGCCAACCAATTGTGTTGACGGACCAACCTGGAGGCGAGGTTGGTGGGTCGGCCATAACTGATGATTTCGTGTGGACGACCAGTGTAGATTGTTCGTGTCGTTCGACCCACATTTCGTGCTTTCCGACTTGATCGAGCGGCCATCGCGACGAACTGCTCGGACAGGCAACGCCGTTTGTGAACGCGATAGTGGAATGGGAAACTGTTTTGCACGTCGATCGACAATGAATGACGCCCGAGACAACAGGACCAGCGATGCGGAGTGAAGGTCCTGCGCCAACCATCCAATATCTGCGAGTTATTTTCGCGCCACCAATTGCGGTTATCTTGACCAATTCGGGTGCGAAGAGCCCGTGAAATCGGGACGGAATCATTTGATCAGTAATTGTGTTGTTTGTGACTCCAAGAATCGCGAACCAACCACCGCTGAGCTTCTGCATGGCAATCCAGTTGTGTGCTCCAGGCGCCGACGAAGCGGGCTGAAGCACACGGATATCCGACGCGATGCTCTGAAGTGAACGCTCGGATTCACGCACGAACTCCAATCGCGATGTTGTTGAACCAAGATACGAGGGCGGCTTGATGAATAACAAGAAACGCTCATCGCAACCAACACTCTTCGTTTGTAAAAACGCTCGAGTATCGTTATCCCAAGTAGCAATAAACGAACTTGCTGGCAACCGCAACAACTCTGAACCACCGCCCGTGCGCGCAATCGGAAAACCGTCAAGACGATGCGATAGCTTCCAACGCCCATCCTGATAGGACTGTACGCCTACTCCGAGGCGTCCCTTGGCAATCTGAATCGTGAAAAGCAAGCGTAGAAGCCGGTTCAGCTTGAAACTTGATGCCCCTAGTTCCCAAACCAAACCATTCCATTGCGAGAAGTACGAGGTGATTTGATTTACGGCTTGATCAGATCGCATCGGATCGCTAATCACGCGTTTTGCATTGGTGGAAAAGAAAGTGTCATGCGGCTGGACACCAGTGACCTGACGCTTGAACCAATCGAAGCTAACTTGATCCTGGGGAACCAGTTTCAATTCCCGAAACCAGCTAGTTAATCGTCGCAAGTCATCGAGACGCAACAATGACTGACTCTTTGGAAGTCGAATGTTCTTATGCGCATCGAAACCTTCCGAGGTAAGTTTTGGAAATCGCACAAAACCAAACTTGCCACGCTGCAAAACATTGGCCCAGTGTTCGATATCGGTCCAAAGATTTGCCCAGATGTCAGCCAACTCCTTTGGGATCATCCGATCCGATCGACCATCTTTCGACAGTCCGTACAACTCACGAAACGGTTGCCAATAACTCAGTGATCCGCGGTGAGCAACACTTGGATCGTTACTGTCCATTCTCGACGCCGCCAAAACCGCCAAAGCAATATAACAAGCCGATGTCGGCAACTCATTGCTACTAATCCTGCGCTGGAACCACCGCCCATTCTCGCGCACAGAAGCAACGAAGTGCTCAACCGGCGATTTTCCAGAAAGCTCAAGTCCGCAACCTTCGTCCTCCGGGAGAAGCGATTCAAAAAAGCGATCGTCCGCTGCGAGGATGATCGATCGCCCAGCATTGCTAGCCGAAAACCATCTCGTTGCAATTAATGCATTCCAAATGGCATATGACATCGAAAATCCTGAATACGATTACTGCAAAAAACGATCCGAATACTATAACATACTTAATAAATGAAATGTTTGTTTAGTGTTTTATGGTGGGAACGCTATGCCTTGCGGGAACGAACGCTTTTTCCAGGTACTCAGCGGGTCTGTCCAAAATCTCCGAGGTTTCAGTATACTTTGGGAAAGAGGGACTTAACGAAACAGAATCGATTGTTGTTAGGGCTGGGAAACGCATGGTGTATCGAATGATGACCAGGGCGGCGTACCGGATGTTACACCCAAACGCGCCAATGAACTCACGGATGATGTCAAAAATGCCAGCGCGTTTCAGTCGCATAACCCGTAGGGTTGAATCTTTGATTTCCAAACTGCTTCGGTCGTCCAAACCGCCGCGTCAATTCCAGATTGCTGACTGATTTCGGCGCCAACGTCGAACTTAGAAGGCCGCCTGACCTTGGATATCGACGATCGAATTCCTTCGCACCGGCAAGCGACTGAAAATATTGCCGTTGGTCATCGAACCGCCTCAAGTTTGACAGTTGTCCTAATACCGTGCTATTGCGTCGGGTATTAGTAATCATCATGGAGGTAACGATGAACGAAGAAATGAAGAAAACAACAACTACAAAGCCGATAAAAATGGTCAGGCATGGAGCTGTGGCGGCGAGTATTTGGAAGCGGCAGTCGCCGAGCGGGTTCGAATACTATGACTTCTCGCTGAGCAGGTCTTGGAAGGCGAAGTCGTCTGGCAAGGAGGGTTACTCACCGAACTTTTTTATCACGAATGAAGAAGATCTATCGGCTGTTGTCAAAGAAGCAGCGACCTGGATTGCTGTCCAGCAAGTAGGCCTGCTTGCAAGCAACGAGGAATCGTTCTTGGGTTAGAGATTGGTTTCCATAGCTGATGCAACCATCAGCTTACTTCGATTGTGACGGGCTTGAGGCAGTTTTGCATTGAAGCCCGTCACGGTCGTGAGTTCGTTCGAAATGGTCGCGAAGGATAACTTGGCGATACGGCTCAAAGAGTTTGTCTTCTCGGCCTTGATATCGATAGTAGCCGGTGCGCTTCGTATGGTCGGTTTGATCGACGGCGGCCTCTTCGAAGCTGAGTTGGCCAACAGACGATAGGGATTGCCAGTAGGCATGGAAGGCTGATAGACGCGACGCTTCTTGCTCGACGGCGATGCGCTCACGTTGGGAAGCTTGCTTGTGATGCTCGGATGTTCGCTGATCGTTGGCTGTTCGGCGTTTATGGATTTGATGGCTGCTTTCGAACCCGGGTGGAAACTCAATGGCTTTTGGATTCTTGATGGATTGAACCAAGAATCCTGGCCCGCGCGATTGACCTCTTGCGTTGTACCAGTCAAACAGTTCGATCATCGATTGAATCGATTGCGCAGGGTAGTTCTGAGAAAGTTCTTCGGCGGATGCCGGACCGATGCAACGCTTCGTCAAGGCTGTTGCGAGTTGAGTCGGGTCGATACTCGGTAATAATAAGGGAGCTTTTGTCGCCTGATGATCGGGATCGGTTGTCTTTGATCGGCGCTTGCGTTCAAAGCGAATCATCCATTGGCCACGGGCCTGTCGAACAAATCGCTTCTCGTTTGGAATCGAGCGTAGATCCCAGCGTCGCTCGAGTTCAGTGATCCCCTTCAAAAGCCCTCGCTTGAGTTGGGCGACGTTTTGAGTTGCCGATAAACCGACTCGATTGATGGCCAAATCTCGCAAGTCCATTTCGAATGACGGGCTATGATAAAAACGCTTGTCGAGGAACCGGTAAAGCCGCTTTGCGATCGAGCTTTCGAGGGACGTGTACAATTGCCAATCGAAGCGTTTGAGATATCCAGCCTGGAAGCTTCGAAAAATGACATCGTTCCAAGTAAAACGGGAGTTTGATGGTACGACGCCACCTTGCGGTCTTTCACGACGGTAAACATACAAAGAATCGAAGATCCCGAAGTCGCGGTTTACCCAGCTTTTGTTCTCATGATCGTAGAACGCTCGATCGGAAAAAATCGTGAGTCCTTTCCATCGGCGCAGGCTGGTCGCAATCCGGGCGTAGTTTTTCGAGTCGGTGGGAAGTCGTAATAGCTTGAGTAGCTCATAGCGGCTAAACCTGACTTCGGGACTGCGGAAATCTTCTAGCTTGCTTAGTTGGATGCACGCTAGGAGAACGTCGTCGTCAATCGCGGTGGGGAGACCGAAGCGATCGGAACCTGAGACGGTTAGTCGCCTTTGGACGTATTTGCGTTCGTTTCGGTCATAGATGGGTTCTTCAAAGACAAGCGTCTTTCGACCATCCAGATGACGATCCGCGATCGACGCCAGAGGGAACTCGGCTAAGTTCAACTCGTCGACGGCTGCGTGAAGCATCCATGGATCGTTTTCGACGATTGCGTTTTTATCCCTTTCGATGATTTGCTTCATGACCTCCTAAGTACAACATCTGCCTTGTTGTTAATTAGTTTTACTAAACAAATTACTGCGCAGGATTCCCAAGTCGTTTCGCGGGCTTAGCACTCCCAAATGTGTTTCATTCCCCGCTAAATCAGACTCCGAACGTGTCTCGTTTCCCGCTAATCGGTGTCTCGTTTCCCACTACCCAGCTATCTAAAAAGTGTTTCATTTCCCGCTATCCCCGGACTCGACAATCTCGCAATAACCGATCGGAACATCGCAGATTAAGAAAGCTTTGGCAATTGTTTTCCTTCGCCATTTGGCCATGGAAAGCTGGTCGCGTTCGACCGTCCACGCTCTGCTCGAGCGTAGCTACGTTAAGTCAACGCCATTAGGGCTGACTTAGGAGTGCTTGCTGGCAGGCTATCCAGATGCACGCGTGTCTGCGCGTTTCGACGACCGACTGGAATTCTAGACGATTTGCTCGCCTGCCATGCGATTATTCTTCGCGTAAAAAAATGCTTGCAGTCTTGCCGGCAATCATGCTACTCATCCGGCTATGTTGATTAGCATGACAAATTCGAAAGGTGGCGTAGGAAAAACTACGATTGCCGGCCATCTTGCTGGCTGGCTACATGCACATCATCAAAAAGTGGTGCTCGTCGACTGTGATACGCAGTGTTCATCCAGCGAGTGGATTTCCGAAGCAGCACCCGCGATCGAAGTCGTTCGTATGGCCAATGCGGACGAAGTGCTAGACGAGCTACCATCCTTGGCACATGAAGCTGACTTTGTGATTTGCGATGGACCAGGTTCACAAACAGAAACCAGTCGTGCTCTCCTTATGTGGGCCGATCTTGCGATCATCCCATGCAAGGCGAGCATGTTCGAAGCCCGCGCTTTGGCAAAGAACACGGCTTTCGTCCGCCAAGCTCAGGCGATTCGCAAAGGTCCACCGCGCGCGATTGCTGTTTTGAGCATGGTGGGGAAGGACTATCGATTGACCAAAGACATGCGTGAGGCAGCCATCGGCCTACAGCTCTCGGTAGCTGACAATGCAATCACGTTGCGACAAGCGATCGCAGATTGCCCAGGGCAAGGGAAATTCTGTTGGGAGCTGGGTTTTCATGCCCGCGATGCCGCTCGCGAAATCGATGCGCTTTTTCGAGAGCTGCTCCCGGACGTTGCCGTCGGAAATATACTTACGTCGAAGAAACTAAGAAGCAACAAGCAAAAACCGAGCCATCATTTAGGAGAAATATGACTGAACGAAGATCCTTATCAGCAGCAGTGTCGACTCAAATCCCAGGAACCGATCCGGACATTGTCCGATCCTTCGTGACTCAGAAGCGACCGACAGAGAAATTCGTTCCGTCTCCAATTAGCTTGAGCGATGAGTCGACGTCTAAGAAAACTGAATCTCACGACAACGAAACTACAGCATCCATCACGATGCCCAAAAAGAAAGCCGGTCGCTTTCAGCCGATTGGCCTGATCCCGGTAACGATTCGATTGCGTCCCGAAATCGCGGGAGCCTTGAAGCGAGCTTCGCTTGAACGCGAACTCGACGGCGAAGACGTTTTTACTCAACAAGACCTTGTCGAAAATGCCTTAGAACCTTGGTTAAAAGAAAACGGTTTCTTGAATTGAGACGCATCGAAAAATCGGTATCGATATTCGATACCAACTGTCCATGCTTCCGTTCGAATGTCGGAGTGGATTCCAAGCCATTCAATTGATCCAAAATCCAATTCAGCTTTGTATCCCGATTGTGGTTGTCACGCAGTGCGTCGGAATGTCACTCGATGACATGCCATGACGGCGCGTTGCAGTGACCACTTTTCCGATTCAAACAAAATCAACGGGTCCTTCAATTCGATCGATGTTAGCGTCGACTAAATCGGAGTGTTGCAGCCATAGAATCCTTGAGGTTTTATCTTTACCTCAAGGAGTTTCGAAAATGGTCCCACCAAAAAATGCAAGTCCTAGTTCACGAGATACGAATAGTAGACTCGAAGGCAATTACGTTCAGCGAGCGAGTTCGCGATTTTCCGACGATCAAAATCCACTCAGTTCAGAAATGGCGATCGTAGAATCATCGTTGAATGACCTGTCCCAATTTCTACAACTGACCGTATCGAATCATGTCTCCTCTGGAGATTGCATGAGGAATTGCGTCACCCTAAAGCAACTAATTGAAATTTATGCGATTCACCTCGAACGCATCAGACGGCTGCGGGCAGATTGGCAAAAAACCGTAAGTCAAGTCGTGGCCTTTGAAATCCGATATCTAGACAACGATGAATTCCTGCAACTCGACGCAAAAGCCTTGGAAGAACTCGAATTGTGGCGGACAGAAATTCTGTTTTCCGATGATCTAGCAAATCCCGTTGACGAAAGTGTCATCACTGCTCAGTTGGCCAGCCAACCATTTGAAACGGTCAGGGATACGGTCCAAAAGCATGTCGCAGAATCGATCAACCTAACCGTTGTTACAATTTTATCGCAACTTGTGAAGCTTGTTGAAATGGAAGTTCTATCGATTATTCAGTGGTTCAGCAAAGATATCTGTACCTTCAAACGCTACAGTCGAGACATTTCGATCAGAGTTCGATCACGTCTTGACGAAACTCAAAAGATGTGGATTGAGGAAGGGCGATGGAAAAAGAAGGTTCAAAGAACGTCAGCAGGAACTACTAGCCGAACTCTTTCGTGTTACATCCAGCATTTGGTCAATGCGAACTCGTACAACATTGGCGAATCCAAAGTCCTGATTCCTCGACGGCAAAAAACTTTACTGGAATCGATGCCAACTTGGCTAACTCCCGCAATTCGAATCGTAGAAGGAACACTCATTCGAGAAACGCTTGTCGAGCAAGATGTTGGTACTCACGAGTGGGAAATAGCCCACGATGCCGTTCTATGGCATAACGATCCGGCGATTGTTCTTGGTCCGTTCGTGCTTTCTGGGTGGGGGCCGAGAGAGATACAAGAAGAACTTGCAATCAAGGCGTCGAGGCTCAGTTAGCAGCCGTAAAGGCTAAGGAATCATTGGAAGCGAATCGCACGTTAGCTCCGATCCGAGTTGCAGGATTTACGGCCTCGGTTTTGAGCGGGGTTTTCTGTATGGGTTGGCAAATTTCCGTCATCAACCCAATCATCGGGTTTGCATTGGCATTTGCAAGTTGGATTTTGTTGGGGAATCGATGGGAGGATCAAAACCCGAAACCCGGCACAAAATCCGCTGCACCGTAAGACGCTTTTGGCTATGCTAGTTTGGTCGTCGGTTCTGTCGTTCTGTTCGGCGACAATGATATTTCCACTTCGTGTTGCCTCAGCCGATGAGGATGCCCAAATTTTGAATCGACAATCGCCAAGCGGGTTCGAGTATTATGACTTCTCGCTAAGCAGGCCTTGGAAGGTGAAGTCGTCTGGCAAGGAGGGGTACTCACCAAACTTCTTTATCACGAATGAAGATTAACTATAGGCAAGCGGTACTCGCGATCGACTGGACCAACAATATTGCGAGTACCGCCGCACAGGCTGAGTACGAGTAGGAAGTCAAACAATTAAGAACGTCAGTTCCAGTTCGCAAGCACCCGATCGACGAGAGAAGGCGACACTTTGCGACGGATGCCTGGTTCAAGTGTGTCTTGCATCAAAACGGCGGTCAAGGCGTCAGTCGCATCGTCGTGTTCCAGCCCTAGCACATGTCCAAGTTCATGCAGCACAACCGTAAGCAAATCGATACCTTGCACATTCCCAATCAACTCAAATGGGTTGGCCATCGCTCTAAATTCGTCATCCAGTTCCGGTGTCGCATCGATAAACCAGCCCCAACCCGCCGCATCGCGATCTAGATAAATCGTGTTGCCAATGGCGGTTCCTAGCGTCGACCCAGCAAGATCAGCGATGCGAATATTCGTCGTGTTTAGCAACGCGACGAGATCAGGACGATTGCTGGGAAGCAACTTTCTGAATTCGTCAATTGCGGAGGACAACAGAACGCCAGCGGATTCATCGGTTAGCAGTTGACCAGCGATCACGCTAGAAGTAGTCGTCGCGATTAGGTTATTCGTCGAAGTGTAGTTGCCCGTCACACGACCTCCTGACGATACCGTAACCACAACATTTGTTAATTCACTAAGTACGGGATTCAGTGCCGTGATTGCGGAGTTAAGAACGGTGATCGTCGACGTACCAGGCGAGTTTGCTTTTGCATTGGTGCGATCCAAGAAGCTTTGGAGCCCCGACAGATCGACAAGGCTGCCCACGCCATCGGCCGTTATTTGGATGGCTCGCCCGCGTAGATCA
>JAWXCK010000245.1:0-24820 GCA_034408855.1 Pirellulaceae bacterium
AAAAATCCAATGCGAAACGGGTGTCCGTTGAAACTTCGGTTTTCTATTCGTAACGATAAATAGTTAATTTTGCCCCACAGATTCTGCGGAAGAGCCCAATAATCTTGCCCGGACGTCACCCTCTCACCTAAAGTTCTCCGCTTTGATCTTTTGAGTGCACATACGGAATATTGCGATTTCGCATGAAGAGCCTCATCGGTTAAATCGTTCACGAGGCGAAACAAGTCTGGAAATTTCTTTAGCATCCGACGTGCGCGAACTCTTCGCAAACACGGCGTAGGGATTAGTGTCCGAGTCGATGGTGTTCATCCTCAATTAAAGTGTCTACAATGCTAAGTGGGGTAAGCTTCCAGCTTGCCGACGCGATCCGACGCAAGCTGGAAGCTTACGCCACTTTTGCCGACGCGATTCGACGCAAGCTGGAAGCTTACGCCACTTTTGCAAAATTTTTGCGCAACGGAAACCAATCTCCCTGATAAAGCGAGTTCACCATAAAAATGAAAAACTACTGCCTCTTCGCTGCAATCGCGATTGCCGCATTGAATTTCGTTTCGACGGCCTTCGCAGCGACGCCGAATGTTGTCTTTATTCTAGCTGATGACTTAGGGTTCTCGGATTTGAAATGCTATGGAAGTGAAATCGACACGCCGAATCTCGATGGACTGGCCAAAAATGGACTGCGGTACACGCAGTTTTATAATACGGCTCGATGTTGGCCAACGCGTGGCGCTTTAATGTCGGGCTACTATGCTCAGCAAATTCATCGCGATGCCTTACCTGAAGTCAAAGGTGGCGGACAAGGTGTACGTCCTGGCTGGGCCAAGTTGCTACCCGAATATTTGAAATCGGCTGGCTACCGCAGCTATCACAGCGGTAAATGGCATATCGACGGGAAGGTGCTTGATGGCGGTTTCGATCGATCGCTGGATATGAAGAATCAAGGCAATTTCTTTTCGTCGAAATTAAACGCGATCGACGACGTAACAATCAAAACATCCGATGATGAGAGAGGGTATTATGCGACGATCGCGACGGCTGACCACGCGATCGAGTGCCTCAAAGATCATGCGGTAAACTATGCTGGCAAGCCGTTCTTCCACTACATTCCGTTTATCGCCCCGCACTTTCCACTCCATGCACTGCCCGAAGACATCGCGAAGTATCGCGACAAGTATCTCGCAGGTTGGGACAAATTGCGCGAAGCACGTTTTGCTCGCCAAAAATCGATGGGGCTCACCAATACCAGCCTTTCTCGGCTCGAGCGCGAAGTAGGTCCGCCGTATGCTTTTCCGGAAGATATCGAAGAGCTAGGGCCAGGCGAAGTGAATCGTCCGCTGCCTTGGAGCGAGTTGAATGACGAGCAGCGACGTTTTCAAGCGACGAAGATGGCGATTCACGCCGCCATGATCGATCGGATGGATCAAGAGATAGGTCGAATATTGGCTCAGTTTAAGTCGATGGGAGTGTTCGACGATACGTTGATTTTCTTTGCGTCCGACAATGGTGCCAGCGCCGAGATCATGGTTCGCAATGGTGGTCATGACCCTCAAGCCTCACCGGGTAGTGCGGCTTCGTATCTCTGTCTTGGACCGGGCTTTTCAAGTGCATGTAACACCCCACATCGACGGCACAAAACGTGGGTTCATGAAGGCGGCATCAGCACACCGCTCATCGTTCATTGGCCGAAGGGGATCAAAGCCGCTAACGAACTCCGGCATTCACCGGCGCATGTCATCGACTTCGTCCCGACGATTTTGGAACTCACCGGTATCGAAAAACCTCGACAATGGCAAGTCGAGCCAATCCCGCAGGCACCCGGTAAGAGTCTCGTACCAAGCTTTGCTAAAGATGTTATTATCGAACGCAATAGCCTTTGGTGGCTGCATGAAGGAAATCGGGCTGTACGTGTCGGCGATTGGAAGCTCATTGCGGCTGAAGGCGATCCGTGGGCACTTTATGATTTAAAGACCGACCGAGCCGAACAAATCGATCTGGCCGAACGAATGCCAGCCAAAGTAAAGGAACTCTCGCAAGTCTGGCAAAGTCAAACCGATAGTTTTACCGAGCTAGCTAAGAAAACCCTCGGCGATTCGCCAGATGCCAAAGAACGAAAGGGGAAAGGCAAGGGCAAGGGGAAAGAATAGAAGCAGCGAGTTGATCTTGGCGGGCAGATACTGATTTTGCTATCGAAGTGGATTGTCCGTGCACGCCGACGTGGCGCGCAAAATCCACCAAAATAGTCACAGTAGAATTGCCATGCAGACGGAACCTTCCATCGTATCCAAACAGGGGATTGGTGCAGCTTCGCAGGACGTTGTAAATAACACTTGGCATGCGATGACGCATTTTTCTAAAGGCGATCTTTCGAGTGCTTCCCAAATGGCGTTCAAGTACCTTCTACTTGCCAGTGAAGGGTTTTTGGCGCTGATCGTTGCCTACTTTGTTGCCAAGTTCGCGTCGCGAATTTTTTCGACACCCATTCAATCGAGGGTTGATGAAACGCTGGGTAAATTCGTTGGCCGACTCATTTTTTACTCGATCATGATCGCGACGATCATCGGCGTCGTTAGTCATCTTGGCTACGATGTGACAAGCTTTGCGGCTGTGCTGGCGGCGGCCGGTTTTGCTATCGGCCTTGCCTTTCAAGGAACGCTCAGCAATTTTGCATCTGGTATTCTGTTGCTCGTATTTCGTCCATTCAAAGTTGGTGACATGGTGGTCGTCTCGGGAACGCAAGGAACGGTTTACGAGATCGATCTCTTTGCGACGGCGATCGATACACCGGATAACCGCCGTATTATCCTTCCCAACAGTGCCATCGCAGGCAACACGATCGAAAACATGACGCATCATCAACATCGACGCATCGAAGTTCCGGTCGGGGTCGCCTATGATAGCGATCTGATGGCAACGCGGAACGCACTGACTGAAGCCGCGATTTCGCTTGGCGATATTGTGGTACCCGGAGAAAGTCGCGGTTACACGGTCATCGTGGCGAACCTTGGCCCACATTCGGTCGACTGGTTTGTTCAGGCTTGGGTGAAAACCGCCGAAGTAAAAATGGCGAGAGAGATTCTGACCGTTGCGATAAAGGAAAGCCTGGATGCGGCTGGATTGCGTATTCCGTTCCCGCAGTTGGATATCCATTGGCAAGGCATTGGTATTCGCAATCCTGAGGCTAGTGCCGCTAACGAGCTCGCAGCCGAAGCGGATTTTCAGTTCACGAATGCCGGAACATCGCCCCGCACGTTTACGCAGCGAAATCGCGCAGGGTAGCGCCGTGCTGTTCACTTGGCTCGAGGATGAGCGCGGTTGTAGATTTCTTTGAGGTTGGCGGTGCTGACGTGTGTGTAGATCTGAGTTGTTACAAGGCTCTTGTGGCCAAGTAGCTCTTGCACACTACGGATATCGGCACCCGCATTGAGGAGATGCGTTGCAAAGCTGTGGCGGAGTGTATGGGGACTGGTTCGGGTATCTAGTCCGGTTTCCCGGATATACTTTTCGAGCATCCGACCGATGCTTCGCGTGGTGAGTCGATCGCCAAACTTGTTGACGAACGTCGGGCCTTTGCGACCTTCAGGCTGCCTTGAAGATCGCGTGCGCTGTTTCATGTAAGCTTGAATCGCTCGTATGGCATACTTTCCTAACGATCCAAAGCGTTCTTTGCGTCCTTTGCCGCGAACGCGAACGACGCCTTCTTGAAAATCGATATCCTCGTCGCACAAGCCGACAAGTTCGCTGACACGTAAACCAGCCGAGTACATGGTTTCGAGGATCGCTCGATCGCGAAGTCCTGCAACGTCACCGGTTTTGCTCGGTGCATCGAGTAGCTTTTGAATCTCATCACCGGTGAGGAAATGAGGCAGTTTTCGGCCGCCGCGAGGATTCCGCAGTGGCTTAGCCGGGTTGCTGTCGGCCATCGATTGCCGCTGAGCGAATCGATAGAAACTGCGAAGCGAAGCTAGTTTTCGCGAGATAGACGACTTGGCATAGCCAGCTTCATGAAGCGCAGCGACGTATGCTCGCAATTCGGTTGGAGTGACATCGCGAGGCGCAAGTTTCTTCTGACCTTCACCCGAAAGAAAATCTGCCAGATCGATCAAGTCCTCTCGATAGGACTTGATCGTTAATTCGGAGGCATTGCGTTCGACATCGAGGTACCGAAGAAACTGTGCAATCGCTGCATGCATATCGCCGTCCGATTCACAAAACGCAATAATCTAAATCGTCGGTCAGCCAGCTACGAACGTTCGCCGGTTGTTGGGATGGTGAAGCGCGGTACAGAATGACGTGCAGGAAATGATGGCGTGCTTGGCACGCTATCGGTTTTAGCGGGTAGTGCTTGACGAATCTTTTCGCTCATCACAGCGGCATCATACCAACTGAATGATAGCTCAGGATTGGCGGCATAGCGTCCGAGCATACGAAGCGTTTCCGTTCGATTGCCATCATCAAAGAAGAATACGTACTGCTCGTCACCTTTAACGAGTGCTAGTACATTGATTTCTTTTCCCATCGCCATCTCCGTGCCAGTTCCGTGGAAACTGACACGCGTGCCGCAAGTCAGTTACCGTTCATATCGGTTTATCGGCCAACGAACTACTGTGCGACTTTCAAGTTGTCCACCGCGAGCGGCGAGCGTTTCGACGATGTGCGCATGGCAGCAAAACCTTATAAAGTCTTCGCTGCGTTGAAGATACGATTCCCAGCCTCCAAACCGACCGTCGTCACGGAAGTAATAATACTCAGAAAGCTGTTGCGTGAAATCTTCGTCATGACCGTTGTAGGTGCGCATATGTGAAATGATTGGTAACGATTGTGCATCGGCGACCGGTCGTGATGATTTTGGCGATGGTGGAATGAACCCATGTGGATCGGGCCAGTTTGCAGGCAACTCCGCGATCTTGATCGATGGATCCTCGCATAGCAAATCGTCAAGTGGAACCGCTTCAATCGTTTCCATCGGAATAGGTTCAATAGAACTACTTGCTACCCATTCATCGCTGTTTTGTGGAATCGTGATTCGAAGATCGTCAATCGTCGATGTGTGATTGGCTTTCTTCACCGATTGATTCGACAGCATTGCTTCCTGTGGCGATGGCTTTGGAGTTTTTGAATCGGATTGAGGACTCGATTTGACGATCGGTGTTTGCGTTTTCATCTGTTCGCGCGCTAGCTCACGTTCAGATTCAAGTCGAATCCATTCTGGGATTTTCTTTTCGGCTTTCGTTCCCCAAGGGAGTCCATAGCCCACTGGAATTGGATGATAACCTTCGTTCGCCGTGTACCAATTTACTTTGATCGTCATTCGAGGGGGATAGTAAGCGTCATAGTCGGTGATCGCTCCTTGAAGGACTGTGTCGACGCCAAGGTATTTGGCGAATCGCTGCATGTCTTCAGGGCTTGCGACAGGATGCTGAAGGACTTGATGTTCGAAGCTTGCCAACTGCGATTCGACGACGCCTACGGGCAAAACTTCGAAGCCCGGAATGGCTTGCATTTCGTTGTAGTAAGCCAGCGTTACACGTTCGCCGCTCAATGTCGGCTCTTCGCTTTGATTGCGGAACGGAAGGATCGCAACGGTGCTCAATTGCGGGAATGGATTGTGGTACTGCGGCTTATGGCGAACATCAGGAATGAAGTTGCAGCCGACGGAAAAGAAAACCGTCGCGAGAGCGACCCAAAGCAATCCGAAACGCAACGAAGAATGCCCAGTCGGAACATGGTCCGCCGAGGTAGCTAGCATAGGGATATTTGATTGGGAAAGGGGCATATAGCCTGCAATTTCAAGTTCGGCACAAACTCGTTGCATTCTCCGCCGGGCGACACACGTGAAGCGCGTAACGCGTCTTCACGGAGTCGTAGCTCCCGACGAATCCCTCTTTCCCCCTGGCACATTAGCACTTATCGGAATCTTCTTCCTAGTCCCTAAAGTCGAACTTACGATTTTTTAGCTTTCGGCCTGTTCGCTGAAGCCGTTTTCGAAAAATGCTTGTCTTTCCGCAGTTCATCCATGATGCCGCGAATTGCTTTCATTCTATTGGGGTTATCAGCCTGCCCGGTCAGTTCATACAAGAACCGGCTTGGAAACGTGCTTCGCGGTTTCCCCCATTTGAATCGTGTGTTTGCCATCGACAAAGTTAGCTCGTCCTGCGCACGTGTTACACCGACGTAGCAAAGTCGTCTCTCTTCGTCGATACTATCGCCCGCGTCGGCCACACTTCGCTTATGCGGCAAAAAACCTTCCTCCATTCCAACCATATAGACAAAGCGAAATTCGAGCCCTTTTGCGCTGTGGAGCGTCATTAGCGAAATGGCGTTACGCGGTTCCTTTTTCTCTTTGGGCGAAGCGAAGTCGTTCCCCGTGAGGGCGATCTCGGAAAGAAATCCGTCCAAGGTCGCTTTCGGATTGTCATTATAGTATTCGGCAATGGCGTTAACGAGTTCCTCGATCGTTGCCCGACGCATGGCCTGTTCTTCAGGATCTGGATACAAGCGAGAGAGTTCATCTTCGTATCGTAGATCTCGAATCAATTCACGAGCAACGTCGATCAAACTCACCTCGTCTTGAAGCTGTGTTCGAAATCGCGAATGAATACTTCGAAGCGATCCGAGTCCCGCTTGGGCTGCGGTCGGAAGTTGCAATGACACACCGTCAGCCTCGCAAATATCCCAAATCGTTTTGCCAGCTTTGACGGCCGCCGTCAAAAGAGTTTCCACGCTCTTGGCACCCAAGCCGCGCGGTGGCGTATTGATGATTCGTAGCAAGGAAACTTCATCGGAGGGTGTTGAAATCCATCGAAAGTAAGCGATGAGATCGCGAACCTCTTTTCGATCAAAAAACGACTGGCTTCCCGTGAGAAGGTACGGTAATCGCGCTCGACGCAATTCGCTTTCAAAGACGCGTGGCTGTTCATTGGTGCGGAAAAGGATTGCGAAATCGCGAGGTTCAGCTCCTTGTTTTAAATCTAATCGTTTGGCAATTTCATTGGCGATCTCGCGAGCTTCTTCGGTTTCGTCAGCCAGTGTCCAAACGCGCGGCGGCAAGCCATTGGGTCGAGCTGGCCGTAGCGTTTTTTCGTGGCGATGCTGGTTAAAGGCAATCAATTGATTGGCCGCTTCCAAGATTGCAGCGGTCGATCGATAGTTGTCTTCGAGTCGTACGACGACGGCTTCTGGCCAATCGTTTTGGAAATTCAAAATATGTCGGACTTCCGCACCTCGCCAACCGTAGATCGATTGATCGTCGTCGCCGACGACGCAAAGATTGCGATGGTCTTGAGTGAGCGATCGAATAATTCGATATTGGCTTCCATTTGTATCTTGGTATTCGTCGACAAGGACGTGATCGAAAAGTTTAGCTTCTGAGCGCCGTATCTCTTCGTGCTCGGTCAGCAAGCCTTCGGTACACAAAAGTAGGTCATCAAAATCAAAGGCACCGCAAAGTTTTAGATTGCGTTGATAGCGATAATATCCGCTGGCTGCCAGATGTTCGCGGTCAGAAATCGCGACCGACATCGCATCGTTGGGACGAACGCCGGAATTCTTCCATCGACCGATTATCGAAAGAAAATCCGAAGGCTTAAGCATCGTGTCGTGAATGCGCAACTCTCTTAAAACGCCTCGCGCAATGCTTTCTTGATCACCGCGATCGTAAATAGCGAACTGCTCTGGGTAACCAAGAGTTCGGGCATGCCGTTTGAGAATCTTGACGCACAGCGAGTGAAAGGTCCCGACCAATGGCTTGGGTTTTGGTGGTTCGCCGCGCTTGGTCCGCTTAGGATGTTTTAATTGAACGCCGATCCGCTCCTGCATCTCATGAGCGGCTTTGTTGGTAAACGTAACTGCTAAAATCCGATCCGCCTTCGTACCATGCCGAATTAAGTTCGCGATTCGAAAGGTTACGACCCGAGTCTTACCGGTTCCAGCTCCGGCCAGAACCAAAAGCGGCCCCGAAAGGGTGTTGACGGCAAGCAATTGTGGCGGGTTAAGCTCTGCCAAGGTCTTTTCTTCTTGATAGCGTGGAAAATCGAGCGATTCTTTATAAAAATTCCGTGGCTAGCGACTTGCCGATCCCGCCATTTGGCAATAAAAAATGCGATGTCGAAACGTAAATGCATGCTGCACTCGATCGTACCGTCCTTTTTTCGGGGCGAAAGAGCAGATTTGGACTCGACGAATCGGTCGACAAAGCATAATCTTTTCGCCATAAGGTTAAGGATTGTTGCCCCAATTTTGAGTATTTGAGAGTTCCATGTACGCGATTTTCACCGACGGCGGACGTCAATATAAAGTCGAAAAAGGTCAAGTTTTAGATATCGATTATCGCGATACGGCTGAAACTGGTGATTCGATTGAATTCGATCGAGTTCTTGCAGTAACGACCGATTCCGGCTTGAAGTTAGGATCTCCGACGGTCGGTGGTGCGAAAGTCAGCGCGACAGTCGTCGGCCTGGAAAAAGGCGAAAAAGTCTACATTCAAAAATTTCGCCGTCGAAAGAACTACGAAAAGCGAACTGGTCACCGACAAAAATACACCCGAGTCACGATCGATGCGATCTCTGTCTAGCGTCGTTCGTCGTTCCGCCTACAGGCGGCTCCCAGCTTGCCACGCCCAACAATGAAAAAATCCGTTTTCAGGGTGGCACGTCCTGAGTCCTCGAAGGGCGTGGTTAGGGAACGTGGATGCTACCATCTCTCGTGACTTCATCGTAGCGCCGTAGAGTCTGGAAAAAGCACGATTTCGATTTGGTTCAAAGACTGGTTTGCGTCGATGGTTTGGCTTGGTGCGTTTCCAGCGACAGCCGTGCGATTTTCGCTTCTTCAAAAAGCCTGATGGCTTCACGCATATCGCCGACTTGCCCCAGTTTTTCAAAGGTAAATTTTAGTACCTCAAACGGTCCCTCGAACCAAGCTGGCAAATGTCGATGGATCGTTCGGTCTTTTCCGACCCCGATACCACGAAAATGACCGAGCGAAATAGCCAGATTTTCCCAGACAACGCATTCGGAAAATCGATCGAGGTGATAGTTGCAAAAGCCGGCCAACCAAAATAATTCAGGCCAATGTACTTCTCGAGCCAGCCCCAGTCCGCAAAACACCAACGCTTCTTCGTAATCCTTCAGCTCGACTGCGATGCTCGCCGCTAAATATGCAGCCGCAGCCGCTAGCTCTCGGGAAACTTGATTTGACTTGACGCATTTACGGTAGGCTTCCATGCTATCGCGATATTGCCCTAGTTCTTGTCGGACGCGCCCTAGATAGAACCAATTTCTCCCGTCCGTCGGATTGTTCGATGCGAAGCGTGCCAATCGAACGAGTTCTTGTTCGCATTGAATGCGTCGGGCTTCAGGTCGATTACTAACTTCGCAATAGACAACTCCAGATAGAATCGCCGATTGGTTCGCTTTCAATCCCGTAAACGACGCATAGATTTCTCCCGTCCATTGCTGCTGAGTTCCGACCGGCAATCGAATAAAACGCTCGCTTGCCGAGCACCCATCGACATTCCGAACATGCCACAGTCGAACCGAATCATTAGCCTGCAATGCAGCTTTCAATTCCGACGTATTCGAAAAACCTGGCCATTCCATTCGCTCGCCGCTATCGATCGTTAGCGTCCAATCAGATCCCAACGCAGATGCTTGATAGACCGCAAAATTCCGAGCCATTCCAAGATGATCACACCACGAGAATTGCCGCGCCACAAGCTTCCCTTTGGAAGCCGATTCCGCAATCGAGAGCGTCGAATCCACGACGCCAGTATCGATCAATAGGATCATATCGACCCAATCGACAACGCTCGCAATCGCATCAGCAATCGTCGATTCCTCATTCCTCGCCAAGATCGTTGCACACAACTTCATACTCGCCACCACTCAACTTCCACCATACCCTGCCCGAACGACTCCGGTGTGCCCGATTTCGATCAAATGCAGCATCGTATTGACCAGCAACCCGACTTCGACAAGCGGTCGAACAGGATTTTGAGTGCCTCGCCAATGCCACGTTACGCCGTCTTTCTGGAAACGATTCGTATAGTCATTTGGACCAACGACGAAGCCTGGTCGGACGATAAGCACACTTTTGCTTCGATTCAAAATCAGATGTTCACACCAAAGCTTATTTTGAGCCATCGTAAAGTAGGGATCGTTCGGTGTAGCCAAATCGACGGCCGAGGAAGACAAAAACGTATAGTGATCAAACTCGCAATTCGAAAGGATATTCTGAATCTGATGGTGATTTTGGCCAGAAAAGTCAACGATCGCATCCCATCGCTGCTTCGTAATCACATTCATCGAATCAGCCTTCGGTAGCGTCCGATCGATGCTCAGCGTCAACGTATCCAAAATCGCACCTTCGGTCCGCGAGTCAGCATCGCATGTTGCCATCGCATTCGATCGAGCACCGCGAAGTTCCTTCGCGCAAGCTTCTCGATCATCGCGATCGCATTCAATTCTCGGAATTTTTGGAAACAAATTCGGATTCGTTTTGGCTCGATTCAACAGCGTAAGTTTCGCCGAAGTTCGATCGATAAGCCCGCGACAGAACGCGCGCCCAATAAAGGCGGTCCCACCAAGCACCAAAATACGTTTCCCATGCAACACAGTATCGATCCCACTTCTTATGAGCACAAACGCCCATTCCCCATTCCCTATTTCTCCACCGCATACTTCGCCACATTTCCATCCGTCCATCGATCCCAAGGGTCCATTTTTTGGCTCGTCCGAAATCCGACAGCATCGGCATGTCGACGATGCATATAAACGGGCTCCGCATGATACCACCAGATAATCGACGAGCGACGCATCGTCGCCGAGCCAAGATACGCATGATATGAAATCGGGGAGATTTCGAAAACAAAGAGCGAATTATTCTTAGGTGGAATCGTCGTCGATAGCGTCTTCCCATCCGGCCGATAAACTCCCGTTTCGCCGCCCATTCCTGGTTGCCATTCTTCATTTGCGATGTAGTATAAACACGCGATAGCCCGCGTCGTCTTGATCGTATTCGGCTGTCGATCCCGCGAGTCATCCGAGTAATTGCATCCGCAGCCATCGAAGTACATGCGCTGTCCAAAGACATTCGGCGGGATATTTGGAAACGAAACGATTGCATAATCTGTATGCGCCCAGCCCGCCTTGGACGGCGGTTCATGCCGATGCATCCCGATCATCAAGTTCTCATCGAGTTCGATATTGAAGATTCCCGCGATAAACCGCTTCAGTTCGACCGACGCGATCGCCGCCAGCGGCGTCGTCAGCGCATCCTTGATCGTCGGAGTAAAATTGATCGCCTCATAAACCAGCGCCCCCACCTCTCCCACCTTCCCAATCTCCCTCCCTTGCTGAATTCGATCATTCACCAACGCTGACAGCCCCCAAGCGACGTGATCATCAAACGCGTTTTCAATGACGACGTAGTTGTATGGGAAGCTCGTAATTCTGACCGCCGCATTTTGTCTAAGTAAGCTTTGCATGAATGAGTAATCACGACCTCTTCGATCACTGAATTCGAAATTGCTTGATTTCATGGATTTCATTTGCCCAAGCGAGCTTTCAGCGATAGAAATGCGGCAAGCTTTTCATCCGTCATTTGGATTGTTGGTTTGTTGACGACATCGTATACGTTTTTCCCCTCTTGGTCGGGGATCGATGGATTGGCGCCTGCGTCAAGTAGAAGTAAACAAAGTTCTGGATATCCCCAATTGATCGCAAGTTTCATGGCAGTAGCTCCGTTTTGGTCCTTTGCGTCGAGGTCAACTCCAACATCAATTAGCTGCGTGACCATATCCTTGTTACGGCAAGCGGGGAACGAAAAATACACATGAAGCAAAGTAGCACCTGTTACATCGATTTGTTTTGGATTTTGCGTGTGCATCAACGCAGAATTAAGAAATCGATGCCGATAGCAAAGATTGCGCAGAATCGCGAACAACACCGTATCATCCTTCCAGCCCACGAATTCGAATCCCAGCGTGTTAGTTGGCAGGATGAAGTCGTCCGAAATTTTGAGATCTGGGTTGGAACCATGTTCAAGAAGTTTCTCGAATGCCGCGAGGTTCCCCTCAAGGAACGCCCAGAACAAAACAGACAATCCATTCTGTTCTTGCTGGTTTAAATCGATGCCATTGGCAAGAATTTGGTCAAGCGTTTGTCCATCAAAGTCAGAAATCGCTTTGCAAATACGTCGATTCTCGACTCGCGAAAAAAAGCGATGGAAATCGCTATCAGTAAAGCTGCGACATTCACTCAACGCGAAATGTTCTTCTTTCGTACGGCGTTCACTTGGGAAAACCCGATTCGGATTAAGAAAACTACGGACTCTTGCTTGGAAACGTATAAAATCCCCGACGAAAAACAGAATCATGACCACAAAGATGATTCGCGTTGCGTTAACAATAGTTGTCGATTTCATTACCGCTTACCAAATGACTTTGAATGACAAATTGAGACTTTCAACGGGCATTTACTACTCAATCATTATCGACGCGAGTGTCATATACGTTCCAGCCTAACTCACCGTGCATAAGTCCATAAAGAATGGACTTCATCTTGTGCGACTCCACCATCCGATTCGTGATACTCGTAACATCAACCCAATAGTACCAACTCAGCAAATAACCTTGAAGTATTGAAACGAAACTTACGTTCCTCAATTCTTCGACTCGCGTAATCTGTGCTAGTTGATTACTGACGAAGGCAAGGAAATTCGTCTCGTTACTGGTTAATTCGTAAACGCCTTCAATATCCCACTGTGCGCCGTGTGCATCGGGAAGGGGATCCAAATACGTCTGCAGGAACGTCAAAATGTCTGGACAATCCGATGTTCCATTCGGATGGATTGAGTACCAGACTCGATAGTTATCGATAAACGCTGAACTGTTGTAATAGCGTGCTAGAGCCCCAGGAAACAATAAGTGGTTATCGACTGCATCAAAAAGGGTATGAATTTGGAATCCGGACGAATTAAAAACGTCACTTGGGATATCGGCTGCGATCGACGCCGCGCTCGCCAATCCTCCACCCAGTGAATGCCCGGTTGTCATCATATTATCCTTAAGTGCAGGAACTTGCTTTAGATAAAATGCAAGATACATAGATTTCGAGTATTGCTCTTCTCCCTGTATCGCAAACTGTTCTAAATTTGACAACCAATCGGCAATGTCTTCAGATCCGGCAAACGCAAGAACGTATTTCAACGAAACATGATCCAAATACAACCCTGCTTTTAGCTTGGGTGTTGGGAAATAGGGTGGATCCGCTGGTCTGGGGAACAACGTGTCAAGGACAAATTGTTTTTGTTCTGCAGATAGAGCGGACGTGTTAAGTAGCTTCGTCACTTCATCCTTGCCTAACAACTTAAGCGTGAAATTTAAACCGTCCGACGGTCCGTAAACGACATCCGATGCTAGAGCATTACGGATAACTTCGCTACTATTCAGTGTGGGAAAGAAGCTGTTCTGTTTCACCGCCATCCATTTGACTTCGTCGTAGAGTGCAGTCGGCAAATTGAGTCCAACTAGTGTGGCTCTTATTCGATCATCTGGTTTACCGTTGGCATCGACCTGTACTTTTAAGTCATGGTGATTTGGCGTTACGTAGAGCGTTTCGATGTAAACTGTTATGGAGCCAGTTCCCTCGTTATAAAACAGTCCAGATAAGAGCGAATACGATTGCCCTTCAATGATTCGGTCGGCTTCGGTGCGAGTTGGGTCGTACGAAACTTTTCGCCATAGCCGAATCGTTCCTGAGTTCGCGACTGTCCAACCCGTGAATTTTATTGCGACGGTAGGGTCTGTAATGCCTGCCGGTAACTGCAGCTCGATCGGTGTAAATGAAGGCCATTGCGGTGAAACCATTTTTCCTATGGCGTAATCGTTGTCTTCAAGAAACTCTTCGGTAAAGCTATGGTCGATTACTCCGTTGTTATCGCTGTCGATATCGAGATCGATTCCCCAGACGCGAACGTCGATGGAGCCACCGAAGCCTTGGGGGCCGCAGGGGGTCATATATTTTTCCGGATCGAATGGTTCCCAAACCAATGAAATGGAGGTTTGGCCCGGCGAAACGCCTTCGACCCAGACGGTTGTTTGACCAGTGTATCGGATTGGATCTACTGGCCAACTTCCAAAATGCTCAGAAATGTCCATGTCGAAAGAAGCGATCAAATGCTGTTTCGTCGGTGAATCCCAAACATGGATGTTGGATAGGCCGTAGCTGAATTGGAATTCACCTTTCATCGGATCCATCCGTGAATCGAGCAGCGTACTCAGATTAATCGATATTATATCGGGATCCACGAATCCTCGCTCGAAAAGGTCTTGGCGCTTATTCCTGTTGCTATCGTTACTGTTCACGACAAAGTCCAATGGTTTCGCAAGTCTCCTTGTTCCTTTTCCAGTGTCGTCGTCTTCAACTTCAACCGTCAATGGAAGCAGCGCGAAACCTGGTTGGGCGGGGCGAACGATCGTTAGTGCCCTACCGTAAGGACTACAGCCGGCATCGGCAAAAGTCGTGATGTTGCCATCAACTCTTCCGTCACCCCACGTCACTTTTGCCTTATGCATATCGTATATTCCGTAGTCTTCGATGCTGACCGTGAGAATCGCGGTTCGATTTCCCAATGCATCGACACCGTACGCCAAACTCGGTATCCCGACGAAAGGTGCTGCGTTCTTAACATTGATCGATGGTGTTTCTTGATCGCGTGCAAATGAAATCGTAATTTTGAGCAGATTCGACGAACTCCCGTCAGCCCATAGTGTTCGAAGTTCGTTATGCGCTCCGTCATCAGGCACACTAAAGACGGCAAATAATTCATAGACGCCAGGTTCTATGATATCCGTAATCTGAAAGCGTTCATTGCTATCGATCGTACCATTGAAATTGGCATCGGCGGCAACCGTCAGCGTTTGCGGCGATGCGAAATGTCCTTCCTCGCCAACAACGGGTCCATCGACAGTAACATCGACCCAAACCCCAGCGCCTTCGATGATCTCATCAAGCTTTCTGTTATTGTCCTCTCCATGAATCAGAAAACTCTTGATCTCATAGTCTGTCGGTGATGGTGTAGGAGCAGGAGCAGGGCCTGGAGCAGGAGCAGGAGATGGTGCTGGACTTGGCGATGGTGAAGGACTCGGCGATGGTGACGGACTCGGCGATGGTGAAGGACTCGGCGATGGTGACGGACTTGGTGATGGTGACGGACTCGGTGATGGTGACGGACTCGGTGATGGTGACGGACTCGGTGACGGCGATGGGCTAGGAGCTGGCGCAGGACTTGGAGCTGGCGCGGGACTTGGTGCTGGCGCGGGGCTTGGTGCTGGCGCGGGGCTTGGTGCTGGCGCGGGACTTGGAGCCGGACTTGGCGAGGGTGTTGGACCGCTCAAGCACAGGTCGATGTACCATTGTTCTGGCGGGAAAACCGACTCAATTACAGTACACAAACTGGGATCGGTTGGCGGCCAACCCGCAGCGGGATTTTGTCCTTGCTGCGTTATGTTCGTTGCGCTGGAGACATTCGCGAATGATGGCTGAATAGATTCCTGAGATAAGGTGGGGGTTGGAGCTGCTGCCTCGGTAATCATTGAATCGCTTGCCGACAATGCAAACCTTGACGCACGTTGCGATTCACTGATTGACAATGCTGAATGCGCGATTTGACTTGGCGGCGTCGGACCGGACTGAGGACTGTAGAAGTTGGTTAAGGCTTGATCGACAAGCGAAGGTTGAATGGGTGGCGGTGTTGGGCCGGACTGGGTGTTGAGTACGGATAGTGGAATCGAATTACCTGGGTATGGAATGTTGGCGGGAAGCGGGCCGATAAAGCCTGGCTCACCAGCTTTCGGCGGCATCGAAATAGGGCCGTGAACGATCGGTGCAATGGGAATGTAGCTTACAAGCCCCTCACCCCCGGCCCCTTTCCCCGAAGACGGGGTGAGCGGTGCAAGAGGTTTTTGGGATTGGCTCTCAATCGATGGCGACTCGACTGCATGCGGCGTCGGAACGGGCTGAGGTTCGAGAAGGGAATCGAGCGGATGCGTCGATAGCCCGCTGTCCGCATTCATCAGTATCCGCGAATCGAGTTGTTCGATGCGAGCAACGCGAGCCGGCTTTTCCGAACTCGCTGAAGTTCGAAGATTCGAATAGCCTAAAAAACTTTTTACGAAATCGAAAACTTGGAACTTCATAGCGCCCTGCCAATATTGAAGTTGCTCTGTTGCGATCGTGATAAACCCGATTTCGTCGCAATATAGAGATACCCAATGTCATTGTCAACAATTTTACGAAAAGTTTTTTGTACTATCCATCCTGTAGCCTTAGTTGCCATAATAGTGAGCCGTCGCCGCTCGCCGCGGGCCGCTGAATCGCAGTGTTTTCCGGTCAACGCGCTAGCGCGTTCGGCTCACAACTTGGGACAGTCGAATTAGTGAGTTCCTCGAATTTATGGATCGATTACCGCTTCAGATTCCATTTAAACGCAGTTTCGTTTTGAATTCGCTAGGCGATGACGAGCGCTGGAATGCATTTCTCAACCGCAACGGATGGAGCGATGACCCGAAGCGTTTGGTCCGGGTTCCGACGCTCGATCCACGTAAGGTTTTGCCGCCTCATCGGTGGCGTGGGACTGCGAGTCAATGGGCAAAGCTTCGCGGGTTGCAATCTGTTTTCGAATATTGCTTGAACCATAGTATTCCGTGCGCGATGCTACTGACCGATGATGCGACTCTCGTTCCGGAAAGCCAAACGATTATTGAAGGGTTTGCAAGCGAGCTGCCGATCGACTGGAAATTGCTTTTATTCGCGGGTAAACACGAGCATCTTTCCGATGGCGTTCCGGTTGCGATAAGCCTAAACGTGTCTCGACCCTATTCGGTATCATCTTCATGCGCGTTCGCTTGGCGTGGTTTTCCAATGCTTCGACGACTCTATGATTTCACGATCCAAAGTTGTGCTAATCGAACTGGAGCTCGCGATTTTACTGCTCGCCGAAGAACCAGCGCTCGCGGTTTTTATGTCCCCAATCGATGGATGTTTCAGTCTGAAGAACTTGACAAGTTTGATGATGCTGCGAAATTCTCGGAACCAATTTCACAAACCGTCGTCGCTGTCCTCGGTTGCTTTCGCGGCGGTACGAGTTGCGTGGCAGGAGTATTGCATCATCTTGGAGTGTCGATGGGCGATAGATTTTTAAAGACCGACATGATCAACCCGCGAGGTTACTTTGAATGTCTTGTTCTCCACCGTCTGTGCAAACGTAGTTTCGACTATCCGTCGATGGCACGCAAACGACCAGCTCGACAAATCGCTGGACTGTTACGGCATTGGACTCGACAGCGCGTTAGGTCGCTATCCGAATCAACGCTGATCGGTGCAAAGCATCCATCGCTTTGTTGCCTAGGACCAGAAATGGTTAACGCTTGGTCAAATTGCAAGTTCATTGTCGTCGATCGCGAGCCTGAAGTTATCATAGCGTCGATACTTAAGACGACTTGGGGTTGGAGTCGCGAAGAAGCCAAATTCAATACGCTCACGATGTTGGCTCAGCGAGAAAAATTCCTTAAGAGCTGTTCATTGCAGCAGTTTCTGCGGGTCGATTTTGAACTTCTGCGAATCGACACAAGGAATCAGGTTCAGAGAATTGCTGAATGGCTTGGTTTGCCGACCGACGACGAAGGGTTTGCGTCTGCGGTAGCTCACGTCGCAAGTTAACGGTCCATATTATCTATTTTGGAAGTCGACGTCGGGAAGTCGACATGCAATAGAGGCGAGAGTGCGAGTCATTTCCAGTGATGCTCCAAGAGGTCAACCAAATGTTTTAAACGCGATTATGGCGAGGTAATTTGAATGTTGGTGACATGACGCGTCTTATCAGCGAGTAGAGTAAGGCTCCGAACGATTTCAGGGTAACGTTCGGCGACGTTGGTTGATTCGCCAAGATCCGCCTTGAGATCGTAGAGAATCAGCGATGGAGCAAGGTGAAGCTTCCATCTGGCTGTTCGAATGGATTCAAGCCGATTTTTATTGAGGCCATATAAAACGTAAAGCGACTTTTCGGCGGTCGAATCTGCATGCTCGTCACCTCGCAGCAAGGCTGAGACATCGTAGCCGTCGAGGGGCTTTTGAGTCGGGATGGCTTCGCTGGTGATCGCTGCCAAAGTCGGTAGCACATCGAGTGCGGTGATAAATTCATCGCAAACCCGCATCGCCGGGACAGTGCCTGGCCACCATGTGATCAATGGCACGCGAGTACCTCCTTCAAATACGGTATGCTTGGTACCTTGCAACGGTGCGGCCGTGCCCGGCGTCTTACGTTCGGGTCCGTTATCGCTGGTAAACAGCACAAGGGTTTTCTCAGAAATTCCAAGTGAACGAAGTTTGTCGAGAATTTTGCCAGTGCTGTCATCGAGCTCCTCGACGACATCTCCGTACAAACCGCGATTTGATCTCCCTTTGAAACTCGGCGAAGCGTCGAACGGAAGATGCGGCATCGCGTGACTGAGATACAAAAAGAATGGTTGGTCGCGGTTTTTCTCGATAAAGTCAAGCGCTTCATTCGTGTACAGTCCGGTCATCTTTGCCGGATCGGCAGGGCGGGCTTCAACATTATCACCTCGCAATATCGGCATGCCACCTTCGTTCTCGAAATGTATCGTTTCGAAACGGTCGAGATTATGGAGGACGCCGTAGTAGCTATCAAAGCCTTGATCCATTGGCTTCATTCCTTTCATAAAACCAAGGTGCCATTTGCCAATGCCCCCCGTGACATAGCCTTGTTGCTTAACGACTTCTGCAAGTGTAGTCTCGTCGGAAGCCATTCCATTTTGTGCGTCGGGGCGAAGTACACCAACGGCTAAACCAAGCCGACCGGGATAGCGTCCGGTTAGGATCGCGGCGCGCGAAGGCGTGCAGAGCGGCGCTACAACAGAAAAATCGGTGAATCGCGTTCCTTGCTCGGCCATTCGATCGAGATGGGGAGTGCGAATATCGTTGGCTCCGTAACAGCCCACATCCCCGTAACCAAGGTCATCGCAGAGGATGAGGATAATATTGGGTTTTGGAAAACTCGCACCGGCATTGTTGACGAACGCAATCAGCGCGAGCCCCACGAGTAAATTCAGCATTTAATTCTCATATGGTTCGACCAAGTTAGATTTAGTAGTCCGCGCCACTTAGGATGCGTTCGACCCTTCGCTGCCATGTGTAGAACTGTTCGGTCAGCGCTGACCACCCGTACCCGATTTCGTCGACATCTTCAAGTGACTCCAATTTTGCGTGAAGCGTTGAATTCTACCATAGTATAGAGAGCGGGCATGCATTCGATTGCGAAATACCTTCACTTGCCACACCATGAACCTACCGCAGACGGCTGGCGCGAAAATTAGCCAGTCTCCCATATATTGAAGATTCCAAGCCAGAGCACTATTGCAAGGAAGGTCGGATGAACGACGTTGGTGGGTGAGAACGAAAGTGAGAGTGATCAGCTGTTGCTGACTAACTTTACTTCCACTTGGCGGTTGGACTCGTTACACTTCTCCCATGGAAGTGATCACATTGCAATCAGGAAGTGCCGGCAACTGCGTGTTCGTACGAAGTGGCGAAACGTGTTTACTCTTTGACGCAGGTATCAGCGGAAGCAAAGCCGAGTCGCGTTTGGCCGAATATGGTTACGACATTCGCGACTGCAATGCGTTGGTCCTCTCACACGAACACGGCGATCACATCAGCGGCGTCGGCGTGTTTCACCGTAAATTCGGCTTGCCTGTCTACGCGAATTTGCGAACTTGGAACGCTACGCGTGCGAAGCCATCGACGGGCAGCATTGGAAGTCCGAACTATTTCGTGTCCGGTAAGCAGTTTCAAATTGGTTCGCTGCGAATCGAGACCTTGCGAACGCCTCACGATGCCCTCGACGGCGTATGCTTCGTGATCGAAGACGTCGAGTCCGGACGGCGATTCGGTTTGCTTACCGACTTGGGGCATATCTTCAGCGGGCTTCAGAAAGTCATCGGCACTCTGGACGCGGTACTGATAGAAAGTAACTACGATGACGCGATGCTCCGCCACGGGCCTTACCCACAACACTTGAAAGATCGTATTTCAGGAAAGCGTGGGCACATTTCGAACGAGGATGCTGCCGAGCTTCTGGACGCGTGTGATGCAAGTCAACTGCAGTGGGCTTGCTTGGGACACTTGTCGGCGATGAACAATTCACCTGAAGTCGCCTTAGCCACTCACCGTGAGCGACACGGAGATCGCTTTCCCATCTTCTGCGCCGATCGCGACGGTGCGCTGCAACTACCGAGGATCAAACAGATTGAATTCTCGCTCCAAGCCAACATCCTTCGATGACCATTCTCAATCGAGCAGTTCGACCGAGATTCGTAAATTTTAACCCGTACTCGGCTTGAAAATCCTCACATCAAACCTTCGTTTGCGTTTTTGTACCATACGACCAAACGACTTCTTGTTGCAGGAATAATAACGCCGCAAGTACGCCTGGGAGGATGTAGTAGATCAAACGAAAGAGCAATAGACCGCAAGTGATTGCCAGTGGAAGGCTGGATCCCGATTCGCCTTCTTTTTCAAGGAGCTCTAAGACAATCAGTTCCAACACACCGAATCCGCCTGGAATATGGAGCGTAACTGTCACAATCATTGCCGCAAGATAGCTGACCAAAACCGTGCTGTAGTTAGCTGTGCCAGAAGGGAGCAGCACGTACAGAACAAGCGATGCCAGCGCAAAATCGGCAGCCGAAACCGATAGTTGTAAAATCGAGAGCTTGAACGGGGGGAAGGCGAAATTTTGAGATCCCAAACGGATTGGTCGGCGAATAAACAACGTCGCCAACAGGTAAAGTGCCACACATGTCAAAAAGCCATAGCCAAAAAGCATGGGAGAAAAATAAAGATGTTCCTGATATTGATCGGGAAGGTGAACAGGTAGCATTACGAAGGCGATTCCCGCCAATAGAAACATCCCCAGCCAAAAGGTAACTGAGAGTATTGAAATGAATGCAATCACTTCCATCCAACTAAAGCCCCAACGCGTGTAGAGACGATAACGAACCATGGTTCCACCAAGCATCCATCCCAAGACGTTACTCATAGCGTAGCCGATCACGGCACCCATCATGATCTTTCGCAACGGTAATGATTTCTTGAGATAGTGGATGGCGATCCAATCGTATCCCGTGAGTATAAAAAAATTCGCGGCCGTTATTGCCAGCGCGAGTATGATTTGATGGGGAGGAACGGTAGCCAATCCTTCCCAAACTTGGCTCCACGTGAAAATGGCGAGCTTCTTGCGAACAATATTGACGCAGAAAATGACGATTGCGATAACTGCCGTGTATTTGGCCACCTCGCCAGCCATTCCCCAGTTAGGCGGTTTCTTCGAATCCGGAAGTTCGTCAGGGGTTTCGCGAGAACTCGAAATACTCATGCTTGAGAGAATCCATGCTGCGTTCTTGTTTACTATCGACAATGCAGTCGAACAGACGAAGAGTTAGGCAAAATACGGTACGATTAGTGAGTCGTCGATAAGTGGGATTGAACAAGCGGAAAGACTACCATTCTTTTCGTTAAGGTCTAGTGGAAACGAGCCTCGTGTTACCGGAGGCGACTGTGCCAGTAACCATAAAAAAAGTAGATGCACAGACCAATGGCAAGCCAAATCACGAGCCGCATCCAATTTTCGCTTGGTAACGATAGCATCAGGGCGACGCACAAAAGTATGCCCAGCGATGGGAAGACTGGCGAGAATGGGCACTTAAGGGTCGTTCACGCTCGGGATCCACGTATCGTAGGATAAGTACCGATGCACATACCAACGTGAAGGCAAACAAGGTGCCAATGTTGGTTAGATCGGCCAGAATGCTCAATGGCAGTAGGCTGGCTGCAGATGCCACTACCAAGCCAGTAAGGATTGTAGATTTGTAAGGTGTTTGCCACTTGGGATGGACGGCTCCAAAGAAACCGATCGGCATCAACCCGTCGCGAGCCATTGCTAAAAAGATTCGCGGTTGTCCCATCATCAACACGAGCAACACAGAAGTGATGCCTGCAATAGCTCCGATGGTCACGATGAACTGGGCTGATGTAAAGCCGACTTGTTCGAAGGCTCGTGCGACGGGAGCGTTGGTATCGATTTTGTCATAAGGGACCATACCAGTGAGTACGGCTGCGACCGCAATATAGAGCACCGTGCAAATGACCAACGAGCCGATGATCCCGATAGGCAAATCGCGTTTGGGATTCTTGGCTTCTTCAGCTTGAGTTGACACGGCGTCAAAGCCCAAGTAGGCAAAAATAATCCCGGCCGCGCCGGCCATCATGCCTTTGTCGGTGCCCCCCAAAACAGGATGTCCAAAAAAGGTCATACCGCCATAGCCGTACGGGGCAAAATTGTCGGTCCAATTGGCGATGTTGACATACTGACAACCAGCGATGATTATAAATAGAACGACGCTAACCTTGATGGTCACCATGATGGCGTTGGTAAATGCGCTTTCAGAAACGCCCCGAACGAGAATCGCGGTCACGATCGCCGTGATCAGAATCGCTGGCAGATCGAAAAAGAATCCCGTGGCAAAAAAGGAGCCGCTTTGAACTACGACCGATTGGCCGGTCGCAATGGCGTGCGTAATCGTTTCCGACTTGCCATTGGAATCAAACGGAGCGTCGGAAAATCGATGGAGCAAACCGTCCTTGGCAAATACATTGATGCCGAGATGATCCAGCAGGGCTTGCACGTACTTTGACCAACCATGCGCAACGGTTGATGACGCAACTGCATACTCGAGAATCAAATCCCATCCAATAATCCAGGCCATCAGTTCGCCGAGCGTCGCGTACGCATAGTTGTATGCCGAACCAGCGACGGGCGCCATGGAGGCGAATTCAGCGTAGCACAGCGCGGCGAACACACATGCTAATCCTGCTACGACGAAGGACAACATAATTGCAGGACCGGCTTGGTTGGCCGCCGCTTTCCCTACGAGGACGAAGATACCAGTCCCTATAATTGCCCCCACGCCGAGCGCGGTGAGGGAAATGGGCCCCAACGTACGTCTCAATCGATGGCTCCCTTCCATTTCGGATACCATGTTGTCGAGAGACTTTGTTCGAAACAATTGGTTCGCCATGCGGGCTCCTAATTTATTTTCAACGGGACGTCATTTACGATAGAACGGATTCTAGTTTGAACGCCGCTAGAAATAAATTGGCTGCACGAGAATCTCTGCGTTGCAATGAAGTTTGATAAGGAATCACAATTCCAACTTGCTGATGGGACGGTTGTCCTCAGGTTGACGCAATGGAAGCACCGCGATCAAAGCGGCTGAGCAAAGGCTTGTGAAACTTAAGAAGTATAATCCGTACACATAGGATTCAAGGTTCTTGTCGACATAGCCCATCACCGACGGACCGAGAAAGCCGCCCAAGTTGCCAATTGAATTGATCATGCCGACACTTCCTGCGGCAGCCGTCGAGGTCAAAAAAAGGCTTGGCAATGACCAGAAGGCAGGCATGTAAGATTTCATTCCAGCCGCAGCGAGTGAAAAACAGGCTAACGATAGATAAAGATTACCGCGAGTGAAGGTCGATAGAACTAATAACGTTGCTCCGATGACTACGGGTAGGACCGAATGCCAACGACGTTCGTGATATCGATCCGAACTCCAGCCAATAAAGAGCTGCCCCGGGATAACGAGTAGCGATGGAATCATCACAAGTAGCGCAATACGCGATGGCTCAAGCTCGTACCATTGATTGAGTATACTCGGCAAGAAAAATTCGATACCATAGTTGGCCGTAACGATGCCGAAATAGGCTAACGACAGCAGCAGAACGCGCGGACTCGTCAATGCAGTTAGAACCGACGAATGACTGTGGCTGGACCGCAAAGCTTTTTCGCGGGCCAATTCTGCTTCCAATGCCGCACGTTCTTCTGGCGCGAGCCAATTTGCAAACTTGGGTCGATCGGTTAGGCAAAACAGCACAACAATCCCAGCAATGATCGCCGGTATTCCCCAGAAAATGTAGATCCATTGCCAACCCTTCAAACCCAACAACATCGGGTTGGTAACGACCGTGCCGTCAACAGCGTGTGTCCTGCCGATATCGATAAACAATTGCGATACAGCAGGTCCAATCATCATGGCAAGCGGCGAAGCGATCAAGAAATATGAAATCGCGCGCGCTCGATCCTTGGAAGGGAACCAATGCGTGAGATAACAATAACACCTGGGAAAAACCCGGCTTCGGAAACCCCAAGTAGAAACCGCACAATGTCTGATTGTAGTCCATGCTGCGGTGTATCCAACGATTGGCACGTAGATTTACATAAGCCCTTTGAGGATATCACTTTTGGCGGCTCGTCTTGATTTCATTAAGAGCGAGTAGTTTTTGTATCGCCGTTTTCTTACTCGCGGTTCAAACCGGTCGGGTCGATCAGCTACACAAATCTCGAAGAGTATTTGAATTTCCTAGCTGAACCAACTTCGCATCGGCGATGAAGCGACTTCACGCACCAAGGCATCGCGCAGCGTGGCTATTTTTGTTGGTGGCGTTCCATTGTTTACGGCGATCAATTATCCTTTCAAAGGCCAGCGTAAGCCCATTGCACCTCAGCGCTATAAACGAAGTGCTGTGTCCCCATGCCAACCTCCGTTGACCGTCAGCTTGAGCTGAGTCATCATGTTCCGCATGACGTGCACGGCCTCTGAGGCCGTGCCACGACAACACAACACGAAGTCGTCAGCATAGTTGACGATGCGAGATTGGAGCCGCTGCTCGTGGCCCAACACTTTCCAACC
>JAWXCK010000246.1:0-52132 GCA_034408855.1 Pirellulaceae bacterium
GAAAGCGAACCTTGGTTTTTGCAATCACTCAGTCCAGTGTTTTCCTTGTATTTCACTGCTAAAATCGATTGCGGATCACGAAAACCACCCACAGTTTCTACCGGAAGAGCCAAATGTTTAAGTTTCAGTGTTCCCAAGGTACCCGACTTTGAATGAATTGTTCGAGCTTCGCCGCACTGCCGTCATCGACCAAATCGTGTCCGAAGGATTGATAACGCATGTCGATTGGTTTCAAGAAATCGATTCTACCAACGCATATTTAAAGCGGTTTTTGAACCAAAACCCTGTCTCGGGCTTGCCGCGTTTGGTTCTGGCGGACCGACAAACCGCCGGACGGGGGCGAGGGAAGAATGCCTGGTGGTCGCCGGATGGCTGCTTGATGTTTTCTCTCGCTTGGCGTCCCTCTAAAACAGACATTCACGAAAACATCGAATGGCAATCGAGGCTAGTTCAGTTGCCGCTGGTCGTCGGTATCGCCGTTGCGAAGGCTCTCAGTGGCTTTCTGAAGGATGGAAATTCTGTTAAAGTTAAATGGCCCAATGACGTCTACATCCACCAAAAAAAAGTATGCGGCATACTCATCGAGAGTATCGTCGGTGTCGACGAGCCGTTTTGGATTGTCGGTGCTGGCGTCAATGTGCTCGTGCCAATTGCCGACGCGCCCGAACCGATCCGATCCAACGCGACTAGCCTACATTTAGAATGCGCTCGATCCTTCCGAGAAACACTCTGCGTCGAATCGATACTGCTCGCCATTGTTCAATCGCTTCAAGCGACCTTTGACGACTGGCAATCCAATAATGACTTTCTTCATCAAGTCTGGTCGCAGCATTGCTTTCTGACGGATCGCTTGGTCGATATACAAACTTCGGGTCGCAATCTTCAAGGCACTTGCATCGGAATCGATGATAGCGGAGCGCTTGTCCTGCGAGATCAAAAAGGACTTCTTCACTGTGTGCTTAGCGGCGTCGTCCAATCGTGGCAGTAGGACTAGGGTGACTGACTTATGTCAAGCCAATGAAGTAAACGAGCCAACTATGAAAATATGGATCGATGCAGATGCCTCACCGCGAGACGTAAAAGAGCTCGTCTATCGAGCTTCAACGCGTCTTAAACTGCCGGTCGTCTTGGTAGCCAACCAATCTATTTGGGTTCCTATCGAGAACGGGCTTGTTACAAGTGTGACGGTATCTGATGGCGCCAATATTGCCGATCGATATATTGTTGAGAATGCGGATTTCGGAGATGTCGCGATTACCGCCGACATTCCGCTAGCGGCTCAATTGGTCGAAAAAGGTGTTTTTGTCATCGACCCGCGCGGCGAAGAGTATGACCATCGCAATGTGTTGGGGCGATTAGCCGCTCGCGATTTTCTCGACGCGGCTCGAGGGGCCGGCCTAGAGATGTCTGGGCCCGCTCCCTACAGCCCGAAAGACCGGAACGCATTCGCGTCGGCACTCGATCGTGTACTAACTCGCGCGATAAAAACGAAGCCCTCTCAAAGGCGGGAGGACTAGTAGCGACTCTTAAGCCTGAAGCGCGCAAACAACAAAGGTTTTTGAGCTCAATTCAATTTTGGTTTCGAAATGAAAATCTCATCGCCCAAATTGTTTAAGAAGACCGTACAATGGTGCCTCCCCTCAAACTTTCCCATCGGAGTCGCTTCCATGAAGACCTGTCTCTTTACATTCTGTTGCTTTCTGTCGACGGCCTTGGTTTCGGCAGGAGAGAATTGGACGCAACTTCAAGGTGACGCGCGACGTTCCGGCAATGCAATTCACGCTGATTTTTCCGACCGACTTGGTCTCGTGGGAGCCGTCGCGCTCACCGATGGCGTCTATGCTTCGCCCGTAGTCGCCGACGGGATAGCCTACGTGGTAGACGGATCGGGTGTTGTTTTCGCCATCGATGCAATATCACTTGACGTGAAGTGGAAATATGCGACGCGCGGCGGGATGACGAACTGCAACAATATCGCTTCACCAGTCCTGGTCGGCGATTTTTTGCACGTCGGTACGATGGCGGGTTACTATTATGTGTTCAATCGAATAACAGGCGAGGTTGTACGCGAGCTCGATTGCCATGAAGCAATTTTTTCGAGTCCCGTTGCTGGAGATCATCGTGTCTACTTTGCAACGATTGGTGCACAGATATACGCGGTTGAGCCGAATGGTTCAACAATTTGGACCTGGGACTTTGTGAAGGAGGTCATCGGATTCGAAGGCGATCGTTGGAAAGGTGAAGATTGGCTTGCCCAACGACCGGAGCGTGTAACTTGGCGCGATCACTTTGTTTGCTCGCGCGAGCTTTGTTTGATCGACAAGACATTGGTGATACCAGCAGGTGGTCGAACCGTGTTTCTTGACGACAGCGGTGACTCGGCAAAATTGAGAATCTCTGGTGAGATTCCGACCTATGACGGTAAAGAATTTCCGGCGACGTTTGGACAGAGTGCCGATGCGGACGGAAATGTCTATGTCCAGTGGCATCGTCGCGATAATGCAGGCCGCGTCGAAATTCTTAAAATCTCCGATAAAACACTCGAAACCGATTTCGTGAAAGGAACACAGACGGCGATCCAACTTCCCGGATTGCTCAGTTTTTCAGCCGTCAGCATTCGCGGCAAGGATGTCTATCGAACTCGACCGGAACAAGGTTACGGGCTATGTCGGCATTCCGCTGGCATTGATGAACCCGAAGTTCTATGTGTGGCACCATCGATCTGCGCTCCCGTTGTCACTCGTCGGCATGCAATCTATGGTGGATTGGACAGCAAGCTTTACGTTGTACCCATTCATGGTGGTGAGACTCAGTCGCTATCAACCGCTTTCGCTTCGCCCATCTCAGCATCGGTAGCGGTTGCCGATGGCCGAATCTTTGCTCCGTGCGAAGATGGCTATCTCTACGTTTACGGGAATGGCGGAAAGGGGGCGTTGCCGACTCGAAATTTGAATTTACATCGGATACGAAGTCCCCTGCGTGGTCGATTTGCCGATTCGAAGTTTGATTGGTATACCAACTACGGAAACTTTGGTTCAACCAATTCCAACGAGCAAGGGCTTCGACCACCGTTACGAATGCGATGGGCACGTCGTCTCGAAGGAACGGTGAAGCATCTGCCGGTTTGTGGTGGCGGTCGACTCTATACGCACACGGCCGAAGGCCAAGTCATCGCTTGTGAACAGGATACAGGTCGAATCCTTTGGCGACGCTACTGGCCTGACGTTTATTTGTCGTTCACTTCGCCACTTTACATCGACGGCAAGTTGCTGGTCCCGCAAGCGGGCTTGAAACAATCTCGAATGCGATGCCTAGATGCCTCGACTGGTGATTTGCTTTGGGAAGCACCCTTTTCGGGTTCGCCAAGTTGGAGTCGGCAGTTTCCGCCGGTCGTCCATGGAAATGTCGCCATTTACGCATCGGGTTCTGGACAATATGCCGCCCAGGGAACGGAAAAGCCCTTTGTTTTCAAAGGAACACCAACCGAGTCGGCCGATGGTGCCGAAGTCATGAGCTGGATCTACTCGAACGACAATCCATATTACCCACGCGATAATCGTCCGTTGCTGTGGGCTTGGGATCTTGATACGGGGAAGGTTGTTTGGCAAAAAGATTTTTCCGAGTTTGGTCGAGGCGGAAACGATTGCGGGATTTGCGTCATGGATGGAAAGCTTTTTTACTCGACTTTCTTCGGCTACTCGGCCAGCCAGCGCGCTCGACGTGGCTTGACCGTCGACAACAATGGCATGACAGCTTGTCTCGATCCGCTCACCGGTGAAACGATATGGCATACGACCGACTACTATGTGACTGCCAAATGTACGCTGAGCGCTCGTGATGGGCGACTTTATATCGGTGGCAACAATCGTCCCAACGAGTCGACCGACGATCGATTTGTGTGGTGTCTCAATGCCATTGATGGTTCGCTTGTTTGGAAATCCGATCCGATCTCATCGGCGTTAAACGTCGTGAGCGTTGGCGAAAAATATATCTTTTCGAACGCGCTGCGCGGTCGCGGCAATGTATTTGATCGAGAAACGGGCCATGTGATCGGTGGGGTCGATCACAACTATGCTTGCTGTCGCTTCACGCTTTCCGAACCTTACATCCTAGGTGCCAACATGGACATGATCGATCTCTCGAAAGGTAGCCAGTTGGTATCGACCGGTCCGGCCATCGATTCGCGAGAGTGCTTGGGCGCGGTTGTCTCCAACGGTCGAATTTTCTACACATCCCAGGCCAGCGGATTTATCGTGTCGCAAACGTATGGCGAAGAAGCAGAATCCATTCCCGCCGCGTGGGTTCGATCGCCATAGTTCCACCATCCCAACCGCACACCGGCTGATGAATAATCCTGGCTAGGTCGCCAGACTCAATTCAACGTTCGCTATCTTCCAACTTCTGAGCCACCATAAACCGATACGCCTGCTCGACATTCTTGGCAAAGACGCGACCGTCGAAAAGCGAACTAAGATCGCGTTGCCTTGCGAGTTTTGCACGAAGATTCGCTAGCTCCTCCGGCTCTCTCGCGAGTCGGATTGCCAGAGCTTCGTACTCCGCTTCACGATAGGTAATCAGTTCAGGCAAACCGAGAGTATTTAAGAGACTGCCTGCAACGCGCGATGCGAACGTCTCTCCAGTAAGCGTCACGATAGGAACACCCATCCGCAACGAAATGCCAGCCGTCGCGTGTCCATTGTAAGGAAAGGTATCGAGCGAAAGATCGGCGAGTCGATGCCGCGCGGCGTGTTCGGCAATATTCATGTGCGTTGCAAAAACAAGTCGACTTGGATCGATTCCATTTGCGATCGCTTCACGTCGTAGATTCGCGACAGCTATCGAGTTCCACTCGGGCAACCAAAGCACACTTCCTGGAACCGAACGTAGGATTCGCATCCAAAGCACAAACATCGACCGAGTCAATTTTTGGTTATTATTGAACGAGCAGAATACAAAACCTTCATCCGGTAGTCCGCATTGGCTACGTGAAAAAATGGTGGACGAGATCGAGTATTGACGGTCATTGACCTGATAACAGTCGGGCAAATGGACAAGTTTTTCATTAAAATTGGGTTGCTGCGACGATGGGACAACAAATTCATCGACCAAAATATAGTCGTAAGCATTCGAGCCCATCGTGCTAGGGAAGCCGAGGTAGTTCACTTGAATGGGAGCTGGTCGCAAGGCAAGGATTTCCGGACGCGATCGCGTTGTATAGCCTTGAAGATCGATCAAAATATCGACGCCATCTTCGGCGATCCGCCGAGCCGAAGCTTCGAACGATTCTGATTGGATATCGGAAAAGCGATCGAAGGCGTTCACAATACGCGACCGAATCGGACGGCCATCGTCACGACCATACGAATAGCCTAAGACTTCGAATCGATTTCGATCATGGGACTCGAAGAGTTCGGCGACTAAATAGGCTACCGCGTGATTGCGAAAATCGCCTGATAAATATCCGAGCTTGATTTTGTCATTGCGAAGCTGAACCGTGGACCCACCAACGATGCGATACATCGGCGCAGACGGAGTCGGAAGTCGCTTAGCCCAATTCTCCATACATTGACGCTGCTCGATCGCCGTCGTGGCTATCGGAAGCGTGATAAAACAATAAGGGGACGCGAAGTGTGACGGCTGGTTGCTTTCCGAAGATGCGATGGCTTGAACGATGCGTTGCGATAATTCAGTCAAGCCATCCCATTGGCAGAGATGCTGGAGTTGGTGAACGAGTGCTGTTGCGAATTCACAACAACTCAGAGCATTTTGCAATGCCCTTTGGTACGAAGCCGCTGCTAAAACATGATTGTTTTGCTCTTCGTAGACGACACCCAAGTTAAAATGAGCATCAGCATATTCAGGATGCAGTTGAATCGCTTTTTCATAAGCATTCACCGCCAGCGCGATTTGGCCGAGATTCTTGAAAGCATTTCCGATATTGAGTTGAATCGCGGCTACATCTGGAAGGTGCACGCCTGCTCGTTGATAGGCTTGTAACGATTCAAGGTATTTACCACGACGAAAAAAGTCGTTTCCCAATTCATTTTCGGTAGCCCCCTGCGGTGTTTCTGCCTGGTTCATAAACAACACGGATCTTTTCTGTGTGCATTGTTAGCCAGGTGGCCACTTCTGTTTTTTGCCACCTAGCAAATGTAGATGCAGATGCGGCACTTCTTGTCCGCCGTCACCTCGGCAGTTGATGACAACGCGATAGCCCCCTTCGGCAATTCCAAGTTCACGGGCAATACGCTGCACCACGATGAAAAGATGCCCGATCAAAGCTTGGTCTTCAGGCGCGACCTCTTCAAGCGACGGGATTGGTTTCTTCGGAATCACCAGAACATGTACTGGTGACTTTGGATTGATGTCGTGAAAAGCTAAGCTCAAATCGTCTTCGTAAACGATCTTAGCTGGGATTTCTTTGCGGATGATCTTCGAAAAGACAGTATCAGACATCGCTATTTGGTTTTTTGTTTCTTCTTGAGTTCGGTTTCAATCTGACCGATGAAGACCTCGAAATCAGGTGTCGCGCCCGGGGCTTTTACCGCTTCGCGAGCCGACTTGAGGGCAGCTTCTAGATCGCCAGCTTGAAACTGTAGATGAGCAATGGTGTCGAGCACCGTTCCTTTTTGATCGGCAGGAACTTGCGGTAAAACAGCTTCCGTTGCTTTGATCGCTTCGAGAACCAACTTTGGATTCTTGATGTGACCGGCATTGGAAAATTCGTAAATGCCCCAAGTCAAAGAAGCGAGTTCGATGGGCCGGGCGGAAAAATCTTTAAATACGTCTTGAGCAAGAGTAACGACAGCAGGATCTTCGGAGCGAAACTGTATCATCAAGTCAAATTTTAAGAACCTTGTTTGCTTGATAATACTCGGCGATTTTATTTTCCCTAAAAAACCATCGACCATTTCGAATGCGGATTCTATCTTGGCCGGGGAAGGATCACCGTTGGTAGGATCTTGAAGAAGCTGTGCAAGTGTTTCCTTAAGCGATTGTAAATCCTGCTCTTCATTGTACTGCGAGGCAAATGCATCGCGATCCCATCGATCTTCGACAACTTGCTCAAGCGGCTTATCTATTTCCATCGGGTGCCCGATCCATTCAATTTTGCCATCCTTGCCGACGATGAACGCACATGGAATACCACTCAATTTTGCGGCAACCGGATATGCAAGCTTGGTGGATTCGTCTGGATCGGTTGTCAACGAATAGACCTTGGTGAGTTCATCGAAAGTAACGGCTTCTCCGTCCTTGCTACCAGCCTGTCGCTTAAGGAACTCGCGAACCTCGTCGACCGGTTCATCACTGACGCTGATAATCTGAACTTTGCGATCAGCATAATCCTGCTGAAGTTTTGCAAGATGCGGCATGCTCTTGATGCATGGTCCGCACCAAGTCGCCCAAAATTCGACGACATATACATTGCCGCTTTCGAAATTGGTCACCTTCGGATATTTACCTACACCCTGTTGTATCCAATCGGAGATATTCAACGCGGGTGCTTTAGCGCCGATCGATAAGCGATTCTCCGCGTGAACGGGACCATAGAGCCAAAGGCAAAAAAGCACTAACAACGTCAACACAACGGCACGACGTAAAATAGAAAGCCGTTTCATTCGAGATACTCCAGAACAGGGAAGATTTTTTGAAGTTGATCGTTAGGAAGTTTTGTAAAGTGCGAGAAAGTCAAACTATCGCAATTCAAAACATTTTCTACGATGCCGTTGCACCGCAGAATACCTGAGAATCATACCCAAAAAGTCCAATGAAAGCTACAGCCAAGCGTGGCGTAGCCCTAGCAAGGTTTAAAAACGGTAATGCCAAGCGGCGGAAGGTTAATTTCCATCGACGAAGCCCGACCGTGATGCTCCCAATTTTCGTCGGCTTGTAGTCCCGGGTAATTTCCGACGTTGCTGCCAGCATAGAAAGAGGAATCGCTATTAAAAATCTCTCGATAGTATCCGGCTTGCGGCAGTCCCAATCGATAGCGGCGAACGACCGGCGTAAAATTGGCGACGACGACCAAGAAGTCGCTCGGGTCTTTAGCTTTCCGAATGTAGCTGACAATGCTATCGTCCCCATTCACGCAATCGATCCATTCAAAACCATGACCGTCGAAATCAAGCTGATGGAGCGCAGGTTCACGAACCACCATATGATTTAAATCGGCGAGCAATTTTTGAATTCCGCGATGAGTGTCCCATTGCAGTAAATCCCACTGGAGTTCGCCGTCATAGTTCCATTCGTGCCATTGTGCTAATTCGCTTCCCATGAAGAGGAGCTTTTTGCCTGGGTGCGTCCACATATAGGAATAGAGCAATCGAAGGTTGGCAAATTTTTGCCAAAGGTCTCCCGACATCTGAGCAATGAGCGACCCCTTGCCATGAACGACTTCGTCGTGTGAAAGCGGCAAGGCAAAGTTTTCGGTAAAGGCATAGATCAAGCTGAACGTGAGTTCGCCATGATGGTACTTTCGATGAATCGACTCGTGCCGCATATAGCGCAGCGTATCGTTCATCCAGCCCATATTCCACTTGATCGAAAAACCGAGTCCGCCGTAGTTGATCGGTCGGCTGACTCCGGGCCAAGCGGTCGATTCTTCCGCGATCGTAAGAACGCCCGGATACTGCGAATGAGCTTGTTCATTAAACTCGCGGAGCAAATGAATCGCTTCTAGATTTTCGCGGCCACCGTAGGCATTGGGCACCCACTCACCTTCTTTGCGAGAATAGTCGAGATACAGCATCGATGCGACGGCGTCGACGCGCAGTCCATCGATGTGATACTTGTCGAGCCAAAATAGAGCGCTGGTGATCAGGAAGTTGCGAATCTCGTCGCGTCCGAAATTGAAGATCATCGTTCCCCAATCAGGATGCTCGCCTTGACGCGGATCTTCGTGCTCGTACAGCGCCGTCCCGTCAAATCGACGAAGCCCGTGGTTGTCTTTTGGAAAGTGAGCTGGAACCCAATCGATGATGACCCCGATATCGTTTTGATGGCAATGATCGACAAAATACATGAAATCTTCGGGAGTACCGTATCGGCTGGTGCAGGCGAAATAGCCGACCGTTTGATAGCCCCATGAACCCGTAAAGGGATGCTCGGTAACCGGAAGCAATTCGAGATGCGTGAAGCCCATTTCCTTGCAGTATGTCACCAATTGGTGAGCCAACTCGCGATAGTTCATCCATCCGTGAACGCCGCCGGCACCCTTGCGCCAAGATGCTAGATGGACTTCATAAATCGAGATCGGCTTATCGGTCTGATTCTGTTCAGCGCGACGTTGCATCCATCCTTCGTCATTCCAAGTGTATCGATCCAACGGTTGAACGATCGACGCCGTTCTCGGTGGCAACTCGGCGAAGAATCCATACGGATCAGTCTTATCGAGAGTCTGGCCATCATGGGTTCGAATACGAAACTTGTACTTGCTACCAGCGTCGACATTCGGAACAAATAGTTCCCAAATTCCGGCCGGAATATGCTTTTGCATCGTATGCCCACGACCGTCCCAGTGATTGAAATCGCCGATGACCTGGACGCTTTGAGCATTGGGGGCCCAAACGGCAAAATTGACCCCGCCCTGACCGTCGACATCGCGCACATGGGATCCAAGACGATCGTAGATTTTCCAATGACGACCGGAACCGAATAGATATCGGTCAAAATCGCTGAAAAAACTGGGTACAGCGTGTGGGTCATGCATGTCTGAAATGCTTCCATTTTGATTAGCAACTCGCAATCGGTACGCCGGATTGGCCAGGCGCCGTTCCTTGGAATTCTCTCCTAGTTTAAGCGAGTCTGATTCCACGGGTAGAAGGCCTTCGTAAACCCCAGCCGGATGAATTCGTCGCATCGGTCGCTGGACTCCAGCATTTTCGTCCAATAACCACGCCTGCTGGCTCTGCGGCAAGAAAGCCCGGACGCTGATCGCCTTGCGACCATCGTGTTCGACTTCATGGGGGCCAAGGAATTCCGCTGGATTGCTGGTCGTGCCATCGATGACACTGGTAAGATTCTGCAGAGAAAGCTGCGTTTGCACTCGAAACTCCATTCACGAAACAAAGACAAAAAAAGGTTATTACGAACGGATTTCCATGCCCTAACGAGCGTTCAGCAACGTATTGCCAAAGAACTTTACCAGCCAATTGTCGGGTCGAATTCGCCATCGGATTTTCGATAAATATGGCAATCGCAATTCGCGTATTCGCGCTCGCACTATTTGTATGCCTGAAAAATGGAGCCATCTCAGTGTCGACGTTGCGTTTTCTTCAGCAGAAAACGCATTTGGTTCGGTAACAACAAAAGGTACATCGCGTGATGGCGATTTTTTATTCACGGGGGCCGAAGAACCCGTGGCTAGCGTCATCGGCTCAAATGTGGCGACGGAGGAAGCTGGGGCACGGGCAATCGGTTCGACTTGTAATTCGGTCATCGATTCGCCATCGACCGATTCTTGACCGGCAATCCATTGGCAATGGATCTGATGGAATTGCATCGCATGATCGATTCGACGCCACAAATCCGCATTTCGAATCGGCTGAACGCTCCCAAAATGTTCCCAACAATAATCGCTTTCTCGCCATTCGGTCAAACCGAATTGAAGTCCTCGCGATACATAGCGGCTTGTCGTCACCAGCGTAACGCGACTGGGTTGCTCTAACGCTTCCAATCCACGAACGACTGCCATGAGTGCAGCTCGTTCGGGTGCTTGGACCAACTCGGCATCACCGGCTTCTAGTCGCGTGCCTGCATCGAGATCTTCGAGGATGAATCGCCATCGGCCTCGTACGGAAATCGAAGCAGCGCCTACGGCGTTGGTTGCGACCGGAACTCTCGGACTTTGGCCATCGCAGAATAATAGAAAGTGTGGTTTGGGCACCATCACAAACGACTCCCAGGATTCAATCAACAATCGGAAACCCATCCTGGGTTGTTACCGCTCCATGGATGGCTTATCGGGATCATTACCGATAACCTTGATCCGAAAGCGGAAAATCTTTCGCAGATAGCACAGCTTTACGAACTCGCCACCCGTTGATATCGATTGTAACGAGTAGGTTGATTCGCTGACGATCAAGACGAGAATCGTAGTCGGTTAGGCGCTAATGCTTTTCCATTGGCCGTCTTTGGCGCTCGATAGGATTGCGTCGCACACTTTTTGCGTTTCGAGAGCGTCGCGAAAAGTCGGTGCAGTCGATGTTCCGGTTTCAACGCCCTTTAAGAAATCGGCAACATGGTGAACAAACGAATGTTCATAACCGATTTGTAGACCCGGCACCCACCAATGCTTCATGTACGGATGATCGCCGTCTGAAACGTGAATACTCTTCCAGCCTCGAAGCGGTCCTTCGTCGCGATAGTCATAAATTTTCAAACGATGCAAGTCGTGTAAATCCCAAGCCAACGAAGCGTTTTCGCCGTTGATTTCAAAGGTGTAGAGAGCTTTATGGCCGCGAGCATATCGCGTCGATTCGAACGTCGCCAACGAACCGTTTTTGAATCTCGCAATAAACGCTGCCGCATCATCGATTCCAACCGGTTTCTTCTCGCCCGTCAGAGCATGCGTGCGCTCTTTGACGAACGTTTCGGTCATTGCCGATAACGAATCGATTGAGCCGTTTAGCCAAATCGCAGTGTCGATACAGTGAGCCAACAAGTCGCCGGTTACGCCGCTGCCAGCCGCCTCGACGTCCAATCGCCACGTCGCAGCCCCACCAAGTGGGACGTCGGTATTAATCGTCCAATCCTGCAAGAATTGAGATCGAAAATGAAAAATCCGTCCGAGCATTCCTTTTTCGATCAACTCTTTGGCCATCGTCACGGCCGGAATTCGGCGATAGTTGTACCAAACCGTATTGAGCACCCCCGCCTTTTCGACGGCTTTGCACATCTCTTCGCCTTCGGCCGTATTCATGGCTAGCGGCTTTTCGCAAAGGATCATCTTGCCAGCTTGGGCGGCAGCGATCGAGATTTCTTTATGAAGATTATTCGGCGTGCAGATATCGATCGCATCGATATCCTTGCGATCCAAAAGTTTGCGCCAGTCGGATTCGATCGACGCATAGCCCCATTGATCGGCAAATGACTTTGCCTTTTCAGGATTCCTCGCACAAACCGCTTGAAGCACAGGCGTGTATTCGAGGTCAAAAAAATTGCTGACGCGATTGTAGCCATTGGAATGCGCACGGCCCATAAATCCGTAGCCGACCATACCGATACGAAGTGGTTTTTTTGTCATGATTTTTCAGAAAAATAGTTGGGAATAAAACTCGCAGTTACAACATCATGCATCGTGGGCGGCTGAGACTTGAATCATCTTCTCAAGGATCGTATTCCACGTTGACGCGGTTTCCAGCTTGGCATTCGAAAACATGCAGCCATCCCAACAGATATGTTGGATACCTCGCTTCTCAGCATCTTTAAGCCAATATTGCGAGCAGGTCACGATGTCCAATTTGCCATTAGGGTCGTCGGCCAAACAGTGCTTGCCCGTCTTGTCGTGGTCACCGGCACCATGGACTTCGCCGTCGTTTTGCGCCACATGAAAATCGATCGTCCAAGGTCGAAGTTTATCAGTCATCTTCTCGTATGCCGCATAAAATTCGTTGCTCGAATAACCATCATGAAGGAGCGCGTGCTCAGCCGCGTTGTATCCCATCAAATAAAGATAAGTATGCGCAAGATCGGCTTGGAACCCGAGCGATTCTGGCATGCCGACGCCTTCTAAAACATCCAACATGTCTTTCCACGAGTGCATACCGGCCCAGCATATTTCACCTTCGGCTGCGAGTCGTTCACCGCTATCGGCGGCGATCTTGGCGGCTTCGCGGAACGTTTCGACGATCTTCGCAGTATTCGCTTTCGGATCCGCTCGCCATTTCTCAACGCCGAATTCGGCCGAGTCGATTCGGATGACACCATACTTTCGAACACCGTGTTCGTTGAAGATTCGTGCGATACGACAAGCCATTTTCACGGCCGATAGGAATTTATCGCGAGCGGCTTGGTCACCCATCGCCGAGTCGCCGACCGTTCCTGGCCAAACTGGGGCGACCAGCGATCCGACGCTAAAGCCGTAACTTTGAATCGTATCGGCAATTTTTCGAAGCTCTTCATCGCTAGCTTGCGGATCGGTGTGCGGCAAGAAAAGAAAATAATCGATCCCATCGAACTTGCGGCCGTTGACCGATGCTTCGGCAGTAAGTTGCAGCATGCGTTCGAGCGAAATCGGCGGCTCTTGACCTGGGCCATCGCCTTTGCCAACCAATCCTGGCCACATCGCGTTGTGAAGTTTTAGTGATGCCACGATGAATACCCTTTATGACGTAAGACGTTCTGAAACTGGGATCGGTAAGTTTGCGGTGCGTGGTTTGCCAATATATTACTTGATTACTTGCGGCCATGCATCGGAAGATTCGCATGAACGGCCGGACCAAAATAGCGAAGGCCAACCAACGGTTCACTGCCAGTGTTTTCGATATCGACTCCGCGCACGGCGGCTTCATGGGAAATGAATACTTCATCTTCCGAATTCTGACCGAACCGAATCATCGCTGGCGTTTGCAAGGCCAACTTTCCAATTCGACCTTTACCTTGAACCGTAATCCAACCGCTGGCACCTGGATCCATCAATGTGCATTTTGCACCTGGCTCGACGGTCAGCTCTTTGGCACTAAACAATTGCTCGCCATCGACGCGACCGTAGACGATCCAGCGATCGGTATAGCCCGTTCCTGACGCTGATGGATCGACAATCGGTGTGAGGAAATTGCTCTCTTTAAAATGCGTGTCGACGTTTTTCTCCCAGTCGAGTTGCCCGATAATAAAATCGAGATCCTGATGCTTTTCAGCCGGCATATCCTTGACTAAAAGCGACCACGGAACGTAACGACCTTCGACGATCGATTGGAACATTCCAAAGACGTCGCTTCCCCATTGCGGCTCGTAGGTGCAAAGCGAACCAGGAGCGTGGAGTACTCCTGGCGGTATCAACCAACCCGTACCTCGTTCTAATCGATACGCTCGCGACAAATCTAAGATTCCGTTATCGCCATTGTTCCAATTCTGCAAACAGCGTCGAAGGTCATCCTTGGTGGTTCCAGGTTCTAACCCCATAAACGTATAAGCGAAATTGTTGTCGACGTTATTGTACTGCGGTGGGAAATAGTAGCTTTCCGGTTTTCCTTCCCGTCCAACTAAGGCCGCATCGGCTTGCGATTGATGCATGTGGTGCGGGATCGGTCCCATATTGTCGAAGAATTTCGAATAGACCGGCCAACGATTGTACTTCGCGTAAATCTTGTCCCCGACCAATCGATTGCCAGCTTCCGCAACGGCGTCGCGAAGCAAGAATTTCTTACCATCGAAAAGGCAAAAGCTAAGCCCTTCATGCCAGACTCGGCCTTCGTTCGCAGCTTCGGTTGTGCTGGAAAACCATCGCTCGTCGATGCCACCACGATCGGCACCAAAGGCATACAAGTCGCCGGGAAAAAGCTTGATGCGTCTGCCCGGATGCAAAAAGCTTCGAGGAACCCAGGTCGGAGTCAATCGGAGCAGGCCTTCACCCGCCTCGAGCGCAGAATTGAGAAGCTTCGCAACATTGTCTTTGCTGACTAGTCCTTCATCTAATTTAACGACGCTCATAAGGGTGTACCGCGACGCTTTCTAGGCGATTGAGGGGAAGAATACTGATTCAGAGGGGAAAAAAGTTATATTCTGGGGAATAAAGTCGTACAAGTGCCTTCATAAATCAACTTACGTGTTCCCAAAAGTCGGTGAAATTTGTAGAATCCTGGCACTTTCGATGAGGGTTTCATCGGATCGCACCTATCTATGAGGATGAATTGCGTGACCGTTTCTATGCTGCCATTGGCGGCCACTTCACAGTATTTCTTTGGACCGATCATCTTCATCCTCTCCCTGTTCATGATTCTTTTGATCTTGGTACAGCGAGGTAAGGGCGGTGGATTAACCGGTGCTTTGGGCGGCCCTGGTGGGCAGAGTGCATTCGGAACCAAAGCTGGCGATTTGTTCACACGAATTACGATCGTGACGGCATCGATCTGGATCTTTTTGCTCGCATTTACCGTTTGGTGGTATACCGAATCCGGTGTTGCCGACGCATTAGCAGGCATCGAAGGAATGGGAACCTCGACATCGATCAGTTCTCCGTCAGACGCTCCGCCGATGACCATTCCTGGACTAGGCGATATCATCGAACCGCCCAAGGGTACGACCGGAGTTGGCGAAGTTGAAGTTGGCGATCTGCCATCGGACACGACCACCCCTACCGCCCCCAACGCGACCGAAGGCAAAATCGAAACTCCACCAGCAACCGACGAACCGAAGCCCGGTCCGACTCCGCCAGCCGCCGATGAACCGAAGTCAGAATCAGAGAAGCCTGCTACAGACGACTTGAAGATCGAGTCGGCACCGGTTTCTACGCCTGACAAGTAGGGTTTTTTCAGCGGAAGAGGATTTCACTGTGTTGTTGAGCATGACAGGCCAAGGTCACGCAAGAGGTCAGCTTGGCGATCTGTCGATCGATGTCGAAGTGCGCTCAGTGAATAATCGATTTCTCAAGGTGACATCGCGAGTCGGCGATCGTCTGCAGAGCCTCGAAAATCAGATCGAACCGCTGGTTCGCGAGCTTGTTCGACGCGGGACCGTACAAGTATCGATGCGTGTTTCGGGTGCCCCGCAGTCCGACGCATACCGACTCAACTCTGTCGCGATCGAAGCTTATGCTCGCCAGGCAATATCGATCGCCAAACAGCTCAACTTGTCAACTGATATTAATTTAAGTCAAATTCTACTGCTGCCTGGAGTTGTCGATGAAAAAAAACTCGACGTCGATGATGCCGAACTGCAATCCAAAGCCAAAGATGTACTACACGACGCGCTGATTGAATTGAATCGGATGCGAGAATCCGAAGGTAAGGCGATGGGCATCGAGCTTACCAAAAGCCTTGATGAACTTCGAAAACGAGCCGCCGTCGTCGCGGAACGAGCTCCCTCGGCGGCCGAGGAATATGGAGTACGACTGCAGGCGAAAATGGCAAAGGCTTTGCAAAGTTTAGGTGCGTCTGTCGAACCGGTGGACTTGCTTCGTGAAGTCCAACTTTACGCAGATCGATGTGACATCCGCGAAGAACTCGTGCGGCTGGAAAGCCATTTCAATCTTTTTGAAAATGCTAGCCGGGAAAAAGAAAGCCAAGGCCGGAAGCTTGATTTTCTCGTGCAAGAATTAAATCGCGAGATTAATACCGTCGGCTCGAAAGCCAATGATGTCGTGATTACCGAACAAGTCGTCAATATGAAAACGACGCTGGAACAAGTCCGCGAGCTAATTCAAAACATCGAATGACCGATATTCCCCTCAACCTAAGTCGACTGATTATCATCTCCGGACCGTCCGGCGCAGGGAAATCGACTGTCGTGAAGACACTTTTGGAGAAATGCCCGCTGCCGCTGGAATTGAGCGTTTCGGCGACCACGCGCCTCCCTCGAAGCGGTGAAATACAAGGAAAAAACTACTTTTTCCTCTCCTACGAGGAATTTGAACGCCGCCGAATCTCTGGAGAATTCCTCGAATGCAAGGAGGTTTTCGGGCGTGGCGACTGGTACGGTACGCTCAATGCTGTAGTTTCCTCTGGTCTAGAGCGAGGGAAGTGGTTAATCTTGGAGATCGATGTCCAGGGTGCACTGAGCATTCTCGAACGACGCGTCGATCCGATTACGATTTTTGTCCATCCAGGTACGCTGGAGGAATTGGAATCTCGGCTTCGACAACGTGGGACAGAGACCGAATCAGCTATCCAAAGACGGTTGGAAGTTGCCCGCGAGGAAATAGCACACCGTCATCGTTATAAACACCAAGTCGTCAATCGTAAAGTAAATGATGCGGTCGACGAAATTTGCCAATTGCTATTGCAATATCAGGGAGACAAAACTGCATGTTAGAAGAATTGAAGGAAGAAGCGATCGTCAATAAAGTTGGCGGTCGGTTTAAGTTGTCGACACTCATTCAAAAACGATTGGTTCAGCTCAATCGCGGGAGCCGACCTTTGGTCGATTTGAATAGTCCCGACAAAATGGAAATCGTTATCCAAGAGATCCTTCAAGATAAGATCTTCCTAACCACGAGCAGCGAAGTCAAACTCATCGGTGAAGGGCAAGACTTGGGTGACTTGTTAGATCTGGACACTGGCGATCTATGACGATGCCGCAGGTCGTTGTGGCAGTAGGCGGCGGAATCGCCGCCTACAAATCAGCGACGTTAGTCAGCCGATTGGTCCAACAAGGCTACGATGTTACGGTCGTCCTGACGGCTTCGGCGCAGCAATTTGTCGGGCCGGCTACCTTCGCGGCCCTTTGCAATCGTGAACCAGTCATTTCGGTCTTCGATCGACAATATCCGCTCGGCCCGCACATTGAACTTGCGACCGACTGTCGACTCTTCATTGTCGCACCGGCGACAGCCCGCATCCTCGCAAGTTGTGCGCTAGGGCTGGCTGACGATCTCTTATCGACGCTCTATCTGAACATGACATGCCCGGTACTCATGGCACCAGCGATGAGTTCACCCATGTGGGAAAAACCGGCCGTTGAACGCAACGTCAAGCAGTTGACCAACGACGGCGTACACTGGGTCGGACCGGAAGAAGGGTGGTTGAGCTGTCGCAAAACCGGTACGGGAAGAATGGCCGAAGCCGACGACATCCTCAAAGCATCGCTCGCACTACTCAAAGATTAGCTTCCCGTTCGCAGTCCCGCCTGAAGGTCGAACTACGAACGTGAGATGTGCTATTCAGATCAGACGCTTGATGTCGTTTTCTAGTTGCGATGGCGTTGTCATCGTCGAATAGCGACAGATGACGCTTCCCTTTCGATCGATGAGGAATTTCGTAAAATTCCATCCGATCCGTCGAACGCCAAACCAACCGGCGGCTTGCGATTTGAGATAGGCATAAAGAGGATGCATCTTCGGGCCGTTCACATCGATCTTCTCAAACATCGGAAAAGATACGTTGTACTTGAGGGTACAGAATTCTTGGATCTCGGCGCTACTGCCCGGCTCTTGATTCAGAAACTGACCACACGGAAAGCCGAAAATGACCAGCCCCGCTTCGCGGTACTTTTGATACAGCGACTCTAACCCTTCGTATTGTGTAGTGTAGTGACATCGGCTGGCGACGTTGACAATCAGAATCACTCGCCCTCGATACGCGGAAAACTCGACCGTTTCGCCGGTGATTGAAGTTGCCGAAAAGTCATAGATGGTTTGCATGCAAACATGATATCACGTTCGCGAAACTTGTGTTTTGCCAAAGTCTATCGATGGGGCACAGAGGCAATGATTCGAATGCTAGCGATCGGTTTCCGCTTCTTCGTGCATCCATCGCTTTAACAACGGCGACAAGGCAAGGCAGATGCAGGCTGAAATAATCGCGGCGATCGCGATCTTCAAGTAGAGATCGCCAAAAACGTGTACGGAATCGATCGGAGCCGGGATTCTTTGCACTCCACCCGATTCACCGCCATCTTGCTCGGCACTCGTCAGCATTGCGATCATACCAGCCAAGTATTGCGAAAATGCGGTCGCCAAAAACCACATCCCCATCACCGTGCTTACCAGAATTTTCGGCGAAAGTTTGACGATCATCGAAAGCCCAACTGGCGAAAGGCAAAGCTCACCGGTGGTATGCAACAAATAACCCAAAAGCAACCAAAACACCGCCACCATGCCGCGATCGGATGAATAATAGGCACCGAGCCAGAACGCCCCGAAGCCTAAGCCAAGTTGCAAAAGTCCCAGTCCAAATTTGATCGGAGTGCTCGGCTCCATGCCACGACTTCCGAGGTAGGTCCATAACGTTGTAAAGACAAGCCCTAAGATCAAAATGTAAATGGCGTTAACAGACTGAAACGTACTGGCAGGCAATTCGAGATCGCGAGTTGCTAGCCCCATTCCAACATTACTTTTAGTAACATTCCATTCGATTTCGAAGTGAGGATCCGCATTCTCTTTCCGAAGCTTCGTTAACGTATCCAACAAGAAGAGATCGCTGCCATTGGAATAGCCGAGTTGCTCTTGCGTCGGTTGAAGGCGAATGGTTGAACCTACTTGGTCATTGCTGACGACGCTCGTTTCGACAACTCGATCAACGTTGCGATCGGTGTAGTTATTCAAGGAACTGCCCGCCTGCTCGAAGAACGCCCAAAACAGCAACGAGAAGAAGGTCAGGGTGAGTACGACATACATGCGCTGCCGTTGGATGATAGTCATTTTAACCATGCACCACGAGATGTATCCGAGCGCGACGATGCCCATCAACATCAGAACAAGCCCGGCAGGTTTGCTGATCTCTTCTAGTACGACGCCAACCAGAGCTACTGCGCCACCCTGATCGGTAAACGATTTGATCGTCGACTCTTGGATTACGCGAATCTGCTTCCCATCCTGATTCAGGATGGAAAATCCCGACACCAAAAGACTGATAAATGGAATCGCAATCACAATTCCGAACAAGACTTTGAGTATCGTACCGATCGAGGCCCGGCCATTCGTGGCCAGCCCGGCGGTGCTCGGCAATCCGCCGCGATTCAGAGCAATGCACGCTGTGCAGGCGGCCGCAAGCAGCGTGACGCCGACAAAGATATTCATCGCGATCGCAATGGTATTGTTTGGGTGAAAGATAAACAGAGAGCTAGCAGCCGTTAATCCCGCTGCTCCGATCAGCAATTGCGAAACGAGGTTGGGCATCACAAAAGTCGCAAGGCCAACCAGCATTCCTGCCGTTGCTAATCCAAAACCATAATGCCATCCGTACGTTTCGCCAATGTAACCACACAGGAGCGGACTCATCGCCGCACCTAGATTGATCCCGATGTAAAAAATCGTGAAGCCGCCGTCGCGCAGCTTGCTTCCTTCGGGATAAAGCGAGCCTACGATTGTTGAGATGTTCGGTTTAAAAAAACCATTGCCGACAATCAAAAGCGATAAGGCGCCGAAAAATGCAAAGCGATTCTCGAGCGTCATCGCCAAATGCCCTAACGCCATGAGGATGCCGCCGATGATCACGCAAAGTCGCGAGCCGAGAAACTTGTCTGCTAACATGCCGCCAATAAACGGTGTTGCATAGACCAGAGCGGTGTAAGCTCCATAGACACCATAGGCCGTGTCGTCGTTATAGCTAAGGAACCCTTTGGTCATATAGAAAACCAACAAGGCTCGCATTCCGTAATACGAAAACCGTTCCCACAGTTCTGCAAAAAACAGCAGGAAAAGCCCAACCGGATGTCCAAACAAGGTTCTTCCAGTTCCGATGTTTTGAACCATTGATTACTCCAAGACCATTTCGAGGGAACATTATACTAAGTGGCGTAAGCTTCCAGCTTGCGATTCTCACCGCCCGCGATTCTCACAATTTTCCAGTTCTTGACAAGCTGGCAGCTTAACCAGCAATCAATCGATCAAACAAGGTTTTCTGGGCCGTCATCGCAGCCACTTTATCGCTTGGGTCGGTGCGTGCTTCCAAGAGAATCCACCCTTCGTAATCGATCGAGCGGAACAGTTTAAATAGCGCCGCATACGGATAGTCTTGATCGTCGAGTTCGCGAACATGGCACGTCGAACCAAATCGATCCTTGACCATATGGAAATTAACTTCGAGGCCTTCACCCTTCAGGTCCTCCGCATTCGAGTTCCAGCAGACGCCGACGTTGGGATGCGTTGCGATGCGGAAGATATCCCGAATTACATCGAGTTCCGACGTTCCTTTGCCGTGAACTTCGACACGAATTTGCTGTCCAAACCCTTCAGCATAAGCAGCGACTTCGTTAAGCGCTTTTCCGATCTGTTCGACGGTCTTTTCTCGCGAGACATCCTTTACGAAGCCGTTGGGTTTTACCTTGACGCCTTCACCACCACAGTCATGCATCAACCGCACATAGTCTTTTGTCAGTTCGATATTGGCTTTGACTTTAGCCGGATCGTCCGAATGGAATTCCGCGTTCGCACCGTAGCCGACGAGGGTGATCCCGCTATCGGTAAATTGATTCCTCACTTCGATGCGTTGTTCGGCAGTCAGCGATGGCTCGACGCCGTGCTTATGCTCGGTGCGAACTTCGACGCCTGTGAGCCCCGATTTCTGACACGCTTCGATGAGCGTTGGCAAATCCATGTGCTGTCCCCATAGATAGGTGACTAACCCAAATCGCATCCTCGATGGCCCAGGCGCGGCGAGTAATTGCGAAGCCATCGGAGCCGTTGTAGCGAGAGCCGTTGCCGCAGCCACAGTTCCCAAAAATGTTCGACGTGAATTCGGAGTCGTAGTCATAGCTTTGCTCGCTGGAAGGTGGGGATTACTCGAAAGTTCAACACAATATAACCATCGCAGATCGAACTTGCTACCGAGCCGCGTATGCGGCAAGGCCACGCATTTGCCGAGTATAGGTCGATTAGCCGTCGAGCGTTAGCTCCGGTTTTTTCGAGGGAACCGGGCCTAACGGCCAACGGCTATTTTTTGAAGGAACCGGGCCTAACGGCCATCGGCTAATTTTGGAGGCACCAGTTCAGGCTCTCGTCCACTCGGCACATCGGATACTTTCCGCAGATGACGACCTTGTCGATCGGGGATACTTCGCTTCGCGCTCGTCGCCGTTGCTTCGCCAACCAAGGAAAATCCTTTGAAGAACGACGGCTTTTCGCGGCGACCGCCGCAACCATAGTCGTGCCACATCGCTTCTGCGACTCGTTGATGATCGAATCGTTTCAGTTGGCAAAGATACTCGAACACGAACTCTACGAGCCGAACTAAAGCAATACCGTGCATGCGTTGGTTTCGTTCGAACAACCATTCGCTAAGGTGGCTGAATTGTTCAAACGCCGAAGCGTACTCCGAGCAGATCAGCGGCAGCGTGTGTCCAAAATTGCCACTGTTGCCGATCAAATCCCAATGTCGAGAGAAACGTCGCAATCGATGAATGTCCTCGAAGCTCAACAATCGATTGCTGAGAATCTCATAAGGTGGATGAGGGCTATAGACCATTTCCCATTCCGCATCATGTCGAACAATCGGCGTTCCTCGCAATCGTTTGAGGATTCCTACTTGAATTTCTTGAGGTCGCAAGGCAAACAGCCGATCGAATCCTGCCGAAAAGCTTTCGAGCGACTCACCCGGCAATCCGACAATCAGATCGGCATGGATATGAACGCCAGTCTGCTCGCGAAGGAACCGAAAATTTGCTTCGAGTTTCTCGTTGTCTTGAACACGACTGATAAGCGTCCCTACCAACGGGTCAAATGATTGCACGCCGATCTCGAACTGTAGAGCACCCGCCGGAAATTTTGCGATCAGTTCGCGTAACGAGTCGGGTAGTCGATCCGGAATCATCTCGAAATGCAGGAACATGCCAGGTTCATAGCGATCGAGAAAGAACTGCAAAATCGCTCGACTCACGCGCAGGTTCAAATTGAAAGTGCGATCGACGAATTTAAACTGACGAGCACCACGATCGAAAAGTTTTTGCATCTCTCCAAGAAATCGATCAAGTTCAATCAATCGAACTGGAATTTCCAGCGACGACAAGCAGAACTCACAGGTAAACGGACAGCCTCGCGACGCCTCGACGTAAAGCACACGATTGGCAAGGTCTTCGTCTGTATAGAGTTCGTATGGAAGTTGAACTTGATCCATCAACGGTACCGCCGCGTAGATCAGTTTGTCCACCGGTCGTTCGCCAGCCTGCAGTCGCTGGCAAAGATCCCGAAAAGCCAGATCGCCTTCGCCTATAACTACGTAGTCTGCTAACTCGACAATCGGTTGACCATCTGTCTCGTAACTCACTTCCGGACCACCGAGAATCACAACCATCTCGGGCCGAACTTGCTTGAGATCAGCAACGAGCTTCGTCGTTTGCTCGACGTTCCAGATGTAGACCCCTAAGCCGACGATTGCCGGATTCTCAGCCAAGATAGTCGCTAATACTTCGACCGGGTGGTCGTTGATTACAAATTCCAGCAACGTCGTCTGGCTTTGTTGCTCGCCCATATTCGCGAGCAAATACCGCAAGCCGAATGAGCTATGGGCATATCGGGCGTTTAGGGTGGCTAGGACGATTTCGGGCATTTACTAAGTCACCGCGGAATGAAAAGGGTGCATTGTACTCGTATCGAACGCCTTTCTGAAATTTTTTTTGGGTGTGACCAGACGTGTCACCTGAGTAGCGGATTATTGGTTAACAGCCCTGGGAGACGCATTCGACTGCGATTTCGAAAGGCTGGAATGTTGGCTTCGACAAACGGTATTTCGATTCAAAAAGGGAGAACTTGCAATGACCAATTCAACGATGAGCCAAATGACTTTTGATTGGCTAGAATCCGACGCCGCCACCCCAGTCCCTTCGACTGCGAGTCTGAAAGTTATTCCGCTTGGCGTAGCGGCACCCGAACAACGTCCGACGCGAATTCTTGAAAGCAGGATTGTACCCGCAGTCGCCAGCAAAGAACTTCGCCGCGGTCGCCCTGAGCATATTAGCGATCTCCTGCTCGTCGTTCTCGATCGTTACGGAATCAACCCTGATGAATTTCTCGCGGGTTTGCAGTAGGACTTATGTCAGCCGGAACGAGCTAGCGTGGATTATTCATAACCCGACGCGTGAGCGAGGGATATGTTCGGATTCCTCGCTTACGCGTCGGGTTACGATGTCAATAATCGTAACGCCGGCATTCTGCCGCCGATACGCGAGTAACCGGCCGCTAGCACCGATCCGCTTACGGCGCAATGCATGTATAACAGTGTAGCTCGACAAAAGTGTCTCGTCCTTACCAGCCTGCTAGCTCACTCTAACCCAACCCCATCCACCCCAACTCCAAAACAAGGTGCCCTGCCGTGAAAACTATTTACTCTATTCTCGCCATTTTAATTGCAACATCCGGCTTGCCATTGGTGATTGCCGAAACGCCCGCGAAACCACTTTCAGGAATCCAACCAGCCATGCAAGCGGAGATCGCTGCCCATCATGCTGCGGGAGTCGTGACATTGGTGATGATGGATGGAAAGGTGATTCATCATGCGGCAGTCGGACTTGCCGATCAAGATAAAAAAACTCCGATGACGACCGATTCGGTTTTTTGGATTGCGTCGATGACAAAGTCGGTAAGTGTCACCGCGATGATGACTTTGGTCGACGAAGGGAAGCTAGCGCTCGACGAACCAGCTTCGAAGTGGTTGCCAGAACTTGCGAACGCAAAACTCGCCGGCGGCCAGCCACCTGCTCGTCCTATCACATTGCGTGATCTAATGTCGCATACTTCAGGGCTTGCGTTCCCACCTCGCAAACCGACCGACGGAGCCCACTCGCTCAAGAGCTACACATCCGAACTTGTAAAGGCTCCACTCGCCTTCGAACCTGGTTCGGCATACGAATATGGTTTCGGCATCACGGTCGCTGGTCGGATTGCCGAGATCGTTAGCGGTAAGTCGTTCGAGGTGCTATTGCAAGAACGCATTCTCACTCCACTGGCCATGAACGATACGGCCTTTAATCCCGATGATCGACTGCGCGCTCGTTTTGCGAAAACTTATAAAACGAACAGCGATAGTAGCGGCTTAGAGCGAGCGAACAATCCATTCGTAACTGCGGATTCGGGCGATCGTCGCATGATCGAACCCTCGGGTGGACTCTTTTCGACCGCCAGCGATATGGCCAAGTTTTACCAAATGATTCTCGACGGCGGCGTCTATCAAGGTAAACGCATTGTTTCCGAATCAGCAATCGCCGAGATGACGCATCCTCATCAAGCAGGCGAAAAGTCATTGAGCTACGGCCTTGGCTGGCAATGCAACCCAAAGGACAAACGCGCTATCGCCGGATTCTCGACGCGTTCGTTCGGTCATGGCGGTGCCTTTGCGACTCACGGCTGGATCGATCCCGAACAACGGCTCGTCACGGTATTCATGGTCCAGAACGTACTGGTCAACGGTAGCAACACCATCCGGAGCGCATTTCACGCAAACGTAACCGGCATCCCATCCGACTCGCCGTAATATTGCGATCGCATTTGCTATTGCCGCGAGTTTCGATGAGCCTGCTTTATTGTCGCCGGCATCTTCTGGCTTCCGCCCTGGCAATGATTCAAGAGTGTGGCTGGGCAATGATAAATTACAGCGACCAACCTTCGCGAGGTTTGCGTGTCAGGAATTTGTTGGCCGCTTCGTTATTGGTGATTCTCATCGACTTGGCATCCCATAGGATTTTGCCACCGGCTCGAAAAGCGACGTTGCCTAAATGATTGGCTTCGGTCAATGGCCCGGCATAGCTGAACGGACTGGATGTTGTTCCGCCTGTCTTGCATGCTCGCAACCATTCTTCATGTTGGCCAGGTGAGTCCGGAATCGACTGCGTTGGCGGTTGAAAGTTCTTAAAATTTTCTTCCGGCAACAACAGGTGTTTACTGTAATCAGCAATCAGCATCCCTTTGTCGCCGACAAAGAGCACCCCGTTCTTGAAATCAGGAATCTTGCCATCGATGTAGAGTTGAGGTTTGTGGGTTCCTTGATACCAAGTCAACGTACAAGGCGGTAAATTGCCTCTTGCGCCATATTCGTAGATCGTCGTCATCGATGCCGGAGCAATCTCAGGATGCGGCGAATCGCCTCGTGCTTCGATGCTCAGCGGGGCGTCCAATTGGAGTGCCCAGTACGGCAGGTCGTTCCAGTGACTTCCGAGATCGGACATCGTCCCGTTTCCAAAATCCCACCATCGATACCACTTCGGGCCAGGGAAATAGACTTCATGGTATGGGCGATACTCCGCCGGTCCCAACCATAGATCCCAATCCAAATTCGCAGGCGGTTCCATGATTTCCGACGGACGCTCCGTTACATAGACTTTGTCGCTGTTGACGACGGAATCTTCTTCGCTCTGTAACCCCCACGCTCGACTAACCCATACATGCGCTGCGGTAACGTGGCCAATAGCTCCACTCTGAACGAGCTCGACAACTCGATGATAATTGGGACTGGCGTGCATCTGCGTTCCCATTTGCGTGACGACGCCAGCCTCGGCGGCCGCCTCGGTAATCAATCGAGCTTCGGCGACATTATGCGTTAGCGGCTTTTCGCAATAGACATGCTTTCCCAAACGTAGTGCCGGTAATGTAGCATAAGCATGCGTATGCTCGGTGGTGCTTACAACGACGCCGTCGATGTCATCGGTCTTTTCGTAGAGCTTTCGAAAATCCTTATATGTTCGAGCGTCGGGGAATTTTGTGCGGGCCGACTCAAGGTTATTGGAATTAACATCGCAAAGCGCGACAACTTGAACTTCGAGGTCCTTGGTCATCGTCGTCAAGTTTCCCAGACCTCGACCGCCGACACCGATGAATGCGAGTCGAAGCTTCTTCGATTCAGCTTGGGCTAGTAAGCATCGAGGTGCAAGGATTGCAGCACCACCGACGAGAGAACTTTGTTGCAGAAATTGACGTCTAGACGAATCGTAGATTCTCATTTTTTTAACCTTCTGTTTACTTGGTTTCACCGAACTCCGTGATACATCGCTGTACAAGATAAAGCCGACGCTTCATTTCCTCGTCGCCGTAACCGAGGTCACTGATAGATTGGAGTCGATCGAGCGATTTGGAGCCACTATAAAAAGTTGAGAATGCGCATTTCTTTTCGTAAGCTTCACTCGTCGCGGCTATCACCCAACTACCGACGGCTTCTCGAGGCGAGATGGTGTCGAACCGGGCCATTGGCGCTAAGAACGGTTCACTCGTATCGGCACGGCGATTCGTCGAAATGTTACAGTACAACTGCCAAAGCGAATGGACACCTCTCGCACGCGCACCAAAGTCGATCGAGATCCTCGCTAAACTTGCACGCCTAAGATACTTTGGAGTTCCTTCGCATAGCTTCGTGAAGCGTTGCAGGGCAACTTGCAGGGCCGCAAAGCGTTCTGCTTTCGATCTCGATTCGTCACGGCTCAACGCGAACAACGCCAAACCTTCGCAGACGTCGTTACTTTCGCCTTTGGCGAGCGTGCTCTTCCAGGTTTTTAGCAAGAGTTCGCCATAAGGCATTTTTGCAATCGTTCGTCGCCATCCGAACTGTTCCTGCGACTTGGCAGTTTCGATGACGGATTGATGCAACTCGGGGGTGAGTTCACCGGTTTGTACCAGAAAGCCATCTGCCGCCAGCCGGGCGGCACGATCGGGTTTGCAGCAAAACAAATTCAAGGCGAACGAGTCGACCGGGGCTTTCGGATCGAACGGAACTAATAAATCCAAACCGGGAACAAGCCTATACGAATCGTAACCCATTTCAGAAAACAATTCGACCAAATCCAAACACGGTTCCGACGTGAGTTTGATTTCGTACTGAACTAACGGCGATTGAGAATTAAAAAACTGCCGTCCGCCTTTGAGGATCCGAGGCTCTTCGCCTTCGGCATCCATCTTAACAAACGAAATTTCGGGCAAAATCGCGTTTTTTTGAAATTCGTCGAGTGTCGTTGTCTGGACCGTTTCCGTCGGCTCGCCGGTCGGCTCACCGCGAAGGATTGCACTAGTTTCCTTTTTCGAATTCAGCACCATGCGAGCCGTACCGCACTCATCGGACAAGGCCTTTTGTTCCAGCGTGATCTGCATGAAACCATTGGTCATAATACTTTCTGACAGCATGGCTCCTGTGCTCATCACCGGCTCGAAGGCCCAAACACGACCGGTCGGGCCTACGCATTTGGCCATCGAAAGCGTGTAAAGTCCAAAGCTAGCTCCTATATCAAAGGCCTTCTGGCCAGGCTTGAGAAGCTTGCGCACGAACTTGATTTCATCCTCGAACCAATCTTGTTGTTCGAAAAGTGAATACGTCACAATGTATTGGAGAGAATCGGGGACAACGACGCGAACGCCATCGAACATTGAGAAAATTGTTTTCGGAATCACAGAACACTTGCTTGGTTGAATGAGGTCGATCCGAAGCCCCATCGCTTCGGTAGCGACTAATCTTAATCAATTTTTTTAAGGCGTGTCATTCAGCAAGGAGCGATGGCTGACCATATCCGTCTCGGATAAGATCGCACCGACGACGCATTTCATTGCTGCAAAAACCTAGATCGATGATCGTTTCCAAACGTTTTAGCGATTCACGGCCAGTATAAAATGACGATAAGGCTCGGGCGCGTTCATAAGCCTCGACGGCTGCCGACAAGATCCAGTTGGCATAATCGCCATTGGGAGCGATGTTTTCATAGTGCGCATCCGGCACTAAAAACGGTTCTCGGAGATCAGCCTTCTGTGCCTCTTCGATCTTGCGAATCACGACCGAGAGCGAATTCAAAGCAAGCAATCGATCCCCTGAAGCCCAGGCCACACGCGCCAAGCTTGAATGCCGTTGATAGGCTGAATTCTCCTGGCACATCTCAATTAAAAGGTGCTTACTTCGTCGTAAAGCGATCAATCGTATGGGGCTGGAGGCCGTAGTACATTGGCTGATCGCATACATTGCCAAGGCTTTACAGACATCCCGACTATCGCCTAAAGCAATCGTTCCTTCCCATACACTGGCTAAGTCTCGCCCATAAGGAAAGCGGCCTAAAGCGACATTCCATCGATACTCCGAACGGCTCGCTGAGAGCCGATCAACTTCTTCATTCACGAAACCTGTAAGCTGCTCTTTTGTTACCAACAGACCACGAGAAGCCAACGTTGCTGCTCGACCAGGCTTACAAGCGAACAAATTGAGAACGAATTCCCCCGATTCGGTTTCTCGATCCCAGGGCGCAAGTATATCCAGCCCTGGCATCAATCGATACGATTGATACCCTATCGCGGCAAATGTATCGACTAATTCGAAATGCGTGCTGCCCGATTCGTTTACCTCGTACTGGACAAGCGGCGAGCACTCTTGAAAGAATCGCCGGCCTCCTTTGATAATATCGAGTTCTTCGCCCTCGGCATCCAGCTTTACCAACGCGATATCGCTCCACTGAAAATCTGCCATGCAATCGTCCAACGAGACGAGCTGGACTTCTTCGGATTGCATCGCTCGGTCATCCGCTTCATCGATTGAATTCGAATTCAGCAACGCATTGGCTTCTGACTGCTTCTTCAGTAACAACGTTGCCGTTCCTCGAGTTCGAGAAACCGCGCTTTGGATCAGCGTCACGTTCTTGAATCCGTTGGTCCGTATCGATTCCGCAAGAAAGCCGGCAGTCTGCGATGCCGGCTCAAACGCCCAGACTCGACCGTCCGGTCCAACGGTCTTCGACATCGACAGCGTATACGTTCCGTAGTTCGCTCCGATGTCAATGACGCGTTCACCGCATTCCAGCAACGTTCGAAGGAATTTGATCTCGTCTTCGAACCAGTCGCCTTGTTCCAGCAAGACATACGGAGTTAGCAACGAGCCGACGTTCGGGACGACGATATGCACATCGTCTTCGATTGTGATCGCGAGCTTCGAAACGTTGTTGGATGCGTAATTCGATTTAGCCATGATTTTCCATTAGGGGCATCAACTTAAGCTACTTGCCCAACAAAATCCAGTAATCCAGTATGACTAAAGATTCGCCATAGTGTTCAGCCAGCGGTTCGGAGTTTACATCGATCGTCGCGTTTTCTGCGATCTAACTAATGCTTGCTGTAGCGTTAGGTCGAAGAATTCTTTACCTAGGTACTACTATCGTTACAAAGCATCACGTTCTTACGACTTCGAACTATTATGAAGCAACTACTTCTCGACCATCCTTGGCCTGTTGAGCATTATGCTTCCATGGAAGATACGATGCTAGGCGGTGAAAGATTTGTCCATCGTTGGGTTCCAAGTCGTGTGCGGCCATGGGCTTCGCTGACGATTGTTCATGGACTGGGCGATCACGGGGGACGTTTTGATAGCATTGCCGTTTCGCTAGCAAGTTCGGGCGTCGGTGTTTTAGCCATCGATTTGCCTGGGCATGGTCGAAGTCCAGGTAGACGCGGTATCATTTCTTCGTACGATGCGTTGCTGGACGAAGTCGGCAATTCGGTAGGGCTTGCGTCGAACACTTGGGATGAAACGCCTTCCTTTGTGTTGGGACACAGTATGGGCGGCAATCTTGTTTTGAATTGGGCAATCCGTCGTCGATTCGAAGCGAATTCAATTCAGGGCTTGGTTGCTATGTCGCCGATGCTGCGAATGGCGAAAACGCCGAAGCCTCAGTTCCTCAGGGCTGGACGCTGGTTAGCCCAAAAATGGCCTAACTATCGAATGAATGCACGGCACGATGTTCGCCAACTTTGCGGCGATCCAAGTGGACAAGATGCTTATCTTCGCGATCCGTATGTTCATCGCAAAGTTTCATTGCGACTCGGCTTTTCGCTCATAGAATCTGGTGAATACGCAATGGGCCATGCGGAGCAAATCCTCAAGCCATGCCTGCTGATGCACGGAACCGACGACACGCTTGCTTGCCCCTATGCGACTGAAGAATTAGCCGCTCGAGCTGGTCGCAATGTTGCGATCAAATTATGGTCGTATTGCCGCCATGATCTTCACTTTGAATTGCAACGCGAAACGATTGTTACCTATTTGCTTAGTTGGATTAAACAGCACGCGTCCTCGTCGGTCAAGCATCACCACGGTAATCTTCAAGCCGCTGCTTGATTCGAATCCAGGCAAACGCCGTCGGCTCACTAGAATGTACGACATGATGCGCGACGATTGCGAAGCGTATGGGCTTCATCGGCGATCCAAAGCGATAGGGCGCTCGATTCAACCAAACTCGAATCGGCGGTTGCGATCTTACCTTCACCCTCGCCAGATCCTTGACGCTTCATCGCATTGATGACTCGCAGCACATCGACGGGACTTAGGAAAAAATCGCCGTCGGTATCAACGAACCTTGTTACAGGTTGCGTTGGGATCGGAAGTAACCCGCCGCCTCGACGAAGCTGGTTGATGACCACCAAAACATCAGGCGGCGACAATACCCCGTCACTATCGACGTCGGCAGGCAACAGGACGTTGTGCCATGGACTTACTGAATCGTCATCGATGATGTCCATAGAGATCGTTAATGACGAGTTTAATGCTTGACCAGTGACCGTTATTCGCGTTGGTCCTTCAATGGCCGCATTGTCGATGGCAGCAATTGAAAAAGTCGCTGTTGTTTGATTGGCTGGAATGGCAACCGTCGATGGAATAGAGGCTCTTGTTGGGTCGCTGTTGGTGAGCGTTATTTCCATGGATACGCTCAAATTGAAATTGGGGCGTTTCACTGTACCCGTAGCAACGCCATCTTTCTCAAAGATTATTGTAGGCGCAATCGAAAATTCAAACGGTGCGATGAATTCAATGTTGACAAGCTGCGAATCGTACAAATAGGTGTTGGATGGATCTGCTAGTGTATCATTGGATAATGGCTGTCGAGCAACGTAAACCATCAACTGCGTGTGCCCGACAAATCCCGCATCGGGTTGGATTGCGATGGCCCCAGTGTTCTCATTGACGTTGACTTGAATGGGAGGACTAGCACTGACCTGCAAGGCTGCATACCACGGCAGATCGCTCTCTTCGTCAAACGAATTCAGTTGCAGATTCAGCGGCTGATTGGCAAAGGCTCGAATCGATGGAATGTCTTCCAAAAAAGGACTCCCGTTCGAGTTGTCGGAAGCAACGGTTACCGTAAAAATTTGGGTGACTTGGTTACCTTCGGTATCGGTAACGGTCACGGTTATATCGGAGGTCGAACCAGCTGCTCCGGTCGCGATCAATCGCAACAAACCATTTTCCGTATCGTTGAAGATTTCGATCGACTGAATCACGATCTGGAAAACCGGTTGATTGGTTACAGTGTTAAACACCGCCGTTCGATTAATGCCGGCTCGCGTGCGATCGCCTTCGATCAATTGCCCAAAGACCGAGTGGTTATAATCCAAGCCGCGTGTTGCCTGAGCAGTGACAAAAAACTGCGAATCATTGGTGTCGTCAACCGATTTCGCATACGACAAAACACCGGATCGGTTGTGTTGGAGATGCAGGTTGAACTGGTCGTCGAAATCGCCGAGCGTCGATCCGCCAAGTCCGGTACCAAGCGGATCACCACCTTGAATCACAAAGTCGGCCGCCGTTCGATGGAATGTCATCGCATTCGACGGCGTCGTGTTGTAGAAACCGCTTTGTGCGAGCGACACAAAGCGTCCGACAGGTCGAGGGGCTTCGGAATTAAAAAGCTGAAAGACCATCTCGCCGTAACCGTTGGTGGTGATCCGCGCGCTCTGATTGTTCTGAAGGACCTGCGCTGTTACGTTTGAAGGATTGCTGCTGGTGACGGTGATCGTCAGCGGATTGCCATTGGGATCATAAGCATCTACCGGTATATGAATCGGTGAGCCTTGTCGAACTGTCTGAGTCGGAATTGGAAACATCGACGGGATGCTCGATTGTGGAATAGGTATCCCAAGTGCTGTCGAGAGTTCCGCGAGTGTGAAAAAACCCAGCCCGCGATTACCGGTAGCGGTTTGCCAAGTAGGAACATCCGTAATGTTTTGTGCTTGCCCGATGCTGTTGAGCGTTCGATCACCGTTGGAGACTTCGACGTAATTTAAGTACTGGGCTCCATCTTCAAAAATCCGCAATTGACTGACTACTTCGGGAGCCCAGTCGACGCCGAACAACGTCAGGCCGGCTGCTGATAAAGCTTTCGCAAAAGCGACGAGGTCCGGTGCCGCTTCGCCCTCGGCGGACGAAGGCGAATTAAATCCACCCAACGAAGTCGTCGGCTGGCCGGAAGCTACGATCGACGAATTCGTTTCGACAAGCGGAGATAACTCTTGAAACGAAGACATCAGATCACCAGCCATCGCAACACGCGAATCCAAATGCTCGATAGACAACGCCCGCTTTCTATACGCTTTGCGATTGGAAGTTTTTTTAAGTCGCGTTTTTGTACGCCGCGAAATGGTGTCGAAAAATTGAAACAACATAGGCGACGAAATGCCTGAGGAGATACTTAGAAATCGACGAGAAGGAATAGTCGGAATCACAATATGAACGCGACTCCAGTTCCACCAAGTCTAGTCAACACGCCTCAGTATTTCTATGCATTGGCAAGTCAACCTATGAGAACGTCGGCTATCCGATCCCCCTATATTCGGAACGGATGTCCTAGGTTAGGGGGTTCCGATTAGTTGTTGTTTGAGGAATGTAAAGGATAGGGCCTGCATATACGCCGCTTGACGATTGTTAGCCGCACCGCCGTGCCCCCCCTCGATGTTCTCGTAATAGAGAACTTCGTGCCCTTGTTCTTCCATGCGGGCCATCATTTTTCGAGCATGCCCAGGATGGACTCGGTCATCGCGCGTCGAAGTTGTAAATAAGACGGCTGGATAATGGACACTTGGTTTTACATTCTGGTAAGGGGAATACGTTTGGATGAATTCCCATTGATCCGGGTCATCAGGATTTCCGTATTCGGCCATCCAAGAAGCACCGGCTAAGAGTTTGTTGTAGCGCTTCATATCCAGCAACGGTACTTGGCATACTGCTGCTTTGAAGAGATCAGGATAGTGGGTGAACATATTGCCGACTAACAGCCCACCGTTGGAGCCACCTTGTATTCCAAGTTTCTCCGGTCGACTTACTTTTCGAGCGTAAAGATCGCGCGCGACAGCCGCAAAATCTTCGTAGGCTCGCAAGCGATTGGCTTTCAATGCCGCTTGATGCCAACGCGGTCCATATTCGCCTCCGCCTCGAATGTTCGCCACGACATAAACACCTCCTTGACTCAACCAAGCTCGACCGACACCGCCGCTGTAGTTAGGTTGCAGCGATATTTCAAAGCCTCCGTAGCCATACAACAACGTTGGGTTATTCCCATCCAGTTGCAAGTCTTTTCGAGCGACCATGAAATACGGGATGCGAGTTCCATCGTTGCTAGTCGCAAAATGCTGCTGAATGCTAAACAACGAAGCGTCAAAGAAATCGGGAAGCTTCTTTAGCAATTGCGGTGCGTTTCCAATTGCACCCATCAACAGCGACGTCGGATTGAGGTAGTCAGTCGATGTCATGAAATAGTCATCCGATTCGTCCGAGTCGACGGCTGTAATATTGACCGTTCCGAAATTGGGGGCCCCTAATAGCGGTGCTTTTCCCCACTCGGTTTCGGTCCGTAAGAGCACGTAAAGTTTGTTTTTCACATCTTCAAGAACGTTGATAAATGCATAATTCTTTGTGAAGCCGAAACTCGATAAGGCCGTTGTTTCGCTCGGTTCAAAAACGACTTCGAATTTTCGATCGCCGGCAAGAAAGGCATCGAATGGAATGAAGAGCAACGAGCCTGAAGCATACGTTCGCTCTGCCGTTTCCCATGGGTCGCGCAGTTCGATCGCCAAGGTATCACGGAACACGCTTTTGTTCGAAGTATTCGGTGCGTCGATCTTCATCGGCTTGCCAGAATCGGGCAAGAAGTAGAGTTCGTCGTTGTAAAAGGCGATCGCTCGATTGATAAAGTTTCGTTCGAAACCTGGCGAATCGTCATGCACGGCGCTGATCGCCATATCGAGTGCTTCGCCTTCATAAATCGTTTCCGCAGAACTCATTGGAGTTCCCCGCCGCCATCGCTTGGCGATCCTTGGATACCCTGATGGAGTCATCGAACCCGCGCCAAAGTCGGTCTGAATAAACACCGTATCGCGGTCGATCCAGTCGATGCTCCCTTTCGATTCCGGCCGTGTAAATCCGTCGCTCACGAAAGCTTTTTTTTCTAAATCGAATTCGCGAGTTACCGTTGCATCGGCACCACCTCTGGACAGGGCAATCAATGCTCGTGTGTAATCAGGGCGAAGCAATCGCACGCTGCTCCATACCCAATTCTCGTTCTCAGTTTTTCCAAGCTCATCGAGATCCAGTATTACTTCCCATGCAGGTTCGGGCTTCTTGTATTCATCAAGGGTCGTCCGTCGCCATAGACCACGTTCATTTTTCTTGTCGCGCCAAAAGTTGTAGTAAAACTCGCCGTGCTTGGTGATCATCGGTATTCTGGCATTTGAATCGAGGATGGCGAGCAAATCATCGCGAAGCGACGCGAAGCCAGGATCGGCTTCGAGTTTCGATTGCGATTTTTGATTGCGAGCTTTTACCCACTCAATCGCTTTCTCGCCAAGCACATCTTCTAACCATTGATACGCATCTTCGTCGCTCGCAGTGACGCGGGCTGGAGAATTCGATTCCTGTGCTTGCATGGAGCTTGCGGTTCCTATCAGTGAAAAAACGACCAGTCCCAAAACGATGCTATAAGCGAATCGCATTTCTGAATACCCTCATTCGTTATACATAACCAGTTATTTTTTGCATGACTTGGCGATCACGCAAACCGTACACGAGCCGCTCTCACCGCAACCGCCTTTTTCTTCTGTCCCGCAACCGGGTCCGCACCCTTCTTCGAGCAAAGCCGCAAAACGACTCGCTCGAACAGTCTCGCAAAAGATTTCAGCCAGCGATTGAAGCGGTGCCGACAGCCGCTCGTCAGGCGTCCCGAGAAAATGAAAGTAAAGAGTGCGTCCATCCAAGAGCGGCTCGACTTCGAGCAAGCAATCGCGGCTATCGGTTTCTGCCAAAAGCTTCTGGCAATTGTCGAGGGCAACGTTGGCGGCTTCGAGCAATTGCTGCAGAAGAAGCCGATCTTCGGGAGTTACGCTGCGCAAGATCTTTCCATCGGTGGCGTCGATCGAGGCCTTGATATCGGCAGCGGATTCTGCTGGAGCGTTTGAAACATGATTCAATATTTCGGCGATCTCGATGCCCCGAGCTGTACGCAGTACGACTTTCTGACCCCTTGGTCGAGCCACCGATTTTAAGTCGCGGAACCTGCCGATTTGGTTATGTCGACCAACGCGACAAAAATAGACATCTGGCACAAGGATTTCTTTCGTTTTTTTCCGGTTAGCCCACCTGTTAGCGACGAGTTCATTTTATACACTATCTCAAGGCGTTCGAACGGTTCTGCTCCTGAAATCCGCAAGGCAAAGCATTTGCCGGGTAAAGGCCAATTAGCCGTTGAGCGTTAGCGCCGGTTTTCTGATGGGAACCGGGCCTAGCGGCCAACGGCTAATCCGTGCAGTGTGAAAGAGTGCGCAGCCCTGTTGAACTCCGTGAATTGCAACCGAACCATTCGTTAGGGGGGTGCGTCATTTCTAGAGCTGCGATTACAATGCGTTTGCTTTAACCGATAAGCCGATAGCCGAATTCCAAGGTCGACCGCATGATTTCACTCGATACCAATACATTATCGTCATCTCGCTGGAATACCCTGGCCAGTAATGTTCTCGACGGCTCGATGGTAACTCGTCAGGAAGCTCTCGAGATCCTGCAATCGAATGACGACCAATTGCTTGAATTGGTCAGTGCAGCTTACCGGCTTCGCCATCGCAGTTTTGGAAAAACGGTTCAACTCTATTTTCTGATGAATGCCAAGAGTGGATTGTGCCCCGAGGATTGCAATTATTGCAGTCAGTCAAAGCTTTCGTCGGCTCCGATTCCCAAGTATACGATCCTTAGTCGCGAGAAATTGCTTGACGGAGCTCGCGTTGCTGCGGAGCGGCAATCGAAAACCTATTGCATTGTCATCAGCGGTCGCGAACCGAACGAACGCGAAATGAAAGCCGTTGAATCGATTGTGCCGGAGATCAAAGCCAAATATGGATTGAACATTTGTGCATGCTTAGGGTTGCTCGATGCTGGTCAAGCGGCCAGACTCAAGGCAGCGGGCGTCGATAAAGTCAACCACAATCTCAACACTAGCCCCGAGTATTACAGCCAAATATGCTCGACGCATACTTTTCAGGATCGCGTCGACACATTGAAAAACGTCCGAGCGGCCGGAATGCAGCTATGCAGCGGAGGAATCATCGGGATGGGCGAAAAGTACGAAGACATTGTCGCCATGGCATTCGAACTTCGCGAACTATCGGTCGAGTCGATCCCGTTGAATTTTTTGCATTCCATCGATGGAACGCCGCTCGAGCAAAAAGAGTACCTCAGTCCACGCGATTGTATTCGCGCACTCTGCATGTTTCGGTTTGTGAATCCGGAAAGCGAATTGCGGATTGCGGGCGGTCGCGAGCGGCATTTACGGTCCTTGCAGCCGCTGGGACTCTACGTGGCCAACAGCGTCTTTGTCGGCGACTATTTGACGACTCAAGGCCAGCCACCGGCTGAAGATTATCAGATGATCGAGGACCTCGGATTCGAAATTACCGGCCAACCCGCCCTGGTTTAGCCATTTTTGACAGATGGATTGCAGAAAAGAACAAATTCCGCTAAAAAGTCATCCACTTCGGAGTGTAGCGCAGTCTGGCTAGCGCATCTGGTTTGGGACCAGAGGGTCGTAGGTTCGAATCCTATCACTCCGACTTGATAGAACAGAGGGCCGTTTGGTGAGAACATCAAACGGCTTTCTCTTTGATATGACTAGACTTACGTCGCTTAATGCTCGGTTCAAAGAGACGCTTTCGAGCAACTGGCGTTTCTGGGGTATCTTTGAACGGGCCCAGATCTCGCCCATATTTTGGCTTAAGTCGAAAACCTCTAACGCTATTTTCTCGTCGTTTTCGGCATTTTCTTGACGTGACTCGGCATCACGGTCGAGTTGTACGATTTCCTCCTTGATTGCATCGCGCCGTTCGCGATAGGTCGCCTCATCCATCGTCCCCGAAATAACTAGGTTGAGCAGCCGTTCAAGGTTGTTGCTCAGCTCGCTTCGTCGCTTCTTATATACCCGTTGCTGCTGTTTCGCCCGCTGCGATGCATCGGAAAATGCCTCTCGAATCGCTTGACGGAACCATTCCCTGGCCGCTTCGTCCGGCAGCCGCATGCTTTGGAGATCGGAAGTGATCGCCGTTTCAATGTCGTCTTCCTTCCACCGTACAATCGGATGATCCACGTCCGGCTGATTATTTGCGCAACGATAGTAGGTGTGTTCCCGTATTCCACCGCTCTTGAGCTTTCGTCGGATGGTTTCACCCGTGATTAAGGAATCACAGAATTGGCACCGAAACAAACCGCCGGAATATGCATGCACGGGTCGAATATCGGATGTTTTATGGTTTTTGCCTAGCAGAATCGTTTGGCAGGCCCGAAACAGACTCCCGTCGATCAGCGGTTTGTGTTTGCCAGGAAAGAAATTCTTGCCGTAGCGGATCACGCCAACGTGGATGCGATTATTTAAGATATTCGAAAGAGCCGTCCGAGTGAATTTCGGATTGTCTACGGTGTAGGTGTAACCTTCCTCTTCTAAACGGTCCGCAAGCGTCCGAAAGCAATAACGCCCAGTTGAGTAGAGTTCGAAGGCGCGAATTACCGCTTTCGATTTTTCGGGATGAGGTTGATATGGAGCATTTCGATCACCCGGCACATTCAAGTAGCCAAACGCAGCGAGCCCGGTCGGCCACCCCTGGCGAACGCGTTCCTCCATCCCCTTGATAACTTCGGTCCGAAGGTTGTCGCTGTAATATTGAGCCACCGCCGCCATCACATTGAAGGAAAGGGCTCCTGACGGTCCTTTGCCAAACTCATTCTCCACGAAGGCAAGTCGGACTTTGCAATCGTCTTCGAGCTCTTGCAAGCGGACGGCATCTCGCATATTCCGGCATACGCGATCTAGCTTATGGGCCACGATTGCTCGAATGTTTTCCTTGGCGGCATTCTTCTTAACCCATTGAAACATGCTGTTGAAAGCCGTGCGTTCCGCTCCACGCTTGGCTGATTCTGCAACCACGAATTCGCGAACGACCTTCCAGCCTTCGCGCCGTGCCTTTTCCCGATTGGCCCGCAACTGAGCATCGATCGAATAGCCTTCACGTTGCTCTCGGGTAGAAACTCGCGCCCAAATGATCACATTCATTTTTTATTCCTTCTTTGTTCCGAACGTTATCAAAACTTCCGCCAGTCGCTTCAAGTTGGTCAGTATTTCAATCGCATCCGCGTCAGGAATGTCCTGGCCGTAGTATGGTTCCCAAACATGTCGCGTTCGCTCGATCAATTCATCCGACATCCAAGCCGACGACAAAGGGCGAATGGGAGTGGATTTAGACTCTACGACGGTTTTGGGAGTGACATGATGCACACTTTTCGAAACAGTTCCAGCCATTTCTGGAGCTTTGTGAACAAACTGATCGACTGTTTGCGATGTTTCATCTAAGGTCATTTAGTCACCTCGACATTTCGAGAAACCATGCTTTGCAAAGGCGTCGCGCAAGGACTTCATGTGGCGGCACATTTCTCGTCGGCTAAGGCCAAGTTCGGCTTGCGTTTTTGCTTGAGAAAGGCCTGCCATCAGCAATCTGCAAACTCGATGCTGTAGTTCATCTATTGAGAGCATGGCAAGTCTGACATCGGATTGAATCACGTTGATATCGATCGTTCGATCCTGTGACTCGAGGCCCTTGCTTTCATTCGTGTTTTGCAAGTCAATGGGCGCAACATGCTTCAGTCGACGTCCCTTGCTGCGAAGAAAGCTTATTAAGCGACGGTCCATCACATGAATCAACGCAGTTTTCTCCGACGCACCGTTTGATCGCAAAGGATCGTATCGAAATTTCAAGATGGCCATTGCCACATCTTGCACTGCATCATCCAAGTCCGCCCCTTCGAGACCAAGCTTCCTACCGCGAGCTCGAATCAAATTCATCCTCGATTCCCAGTCGCATTCTCCATTTAATGATTTCATCTTCTTCGCTCCAACGAGTTTGTTTCTTGTTGGAGTGGATTCTGGTCGACTTACAGGGTCATCGTATATAGGCAAACAGATGTGTTCTGCAAACACATATGTGACACATATGCGCCACATTACAGGGTCATGGACCACACAAAAAACACATATGTGACACATATGCGCCACATTACAGGGTCACGGACCACACAAAAAACACATATGTGACACATATGCGCCACATTACAGGGTCACGGGACACACAAACAACACATATGTGTTTACAGGGTCATGCGCATGCTCGATGCCTCGGCGGCGAATAAGTCTATGTCGGCTCGATGGTGAACAGTTCTCGATCGTCGCCGACATCGCCCAATGAATAGGACGCCCAGAATCGGGCATCGCAGAGGAGTTTTTCAAGCATGACGCACGCTGACTTTAATCCCATGGAAGATCCGTTCACTCGAAAGCTTGTAACCCGCAAAGCCAAGCAAATCGCCAGGAATGCCCAATTCACTCTCGCGGACGCCGAAGACATCGAACAAGACATTTTCCTACGCATTCTTCAGAGTTGGCCAAGCTACCAACCTGAGCATTCGCATCGCAATCGTTTCATTACAACGGTCGTCGAACGATATGCAGCAAGCTTGCTCCGCAATCGCAGTGCCGACAAACGCGACGATTCTGAAACATGCTCTTTGAGCTCACTCGTGGAAGTCGCCGACGTCGGGCTTGTTGAAATGTCCGCCACGATTTCGGATCACGAATTGGATGCACGTCTGGGGCGCAAACGCCGTGACGAAAGCGAGCTCACAGAACTTCGCGCCGACATCGAGCAGGTTGTGGCTTCCCTGCCGCTGGAATGGCAGAGAGTGCTTGAACTTCGCAAGACATACAAATTCTCTGAGATTTCGCAGATCACCGGAATCTCACGCACGACGATCCGAACTTGGTTACGGCAGATCCGCGCGAAGTTCGAAGCGATGGGAATAAAAGAATATTTATAATTTCTGTCCAAAATTTGCGCAAACCGGGTAGGTAAGAGATAGAGAAACTCATCACACACCATTTAACTCAAGAAGGAACAAGATGGCCAACTCACCAATCGATATCGAACGACGCGTCGAAACTTTGCTTGCCGCAGGTCGGTACGTCCGTGCCACCGATCGCTTTAAAGAAGCGTCCGTTGAGTTTAAAGACGCTTGCTCAGTACTTCGCACCGTGCTTGCACCCCGATGTCGATTTGTCGCGAAACTCGACTTTCGACATTTCATCATTACCTGCAACGACCAGGGTGAATTTGAGGTCGAGCAAATAGAGTCGTTGTAGTTTTTTACCGTGTTTTTCTTCACTTTCTAATCAAAACTAGGAGCCATCGAATTAATGAGCCTTCTCAAATCTATCGAAAAAGGACGAACCCCCAAACCGCCGAGAGTCTTACTTTACGGCGTCGAAGGGATCGGCAAGAGTACATTCGGAGCCCAAGCTCCCAAGCCGATCTTTATCCAGACCGAAGACGGACTCGATGAGATCGATTGTGATAAATTCCCGCTTGCCGAAGACTACGACGCCGTGGTGTCGACGCTTACGTCACTTCGCAACGAGCAGCATGAATACGAGACAGTTGTCATCGATTCTCTCGATTGGCTCGAACGCCTGGTGTGGGATAAGCTGTGCCAGCAGTATGCCGTGCCATCGATCGAAAAAGTCGATGGTGGATACGCTCGAGGCTACACACATGCTCTTACGTTTTGGCGAGATATCCTCGATCACCTTAACGAGTTGCGAGCTAAACGTGGAATGGTCGTTATCCTGCTCGCCCATTCGAAAGTCGAACGCTTCGAAGACCCTGAATCCTCACCCTATGACCGCTATTCACCGCGATTGCACAAACATGCGGCCGCGCTGGTCAGCGAATGGTGCGATGCGGTGTTGTTCGCGAGCCGGCGAATGCGAACTCAATCCGAGGATGCAGGCTTCAACCGAAAACGTACCGTCGCTCATGCCATCGGCAAAGAGGGCGGTGAACGTGTCTTGCGCAGTTACGGCTCTCCGTCTTGCGTAGCCAAAAACCGTTATGGAATCCACGAAGAGCTTCCGCTTTCGTGGCCAGCTTTCGTCAATGCAATCACCAACCCATCCCAACCCCAAACATTAGGAGCTTAAAGAATGGCAAGTTTAAAATTTAATGCAGCTGAAGTCGAACCGAGCAGCCCGCTGGACCCGATTCCGGCAGGCAAGTACGCCGCTGTCATCACTGAAAGTGAAATGAAGCCGACGAAATCAGGTGGTGGCAGCTATCTGCAACTCACCCTCGAAGTTATCGAAGGCGAATACAAGGGACGCATGCTATGGGTGCGACTGAATCTAGAGAATCCCAACGCAGTCGCTGTTCAGATCGCTCGCAAGGAGCTGTCGGCAATCTGTCGCGCGGTTGGAGTCATGCAGCCGAAAGACTCGCAAGATTTACATCACCTGCCGCTCATTGTCGACGTGCGATGTAAGAAGCGGAGCGATTGTGATGAACTTTCTAATGTCGTCAAGGCTTATCGAACATATGGAACTCCCGTTGCGACGCCCCCTGTCGTTGCAGGAGGGCCATCTCCTTGGAAGCGGAGCTAGATGACAAAGTCGAGGATTTATTGAAAACGCACCCTGAAAAGGTGTGTCGAGGTTAGGTCAATCGGGCGAGGAATGGTATGGATTGGCTTGGCTCGCCGAGGTTGGGCGTGGCCCGAGAAGGCAAGGCGAGGAGCGGCATGGTAAGGCGTGGTTCTTTTATTTCACTTATGAGGTTTTTCTATGCAAGTAAAAAACAATGGTAATGGCGCCGGTCAAAAAGCGATCGGACCAGAAGTTTCCAATGGTGGTCTGTCGACATTCGACGCGTCGCGTCCCTACCGTGTGGAAGCGTCAATAGTAGGCGATTCTGATTTGCTCTTCCATCGATGGAATTGTGAAGCGGTCGAGGCCAAAGCAAAAGCCGCGAAAGGCTCGGCCGCCAAAAAAAGCGATGATGTGCAGTCGTATGTCTATCGCAACGAACTCGATCAGCTCTGCATTCCAGGGGAGTATGTACGTCAATCGATTATCGCCGCAGCGCGATACCGTCAAGATCCGAGGTCGCCTCGCAAAAGCGCGATGGACTTGGTCAAGGCCGCCGTTATCAGCCTAACTCCACTTGCGAGTCTCGGTACGTCCGAATGGGATTATGAGCATCGATGTCGTGTGCAAATACAGCGAGCCGGCATAACTCGGGTTCGTCCGGCAATGTCTGCAGGCTGGTGCGCCACGTTTCACTTCTTGGTCAACCTACCAGAGTACGTTCCGAGCAACATGCTGCATTCAATGCTCGTTGACGCCGGCCGACTTGTCGGTATCGCCGATTTTCGGCCAACGTACGGCCGCTTTCAGGTCACCAGCTTTGAGCAACTTACGGATTAAACGTACGCGTGGCTTATGGTGACAAAGCGTTGCAGCACAGTCTGTTGAACGAATCGACTATGCCTGTATCGCGCAGGCTCGTCCAGGGATGGATAGGCACAGCACGCACTTAAAACCGCAATGACTTTTGCAAGGGAGATACACAGATGGAATTGATATTACCGCTACCCCCAAGTGTCAATCGGATCTGGCGACGTGTTGGCAATCGGACGATTCTCAGTCGCGAGGCGCGTAGCTATCGAAAAATCGTCTGCGCGATCTTAGAGGGAAAGCGAATCAAGACGAAACCAGGACCCTTGGCTGTCGATATCCTGTTCCATCCCCCGGACCGACGCCGAAGGGATATCGACAATATCCAGAAAGCGCTTCTCGACTCGTTACAGCACGCCGGCCTTTATTTCGACGACAGCCAAATCCACCGCTTATGTATTGAACGACAGGAGCTGATTCCGGGCGGTCAAGTCGTAGTATTTGTGCAACCGTTCGTAAGCACACATTCCCCTTGAGGGGCGACGACAATGCCTGAAATGCCAAGGCATGTTCGATTCCCTCGGACCCGCATATCGCATTTGCCCAACGTGTACCGCTTTGAACGCAGGTCTAGGCACGATCCCTGAATGCTTTCTCGCGAAAGAACGTGGAATTAAACGGCGCAACGGGGAACCGATCGAATGAAACTGCGTCCGTACCAACAATCCGCAGTTCAATCCGTCTACCAACATCTGCGAGATCGCGACGATAATCCTGTCGTGGTCCTGCCGACCGGCGCCGGAAAAAGTCTCGTCATCGCCAGTATCGTCTCTGATTCCGTCAATCAGTGGAAGGGACGCGTCTTAGTTCTCGCGCACGTCAAAGAGCTGCTCGAGCAGAATACCGAAAAAATCCAGCGGCTCTGCCCCGATCTTAATGTGGGCATCTACTCGGCAGGTTTGAAACGTCGCGACACTGATACGCCAGTGTTGGTTGCCGGCGTCCAAAGTATTTACAAACGGGCCTGCGACCTCGAACCGTTCGACTTAATCATCGTCGACGAATGCCATGTTATTAGCCGCGAAGGCGACGGTATGTTTCGGCAATTCTTAGCCGATTGCAAAGTCATCAATCCACATGTCCGCGTTATCGGACTCACTGCAACGCCGTTCCGGCTCGATTCGGGGTTGATATGCTCCCCAGATCATTTTTTAAACCATGTCTGTTTCGAAGTTGGCATAAAAGAGCTGATCCGCGACGGCTATTTGTCTCCGCTCGTTTCTAAAGCTGGCATCCATCGAGCCGATTTCGCCAACTTACACACCCGTGCCGGTGAGTTCGTTCGTGAGGAAGTCGAATCTCTCATGAACGAGCCCGATTTAGTGAAAGCCGCCTGCGCTGAAATCGTCGAGTATACTCGCGATCGAAACAAGGTTTTGATCTTCGCAGCCGGGGTCGCTCACGGTCAACGTGTCGTCGACGTGTTGCAGCAACAGCACCAAATCGAGTGTGGTTTCGTCTGCGGTGAAACGCCAAGTGCCGACCGCAATGAAATACTAAATCGCTTTCGTAACAAGCATAGCGATTCGTTATTCGCACCAGAGCGGCTCAAATATCTGTGCAACGTCAATGTGCTGACAACCGGCTTCGATGCCCCCGATATCGATTGTGTTGTCCTACTGCGGCCGACCTTGTCGCCTGGTCTTTTGGTTCAGATGGTCGGCCGAGGTTTTCGATTGCACCCTGGCAAACAGAACTGTCTGATCCTTGACTTTGGCGGCAATATTCAACGTCACGGACCGGTCGACCAGATTAAAGTCGTACAACGTGATGACGGCAGCGGAACGGCGCCGGCTAAAGAATGTCCGGAATGCCACGCGTTGATCGCGGCCGGATACACAAGCTGCCCAGAATGCGGATATTTGTTTCCACCACCCGAAAAACAGCAGCATGATCCCAAAGCCAGCGAAGCCGGCATTCTCTCTGGGCAAGTAACCATCACGAAACATGCGGTTCGGGAAGTTCTCTATAGCGTTCACGTCAAACGCGGCGCCGACGAAAACGCACCACGGACGTTACGCGTTGAATATCGAATCGGCTGGAAACACTACAAATCGGAATGGGTTTGCCTGGAGCACGACGGGTACGCTCGCCAAAAAGCGGTGGCGTGGTGGAAGCAACGGTCGCCAGATCCCATCCCCGACTCGATCGAACGAGCAGTCGAGATTGCTGAGGGCGGCGGTCTCGCCGATACGACGTCGATTACGGTTCGAGCGGTAGCCGGCGAAGAGTATGAGCGAATCATCAACTACGAGCTTGGGCCGCTGCCTGAGCCAGTCGTCGAATTTGACGACTACAACCCGGACGAGGTTCCATTTTGATTACGGAGAATCGGAGCACTGTGTTAGAGATCGCACAAAGTTATCTGGCAGCCGGCTTGAGTGTCCTTCCCGCAGTGCGCATCGAGAAACGTCCAGCGCTTTCGGGATGGAAGTCATATCAGAGCGCGCTACCAAGCAAGCATCAGATAAACCAATGGTTTTCTGAGAGCACCGATGCGGTATGCATTGTAACCGGGGCCGTGAGCGGTAACCTTGAGATGATCGACTTTGACTTTCAAGCGGCGCAGTTCGACGATTGGTCGGCACTGGTTCCCGAAGAGCTGCTATCGAGATTGGTCATCGAACAAACGCAGTCTGGCGGACTGCATGTCGCGTATCGATCGGAAGCTTCGGTCTGCGGGAACATAAAGTTGTCGCAAGCCGAACGCGATGGAAAACTTGTGACCATGATCGAAACACGCGGCGAGGGCGGGCTCTTTCTCTGCGCGCCAAGTCCCGGCTACGAGTTGCTGCAAGGTTCATTCGACGAACTCCCCATCCTAACCGCGCAAGAGCGCGAACTACTATTGGAAGCCGCCTGGAGTTTGAACGCATATTCACCTCCGGTCATCGATCATACTCCGTCGGCCGAATATGATGGGCAATCGAGGCCAGGCGACGACTTTAATCAACGTGGCGACGTTCGCCGAGTCCTATTGGCCTCCGGGTGGTCGCTTGTGAAGCCGGGCGACAACGAATATTGGAGACGGCCTAACAAGCAATCGGGTTGGTCGGCGACGCTTAAGAATCGAGTTTTGTACGTATTCAGCGGCAACGCGGCTCCCTTTGAACCGAATCACGCTTACTCACCGTTTTCCGTTTATACGTTGCTCGAGCATAGTGGCGACTATGAAGCGGCGGCCCGCGAACTACGCAGTCAAGGGTATGGTGACGATCCTATCTCTAAGCCGCCGATGGTCTTTAGCGACGACGACATCCCGGCGCCGGAAGCGCTACCTAATTCGTATGACCCAGGAACGATGCCCGAACATTTGCTGCGAGTTCCAGGTTTCATTTCCGAACTTATGGACTATTGCCTGGATACAGCTCCCTATCCGAATCAGGTAATGGCATTCAGCGGTGCGCTGGTGTTGCAGGCCTTCCTTGCTGGCCGGAAGGTTCGAGATTCGGGTGACAATCGCACTAACCTTTATCTCCTAGGACTGGCTCATTCAGCTTCCGGCAAGGACTGGCCGCGGAAGATCAACACCCGCATTCTGCATGAAATAGGCGTTTCCGATTGTGTCGGTGAGCGATTCGCGTCTGGCGAAGGGATACAAGACGCGCTGTTCAGTACACCGAGCATGCTATTTCAGACCGATGAGATCGATGGGATGCTCCAGTCGATTAATAAGTCGAAAGACGCTCGCCACGAGAACATCATGTCGACGCTTTTAACGTTCTATTCGACCGCCAACAGTATCTATCCAATGCGTCGCAAGGCCGGCAAAGAGGCTCCGGGTGCGATCGACCAACCATCGCTGGTGATCTTCGGCACCGCTATTCCCAATCACTATTATGCGGCCTTGTCGGAGCGAATGCTCACCAATGGCTTTTTCGCCCGCATGTTCATTCTTGAATGTGGACGGAGGGGGACGGGGCAAGAACCTAAGATCCTAGAAATACCGGAACGCGTGATAGAGACGTCGCGATGGTGGAACGACTATCGACCGGGACATGGGAACCTGCAGAATTGGCACCCGGTGCCGACCATCATTCCGCATACCGAGGAAGCCCAAAAAATATTGATCGATGCGAGATCCGAAGCGGAACGGGAATACGAACGATTCGAATCAAACAACGACTCCGTAGGGACGACGGTCTGGGGGCGAGTCAGCGAGCAGAGTCGAAAATTGGCGCTCATTTATGCGATCAGCCAGAACCCCCAAATGCCAGTTATCGGTGGCGATGCGGCTCGATGGGCTGTCGAGTTCACCATGCATCAGACTCGTCGAATGCTCTGTATGGCCGGCCGACATGTGAGTCGTAACGATTTCGATGCGATGGCCAAGGAGATGATCCGCGTCCTCGCCGCATGGAGTGAAAAACGGAACAACAAGCCAATGCCCGAATGGGAGTTGGCTCGGCGGTTGCCCTGGAAGCCGAGTGACCACGAGGACGTCCTCAAACTGCTCCGCCGACAGAAGCTAGTTGACTGCGGCCCTGGTCCATCGAAGACCAGACCGGGAACGATTTACTGGTTGGTTGGATCTTGAGGTATTAGCCTCGGAATTTAATTCATCACGCCGAGGACGGCGAGGACTCGAAATACCGCGATGATGAATTGGAATACCGCATGAAATACCGCAAGAAGGAAAAAGAACGAAAAGCCTTTAAAAATAAGGATATATATAATAAGAATAATAATTCATCAATACATCATACACGCACGCGTATACCTATGTGCGTGCGCACGCGAGAGACCCCCCTTGATGAATTGCGGTATTGCGGTATTCGATTTGCGCTCACGACACGAGCAACATCGTCACCATCGCAAAACGCATTCGTCGCCCCTACGACCGCACCGCTTGCGTCGTGTCTCTTTGTACCGCGAGTCATTCAATCGAAAACAAGTCGCTATACAGCGCGAATGCGAGCCCATACAACGCGTCTGCGAAAGCGGCACTCCGACGCTCCGGTGCAACCACTTGCTATGGGTCCTACGGGCAGGATAAACGCCTTTAGAGGGGTTCCGGAAAAGTCGCAATACAAGTCACAGTTTGTTTAGGGGTATAACGCGTCAGTTTACCCATGTTTTTGTTGGTGATTCATGTTTTAAGACCATCAGCTTCGGACAGCGTTGTATTGTCCGATTGAGTCACAGTTTCCCGGGTTTTTTTCTTTCAATCAAGGATCGATAAAGTATGAAAATAGAAATGTGGACGTTGGATCGTGTTCGACCGTATGAAAACAACCCACGCATCAACGAAGATGCAGTTGATGCGGTCGCCGCATCCATTCGGGAGTTCGGCTTCTCGCAACCCATAGTTGTAGATTCCGATAGTGTCATCATCGTCGGCCATACGCGGCTGAAGGCAGCTAAGAAGTTGGGCTTGGATCGTGTGCCCGTCCTCGTCGCCACGCACCTAACACCCGACCAGGTTCGAGCCTATCGGATCGCTGACAACAAAACCAATGAGCTGGCCGATTGGAACTACGATCTGCTGCCGATCGAAATCGATGCACTCAAGGAAGCCAACTACGATCTTGGCTTGTTGGGTTTCGATTCCGAAGAGCTAGCTCGGATTATGGGGAACGGAATCGAGGAAGGGCTAACCGATCCGGACGACGTTCCATTGCCACCGGATGAAGCGATTACGCAACCAGGCGACCTGTGGATACTCGGCAACCATCGGCTGCTCTGCGGCGACTCGTCGAACGCGGAGCACGTCGATCGATTGCTCAACGGTCAGCCAATTCATCTGTGCAATACAGATCCGCCGTACAACGTCAAAGTTGAACCGCGAAGTAAGAATGCGATCGCAGCTGGGTTGAGTTCGTTTTCCGATAATTCGGCATCAAGAAAGCTTAAGAACGATCAAGGCAATGCAGCATTCACGGCTGCCATGCAAAAGAAGGGCTCGAAAGGTAACGGGTCGGTAACGGCAATCGCCGACAAGCCGAGACGACAGATGCAAGCCAAGGATCGACCCCTCGCAAATGACTTCGTATCTGACGATGAATTTGACCGGCTGTTAAATTCTTGGTTCGGAAACATCGCACGTGTATTGCTTCCGGGTGGATGTTTTTATATCTGGGGAGGCTACGGAAACATAGGAAATTATCCGGGGCCGCTGAAACGAAATGGCTTGTATTTCAGCCAAGCGATCGTGTGGAATAAGGAATGGCCGGTTTTGACAAGGAAGGATTTTCTCGGCGCGCACGAACTCGCGTTCTATGGCTGGAAAGAAGGGGCCGGTCATAAGTTCTACGGCCCGAATAATATCACTGACCTATGGCACGTCAAAAAGATTCCGCCACAGCAACTTACTCATTTAACGGGTAAGCCTGCAGAGCTCGCGGTACGAGCCCTCCAGTACTCATCGCTACTTGGCCAAAACGTCTTGGACCTATTCGGCGGATCGGGCTCGACAATGATCGGCGCGGAGCAGACAGGTCGAAATGCGTTTTTGATGGAACTCGATATGCCATATTGTGACGTTATGTGCGACCGGTACCAGCGCTTTACGGGCAAGCCTGCCATTCTCGAGCGAACAGGCGAATCGCCAATCCCGATGATGCCACGAAAGGAGAACATGCGATGAACGTAAAACTTGGAACGAAGGGTACGGTCACTGAGTATGGTTATCGCCGCATCCGTTGCACGGGCGGCAAATTTCGTTTTGAGCATGTCATTGTGTGGGAGTTGCATTTCGGTCCCGTGCCACCAGGGTTTGAGATTCATCATGTCAACGGTGACAAACTCGACAATCGCATCGAAAACCTAAAGGTACTGTCACGTTTAGAGCACAAACGCATTCATAGTGGATGTTATAGAGTCGGTGATCGCTGGTTGAAACGTTGCACTCGCTGTAAATGGTTGCGACCAGTAGACACTGATTTCTACGTGTATCCTGGGAAAGGTGGAGTTAAATCGATATGTCGGCGATGCCACATTAATAATGTGGTTGAGGCGAAAAAGCGGCGACGGGCTAAACTGAAAAAATGTAATGAATTGGAGAATCCGAGCGGATTGATTGAGAGGGGAAATCGAAAATGATTTACCTCGCAAGTCCCTACAGTCACACCGATCCCCTCGTCCGTGAAGATCGTTTCAACGCGGCTTGCATGGCAACGGCGGCGCTTATGCAAGCTGGATGTTCGGTTTATTCGCCGATCGTGCATAGCCATCCGTTGGTTCAGTATGGGCTGCCAATCGAATGGCAGTACTGGCAGGCCCATGACTGTGAACATCTTCAGCATTGCAATCAGCTTTTGGTGCTCACGCTCGATGGATGGCGAACAAGTCGCGGCGTCCAAGCCGAGATCGACCTAGCGATCGATATGGATCTACCGGTCCATTGCGTTTCGCCGGCGATGATTTCGAATTCGTCGGGCGGTGAAACCAGCATCAACGCTCGGCCGCTATCCCAGGAGACATCAATTTGATGCCAAGCGTCTGCGCCACTCCCGTGACTAGTTACATCGACGACGGTTCCGTTCTGACCGGTAGCGATCGGACCGGGATCGTCGTGCATCGCCACGAGCCGGATGCGGTCGCCAATGCGGGGAAGTTCTTTCATAGTAAGTCCTCCGTTTTACAAATTGATCGGTTAGAGAAATCGTCCGAGTAAGCTTCGGTTCATCGTGCCGATGGCTTCGCAGGCCAACAGGTGTTCTTCAATCAACAGGGGGCTAGCGGGGCCAGGGTTGTCAGCGTCGGCGATCTCCAAGGCGTCCGCCAGGGTTCGAAGGCCTTCGATCGCTTTATAGTAGGCGTCGCGAATCTCTTGAGCTTGAAAGGCGTCCATCGTGCGGAAGGTCCCGCGGAGGATTTTTTCGTTGGCTTTCTTTTCGTCGGTAGTCATCTGCGTTTCTCCGGTGGTGGAATTCAAAAATCGTTTTGCGTTAACAACATTCAGCGATATCGGTGGCGAAACGGCAAGCCGATCATCGAGATACTGCCATGCATTTTCCGAGAAAATTTCGCATCCCCCGTATCGCGACCGTTTGCGGTCAGTGGCGTGGCGGCGAGTTCTTGGCCATTTACGCCAGCCCACGAGAAAACCCCACACCGTTGCGAATGTGGGGCGTCGGTTGGCAAGCGTGCCAAGGCTACGCGGTCGCTTTCCGTTCCGTTGCATCCGTTGGTAGCGGTCGATCGAGGATGTCGGCAATCGTTAAAACCAATTCTTGAAGGTCGTCGACCCGGATCGATCGCAATCGAACGGTCGAACACTGTTCCAATCGGATCGCATACGCCCGCAGCGCGTCGGCGATCTGGTTGCTTGGTAGAGCTTTCGTGTTGCTTGGCATTATTGGACCGCCCTTACCGTGAACCGACCGCGTTCGGCTTTCACAAAACGCGACGCGTCACCTTTAGAAAGGTTACGAAGTATCGCGCTGTAAAGCGTCGCTTCGGGTGTCTTGCCACCGGGGCTCGACCAATAACCTTTGGTCGACATGGCTTCGATGATCTGCTTCGTGCTGAGCGGTTCGGTCGCTTCTTCCAAAACTTTTACCGCGGCCGTTATGCAGCTCAATCGTTTATCGGGCTTGGGTTCGGATGCGATGGCGTCCGTCGTCGGGCTGGCGGATTTTTCTTTCTTCGCCTTGGCCGGCTTCCGAAGAACCAACGTCGGTTGCTCTTGGTTCGCGCCGCCGAAAGTTTCGACCGTTGCGGGCGGGACTTCGACGATCGTCAAGTTGCCGGTCGTCGTTACCTTAGTGGTCTTACTTTTGACGAGAACTTCGCCGTGCAATCGCTGCGCCGATCGAATACTAACTTTCTTGTTCGTCGCCAAGTTCGTCGCGTTCCACCCGCCGTTTCGAGTTTCGCTTTCGATTCGAACCTTAGTCTTATTCCCGCTAATATTCGCGTAGTAGGTCCCACCGATCTTCACATCTGCTTTCTTCATTTGAATCTCTCCCAAAAACAATTCGTGGTTGGCTGCCATCGTCAGGCGGGTCGAACCACCGAC
>JAWXCK010000247.1:0-34720 GCA_034408855.1 Pirellulaceae bacterium
AAAAATCCAATGCGAAACGGGTGTCCGTTGAAACTTCGGTTTTCTATTCGTAACGATAAATAGTTAATTTTGCCCCACAGATTCTGCGGAAGAGCCATTTTTTCCGGGCTTCCTCAATTTTGGTATAAAGACAAACACTGGCTGTAAGAAGGAAAGTTGAAGTCGACAAAAGACGATGAAAGCAAGCAAACGTTTGAAACGCCGCGATTTTATTGCTGTGCTCGCAGCCTTAGGCGCAGTCCCATTGCAAGCAGCGAATGCCGGAGCGTCCTTTGCAGGCATTTGTACTTTCTCGTGCAACCTTCATTGGCAGGCCGTTCGAAGCAAGACTGATGGAACTGCATTTCATGACGTGCTTAGCTTCTACGACTATGTTCGAAAGCTTGGCGCCGATGGAATGCAAACAAGTTTCCGCGATCTCGATACGGAAGCTCTGAAGGCACTCCGCTCCAAGTGCGAAAGTGACCTTTCGTACTTGGAGGGGGACATTCGTTTTCCGAAGTCAAAAACCGAGCTCGACGTATTTGAGCATGAAGTAAAGGCGACTCGAGAGACGGGGGCAACGGTTGCTCGAGCAGTTCTAATGGGAGGCCGAAGGTACGAAGTTTTTCGCACGCAGGAAGAATTCAGGCAGTTTTATCGCGAAGCCAAGCAGCGACTCGAACTTGTCGAACCGATCTTAGCCAAGAACCGCTTGAACCTGGCGGTTGAAAACCATAAGGACTTCACGCTCGACGAGCAGATAGGATTGCTCAAGGGAATTAGCAGCGAGTGGATTGGGGCTTTGGTAGACACGGGTAACAACATTGCGTTGCTTGACGAACCGCATTCGGTTGTCGAGCAACTTGCGCCTTATGCGATGAGTGTCCACTTGAAGGATATGGCTGTTCAGCCGTACACGGACGGATTTCTCTTAAGTGAAGTTCCGTGCGGGACCGGATTCCTCGATCTTCAGCGCATGATTTCCGTCTTGCGTAAGGCCAATCCGGTGATCGTGTTCAATCTGGAAATGGCGACGCGAGATCCGCTAAAGGTACCCTGCTTGACAGACGCCTATTGGTCGACGTTCCCAGATCGCAAAGCAACCCATCTCGACGCCGCGATGAAGCAGGTGGATCGCAATCCACGCAAACAGCCAACGCCAACGATTTACGGCAAACCGCTCGATCGCCAGCTTGCAGATGAAGAGGCCAACAACCGGACGTCGCTGGTATGGATGCAAAAGCATCTTTCTACGTGATGAATACGGCACGAAAAAAGACGCCGAAAATCGCCGGCTTTTTTATTTCTGAATAGCCGCCTGAAGGCGGGACTACAAACGAAATGGGTTTTTCTCAGTAGTGGTTTGACATCGCTACGTATAGTTCATGAAGCCAACTGGATGTCCGCCTGAACCTTGATAAGAAAAGTTTCTTAGATTCGGCAAAACATCGGTCAATCGGCTATCCGGAACACCAAACCATCGACAAATCTCAGCGTGGTAAAGATCAGAGGAGGTTTGAGGAATGATGACTCCTCGACCTCGATCGATACCTGTTGAACTGGTATTGAAGACGATATTTGGATAAGTGCCGTAGACCTTACCACCGTTGACAGCACCACCCATGACAAACGGGTTCGCTCCCCAAGCATGGTCAGAGCCGCTACCGTTAAACGACCAAGTTCTTGCGAAGTCAGAAATCGTAAACAACGTGACGTTGTTGAGTAGGCTGCTATTCTGCAAGAAGTCGTAAAAGGCTTTGAGTCCATTGTCGATCAATGGAAGCATCGTATTTTGAGAGGAAAGCAGATTGGCATGATGATCCCATCCGTTAATCTGAACCAAAAAGATCTGGCGATTTTGCTTCAAAGGATCGATAGCCGCTGGGTCCGATGCAATTTTGATCGACCGAGCAACCGCCGCCAATTGCGATCCTAGTCCAGAGGTTGGGAATTGGTCACCAGTGGTGGGCAGCGAAGCCGCCTCAAACGCTGCCTGGTAGGTGGAAGCTGAATCTCGAGCACCGACGCGATAATCGCGAATGGTTCGCTCTAGAATATCTGAATAGGTTTGGCTCGCGAAATCAGTATGAGCCGCATTGTAAATGCGGTCCATCGCCGAAGAGGTTGAACCAATTCCGTCCAATCGAATCGCACCGCCATTGATGGGTGGAATGTTATCCGTTACCGCACCGACGGAATAGGAGAAGATTCGATTCCCTGTCAAAAGCAGACTTTGACCGGCGGTAGAAATAGCCGTGTAAACGTTGTTGCTCATGAGCGCTGGGTCGGTCATAAGATCGGCCATTTTTCCAGCCCAACCTCGCGCTTGGTTTCGCGATGTCGGAACGGCCGTCTGCCAATGTCGCTGCTGGTCAGGGTGACTGAAGAGTCCAACCGGTTTAATCTTGGCAGCGTTACTGTAATCCGAGTTATTCAACAGTGGTTCTACCAACGCACCGGTGTTGGCGACGAAGGCACAATGACCATTGTCATAGATTTGCTTCAACTTAGGAAGTCTTGGATGCAAACCAAAGACTCTCCCGCTGCCTGCGGTATTATCGGTGATCGGGTTGAGATATCCGTAATCGGTACCCACCCACGGACCATCATCGATACCATTGGCTAGATCCTTTCGCTTCAGCGCAGCACCGGTGCGCGTCGTAACGTACTCGGCATACCGAGGATCTGCCTGCGTGGTTCCGTGCGGTGTCAACACGTTGAACGAATCGATCGCCGCATTGAAGAATAGGCAAACAATGGCCTTGTACCCTGGGTCAGGCGGTATCGACGGACCGCCGGCCAAAACGGCGCTGGTCGACTTGAGGTGCATCATCGTCGATAAAAATGTCGCGTTGGTCATAGCACCGCAGGAACCCAATTTTAGCAAGCTGCGCCGAATATCGAAGTCGGACTTTGAAGTTGATCTGGACATGGATTCTATTTTCCTCGAATTGAGATTTTTGCTTTATGAATTATGAATTATGAAATCAATGAATACAGGATGATCAAAACCAAAACTACTCGGTGACCAAGAAACTTGGACACGAGACGATGGACAATATCACACCTTTTGCGATATCTAATGCTTCCGCAGTCGAAACGCTTCCGTCTGCAAGAGCCAGTGTAATTTGATCCCGAACAGCAAGATCGAGTGTGGCTTTCATTTGACTGCTGAGCGTTCCGCCGCACAGGTACATGTCGAGTCGTTCCAGTAGGGCAGTAACCTCACCGGCTGAGTCCGACAAGTCACGTTCGGAAGTAAAATCATAAAGTACGCGACATCGTGTCGATTCATTGGCGATGGTAAAGATGGTGCCAGTACCGACCCTCGTCGAACTGGTTGGGGTCGTAACATTTAAAGTCTGGAACGTTTGCGAAATGTTTGCGGCCGATATCCGAGAACGAAAGAAGTTCGCGGTACGGTTGGCGGTTAACGCATTCTGTATTTCGAATTCAGGTGCAACCAAAAGATTACTTGGGATTCGAGACGAGGCAACAAAACCGTTTAGCGCTGGCGGCTGATGGTTGGCCAAGTAGAAATTGAAGACCGAGGGCGGCTCGTAGGGATTCTGGTCGAACTCGACGTCACGAGTATCGAGTCGGAATTGGTTCGCAAGCACAACAGGTGTTGTGAAGCTAGCATTAACAGCTTTTTCATACAAGCCGTTCCCTTTGAAGAAACGCGTAAAGCGAGTGTAGTTCAACACCGGTTCTTGCAACCGCGAATCCTCGGTACCCATGGTCGTTACGATGAACTTGTTAACTGGTGCCCGTTGGTATTGGACTCGAATTGGCTGCCAAGCTTCTGGGTCGAGCAGAATCGCTTTAACAACTTTTTTGAGATCGCCACGTTCTGCCGGGCCAGATCCTTTGAAGGCCGCAACGACTCGTCCAATATAGGCTCGCGATGGATTCGACTTCACCATTCGCTGAATCAATCGGTTTGCGATAAACGGAGGACAGCTTTGGTGATTGACCAATCCATCGAGCGCATCGTCAATTTCCTTATTTGCACTGATCTCATTATGCGTTGCATTGTTACCAAGCGCATTGGTTATCGTATGTCCAAGCAGAACCTTGGTTGTTCGGTCGTGCTGCGACGGTGCCATGCGCATCGGCACTCGGAACTTCACGGTTCCATTGGGATCAGTAGAAACGGCGCCTGTAAACGGGCTGTATGGATTCAGAGCAGTATTGGTTGGTGCGTAGGTGCCGGAGCCATAACCAAGTCCGGTAAAGACTTTCGCGTATTGTCGGATATCGTCGTTGTCATAGGTAGGAATGAGTGTTCCGCCGTTGAATTGCTGGACGCCATCGTCGGTGAGCAAATCAAGTCCAACTGTAAAAAGCTGCATGACTTCGCGAGCATAATTTTCATCTGGCTCAAGTAAGCCCTGAGCTCGTAGATTGCCGCGATAGGTTAACCAGTCGCCCATGATTCCATGATAAGTAACCTTACCAACAATATCGCGATATTTCCCAAAGGCGTTTTGAACGAAAATATCATAAAAATTGGTGATCCCGAAATACCGCGGCTTCAGGACAGACCCCGTAATAGTTCCCTCGTTTGCGGCATCATCAAAAGTTGCAACACTTCTGCCTACAGCGATGATCTGAGCGAGTGCCCAGGCTGTTTTTTGTCGAAGCTGATCTTGGCCAGCAATGGCAAGATGCCACCAAGCATGTTGGCGATATCGCGTTCGAGACATTGTGTACCGAAGCTCGGGTTGGTTTCCGTTGGGCGTATAGATATACGGATTTTCCGTCGTTCCTAAACCGGTTCGCGTGTGCATCGTCCAAAGTGGAAAATCGCCAACGATCATCGATTCCATAAGTGGCTCATGAAGCGAGATCGGCGTTAGAGCCTCGTTCATCTGGCGGTCTATCCAGGCTGTCGCAGCGGCGATGGTTCCTTGCTGTCGCATTTCGAGAGCAAGCTGATCGACTTCGGCTTGCGTCGGTCCAAACGTCGCGTGCGTTAAGAACTGAGTTGCTTGGATCTTAGAAGTAAGAACCAAAACATCATCGCGAGACGCAACGGAGAAATCCGCCGCTTGGATTGCCTGGGCGAGCCAAGCGGAAAAGCAAAAGAAAGTTGCCACACCCAACAAAGGCGAAAACCGCTTACTCATCGAAAGCTCCTGGAGAATGATGCAGTTGTAAAAAGCTACCGTCGGACGATCAAAATCGTATAACTCGAATCAAAACCGATTCCACACAGACTTTTTTGATCAATTTAGAAGGACCTGCCGCACCACCACAATTGGCCATTTAGGTCGCAATTGCATACATTAAACGCTAGCAGGTTCGGTGTCAACCGTCGAAATCAAATAATGTTTCGCCAAAACTACTTATTTTGCAAGAAAAACTCATCACCAGGGGTTGGGGTGAACGCCGAAAGGTTAGGTTAGCGTAACGGCGAGCCGTCCGGTAAAGCGTTGAAAACCTAAGTAACACCGGGCGGCTCGCGCCGCACCGCTACAATTTTAGGCCTAACTTTGCGGAATTCGAGCTATAGTCAATGCGATTGAACCGGTTAGCGAATCAACCGCAATCGCTTCACTTCGTTGAGGCGGACCAGACGGGACTGAACGGAACCGAAGGATGAACGAGCTCATTCACGGCTCGGACGAGCATAATGAGCGACGGACCATCTTGCGGGAATCGCTGGACCAATTCACCGTAGGCACGAGCGGCTTCTCGGGGTTGAGTACCTGATTCGAACAATTCCAGCGCAGCGGCATAACCCTTTGCGAGTTCAGCGTGGATTTCATCGTTTTCAGGCATCAGTTCGTATAGCGCGGTGCTACCTTCCATGCCAACTACTTGTGCTTGGCAAAGTCTTCGCCGAAGAAACGTGGTTGGTAAGTCGCGTTCGGTTGCGGCGTCCATTACGCAGCAAACCTTCCATTGCTTGGTCAGTCCTTGCAAGCGACTGCCAAGATTGACGGTACGACCCAGCGGCCCATATTTGAATTTTTGCTTTGATCCGGTGTTCCCGACACGAGCGGTGCCCGTACAAATTCCGATGCCAAAATCGACTCCGTTGGGTAGGGTTTCGCTATACCGATCGCTAAGGATTTGCCGCAACTTTATCATTTCATTCGCAGCGCTGACGGCTCGCATCGCATGGTCTTCCGTCTTTTCGGGGGCACCCCACATGGCAAACATTTCGTCGCCGACATAATCGACCAAGACGCCATCCAATTGAAGGACATGTTCGGAAAGCTCGCTCAACGTATCGCTTACCCATCGCATTGCAGCGGCCGCTCCGATGCGATCAGTTTCGTGACTAAAACGCCGGATGTCGCAGAACAGAACCGTTACGTTTGCATCTTCACCGTCGAGAAGGCCAGGGTTCAGACGAATTGCTTCGGTCACCTTCGATGAAAAAAATTGTTGGTACTTGGTAACGAGTTTTTCACGTCCCTCTTTGGCAATACTTGAAGCGATGGCAGTGGCTAGGATTGCGATCAGTTTCTGTTCGGTTTCCATTACCTCGCACGCTTGTCGCGAATTTCCTGACTGTCGATCAGCATAAAGCACTCCCAAGATGTCTTCCCCACCGCCAAAAATGTCGAGGATAGGGCATGCGACGGCGGCATGCAGTTGCATGACACTATCGGTTACGTCGTGTTTGCGGAGTACCGATGGCTCGGGATGGATCGTCATTCGGCGAGTGCTTCGCGCGCGATTTAGCAATGAATTTGCCGGCGGTTTCAATCCGTCCGGGAAACTGACATCGGGATGGACAAAGGATCTTTCGGGATCGCGAAGCCACTCTTTTCCATCCCATAGGATAATCTCGGCCCGATCGACATCGATGATTCTAGCTACGGCTTCGGCGATGCCAGCATAGAACTCTGATGACGACGCAGGACGCTGCATCGCCGCGAGAGCTTGTTCGAGCCAGGTGAGTACGGTCGATAGTTGTTGTTGGCCGAACCCACTCGTATCATTGGCCATTCGGGTAAGCGAGTAGTCCCTGCTCGAATCGGCCCAACCGTTGCCCGATTTCATCGAGTCGGCCAAGTCTCCGACGTCCTGAATACAAAGGGAATTCAGAGCGATGGTCCAGTCGTCCTGTGCCGGCTCTTTGGCTTTTTTGGGCCCAAGTCCAATTTTGGGAGGATCACTCGCATCTTCAAATTCGATCGCGAGGTTTTCTGGAAGCGCCAAAGTCACGGGCAATGGGACAATCTGTTCCTTCAAAGGCCCGATCAAGCCGCCGTTAGCGATTTTGACTGCGGCCTGGTGATGTAAATTTCCAATTTTTATCTGGCCTCGAGAGGCGATCTCGATCCGCAGGAGTTGCCTCGGAAAACCTCGTAATTCGAGGGCGGCAACGACAAACCTCTGGTCGCCGGCAGCCGTCCATTGCAGGCTCGGCTCGGGAAGTTCGTGGGCTTGACGTCGTCCGATTTCGACCGGCTCGTTCGTCGTCGTTGTGAAGACCGAAATGCCGTTCTGCATCAAACGCATTTTCAATGTCAGTTTGGAATCAGATTTCTGTTCCGTCATGTTTTTTTACAGAATCCGGTTAATTGGACTTGGTTTGTCGATCGAACGCAACACCGCGAAATAATTGTGTAGAATTCTAGCTTGGGTTGGAATTGGCATGGAATCGGACAACGCATTTACAAGTCAAGCTATGACGTTCGCAAAGCGATAGGCAAGGAGGCTATTATAGTTCGCAAACTTGAAAGTTGTTGCATCGTACACCGAAACCAATGGCTGCATAGACTTTGGTCGGTCATCGGTGTCTACCTCGTTTTGGCTTCATCGGTAATTTCCTATGCGCAGGAAACGATCATCAGTCCGGCTACCGAATTAAACCTTTCGCAGCCGGACTGGGGTATTGGGGCAATCTTCAAGACCGCAACGGTTGTCCGAGGAGCCGCTTCGTGTGCCGCCTCAAGTTGTCACGGGGGACCTCGTCCTGCGGTCTCGACTCCTTCGGCGCTTCGCGGATCCGAATATCCAATCTGGCTGGAAAGCGATCCTCATGCCGCCTCATGGAGAACTTTGGCATCGGAACAATCCCAGCAAATTCTCACGAAGCTTGGCATTATTAGAAACGGCGCGATCGCTAAGCCGCGTGAGTACGACAATTGCCTCGCATGCCACAACACGAATCGAGAACTCTCGACCGACAAGCTTACACCACTTATTGCCGAAGGTGTCGGCTGTGAATCGTGCCACGGACCATCGCAACCTTGGTACGCTTGGCACTACCAACTCAATGGTTCGCTTATCGAAGGGATGACCGAGATCAAACCGCTGGTTCAGCGCGCCAAGCTATGCGTTGCTTGTCACGTCGGAAGTGCCGATCGCGATATGAATCACGACATCATCGCTGCCGGTCATCCGGCTCTCTATTTTGATATGTCGGTCTATCACGATCGCTATCCAAAGCATTGGCGAGACCCGATGATGTCGACTCCCGATTATCGAGCTCGACTCTGGCTTGCAGGCCAAGTTGCGATGGCCGATGCTGAACTCGAGTTAACATCTGCACGAGCAAGCAAAACACACGCCGTGTCGGTCTGGCCAGAACTTTCGCTCTATCGATGCACCGACTGTCATGTCGCTCTGAACGGTGCTCTGCATTTGCCATCGGGAGATAGTCGCGAAATAATCGTTTCTGGGCGAGCAAATCCGAGAACATGGAATCTTCGTGGAATAGAGTCGCTCGCGTTTCATTTGGAATCGAGGGCGGCATTGCTGCTAATAGAGGAATCGAAAAACCTGCAAGAATTACTTCGAGACAAGGCATCCGACGCGACGAAAATCATTGAAGTGACGGCCCTATTGCGACAATTGCTAGCTGCTCAGTTTTATCCTGGAGGAGACCGAGACGTCGTCGGCTGGAACCGACAAAAACTTCGTTCGTTGAGCCGAACGCAGCTTGCCAAGCCAGAGGTCGGCCAGGATTGGGAGTCTGCCGCCCAGTTTTATGTTGGTGCGTGGGCTTCCGGTGCTCAATCCGAGTCAAAGCAACTTTCCGAAGCCATGCATACGATGCGACGAGCCCTGGTCTTTCCGAACGACAAACAGTCGCCAAGTTTTCCACGTGCCGCCAAAACCAACCATCCGCCCAACCTCGAAGAATGGCGATCCGCTCTGAAACAAGCTGCCGTCGGTTTGCTCGAAAGCGATTCTCAATGAAGATTTTATCGATTCTCAATTTAGCTCGATCGTTTGTGGGACTTGCCTTTTGCGGGCTGGCGATATTCGTGGTTGCTTCGACCGCTCGGGGCGATACCCCTGGTCTTTCGGCATCTCCCACCGTTATCGGCGTCAAAGAGTGTGCAGCCTGTCACAGTGCCCCTAGCCCAATTTATGAACAACTCGAAGTCACCAGTTTTATACGGCTAACGGAAGCTAGCGAGTGGCTGCAAAACGATAAACATGCTCAAGCCTATGAATTGATTCGCCTTGATTTAACAGAAGAAGAATTGAATTCCGTCGATCGCATTAGCAATCAGCGCTCGCGCGATATTTGCCAGAAACTCGGTTGGAGTAAGGGAGATGGTAATTTTGAGAAGCAATGCTTAACTTGCCATGCTGGGCTGGACCATCGGACGACCCTCGATGCAAATACATCGTCACTGCTTCGCTTTGGTGTGCAATGCGAAGCCTGCCATGGCCCGGGTTCGATATACACACGCATCGAAAACCACCAGCAGACTACTTGGCGAGAGAAAACGCCGCTCGAGAAATCCGAGCTTGGAATGCTAGATCTTGCATCGCCGTCGGTAGCCGCGAAAGTTTGCTGGAGCTGCCATCTCGGCAACATCGAGCAACACCGATTTGTAACGCATCCAATGTACGCTGCCGGTCACCCGCCGCTGCCGCCGGTCGACCTTCAAGTCTTTCAAGATGCAATGCCTCCGCACTGGAAAGAATTGAAAGATAAACCACTGTCGAGTCACGTTCATGCGAAATCGCCAACGACCTTTGCCAAACAACAGGAATACTATCAAGCGCGCTTTGGCATCGTGTCGGCGACAGACGCCGACTATCAGTCTTGGCGCGATAGCTACGACCGCACACGTCGAAGCATGCTGGGCAGCATCGCGGCCAACGATGTCGGCATCCAATTGATTCATGACGCCGCTGAACGACCCGAACTCTGGGGCGATTTTGCGATCTACGATTGCACCGGATGTCATCACGAATTGAGCAAGTCAAAGCCGCGATGGAGGCCATTGGATCGAACGCCTGGCCGAGCCTATCCCGCCATGTGGTGGAGCTTGGAATACGATTCAAAGTCGTCTGAACAAAAGCCAACTTCGTCTACATTGAGCCAAGAAGTGCTTTCCGCCTTTGATCGAGTTCCCTTCGGCGATCGAAGAGAACTTGTCGCTTCGAGTTCCGCACACGCCGATGCGCTTCGAGTACGGCATCAAGCGAGGCAATCAATGGAACAAAAGCCGATGACAGAATCCGAAGTTCGTGATTGGCTAGTTCACCTTCTAGAGAGTCGTCGAGAAATGCTCGGCGACTATTGGACGGCAAAACAAACGGCGTGGATGTTCCAAGTGGCTGTTCGTGAGCTCGTCGATCATCAAGCAATCTCCGATAACCCTAGCCTGAATAAGCTCGACGAACTTTCAAAGGAATTGAATTTGAGTTTTCGAATCGAGCCGCGAACGAGCGTCCTTGTCAATTTAGAGGAAAGACTAGAAAAATCGCGGACTTTTGACGAAAGATCATGCCTGCTCCTTTTTGAAGAACTCGCCAAGATCGTTGCAACCAAGTAATCGAGCTCAGGAAACACCATGATTCGAAAACTAAGTGCTTGCGAGAGTGAATATAAATGGGTTATCCTATTAGTTTGTTAGATCGATAAAATTTGGCACTTCCATGCTTGACTACGGACTCATCCCGCAAGCTGGAAGCGTACGCCACGTTTGTCGTTTTAGTATTTTTAATACGATTGAATGAGTGAAAAACTATGGATCGCGGACTGCTTTTAGCCTTGATGGCGCTCCAAAGTGATTTTTTTACACGCCAGCAATTTCTTGTTGCTTTCGAAAAATGGCTAGTCGATCGATCGCAGCCCCTTGACCAATTGCTGGTAAGCCAGGCTTTGCTTACTCCGAGTCAACTAGAACGACTCGCGTCAAAACTACTGGCTATCCAATCGCGCTCGCGAGGCGAATGGCAAGCCGTCATTTCTGACAACGTAGTTGTGGGAGCGGTCTATAACGACATGCTGATGATTGCGAAAAAAGATGCGGCTGTATTAGGGCAGGTTAAGGCTATCGGCGAGGCGATGCCGAAAGTTCAGAATACCGAAGCGAAATCCGAGAACATTCAGAGAATCGATTCGGTAGATACGCTCGACATGAATTCCACCATTATGAGCGATGGCGAACTCGACCCATACGCAACTCTGACATCTGCCGAATTCGATGAGCTAGAGTAGCTTCATCGTCTTGATTGAGCGGTAGCTGTTCACGAATCTATGACATCGAATGAATGTCAGTTTGTCGTCGTCGTCGTGATCGGCGAGATCACAGTATTGTTGTTGTTATTATCGTTGGCAATCACCGCCGCGATGCCAGCGAGTCCGGCTAAGCCTAGGATGTTGCCAAAACCTCCTCCGCCAAGTCCCCCTCCGCCGAATCCACCACCGCCGCCGCCGAATCCTCCACCGCCAAATCCACCGCCACCAAAACCTCCACCGCCAAACGGCGTGCCCAGACCAGACTGTGATGCAACTCCACCAATTGGAGGTCCGTAGGCTTCTCGAATGCGGTTGGTTATTTGAGGTACGTATCTTGGAGGACATAGGCAGACATTCAGTCGCTCGTTCAAATTCGGTGCGATGTACGACACTGGTTTTCCTAAAATACCTTCGCGAGGCAGCGATTCCCCTCCAACTGCAGGAAGTACATCGAATGCAAACGAAGCATAACCGGCCGGACCTGCCGCGATGACGCCATGCAGACCTTCAGTAAGCCCTTGGACAAAAAAGCTACCGTCGCTAGGAGTTGAATCGGTTCGAGCAACCACTTGATCATTTCGCATAAACGTCAACTTGGCGTAGCGAAGCTTGTCTGCTAGCTCTCGATCCAATACGACAACACGACCGAGCAAGTCGCCGTCGTTTTGCAACCGAACTCTGTATGTGGTAACCGGCTGCGGATCGAGTTCATTAGCAGAGTAGACTTCACCCGCCGGTCCAGTGGTTGGTGGGATATCGCGGTTGATCGCGACGAGTATCTCTTTCGGATTGGGCTGCATAACCGGCATCTTAAAGCTCGTCGTTTCAATATTATTTTCGGCGGCTGTTCTAGCACTTACTGTCATCACGGGAAGCGACACGTGGGCTTTGGCATCCGCTACCAACAAAGCATGCATCTCATCGCCCTTGACACCACGAAACTCGGCAATGCCTCGTTGATTGCTAGTTGCGACCTTTTCTTCACCGGAAGAATCGAAGAGCCGAACCAATAGATTGGCAGTTGACATCTGAGACTCGATGGCACCGACGGAGACCAACGCGACTTGAAGTTTATCGCCATCGACCTTTACCAAAAAATCTTCTGGTAGCTCAATGTCTTGGCTTTGAAGATTGATCAATCGCTTTGATGACTGTGATTCACCCGTCGAATCCGCAACGACTGACGAAGCCGTTAGCATACCGAACGCAAGACCAACGATGCTACGCTTTACCCACGCGCGAATATTCATCGATGCAACGGCGTTACGATCCGAGCGATTTGCACCGGAAGCGAATGATATAACCACGATTTCCTCAACAAGTTCCAATAGATTTTTTCGATCAACGATACGGACAGAAGTCGAATTTTATTCTAATCCAGCTTGCCCAAGTTGTCTAAATAATAGGACAACTTCACCCATTTCGCCACACGATTCTAACGAAAATCCCGAAAAACAGGGTACGGGAGTGTCAACAAACTGCCCATGAGGCGGAGCCTCCGAAGCAGTGTGTTTCCAGGCATGAGCCTGGGAACGAGCGTTTTCTCGCTGATCGCCAACACGAATTACTTCCAGCAATATTTTGCCAGAACGCTCATCTTTCCTTGCGAATCACCGTTATTTTCGAGACGTCAGTAAGATCCAACTCAAGATCGGAGGTTAGCTGCGGAGCACGCTGGTTTCCGTCAAGGTCTCCGTCGAGTATTTCGATTTGACTCGAGCCAGGTCCAAGGAACATCCAAGCACGATCACATTGCTTGATGGTCATTCGCTCGCCATTGACCGTCACGGGAGAACTCGTTGTCACGATCGTTTGAGGATCTCCTCCGATCAACTCGATGAGGCTTCGCTTAGCCGGTTGAACCGTTGCATTGATGATAATTCGACTGGGATCGACAAAAATACCACTCAAGCAATTGGTAAAAGTGCCTTCACGAAATTCAATGCTGCCCGACGCGGCGTAAATGGCGGGATTCACTTTCTGGCCGGCCTTCGGCACCGCTTGGACTTCTAAAGTATCAACTTTGACGCTTGCTCCCTCGCTTAAAACGACCAAGCCATACGTGTGGTTATGCAGTAGATGCAGGTCATCGCCGTCGACCTTCCCACCATCCACCATCATTCCCGCAAAGCTAATATCGTGTGTCGACACATTATCGAGATGCATGGAACTTCGATTGACGAGAATGCCGCAAACCATCCCACGCAAATCGCTATCCGTGAATGTGACATCGGAGCCTTCGGTAACTTGAATGGCTGATTTATTCCTGTCATTGGAAGCTTCAACAACGATCGATTGCACGTTCACTTTGCTTTGTTTGATACTCACGCCCCAAATTGCGTTCTTGATCGTACAAGGAGATTCATTCGTTCCGCTGATCAAAACGGAATGACAGGCTTTCACTTGAATGCCTACATCACAATTGTCGAACTGGCACCCTTCGATCTTCAGCTCTTGCTCGGGGTCAGGACAGTCGAGCCAATCGATGCCGCCATTGCATGGCCCCGTAAATGTACACCCTTGAATCACCCCCTGGGCACCGATCGACTGAATACCGATACGTTTTGATCCTGCGTCAGAGGAGCCAGAAAAACTAAAATTTGAATTTCGGATCGTGATCGACGAATTCTTCTCGCCTGCAACCGCCGCGTGTACCGTCGATTGAAATTCACATCCGTCGGCTAAGAAAACCGAGTTGGCTCTCGCCTTCACGCAATCGTACGATTCAGGCGAGCTTGCAAATACTTTACACCCCCTGAGCACTAATTGTCCGCCTTGCATATCGATCGTATTGAATTCTTTTGCCTGACAATCGAAGTCGATGTTCTCGATGGTAACTTGACTGTCGGCCTGAAGTTTGACGCAAGATCCGTCTGTTGAAATGACTCGAACACTCCCTTCACCGACAAGTTTAATGGATCGATCGATTACGATCGACTCGCGATAGGTGCCCTCGAGGATCGTAATCGTATCGTCGGCATCGGAGTCGTTGATGGCTTGCGCGATCGAGTCATGTGTTCCGCCATCGCCGATCGAAACGCGAAACGGTTTCACAGGTGCGACTTTTGGAAAAGTTTTCTTGGCTGTCTTCGTATCTTCGTTAAGGCCTGCGTTGAGGCCGGGATCACCGCTGTCGTCATTGGGATTGTTTAGGCTGGGCAAAATAGAGGCTTGGATTCCAATGTTCGCTGTCGTTTGGACAATGGCAGCGAAAGGACCAAGTTTTAGATACCAGGCGAGCGAGGTAATGGCAATCAAGGTTGCGACGGTTGTAAGGATCGGTCCGACAAGCGACCATACAGCCGAAGGACGACGCATCGTCGCGCCTCCCATCGTCGAACGGATCGTTGATTGCGTCTTGCGCTGAGTCGCCAAGCCGAGAGACTCCAGCCACGTCTGACTTGCATTGATCGAGGCACTCCCCATTGAATTCCTGACGCTCGACGAGACACCTGATCGCACATCCCAAGCCACGGTTTCTAAATGCGGCAATGCGGCAGTGATCAAATCCAATTCGGTAGTCAACTCGCGAGCACTCGCGAATCGATCGGCGACATTCTTCGCACAGCATTTCCGAAAGAGCGCATCGAAGACTGGTGGGATCTTAGGATCTCGTTGATGAATGGGGCGTGGATCTTTATTCTTGATCTGATCCTTAAGTTCGTTTAGCGTCTTACCGGTAAAAGGTGTTTTGCCGGAAAGCATTTCATAGAAGATCACCCCGAGTGCCCAAATATCCGAGCGTCCGTCCAGCCACTCGACGCGACCGGCAAACTGTTCCGGAGACATGTACAGCGGCGTGCCGGCAACCTCGCGTCCCTTTTTGTTTTGCTCGTCATCTTCGAGAATGGCCAAGCCAAAATCGGCGACGTAGACACGACCGTCGGGTTCGACAAGTAAGTTTTCGGGTTTCAGATCGCGATGGACAATCCCGGCCGCGTGAGCTGCGTCAACGGCTAGGCAAACTTGACGCATGATCGCGATCGATTGCGATGTTGTTAGCCGTCCTGCTCCGTTCTGTAACATCACCCGCAATGTCGAACCTTCGATCAGCTTTTGGACGACAAACGGCTCGCCACTGACCGTCATGCCGACTTGGTAGATCGGTACAATACCTGGATGGTCAAGCTTGACGGCTTTGCGCGCTTCATCAATGTATTGTTTTCGATGAGCCGGGTTGCTGATGAGCGGTCGTTTTATGGCTACTTTGCGATCGAGCATTTCGTCGCGCGCGTTGTAGACGACTCCAAATGCCCCACGTCCTAACTCGCCTTCGACTTTGAATCCGGGGATATCCGTTGGAAATGGAATCGGAGCTTCATTGGATTTCGATTTGGCATCACCGGGTCTCGCGGTCCCACGGGTCGAGGCAGGTTGTTGAGTCACCTGCGTCGCATAGGCGTCGATGGCTGCGTTATCGTTGTCGTTATCACCTTCGGCCTTGAAGCTTCCGGATAATTTTCCATCGGTGGAAACCGAAAAATCGGCGGTTTCGAAAAGCGGTTCGATCGCTTCCGTCTTCTGCTCGTTCGTCTTGGGGGATTTTGAGAGGTTTTCGTCCGGACCCGACATAACTTGCCTTTTGATCGCGAGTCGCAACATCGCGCTAAGCTTCGAGACTATGGCAGTGATCGAGATCATGCTGCGGAACAGATTTCTATGCTACCGCTTTGAGCACCGACAAGCAAGCTGCCCAAAGTTTTGATGACTTTCCATCTATTTTTCAGGAAGAATTCTTGGACCGTCGGACGCATAAGCACCCGCACCACCTTGTTCTTTGTGCCCGTGGCTCCAAAGTAGCCATACTTTTCTCGAAAACCAATGCCCGCTGTAATCCAGTCCAAACGTTCCTTCATGAGTCTTACGAGGCTCACCCCAAAAGAAAACAGTACTGCCGCCGACATAGCCGACTGAATGATCGGATGTCACACTGCATTTTGCAAATCGCCCAATACAGTCTGGCCAACCGGAACGTTCGCAGCCGTCTTCGGCGTAGCGACCGCATTTCGGGCCACGCGGAACTTCTATTCCGCGAACCAATATGGGCTCTGCTGGATGATCTTGCGAGACCGGCGGCTCAGACCCCAAACTGAGATTTATACTTGTGAATACAACAGCCACTGCTGAGAAGTGCGGCAAAAGTCGAAATCCGTTCAACATTTAGCTATCCTAAAAAATCTGTTTAGCGAACTCGAAGTGCTCGAGCGGAATCGAGCTATCGATTTACTATCACACAGCTTGAAGCCTTTTACAAAGCTGGATTCCGATTGAATTTCTGAAACGGAAGCCGAACGCCGCTGATGATAAAGTTATCACATCGAATCGCTTTCGGTGCTTCAAAGCCGACTTGACCAGCCACCGTCACAACGTCGTCTTGATCAACGCCGTCGCCGCTGACGCCGAAACCACCGACGAGCACTTTCGTCGTGGTGCCTTTATAAATCGGCGTGCTCCCTGGAAAGAAAACGATCCCATTTTGTCGCTTAAGATTTCTTGGGTCACGGAAGTTACGCGACGCATTGAAGGAGTCAAAAGAGAGTACCGACGCAGTTGCGCCTGAATAGACCGTTCCGGCCAATGGTGAACCAGCGACCGCGTTCTCGGCAGTTGCACGATTGATGCCTGGCATATTGAGAATACTGAAGTCGCCCGGCGGTCCCGAAAGGGCACCGGTCGGAAAATTAGGACCGGCCAAAAATCGAATCGTGCGATTGGTCAGCGCCGTTCCAATAGGCAGATCGGGCGAACTATTGTTGTCTTGGTCGACGCGGTCTGCCGCAACCAAACTACTGCTGGCATAGTAAGACGTATTTCTTGCTTTAGCGACTGCAACGTCGATGGAAAATATCGTGGCGTCAGGCATTCGAAAAAGTCCAAGTACTTCGCCGGTCGTATCGGTAACCGCAAAGACCATCCGGGTTGGCGCACCTGGCCGAAAGCTGGACGTAAGTCGAATGGCAGCTCGGGTTTGATTAGCCGTAGCGATCCCCTGATTGATCATCCGTTCAACATCGGCTTGGGCAATCGGGTCAGTGGTCGACGCGTGCGGAAGAACCAACCAACCCGATGGTACGTCCACGCCAGCCAGCGCCGTAACTCCGAGCCCGACCAATTGGTTGGTCCCAGAGTTTACGCCTCGTCCTCCAGTAAGTGATCGCCCGACTTGCAAGAGACGCTGTGGACCAGTCACGGGATTGGTACGAGTTGGATTTGGCCCGTAAATTTCAAGTGTGATACCGACAAGATCGATTCGACCGCCGGGGCCGCCGAACGCATCCAATCGCGGCGCGACGCCTTCAAATTCTTCGACCGAGGTTGTGAACGAGCCGAACGTCACCCCGCGAGAAGCAAAGAACGCGATAAACTCTGCTTCTAAAACTCGAGGGGCATTGATGCGCGAGGCTTCGGTTTGAGCTCCAAGCGATCCGCGCGTCGAGGCATGTTCGAATCCTTGTTCGACTGTTGCAAAACCTTTGGTGCCTGGGAAAAACACACCGATGCCACCGACGAGCGTTTGGTTTTTATAGAGCCCGATGCCACCGGGCAAGGTTCCGATGCCACGCCCCGACGCATTCGGAGTAAGTCCTGTTTGAATTCCGTACGATTCGGGAAACGTCTGCATGAAAGAAAGCGCCGCAGCCGGAATGTGCGCTGGATTCGCGTCGAATCGCGTAGTCAGCGTCAAATCATCTGCCGTCCCTTTGCTTCCATCGACTCCTGGATGAATTCGGCTATCGCGACTTTGATGCTCGATGGCAAATAAATCGACCAACGGAGTATTTGCCGTTTGCGGAGGAAAGTGACCGCCGACCCCGATCGGAGCCACGAAGCCTGGCCCTCGAATGACCGAAGCGGGATTCGATGCCATAGGGATCGATTCGACTTCGCGTTGCGTGATCGTCGATTGGCTGATGAAACGTATGGTTCGCGAAGTTAAGGGAGCCTGGCCGCTCGAGAAAAATGCTGCTGTTCTGGCTTTAGCAACCGCGCCGTCGATTGCGAACGTGAGCCAAATCGGACGACCACTAAAGACCGCTTCCGCTTCTCGTTCGACACGTACGCCGAGTATCCGCCCCGCACGATCGACGACCGCGATGATCGCATCTTCACTTGGCGTCGCCATCGACGCGCGCTGCAACAACTTTTCGACGTCCAAACTGTCCAGTAAAACCGGCGGTTGCGCCAGTGCAGCTTGCCATTCCATCGACAGGGATGAACCGACAAACAGAACGAATACTATCCAAGCGCGTTTTATGGCTTGATTCGATGCTGGGGTGGGAATTCTTGGCATTGCTATCACTCATTCAATCGTGCTGGAGCAGCGAAACGTTTGGATCTCCGCGAGCCTGTTTTAAGGTCGATAGAATCGGCTTACCTTTAGGATATCGGATACTACAAAAGGATTCACCCAAAATAAGTCGTTAAAAGCCATAATCGGAACATTAAGAATAGACGACCTATTTTCCAATTGCCGATACGAAGCTGAGGTTTGTCGTTTGATAAAGCGACAAGTTCCTGAAACTGTTCAAAGTCCGTTGCGGAATTCTCAAGCTATCTCTCGTGAAACGTCCCGTTAAAACGACGATCTGTGGCGGAATGCTTTGCCTTGCATTGCAGGGAGCTTCCGTTTTTGGACAGACCGTTTTGCCATCATTCGAAGCTTTATATACAAAATCCGAACCGATCGCGATCTCAAGCGACCCGAGGGTGGAGTCATCCGGCACCGTCGTGCTAGTGCCGTCCATGCCAGAATTCTCTGCGCCGGTTTCGACATTGATTCCCATCGTGGACGGTTCGGTTCCCATTTCCGAGCCTGCACCGGAATTAGAGAACGCGCCCATTGCGATCGCTGCTCCAGATCTAGAATTGTTGCTGCTCCCGGCACCGGACGCACATCTTCCCGAGGTAATGCCGTACTTTCGAATACCGCGGATTCCGCCGCTCGGATATACTGGAGAGTCTTCGGTCTTGCCTACCGAGCAGCAGTCGACGAGCCACTTCGTACCGATCGAGGATCGATGGCGGATTGGTTTTCCAACCTGGGATCGCTATGGAAAAGGACATCCGGTAGGCGACGACTACCCGTCCGTGCAAGGTGCTTGGTACGACCCATACAACCAAAATGTGTTGAAGGGCGACTACCCGATTGCTGGTCAGGATACGTTTTTAAAGTTGCAATTCAAGCAGTTAAATCTTCTCGAACTTCGCCAGACGCCGATCCCGACGACGCCCTTCGAAGCGACTCAAAATCCGTTTGAAAACGAGTTTTTCGGCGATCCAAACCAACTCTTTTTTACGCAATACAACACCGTAGGCTTCGATCTGTTCAAAGGCGACGCTTCGTTTAAGCCTGCCGATTGGCGATTGAAAGCTAACTTCATATTCAATCAGAATTATCTTCGGGTGAACGAATTAGCGGTGGTTTCTCCCGATGTAACGAAAGGTCGAAATCGACACCGCTTCGATTTTGCGATCGAGGAATGGTTTTACGAATCGAAGCTGGCTGATCTAAGTCCAAACTACGATTTCGTTTCCATTCGCGCCGGTTCACAGCCGTTTAATAGCGACTTTCGCGGGTTTATTTTTGCCGATACCAATCGCGGAGTAAGACTCTTCGGAAATCGACTGAATAATCAAGATCAATACAACGTTGTTTGGTTCGATCAGACGGAAAAAGAGACCAATAGCTTGCTAAATACCTTCGACGATCGGCATCAAAATACCCTTATCGCAAACTACTATCGCAATGACTTAATCTTCCCTGGGTACAACGCGAACCTTAGCTTTCATTACAACAATGACCAAGCCAGTACCGAATTTGACACCAATGGATTTCTTGTTCGCCCAGACCCGGCCGGCGTCTACGCCGAACATGCTGTCAAATCGTACTATCTCGGTTGGTCAGGAAATGGACATATCAATCGATACAACGTCAGTCATGCGCTTTACTATGTCTTCGGCAATGACGAATTGAATCCGATCGCCGGGCGGCCACAGCGCATCGATGCATTTATGGGGGCCTTGGAGCTATCTTATGACCGCGATTGGGCTCGATTCCGTTGCTCGTATTTCTTCGCCTCGGGAGACAACGACCCGAACGACAATCGAGCTACCGGTTTTGATGCGATTTTTGATAACCCAAACTTTGCCGGCGGAGAATTCAGCTTTTGGAATCGCCAGCAAATCAAACTCTTTGGCGTCAACCTTGTTCAGCGTCAAAGCTTAGTCCCGAATCTTCGCAGCAGTAAGTTTCAAGGTCAGACCAATTTCGTAAATCCCGGCTTGCAACTGATCAACTTCGGAATCGATGCCGACTTAACGCCCAAGGCCAAGCTGATTACGAATGCAAACTATCTTTGGTTTAATCAAACCGAATCGCTTGAAACCTTTGTCTTTCAAGATGGCATAGGGAACCAAATCGGTCTGGACCTAAGTCTCGGACTTGAGTATCGTCCGCTCCTTAATAACAACATTATTTTCGTTAGCGGAATCTCTGGACTGATTGTAGGTAAAGGATTCCGTGACCTTTACCAACCGCTCAATGGAAAAGTCAGCGACTTAGCGGCTGGGTTCTTGGAAGCAACGTTTGAGTACTGAACATGATCGATAGCCAGCGAAGGTGGGAAAAAAAGCGGCCCACATTCTTACTGGCTTTCACTCTTCTGCTCAACGCTATAGCACCCATCGCCTTCAGTCAGCCGCCCTCTCCACCCTCTGGAAACATAGCTCCGCCATTGCCCGCTCGCTATCACGCGCCGAGCGTCCCAGTCCGCAACGGTGACGACCCTTGGGCACCCGCTAAACATTTAGGGATCGCAGGCAACGCCTCGTATCCCATTCCACCAGACCTGGAATCGGTCGACCTTTATCGACAATCCAAGGACTACGCGTGTTCCAAAAGCGCTTCCTGCATTCAATGTCATGGCGACGTCGGTACGATGCATCCCCCGAACACTGTCGTATTAGGTTGTACTGATTGTCACGGAGGGAACGGACAGGACTTCACCAAGCAAGGCTCGCATGTCCAGCCACAATTTCAAAATCTATGGCCAAGTTCCGCTAATCCTGTTCGAAGCTATGCGCTGCTGAATCACGAAAGTCCAGAATTTGTTCGGTTCGTAAATCCAGGCGATTTGCGTGTCGCTCATATTGCCTGCGGACAATGCCATGCTAACGAAGTTTTACAGCTTCGCAAAAGCATGATGACGCATGGTTGCATGCTGTGGGGGGCTGCACTTTATAACAATGGAGCGACTCCCGAGAAAGCGGCGCGATATGGCGAAAGCTATTCAATGCATGGCAATTCACAGCGAATGCAAACCGTACCGCCTCCGACACCGCAAGAGATGCAAACCAAAGGCGTTCTGCCGTTCCTCGATCCACTACCACGTTTTGAAATAAGCCAACCTGCCAACATCCTTCGAGTCTTCGAGCGAGGCGGTCGCTTTCGCGCTGAGATCGGAATCCCTGAACGCCTCGAAGAACCAGGTCGACCACGCGAAAAATTGAGCGTTCGTGGACTGGGTACGGAAAATCGCACCGATCCTGTTTTTATCGGACTTCAAAAAACGAGGCTGCTCGATCCGACTCTGAATTTTCTTGGAACGAATGATCATCCTGGCGACTATCGCAGCAGTGGTTGCTCCGCTTGTCATGTTATCTATGCAAACGACCGTTCCCCGGTCGCATCGGGACCGTTCGCCAAGTACGGAAATCTCGGTCATGCGGCCGCTCAAGTCGACGACTGGGTCAAACATGTCGATCCGACGATCCCTAAAAACGAGTCGGGGCATCCGATCCAGCATCTCTTCACCAACAGCATGCCAACCAGCCAATGTATGGTATGCCACATGCACCCCGGAACGAACGTTTTGAATTCGTACCTCGGCTACATGTGGTGGGACAATGAGACCGACGGCCAGTGCATGTATCCGACGAAACAAAAAGATCCAACTGCTGAAGAACTCAGTCAAGCTGCGATGTCGAATCCAGAAGAAGCTGCCGCTCGAGGCAATTGGGGCGATCCCGAATTTTTGAATAACGTCAGCGACCTTAACCCGTTGCTGCGTCATACGCAGTTCGCCGATTTCCATGGCCATGGCTGGGTCTTTCGAGCCGTCTTTAAGAAAGATCGGCAAGGCCAGTTGCTCGATCATCAAGGACGAAACTTGCCGAACGCGACGACGCAAGATCTCATGGCCTCTGTTGCTCCGCCTGATCCTCACGAGAAAATCCTAGGCAAGCAGCGCGATGGAGTCCCTGTTCATTTGATGGATATCCACATGGAAAAAGGGATGCACTGCGTCGACTGTCATTTTTATCAAGATGGACATGGCGATACAAAACTCTACGGTGAAGTTCGCGCAGCGATCGAAATCCAATGCATCGATTGCCACGGCGACGCGATGAAGTCGTTGGTCGCGAAGATCGATGAACAGCTCGCAAACGGCAAACCAGCCATATTGCCGACCAGCGGACCGGCTGCCGCATCGACACCAACAAACCTGCTCGCCTTACGAACCGCCTTTGGCAAGCCCCGATTTGAAGTCAAGCGAGCACCTGGCCAAAAACCTAAACTGATACAGCGCAGCAACGTCGAGAAAGATCTTGAATGGGAAGTAACTCAAACCGCCGACACGCTCGACCCCCAAAGCCCCGAATATAACCCGCGAAGCCATGCGGCGAAAACAGTTCGTATGGACGACGACGGCGTGATGCGATGGGGCGACCAACCACCGAGCGCACGATGTGCCCATCAGAACAACAATATGAGCTGCATCGCATGCCATAGCTCGTGGAACCCAAGTTGCTTTGGATGCCATCTACCGCAAAAAGCCAACGTGAAAGCCCCGAACTTGCATGGACTTGGCGAAGTATCGCGAAATCGCGTCGCCTACAACTTCCAAACTTTGCGAGACGATGTCTATATGTTAGCGCGCGATGGCAACGTCACCGGCAATCGAATCGGACCGGCCAGAAGCTCCTGTGCAATCCACGTCGGAAGCTACAACGGAAATCGCGAATCGATTTATGTTCAACAGCAAACTATCAGTGGCGAAGGACTCAGTGGAATTGCCTTTAGCACCAACGTCCCGCATACCGTTCGCGGCGGTCCCGATTGGCAATCGACTTTAGGCGACGCCATGCCAGGTGCTTCGGAAACCAAATCATGTACCGATTGCCATGCCTCGAAAGCCAACGACAACAACGCGATCATGTCGCAACTGCTCATGCAAGGAACCGGGTTTACCAACTTTGTAGGGCGCTACTGTTGGGTAGGAACCGGTGAGCATGGAATGGAAGCGGTCGTCGTGACTGAACAAAGTGAACCGCAAGCCGTTATCGGTAGCTCGCTGCATGCGTTGGCTTATCCCGATAACTACAAAGAGCATGTCGAACACGATCGCGAACTGGAACATGCCCACGAGCACCCAGGCCGTGATATTCTAGAAGCCTTTAGTTTACGCTATCGAAAGCCAGAAATACTATCGTTGCAGCATCGCGGCGAGTTCCTGTATGCCGCTTGCGGCGAAGGAGGACTACGCGTTTTCGATATCGCCTTTATCGATCACAAAGCCTTCTCCGAACGCATTGTCACCGCGCCGGTTTCGCCGCTTGGACAAAGACTCTACGTTCGCACCGAATTCGCGACCGCCGTCGCTGCTCCGACGACTATTGCACCCGATCCGACACGGACGCATCGCGCCGAAAATTTCGAATCGCCGATTCACCCACTGTACGCCTACATCTATGTGACCGACAAAAAAGAAGGCTTAATTCTGGTAAGCGCCGCTACGCTATTGGACGGCAATCCGACCAATAATTTCCTCGAACGCGAAGTCACCTTCAATCCAGATGGAATCCTATGCGGTGCCAGCGCGCTAACCATCGCCGGTCATTACGTTTATGTCTGTTGCGACGCCGGCCTGGTAGTCATCGATGTCGACGACCCTAAACATCCTAAGATTGCCTCGGTCGTTCACGAAACGCATCATCCACACGCGGTTGCCGTTCAATTTCGATACGCCTTCGTCTGTGATGAAGAAGGAGTACAAGTTTTTGATACCACCGAACTGGGACATCCGGAACATGTCCACACGGTACACCTCGAGGAAGCCCACAGCATCTATCTCGGTCGGACATACGCTTACGTCGCCGGCGGCCATGAAGGACTCGTCATCCTTGACATAACCAATCCCGCTAAAGCAACCGTCGATCAATTCTACAATGCCGGTGGACTGATGAACGACGTCCACGACGTCAAGCTTGGGATCACCAATGTCAGTCAATTCGCTTACGTCGCTGACGGCCACAATGGCTTGCGAGTCGTGCAACTGACAAGCCCCGAGTCACCTGGCAACGACGGTTTCTCACCGCGACCCAACCCTTGCTTGATTGCAACGCGGAAACTCCCTAAGGATGGCCATGCTCTTTGTATCTCGCGAGGCGTCGATCGCGATCGAGCCGTCGACGAATCGGGAAATCAAATAGCCGTCTTCGGCCGAATCGGTGCTCGACCATTGAACAAGTCCGAAGTTTGGAAGATGACGCGTCGACCGGACGGCAGTCACTATCATGTGAGCGACAATCCATTCGACTCGGAAGTCTATCAATTCCCGCCGCAGTTACTGGATTGGTTAAAGCAGAAAGCTCATGTCGAACTTGATCGAAACGTTCAAGTGCCTTAGTTGCTGGCATTAATGTCGCCTTGCGCTCCGCGAAAGTGGCGTGAATCGCTAAACAACCGATGTTTTACTTGAGATTCACGTTTCGTTCGCACGTTCCCAGGCTCTCGCCTGGGAACGCACTGCTTCAGAGGCTCCGCCTCGTGTACCGTTTCTCGCAAATCTCAAACAATTGTCATGTCTGCAGGCAGAGCTTCGGAACCAGTTAGTACCATCGGCTCACTTTCGTACATTTTCATCTGGCCAGGGCTCGCCCCTGTGCGAAGAAGTATCGGCGTTCTAGAATGCGAGTGTGCCTTTTTGGTTTTAGCCGTATTTATTAACAGTCGGATGGTTTGGGGAAGAAGATACCAATTATGAATTACGTCAATCGATTTGCGCTATTCGTCGGTTTGTGCCTAAGCACATTGGCCCTTTCTTGTACTCCCAAACAAGATGACACTGTCGCCATCAAGAAAGATGATTCTGCGGGGATTGGCGATAGGATACCTGCGGCAAAAATCGAAGCCGCACAGCCTAAAAAGCCGACCAAACGCAAATCGCCAGTGACTCCTTTGACGATCGGATCGAAAGCACCGTCGATCGATATCGAGCATTGGGTCAGCAATGGTCACGGCAAATTCAAACCGATTAACGATTTCGAAGCAGGTAAGGTTTATGTCGTCGAATTTTGGGCAACGTGGTGCGGTCCTTGCGTTTCAAGCATGCCTCACTTAGCAGAAACGCAAACCGCCTTCGCCGATAAAAATGTGCAGCTTATCAGCATCAGCGACGAAGACCCCGAGACGGTTGCGAAATTCCTCGAGCGCGAAGTCGGTACACCGAAGTCAAGTAAAGAACCAGGCGAAGGCGATGTCAAAGATGATAAGGACGCTGAAGAGAAACAGCCTAAGAAAACGTTTGGCGAATTGACCAGCGTCTATTGTTTGACGACCGATCCAGATCGATCGGTTTCGCAAGATTATATGGAAGCTGCCGGCCAGAACGGAATTCCAACTTGCTTCATCGTCGGTAAAACCGGCCAGATCGAGTGGATTGGACATCCGATGGGGATGGACGAACCTCTGGCGAAGGTTGTCGACGATACGTGGGATCGAGAAGCCTATTTGGCCGAATTCAAGAAGTCGCAGGAACGCGAAGAACTGATGGCAGTAATCATGCAAAAGATGAGAAGCGGCGACATCGACGACGCGATGGAAGAGGTCGCGAAAGCTCGGAAGGTAGCCGAAGGCGACGCCCAGACTCAAAATATGCTCGACGGAATGACGCTCAATATTGTTTTGTCACCCGTCATGGGCAAGGTCCGTTCCGGCGATGTTGATGGTGCGCTCGAAATGATCGACGAGGTTGTAAAATCACTTCCTCCCGCGCTTCAGACGCAGGTCAGTTCGTTCAAGTTTCGATTACTCATGCAAGCCAAGAAATTGGAAGCGGCTGCACAACTCCTTACTGCGATGGCCGACACCGAAGGCGTCGAGCCTGAGTTCCTGAACTCGCACGCTTGGGACATTTACGACTCAGCGAAAGACGACGCTGATTATCCGAAGGAATTGGTGTCGGCGGCAATCGCAGCCGCCGAGAAGGCCGCTGCTAGCGTTCCCGAGAATGCTGCCGCCCTTGATACGCTTGCACACTTAATTCATCTGCAAGGCGATCTCGATCGGGCCATCGAGGTGCAAACCAAGGCGACGGAAAAAGCTGGTCAAAATGCCCCCCAAATCCAAGAGTTCCTCGAACAGCTTAAAGCTGAAAAAGCGAAACAGTAGAACACTTCGATGAAAAGGCGATCGGTTTTACTTTGTTTACTATTTCTGGTACCAGAGTGCGGTTGCGGCACGTCCAATCGGATGGTGACGTCAGGTCGTCCGTTCGATTCAGTACAATGGAAACAACAAACGGACGAATCGAAAGCAAATGTACGGCTCGATATGGCGGACCAACTTGTCGCGCAGCGACTGTTGGATGGGCGAACGCGAATGCAGGTTATAGACGTGCTCGGTGAACCACTCACTCCAGACTTCTTCAACGAGTGGGAGATGGTCTACTGGCTGGGGCCTGAAAGAAAGGTCTTTTCGCTTGACTCAGAATGGCTCGCGATAAATCTCGATACGAGTGGAATTGTTTCCGAGTATCGAGTTATACATGACTGAATGTCGGTTGCGCTGGAACTATGAAGACTGGAAGCTTACGCCACTTAATACATCAGCCGGCGGCCAAGCTTTCGTACCCTTTGGGAAGAAGTTTTTTAGGCCATCGAAATCCGAGTCCGATTTCGGTGAGCAGCTCGGTTGGGACAACTCCGCCTAAGATTCGAAACATCGGACGGTAGGCATCATCCCATATTTTGTTTCCGACGGGACAGTATTGTCGACCATTGCTTTCGACAGCCGTGATCGTCGGAATATGCGCGGCCAGCGATGCCGATTGCAGGAACGATGCACCGATACAGGTCAAATCTTGAACGCATAAGAACATGCCGTAATGTCGGGCCGCAGCCGCCATCAACAGACTCTCGCTAATTCCTTTGCAGGCTTTCAGCGCAATCCCGGTATAGCCGAGCTGTCTTGCGATCAAGAGTGTTTCCTGATCGGTTAACGATTCATCGATCACAACCGGCTTCAGTCGTCCAACCCGATGCATCGTAACATCCTTACGCGTTTTCAAATCGCGAGCGGTCGGCTGTTCAATATATTGCAATCGCTCGAAGGCAGTCCTCGACAACCGATCGATTCGCTCGATAAAGTCGATGACGTAGTCCTCGTTCGGACACGACTCGTTGAAATCGAGCGAAAAGGCCCACGGGCGAGTTTGTCCGCTGGCCGTTGCGATTCGGTCGACTTCGATCGTTCGCCCCACATCCCAATCGAGATCGGTACCACTTAGCTTCAGTTTGAGATGTGTTAACTGTTCGGCTTCAATCCATTCTTCGAGCGTCTCGGGCAAGCCATCGTTGATTTTTTGTCCCAAATCGGCCGTTGAAAGAGGATCGAGTCCGCCGACCAGATGATACAAGGGGAGCGTATTCACCGGCGTGCTAGAGACGTAGTCCGAAAGATGTTTTCCGGCGAACTCCAAACCTAACCAGTGATCTAAGTTTTCCGGTAGGAACTCGCGAGTCATACAGGCAAAACTACTGCACTGATGTATTCGACCGAAGGCGTCGTGAATCGCGGCGTCGATACTGGAACAAGCCAGCATGACCGCCAAGTCAGGAATCGGTTCGCCTAATTTCATTTGTTCAGCCAGCTCTTTTGCCAAGCGTTTGGCTTCGACTTTCAGTCGCATTCCGAAATCGATCGGATGAGTCCCAAAATCCATTTGAATCGCGATGTCCGCGACTCGATCGCAGAGCGCAGAAACGATCCGAGTAACCTGTTCGGCCGACAGCGTTTTGCTTGGCCAAGCCCACGCGGTTCCTAGTGTCATCTCTCCGATCCCGCAGGCCTTTTTCTTTCCTGGTCCTTCGAGCGTCACGCAAATTTGCTGGACAACAACATCTTTAACGACACGCCCTCCAAATTTTATAGGCGAGCGGTAATCGAAGGAATGACGATTATTTCGTAGGTCGACAATACGGTACGACATCGGCTTGTTAGAAGCGGTAACCATGGGAGTCTCGAAAGAGGGGTAGTTGCGGACGGCGCAGTTTGGCATTTTGATACGTCGAAAGCAACCGCCTTGACAGCCAGGAAACCAAGAAAACGAAGAAATAGTAACTTCTACCTTGGTTGGTTGCGTAGATTCGCCGCCTCGTTAGGCTATTCGCCGCCTAAGGCGGAACTACGAACGAGCAACTCTAAACGACTTTTTGGCGGACGGCCCAGACTGCAGCTTGCGTTCGATCGGTGACGCCTAATTTCCGAAGTACATGCTGGACATGTTCCTTCACCGTTTCGTAGCCTATGCCGAGAGACAAGGCAATTTCTTTGTTCGTCAAACCGTTCGCTAACTGCATCAAAACGTCAATTTCTCGCTGTGTTAACGCGATATCGGATACCGGTAACGCGACTTTCGTCCGCTTCCCCGTCGTCGTTGCACGTCGACGTTGATCTCGGCTCCAACAGATTCCACCCTGAGCAACAATGACAATCGCATTCAGCAGACTCTCTAACGGCTCTGTCTTCTGCACAATTCCAACAGCCCCCAGGGCAATGCCGCGAGCCTGGTACGTTGGATTGTCGCTTCCTGAGTAGAGCAACACTCGGATGCCGGGACTGAGATCGCGAAGGCGTTGTAGCGTTTCCAGTCCATCCATGCCTGGAAGCCTGATATCCAGAAGTACCACGTCCGAACGCATCAAGCCTGGATCGATCAACGCGTTCTCGCCGGAATTGACCTCTCCCGTGATCGTTAAACCAGCGTGATGAAGAAACGTTCTCAGCCCCAATCGGACCACTGGATGGTCGTCAATGATAAAGACTGAGTAGTTCATCGATCCCCCCCTAGTTTGGCATATAAAGAGGCGTTTGGAGCCAAGCAACAAATTAGAAGACAGACTGAATCGATTCTCAATCTAGTCATGGGAAGACCTCAGAATTTGAAAAGGAGAATTCCAATTAAAAATAGCAAGACGTTAACCGCCGCTGAACGTCCCATACTACACCCTAACAGATTAATTTGGCTCATTGGTTGAAATTTTAACCCTTCGAGCTCGGTTTCCGTCGACCTGGAAATGGCAGCGAAATCGAGTTTTTGGGGTGTTTGTCGCGAATCCTGACCTAAGGTTGAGCGAATTGGCGTCTCCCTGTCACCCTGATCGCACTCCCTGCCATGAATTTGAGCCATAAAAGCGATACAATCGATTCTAACGGCTTCGCCGTCTCGGTCGTGCTCGGCGATCAACCAGGTCGTTTCGCAGCAAACGTTGACGGCCCTCAAAGCGGTGAAGGCAAACTGGCCATTCGACTCTCGACGGCTGAAAAGCACTGCGGCCTTTTGATTCAGCAATATTGCGAGCCGACCGCTTCTGACACTAGCCGCAAACGAGCCGACAGTCGTCGATCAGCAACGTTGAGCCACCTCTTAGAATTACTCGACCGTTCAGAGGAAGGCAACCCGGTACTTCACGAAGAGCACCTTCAACATTTAGCCTTACTTTTAGATTGTCTCGAAGTAATGTCGAGTCAGACCGACTGCGATCGATCTTCGCTTCGCGAATACGTCGAGTCAGTTCAGTTATATTCAATGCTACCGCTCTACCTCGATTTGACGAGCAATGATTGCGGATTCGCTTTGGAAGATTCGATTACATTAGCTTGCGAAAGCGTTGCATTGCTCGATATCGATAAATTGCTCGAGTCGGAGCTTTTCGAATTGCTGAGCGAACCTGGTTTTACCAATCGACCACCTTGCGTCGCAATTCAAGACGCGTTGAATCTTAAGCTCCATCATATCGTCGACGAACTTGTTAAGCCGACGCTCAATCGGACCCACCGCCGATTCCCCAAAGCTTCCGAACGTCTAACATCCGTTCGCCGCGAAGGTTATTGGTCGATTGTGAAGCAGTGGCGAAAGCCAACAGCTCATCTTCGAATTCCAGCCTCGCTTTCGGTTGGCCAGGTTGCCTGGCCGCGAGTTCGTGAGCATTGGACAACGCTTACACAACGGTTGCTTCGTACCGAAGAATCGCGGAAGTCGCCGCCGACGACGATAGCTGTTCCCGAATTTGTAGAGATTCGAAGCTCGAATGATCCGAAGCTCGCTGAAACACTCGACACACAGCTTCAACGATGCCGCGAGCGACATAGTTCGATGTCGTTGGTAGTCGTGAAAATACTCGTCCAACCTGGGCTTGATCAACCAACGTCTAACGACGATCGCCTGATGAGTTGGCAAAGCATTGTGATCGAGCGGCTTCGCGAAGCGACCGACGGCAGCACGACACGTGGTTTCATCTGTGCTGCCGGCGAACTCGCCTTGATCGTCGACGATATGGATCGCGGCGAAGTTACAGGCGTACTTCGCGAGGTCCTCGAAGCTGCTAGCGAACCGCAAGAAGTCGTCTCCAAAATGATCGAAGTACCGAAGATCCCGTTGGTATGCGGCGTTGCATGTGTGACGAGCCCATCGAAAAAATTCAAGATCGATCAGTTGACCGCTGCAGCCTGGCGTTGCTTGGACGCCGCGAAGTCACAAGGCCCAGGCGCCGTAAAATCGCTCGAAGTTTTCTAGTCGACCTTCTGCTCCCTCAGCACTTCGCTCGACGTTCGTTCGTAGTTCCGCCTTTAGGCGGCCGACGATCTATAAACCAGCGACTAAATTCGATATTGCATTAACTTGCTTGACGCGGGGAAATGGCCATGTAAGAATCCAGCCTCTCTGCTTTGCGTACAAGGTAAGAGAACGAATGCTTCGAAATTCTTATATGGCTGGGTTCGCTGTTATGTTGTCGCGCCGAAATTTTATTGCAGCCACTTCCGTTTTATCAGCCGCCACTCAAGCAAATGTCGCCGGTGCGGCCGATGACAAGCCGATCCGAATTGCCCTCATCGGCTGCGGCGGACGTGGGACGGGAGCTTGCAGCCAAGCTTTGTCGGCTTACGAATCGGTTCGACTCGTCGCAGTACTCGATCCACTCGAAGGAAAAGCCGCTGCGGCTCTCGAACTGCTGAAACAAAAACACGCCGCCAAAATCGATGTCGCGCCAGAACATATCTTTACGCGATTCGAAGACTATACCAAAGCCTTTGATCTATCCGATGTGGTATTGATTACGACGCCGCCGGGGCCTCGCCCCAAACTTTTTGAAGAAGCCGTAAAGCATGGCAAGCATGTTTTTATGGAGAAGCCGGTCGCCGTCGATACCTTTGGCGTCAAGCGAGTTCTTGCCGCGGCTGCCGAAGCCAAGAAGAAACAGTTGAACGTTTGCGTCGGTTTCCAGCGAAGATACGATCCAGCATACCTGGATGCCGTCGATCGAATTCAAAATGGTGAGATTGGCGATTTAGTTTGTGGACGTGTCTACTGGAATGGAACCTCGCGCCCTGGCTATCCTCGCGAAGTTGGCGAAAGCGAACTGCACTATCAAATTCGCAACTGGTATTTCTTTACCTGGATGTCTGGCGATCACATTCTCGAACAGCATTGTCACAACCTCGACGTTGCCAATTGGGTACTTAAAGGTGCAATGCCAAAATCGGCGGTCGGACAAGGTGGCCGTCAAGTTCGAAATGCAAAAGAGAACGGGACTATTTTCGATCATCACACCGTCGAATTCGAATATGAAAACGGATTTCATTTGCTGAGCCAATGTTGCCAGATAGGCGGGCAATGCGCTCGAAATGTAAGCGAATCGTTTCACGGAACGACGGGTATCGCCAAGCTTGGCGACGGTGGACGGTTTCTGATCAATGGCCAACCGCCAGGTGGAACGCGAACTCGACAGCGGGCCGATGCTTATCAACTCGAACACAACACCTTCTTCGAGAACATTCGATCAGGAAATGTTCGCAACGATGCCGAGTACGCGGCGTACAGCACGATGATGGCGGTGATGGGACGAATGGCGACTTACACCGGGCAAGTCATTACGTGGGAACAAGCGATGGAATCGAATGAGAACCTCGTGCCAGAAAATTTGACCTGGGATACCGAACCGCCTATCAAACCCGGCGCCGACGGTTGGTATCCAGTTGCAATTCCAGGTACTACCAAGCCGGTTTAAGCTTTGTTATGCGTTTACCTATTTACGTTGTGCTATCGAGTTTCTACGCCAAAGAGTTGAAAACTTGGATCGTAGCGTTGTGTTGTTTATTAAGCTTAAGTGTCACTACGATCGTCAATGGTCAGGAAGACGCTGTGGTTGCGAAGCCTACCGCAACGGACTGCAACAATCCAGACTCGAAAGAGTTGGTCTCGAAGATCCGCCAAAAGATACTCGAAAATTCTCAGTCGATGACCGAGTCGACGATGCAATCGTACGAACGTCAGATACCGAAAGCTGGTGTGGCGTTTTCGATGGTTGCTATTCCGAAAGGTACGTTCCTGATGGGAAGCCCCGAAGGGGAAAGCGATCGCAACGAGGATGAGGGACCGCAAATAAAAAAGGCTATCGATGCCTTCTGGATGGGAAAATGCGAAGTGACGTGGGATGAGTTTGAACCGTTTCAATTGACGCAGGAAGGTCGCAACAAGGACGGAAGTCGCAAGGCATGGCAAATGACCGATGACCCAGTGGATCAAATCTCACAGCCGACACCGCCATACCAGCCGATGGATTTCGGTATGGGACGAAAAGGCTTTCCGGCAATCTGCATGACGCACCATGCCGCCAACAAATACTGCCAATGGCTGAGTGCCCAAACAGGACACTTCTATCGATTGCCAACCGAAGCCGAGTGGGAGTATGCGGCACGAGCCGGAACAGAGACGGCTTATTATTGGGGAGATGACCCAGCTCAGATCGACCAGTTCGCATGGTACTACGAGAATTCGAACACTTACCAATACAGCCAGGTTGGCAAGAAAAACCCCAATCCATGGGGGCTGCATGACATGCTCGGCAACGTCCGCGAATGGTGTTTAGATCAATACTATGACGACACCTACCAGAACTGGAGTGACGATCCCAAGATCGGAATAACAGGGTCGAAATGGGTTCATTCGAAAACACCGTACCCGCATGTAGCACGCGGTGGAAGCTACGATGATGACGCCAAGGACTGTCGAAGTGCGGCCCGGATGGCTTCGGATCCGACGTGGAAGCAGCAAGACCCGCAGTTGCCGAAAAGCATTTGGTATCTCACCGACGCAACCTGGTTAGGTTTTCGTATCGTACGCCCCTTAGCGATTCCTTCCGTCGACGAAATGTACGACGCCTGGAACAACGGAGTCGCCAACGAATAGATTTTATTGGCGTTGGTCGGCTATCGACAACACTTAATCCAAAAGCTTTCGAAATGCTTTTGCGAGCGCATATTTCCTAGTTCGACGTCCTGGATCGGTAACGATGAGAAAGCCATCGCTTACCCAGCGACTCAATAATGCCGTTGCCGAACGAGGTTTGTAGCTCAAAAACTGCTGGATATCCGATGAAGAAATTTCGTCGGAAATCTGGAATAGTTCCAAACATTTGCGCTGCATCGTATCCAACGACCGCAACCCAATATGTTTATCGTCAACGCCTTTCTTGGCTGCTTCTGTTGCACGATACGCAACCGCTTCAAAGCTTTTAGCCATGCCGATACAAAAGTACTCGACCCATTTCGAGATATCCGATTCAGCTCGACCCATGTAGTAATTATGTAACGGCCCGACTGCAATTGCATCATAGTTTGCAGCTAAGTCTTTTGCGTAATACTCTTCAAGCGAATAGAGTCCCTTTAAATCGTAGCCGGCGATATGCAGGACAAAGCTAGCGAGCAATCGCCCTGTTCGGCCGTTCCCATCATGTTAAGGATGAATTGTTGCAAACTGATAATGAGCGATGCCAGCTCGAATTGCTACTGGAACTTTTTCAACCTCTGATCTTTTGGAATCGGAAATGCTTACCCAAAAAATCGCTATGGTTTGGATGGTGCAATGAGTTTGGCGGATGGATTTACAAGGGATGGCTCCGATGTCCAAAGTATTGCCACAAAGTCTTTGATCGGACATGATG
>JAWXCK010000248.1:0-3331 GCA_034408855.1 Pirellulaceae bacterium
AAAAATCCAATGCGAAACGGGTGTCCGTTGAAACTTCGGTTTTCTATTCGTAACGATAAATAGTCAATTTTGCCCCACAGATTCTGCGGAAGAGCCTTATTTTAGAGCTAGTGCCATCTGTTCTACTCGATCCCTTGGAAAGTGTTTTCAATACTAGGATGTACCGCTTACCCCATGCTTGGATTGCAGTCTCTCTTGCTATTTCGACCTGTTTGATAATCTTGTCAGGCTGTAATGAGCGGATTGGTGACAATAGTGCAAAAAGCCTCGAAGACGCAATTTCCAATGCCGACGATGCTTCGATACAGCCCGATCTAAAGCAGCGAATTGCAAAGATTCTCGATGATAATCTGCATGGTCGTTTGCTTTCAGCCGAGACCAATGCGGCTTGGCAAATCATGCATGGAGTCGTCGCGTATGGCGACAACCTTCCGCTGGAAATCGCTGGAAGTCGCGAAAATACACTCGAATTCCTGCTTAACGGTGGCGTTGTAAATGGTTGGGAACTAGCGCCCGGCGATGCTTTACCTGCGACAGGACGCACGGGACTTAAAGCTCGCTTGGAACCAGGAAGCTATATCGGCCAGGGACACGTCGACCAGTGGTTGGCCATCCTATCTCAGACCGACGTCCCGCTTTCTCGTAAGGTTTTGGCTCGTGAAAAGGAGTTCACCGTTCTCGATTGGGCCAGACAAGCTCAATGGGATGTTTCGGATAATCCTATCAAGGAGTATTCGTGGACGATCATAGCGCTCACTCGATACTTTCCTGATGAACGATCGTGGACGGCCAAGGATGGCAAAACTTGGACTTTTGAACCGCTCGCCGCTTTTGAATCCAAACAAGACCTAGGGACAAGCCCGTGTGGCGGAATGCATCGGCTGATGGGATTGGCGCATGCCGTTGAATTTCAAAAACGGCATGGTGACGAGATAACTGGCGGATGGAAATTAGCCGAAGAAAAGGTACTTGACTCGATCCGGCGTATAAAAGAATTCCAGAACCGAGACGGCAGTTTTTCCACGAACCACACCGATCGACCAGGGACCTCCGCCGATTTGTCGACTGTGATTAGCTCAACCGGTCATACGATCGAGTTCCTGTCGTTTGCTTTGCCGAAGGAGCAACTCGAAGAAGCATGGCTTGTTAAAGCCGTCGACCGACTCTGCACGTTGCTGGAAGCAGTGAAGAACGCCGATCTCGATTGCGGCGGACTCTATCATGCACTGAATGGATTGAAGCTATACTACTCGCGTCGTTACGAGCCTTGGCGTCTTACTCAATCGGTTCAAGTTGCAATCGAATAGTTTTTTCGATAGTCGTATCCTATGCCAGACTTAATTGCACAAGGACCTCGCCCCCAGGACCGCTGGCGGCGCGCGTTACCGGTCTCGACAACGGCTGAACCGGTATATCTTGGTCGAGCTTCGCATGGTTGGGCAGTTCCCTGGGACGATCGCGTTTCGCGAAAGCATGCCGAGGTTCGATGGACAGGATCTGAATTAGAAGTTTCGAAGCTTCTCGATGCTCGAAATCCGATTTTTTACCAAGGTATTCGACGCGACCAATTCAAAGCCGGACTTGGTGAGCATTTTGTCATTGGCCAAACGACGTTCAGTATCGTCGACCAGCGAATCAAGGTGCTCGTGTCAGCCGAAGATTTGCCAGCCATGTCGGAACATACTTTTGCAAGTTCGAAACTTCGACAGTCGCGATACCGAGACGCGGACCAACGCATCGAAGTCCTCAGTCGGTTGCCGGATATTATTCAAGGGAGCAATACCGACGAAGATCTGTTTCATCGGATGGTTAATTTCTTGATGCAAGGCGTCGGTCGGGCCTCGTTCGTCGCCATTGTTGCAGAAACACCAATCGCTTCCACGAATTTGGTGCCGCCAGAAATCGGCCCCGATTCAGGTTCGATTCCAGGATCGCCGCGTAACGGTGGATTGTCGGAATCGACCGCTGCCCTCTTAACCGATCAGGGAATCCGGATCTTGCATTGGGATTCACGCAGCCTGACCGGTTTGCAGTTTTCGCCGAGCGCGACTTTGATCCGACAAGCGTTGACGACTCGCGAAAGCGTGCTGCATGTTTGGAGTCGGACTCATAATGCGGAGCCGTCGTTTACACAAAGCGAGAATGTCGACTGGGCATTTTGCACACCGATCAACAGTGAAGCGTGCCCTGGCTGGGTGATCTACATCGCCGGGGATTTTAACTCGATATCCAGTCCTGCGATTCGCGATGCAACCGTCGACCTTACTGCCGATTTGCACGACGATCTCAAATTTACCGAACTCGCCGCAACCATCCTTGGAATGCTTCGGCAGACACGATTATTACAACGCCGGCAAGATAGCTTGCGACCGTTTTTCGCGCCGGTCGTTCGCCATGCTTTAGCCAATCGAGATCCCGATCAAGTGCTCGCGCCGCGCGAGGCAAATGTCTCGGTTTTATTTTGCGATCTTCGAGGCTTTTCAAAACAGAGCGAAGAATCTGCTGATCGGTTACTCGAATTGTTGCGTCGGGTTAGCGATGCATTGGGTGTGATGACCCATCAAATCCTAGCCCGCGATGGGGTTGTCGGAGACTTTCATGGAGACGCGGCGATGGGATTCTGGGGCTGGCCGTTCGAGAATGCCCATTCGGTTCTCAACGCTGCCCAAGCCGCATTAGCGATTCGTTCGGAATTCGAAGCCGCAGCGGCGATTCCCAATCATCCGCTGGCCGGTTTCAGAACAGGTCTTGGTATCGCATCGGGCAAGGCCGTGGCAGGGCGAATTGGAACGGTCGACCAAGTCAAAGTCACCGTCTTTGGTCCTGTGGTCAATCTCGCGGCCCGCTTGGAAAGTATGACCAAGCAACTTCGAGCAACGATTCTCATCGACGAAGCGACCGCCGAGCATGTTCGTAAGGTAGTCTCGCCTTCGATAGCGCGTGTTCGACGTGTCGCTAGAGTCTTGCCCTTTGGAATCAAGACACCGCTGATGGTCAGCGAGTTACTACCGCCCGAAGGTCGCGATTCAATACTCGCTGATTCGCATGTTGCAGCATACGAGCAAGCCGTCGAAGCTTTTCAATCGGGCCAATGGTCCGACGCCTTTGGACTGCTTCACCAAGTTCCAGCCGAAGATCGCGTCAAAGATTTTTTAACCGTCTACATCGCACAGCACGGCAGAACACCGCCGGCCGATTGGCAAGGCTTCATTCGTATGCCCGAAAAATAATCGGCTCTTCCGCCAAATCTGTGGGTCAAAATTGACTATTTATCGTTACGAATAGAAAACCGAAGTTTCAACGGACACCCGTTTCGCATTGGATTTTTGAG
>JAWXCK010000249.1:0-8961 GCA_034408855.1 Pirellulaceae bacterium
AAAAATCCAATGCGAAACGGGTGTCCGTTGAAACTTCGGTTTTCTATTCGTAACGATAAATAGTCAATTTTGCCCCACAGATTCTGCGGAAGAGCCATTCGTAATACCCGTGACATACTGGCTTCTTTACGCTGGTCGAGAGACGAATGCATCGAATCCAATTTCCACCTGAGTCGAGAACTGGATGAGATAGGTTGCATACTGAATCGCCATTTCGTATCGTCCTTCTGATCGTCATTCTTCTGGCGACTTCGATTGCCATTTTCTTTCGCCGAAAGGCTTCGCGGTCCAGCGAGAAAATCACTTACGAACGGGAAGGTTTGCTCTCCGCAATCATTTTACGATTGTCGGCCGCATTGCTCTTGATCTGTACGATCGCCTATTTGCTCGAACCGTCGTCGATTTCCTGGGCCTCTCTCCCGTTTTGGCTGATTGTACGATGGTTTAGCGTTATCGTTGCATTCATCGGTGCGTTTCTGATGGCTTGGACCTTGGCTGCCTTAGGAAACAACCTCACTGACACCGTAATCACAAGAGCGGATTCCGTTTTGATTAATCACGGACCGTATCGTTTTGTGCGCCATCCGTACTACTCAACGACTGCTTTGCTCATGGCGGCAGTTTTTGTCATGACGGCAAATCTTATGGTAGGAACCACCAGTCTTGTTGTATTGCTACTACTTGTTGCTCGTACGCCCAAGAAAGAGCAAGTGCTTATCGAACGATTTGGCCAACAATACCTTGAATACCAAAAGTCGACGGGCATGTTCATCCCTTTGCTATGGCGATCGCCGCGAATCCCCGCCAACTAATTTGAACCCGCGACTTGTCATGTAATTACGCGGAGTGTTGATGATGTCAACCGCCACATATCATGCTTCTTTTCGACGGTAGTGATTTAGCAAGCCGCCAAGTCTCGATTTGCACGGCAGATCCTCGAAACTCGGTCGATATCGCCGTTGGTTTCCTAACTTGTGAGCAACGTTTTCCGGCTTTAAATCGTCCTTGCTGGCCGTCAACTCCAAAGGCGGAAGCTCAGAAATAGCACTCGCTTTGCCCACTCAGGAGGGCGTGTCCTGAACCAGCAAGCGTGCGGGCACTCCTGACGTTTTGACAGCCTTATTCTGCGTCGGTTGAGAACACCGAAGTAGTGCGGATAGCCACAAAAGCAGCAGCTCCCTCTTCTTGGCGATTGGTGACTCGATACCTGTCAGGAATGGGACCGGGGTCTTCGCCCGTAATCGCCTGAATCCAATCTCGAACGACCGTCGCTTAGTTTCGAAGGCAACCTGTCAAGCGATAGTTTGCCATCGATTGTACGTGTAAAGCCGCTCAGGACTTCGACATACTCCTTGAAGTTACCTCGATGTTGCTTATTGCACTGCTCGATCAGCATGCGCCAATTTCTGATTGTGTCGCCTTAAAATTACCCCATCGAGGCACAATGTCGGTGGGACGTCATGGCATTGCGTTGCCCGCTGGGACGCGGAACTTGGGGGGCGTAATTAATTCTACCGACATGGCGTCCCGCTCGGACGCGGGATTTGCCCCTTATGCCGGTTTGAGTACCCGCCATTGACTCGACACATTTCTTTAAGGTCGCATTGGAGAAGATAGACGCAATATGACGATAAGCCAAATTGCAAGTTGTTTGCGCTGTATTTTGGACTAAAGGTGACTCGATGCCGATCTGGCGATTCTTCAAAGCATACCCAATAGCTAGCGTTATTGCGTCGACGATGATCACCAATGAGATATCCGCCGATGAATATCGAGCAGACGGCTCGATTCGCTTAACGCAGTCGCAAAACCAAGCAGCGCCAGGAACTTCGAGAACGCCCGAGGCTAGCGCCTACGGCTCACAAGAAAATGCTTTTTCGTCAGGCGTTCGTGGCACGATCGGGTCGGGCGTAGGAAACAACGAAGGTAATCTTGCATCGCCGTATCGTTCGCCTTCGTCCATGGCTGGCCCGACTGATTTTGACCTCTCTCGACAGCGAACCCCGCCTTCGTCACCGCGCTCGCTGTCGCAATTCTCGTCGACCAACCAATCGAGTTCGGCATTTCGATCGACGAACATTTTCGGCGATTTTTTTGGCGGCCAGAATGGACTTCAAAAGCTCGTCATTCCGATCACGTATGCGAATTTGCAAGGTATCGATTTAGGGAACGGTACCACTGGATTTCTTCTACCGAACGATACGTTTCCATCCTTGTTCTCGGCGGGAGCTCCGAAGCCAGATGGAAGCGTCGGCGTCGCGGAACCGATAAACGGTACGACACCTTACGTCCCCTCGCAAGATGGAATTCAAGGCTTCACGTTTGGAAGCGGTATTGCGACGCCAACGGGCGCCAATAACCGTTTCAACGTCAACTATTTTTACGATCGCAATACGGTCTTACCGGCGAACATCTCGTCGCTTTACGGACGGCAGAAGATCGCAGAGAACGTTAGTCCAATCCCGCGCAATCGAATCTTTCTCAACTATTCGTATTTCAACAATACACCCTTAGCTGGCGGTTTGGATGTCAAGCGATGGTCGCCGGGGTTCGAGACGCTTGTCGGTAGCGAATGGACTTCGTTCGAAATGCGACTTCCCATGGCAACGACGCTCAGCAGCAATATCTTCAACGAAGGAACCGATGTCACGCATCACGAAGTTGGCAATCTTTACATGGCGATCAAGCAATTGATTTATCGCGATGAGCAGAGCGCAATCTCGATCGGATGTTCGGCGACGTTACCAACCGCCGATGATATCAATATTTCGGTAAGATCGAACGCTTTTGGAACTCGACGAATTCTCAACATTGATAACCAATCGGTGCATATCCTTCCGTTCGTCGGATGGTATCAAGGTGCTGGTCGATTCTACACTCAGGGTTTTTGCCAGGTCGATATCGACACGAACGGGAACAGTGTTTTCTTCAATCCGAACATACTTCAGGATCGGCTCGTGAAACTTGGGACGCTTCAGGATTCGAACTACATGTACTTCGATATCCAGACTGGATACTGGCTCCGTCGGACATCACCACATGAACGAGGACGCGGAATCACAGGCGTTGCCTGCGTTTCCGAGCTACATTGGAATCGGTCGCTCAATGCCGAAGATCAGTTGTTTTTTCCCAACGGAATCAACTACGGAACGCCTCGCTCGGATGTTCAAATCCTCAATGGCCTCCTCGGTCTGAATTTCGAGTACAATTACAAGACGAATTTCAGTTTTGGATATGCCGCGCCGATCGGCAATGGTGCAGATCACGAATTTAATGGCGAGGGCCGTTTTATCTACAACCGATTTTTCTGATGCTTGCCTCCCATTGGATGGATCAGAACGATGACGAAACATGAGAGCCTTGATAACGAGGACGATCTAAGAACGGTACTGCCGACCGAGGTTGGCCAAAACATCGAGGGTCAGTCCGCCCCTCGAACCGAATCGCAGAATGAAGATAATACCTTTCGGGGAAGCTGGTTTGGGCTCCTTTCTAAATACAATCACCTGTTGGCCCAGCCAGAAGTTCGCCAAGAAGATATAGTTTCGATCGAAGACTATGCGCGTCAAAATGGTTTATGGTTGATGCTCGATAGTATTTCGCAGGACGTTGTCGAAGCCGAGATTCGATTGCGACAATCCGCTGGTCAAGAAGTACGACGATCAGACTATTCGTCTAGATTTCCGCACCTGTCACGCCAACTATCCAACGTCGACTTCGAGTCCAGCAGCGCGCACAGCCCCGTCACCGAAGGACAGGCTGGTGACAATACCGTCTCTACGGTTCTTACTCAAAACGAAGCGAACGCAGATTCGAGTCCGCCTCAATCTTTGTCGATCGGCAGTTTGTTTGGACAGTATCGAATCGATCGCGAGATTGGCCACGGTGGGATGGGAGCAGTCTATCTCGCAACGCACGTCAAGTTAAGCAAGCAAGTCGCTCTCAAAATTTTACCGAAGGCATTTTCCAAGGATCGAGATCGTGTGCTGCGATTCGAAAGAGAAATGCGATCGCTCGGGCGAGTCGATCATCCGAATATCGTTCGGGCTTTTGACGCTGGTGACATCAACGGTATCCAATACCTTGCGATGGAATATGTCGAAGGGATCGATCTTCAAAAGATGATCAAAAAGATGGGGACTTGCACACCACAATTGGCGTGCAGTCTCCTGGCACAAACGACCGCAGGTTTGCATGTCGCTCATTCGGCTGGTTTGGTGCATCGTGACATAAAGCCTTCGAATATCTTGGTGACCCATGATGGGACCGTGAAGATTGTCGATCTTGGCTTGGCAAGAATTCAGACAACCGATACAGAGACCGATGCAACCGATGGACTCACTTTACAACAGCAGATGATGGGCACGCCCGACTATATGGCACCGGAACAATGGGCCAATGCCGCCGAAGCCGATGGAAGGGCCGATCTCTATGCCCTTGGTTGCACCCTCTATTTTTTGATCAGTGGTCAGCCGCCATTTGGGACGAGCGATACCAAAACCGTGTCTCGAAAAATGAAAGCCCATTTGTCGTCGCCTGCACCGAGCCTTCTAGCGATTCGCGATGATCTACCCGAGGGACTTGTCGAACTTTACACGCGCTTGATGGCCAAGGATCCAGAAAAGCGGCCGCAAAGCGCCCTTGAAGTCACGGACGCACTGAACCAAATCTATCCGCAAGTCGATACGCTCAAGGACATGCGGTCGTTCGTCGACATGAAGCAACTCCATCGAAGTATCGCAGAAGCGTCCGATGGCAATCGACCATCATCGCCATGGATAAAGTCATGGGGAGTCGCTGCCGGCGCGATCGGATTGTTGATCGGCATAGGCTCGATGTTTTTGACGAACAGTCGACCCAAAACCGTCGTGACCAACGATCGTACCGTTAGCGTTCAGTCGACGAATACGTCGATTGCTGTCGAGGTTATTCAAAAGCGATCGGAAACCGACTTGCAGCGTCGCGGATATATTGGGCAGCAGATCGATAGCGCCAAACTTGGCGACTTAGTAAAGCTTTCGATTCAATTTGCCAAGCCGCGATATTGCTACGTGATCGCCTTGAACCCTACCGAGGACTTAGACTGGAACGTCCAGTTGCTCCATCCGGCAAGCAGCGATGCAAAACCCGAATCGATCGACTCGCTCACGATTCCCAGCAGAGGTACCTCGTTTATTCCATTGACGGACGGCAGCGGCCAGCAAGTCTATCTCGTTGTGGAATCCTCGAAGAGTTTGCCGAGCTTTAGCGAGTGGAATCGCCTACGAAATCTGTCGTCGCTTTGGACAAAGTGTCAGCGATCGGGTGTCTGGCAGTTTGTCGATGGAAGTTTATCGCTTCGGCCGCTACCGGATCAAGAACGCGCTGCAATCGTTGACATTGCTCCACCCGAGCTTTCCAATACTCTCGATAAACTTCAAGCTTCCATCGAAGGCGAACAGCAACAGATGACCGCCGTAGCGTTTCCGGTTCAAGCACCGTTTACGCGATAAAACATCGAGCGATTGCTAATGCAAACAAACATCGCAAAATTCGGACGGCTATTAATCCTCCCATGGCTCCTGTGCAACCCGCACCTTTTCGGGCAGACCGAGCAAGGCATTCAAAGTCCGACCGACATCACGGCGATTCGAACGATGTTTCAGACGCAGAAAGCTGAATATCAATCGGAGCTGATCGAGCATGGACTAAACGATGAATCGCAATTGATACGTTTAGCAAACCTCGTGCTCTTGTCGACTGCCCTACAAGATTTCGACGCCTGCCGACTCTATTTGGATCGAGCTCGAATTCATTGCGAGGCAATCTACGGCAATCAAAGCCCACAAACTTGGGATGCTCAACTTGCCTTTAACGCGTCTTCAAATTTGCAGTCGCTTAGCCCGGAAAAGAAAGACCCGTTGGCAAGTGCATCGCAAATCTATCTCCAAGTCGATACGGCAATCGCAAACCATCAACCGCAGAAGGCGATCGAGCTGGTCAAATTGGCATTAGAGTTGCGAACAAAAGCCCTCGATGCGAACCATCCTGAACTTTTAAAGACGATGCTCGATGTCGCACACCTATTGGAATCGCTCCGTGAGGGACCGATGGAAATGTCGCGTCGCCAGCAAGTATGGAACACGATCTTCGACGATCAACCAGATTATCTATTTGTCCTCCGAGGATTCTCCTCACTGCTCTACCGTCAAACCGATCATGCGGGTGTCGAGCAAATACTGAGGAAGTTGCAACACTTGCTCAAATCATTACACTTTGAAAAATCTGAAATGTATGCGATTGTTTTGCTCGAACTCGGGACGCTTGCGTACATGCATGGCGACTTCCTTACGGCCAAGGATTTGGTGATCGAGTCGCTTGACGTGAATAAAGGGTTAGGCGTCGTTAGTGGCGAGAATGCGGCGACGAACTACCAGACGCTTGCTTTGATATTGTTGGAGCTTGGAGAATTGGAAGCTTCAAAAAAGTATTTTGAAGTTTCATTGTCGCTGGATGAACAAGCGATAGGGCGAGAGAAAGCTGAGTTCTGGGTGGCGAAGATTCGTTTTGCTTGGTTGCTGTACAAGTCTGGCGAATACGACCAGGCCCATGAAACGGCCAAGGAAGCATTGCGGAAATTGAACGAACTCGGTGCCGCGACAAGCTCGAATCAAGCCTTAGCATTTACGGTGATCGGCAAGTCGGCGCAGGGGATGAACGACTTCCAAGAAGCGGAAGAGCAATTTCGATTGGCATTGCAATTGTCGACCGAGCCAAATTATGACAATCCGCTCGAAAAATACCAAGGCGTGCTGCTCAATAATCTCGCCAAATGCCTTCAAGCCAATCGAGCGTTTGAAGAAGCAAGCCGGCTATACGAGCGAGCGATCATCAAGACGCGCGAAGCATTGAATCGAAGTTCGGCGATTCAATCCGAGCGTCAGCAAATTGCGCTCAGCACCAGCCTTAAATACCAATTGGACAATTATGTGAGTTGCTTGGTCGACGCGGGGAGCGATCGAACCGATGCGATGGTCAATAAAGCCTACCAGCAAGTTTTTGGGTGGAAGGGAAGCGTCTTGGTTCGCCAGCGGCAGATCCGGCAACTTGTCGACTCCGAGGACGGGGCCGATTTTTTCGAGCAGCTTCAGAAGGCCACGATCAAACTTTCCAAACTTTCGAATTCGGTTCCCGAAGATCCAGCATCGATCGAGTCGTGGAAGAAGGATGTTCAACAGGCCAATGAAGAAAAGGAATCGATACAACGCGAAATGACGCGACTGGTTTCACAGCGCATGGATCACGATCAGAAGTCGATGTCCTTCCAACGCTTTCAAGCCAGTCTGCCGAAGAATGCGGTGATGGTCGACTATTTAATCATCCGTTCAACGACATCGCGACTGATTGCCTTTGTGGTCGCACCACAAGACTCGGCTCGAATACTCGACCTCGGCCCTACCGAACCGATCGAAGCGGCTATCGAAGAATGGCGATCTGATATACAAGCCCGTGCGTTGGTGAGTTCTGCTGCACTTCAATTGAAATCGCTCATTTGGGAACCGCTAGAAGTTTTCTTGCCAGATAAATCGACGGTTCTGATTTCAACCGATGGTTTGCTGGGAAGGATTCCGTTTGCCGCTTTCCCTGGCCGAGACCGCGATCGATATCTGATCGAAGAGCGAAAGATTGCCATGCTTCCGGTTCCTCAACTGCTGCCAGCCATCCTAGAAAAGTCGCTGGCGACCGAAGGCGAACGAACGTTGCTGACTCTTGGCGATGTCGAGTATGAATCGAAATCCGCGGAGCCCGTCGAGGCTTCACCGATTTCGGAAAAGCGAGCCACGACGAATCGAGTATTAGGGACTCGGCGATTTGGTCCGCTTCAGGAAACAGCCCGAGAAATCGATCGGATCGAAGAGCTATTCAACGATGCGTTTCGTCCTGATAAAGGTGCGGTTCAAAGGTTGACCAAAGCCAATGCGAGTGAAGCGGCGTTTCGACAATCGGCTCCCGGCTTTACGCATGTGCATTTAGCAACCCACGGTTTTTTTGCCGACGCAAGGATCATGAATGCCGAGTCGACGGTTGCGTCAGCGGCCGAGCTGCCAATGCTGTCGCGAAATTGGCGAGGCGTTCCCGCTGGCTTGCAATCAGGGCTCGCTATGTCCGGAGCCAATGCTCCAGGGCGTGAAAGCGATGTCGACGACGGTATCTTGACGGCGGACGAAATTTCGACGATGCCGCTTGAGAAAGTCGAATTGATCGTGCTTTCGGCTTGTGAAACCGGACTTGGCAAATCCGCTGCCGGCGAAGGAACACTCGGCCTTCAACGTGCATTTCAAGTATCCGGGGCTCGATCGACGATCACTAGTTTGTGGAACGTGAGCGATCTCGGGACGAGGCTCTTGATGGATCGCTTCTACGAAAATCTTTGGCAGCGAAAGCTTGATAAACTCGAAGCTTTTCGCGATGCTCAACTGTATATGTTGGGTAAGAGTCAGCGTGATCCGACCGCGGAACAACTTCGAGCAGCCATTGTCGATCTCCCGCAAGCCATCGTACGTCCGGCAAATTCGAATACATCCAACGCTGCGGTCAACGATTTCAATCACCCATTCTATTGGGCCGCTTTTAGTCTTTCTGGCGATTGGCGTTAGTTATACGAACGTCAACGGATCGTTAGCCTAGAATTGTGAGCCGAAGGCGCTAGCCGCAGCCGTTTTATGACAGAGCCTCCTGCATTTGGCCCGCAGCTAGTTCGACTGTCCTAAGTTCGGTTATTAGACCCCAACCAGCTTGTCTGGTTGGTGAATAAGATTAAGTAGCTAACGAGCGTAGGCGAAAGTACCTCCCCCATTCCCCGCATCCCGCCGCCGGAGGCGGTGGGATGCGGGGAATGGGGGAGCGGCGTGGCTTTTGTTTTAGCTGCTAAGCTCCTTCACCCATGGCTCAAGGCCATGGGGGTCGAACTTAGGACAGTCG
>JAWXCK010000250.1:0-7383 GCA_034408855.1 Pirellulaceae bacterium
CGCTGTTGCGACACGGAGTTTTCAATAGTAGCTCGACGCTCCGCGTCGAGGATTCACGACACGGAGTGTCGTGCCACAATAGGGTCGACTACGTTGCTGACCGGATCGCTGACGAGTCGGAGATTCGACGTTCAAAACAGTTCCCGTACCAGTACTTTGCTGCGTACTTGAACGTGGATGACAATGTACCGCAGAAGATCAAGACTGCACTGCATAAGGCGGCCGAGATCGCTTGTGGAAACGTACCGGAGTTGCCGGGACCGGTTGTGATTGGTTTGGATACGTCTGGATCAATGAGCAGCGCGGTCACAGGTAACCGCGGACGAGGTGCGACTTCGAAGATGCGATGCATCGACGTGGCTGGATTGTTCGCCGCAGCGATCCTGCGACGCAACCCGGACAGCGTTGTGATTCCGTTCGATACGTCGGCTTACGATGCCGAGATCGATCCAAACGATTCGATCCTGAGCATTGCCGAGCGGTTGGCAAAGTACGGTGGTGGTGGAACAGATTGTTCGCTGCCGCTGGTAGCTGCTAATCAGAAGCATGCGAAGCGTAAGTTCGCTGGCATCGTTCTCGTTAGCGATAACGAGAGCTGGGTCGGAACAGGACGGCACGGTTCGACCGGTGTGATGACGGCGTGGGAAGCCTTCGTTGCCAACCAGCGCAAGCTGGCAGGTAAGGAGGCAGCTCCGAAGCTAGTCAACATCGATCTGCAACCATACCAAACTGTTCAGGCTTGTGAACGAGCTGACATCATAAACATCGGTGGCTTCAGTGACTCAGTGTTCAACGTAATCAGTGCGTTCCTTGCCGATAACAACCAGCGATTCGTCGCTGAAATTGAAGCGATCGAACTGTAAACGCAAGTTGGACTCCGGTCCAACTGCGATGTACTTGAAACTAAACACCCGCGGGTCGCATTTCTGACTCGCGGGTGTTTTCGTTTCTATCGATTTATGTTTCCGATCAAGATTCAAATCACGGGAGTCTGTCATTTGTACGAATACTTGATCGGATTCGCTGCACCTTGTTTTCGGTACTCATCTGGGACACGTTTGCCAACGTAGAGCCTCTTTGTGCTTTCATCAGCATCCTTGCCCACGAACCCTACGCGGCCCGGAACGGCCGTTCGTCCAGGAAAATTCTCAACCGTAGCAGGAAGCCAATCCGACGGAATGAAGACGTCGACAATGATGCCAAAGCGAACGGCGGCTACGATCTCGGCTCGCTTTGCCTTCTTAATGCTAATCTTCCAAGCATAGCGTGTCGCCTCATAGAGACTCGACTCAAGGGCGCTGCGGTTTACATTGATGAGAATTGCACGATGCTGGAATTCAGCAGGGTACGCAGAATATTTCTGAATAATCTCTTGTGCATGCATCGCTCCATATTCACTTCCAAATCCGCCGGCAGAATTTGTGAGACCTGGGTAGGCGTCGATTAGCGCCGTTTCCACCTCAAAAGCCGTGGTGTCATCCATCCCATGGCGATGGATAACATGAGCTACCTCAAAGCCTGCGGCTCTGATCTCGCGGATCCTACGCAACTTGTCCCCTGGATCTTCCGACTCTACTTCAGCGCGGATATGCGCAAAAACGCGATTCCCTTTTCCTTTTCCCACATAGAAGGTTTCACCGTTTCGCGGGTCGATTAGTCGATACACGTAGGTCCGAAGTTTCTCGACGACTTCTGATGGAAAACTTTGCATGTCAGTCCCAAGGCAAGTTAAACAATGAGTAAGTAGATCCTCATTTTAGCCACTTACCATTGCGTCGCGGGACGGCCGTAGGTGTTCCGGTGAGACGTTCTATGAGGTTTCTGCGGATTAGGAAGTCTCTTCACGTCCGATAAGCTGCGCTACGTGCGGTTCTTTTACCGTTTGTTCCGATTCTAATGCTCCATTTCAAGTTAGCGCCATCGAATTGCCTAGTGCGTTCGGCAGGTGCCTGCGTGCGTTTTGTAGCGAAATCGAGGGGAATCGCGCGCTTTGTCCCGCTCGTGATGCGAACGGTACTTCCACCAGACTAGGCCATGACTTGACGGTGGTAACAAGATAGAATGGAGCGTAGATGCTTCAGTCCCCCCAAGAATTCCCAAATGGCAACCGCAGAACAACTAAAGGCATTGCTCAAGAGCTATGGAGATGGCAACGGTGAACACTTTGCTTCCGTTGCACTTCAAATAGCTGCTGACGCTGCGCGTTCGGGAAAGTCGCAACTCGCGCAGCAACTGAAGGATCTAGTGGATGACATCAAGCGCAAGCAGGCTTCAGGAAAAGTTGGCGGTGCAGTTCCTATCGCGCGGCCGACGGGTGAGCTAGCATCTTTATTGATTGCAAGCTACCCACAGACTCGGCTATCCGAAATGGTACTCACCTCAGAAGTAGTTGAATCACTTCAAAGGGTACTCCGCGAATATCGCGGACAGTCAAAGCTCCGCGAGTACGGTTATACTGCTCGTCGAAAGCTTCTTTTGGTCGGACCTCCAGGTTGCGGCAAGACGATGACTGCGTCCGCGCTCGCAGGTGAACTTAAGTTGCCTCTGTTGTCCGTTCAGCTTCATAGTCTCATCACCAAGTTCATGGGCGAGACGGCCGTGAAGCTCCGCTCCGTATTTGATGCGATGTTGGAGACAACCGGCGTCTATATCTTCGATGAATTTGATGCGATTGGTTCAGATCGTGGCGCGAAGAATGACGTTGGTGAGATTCGAAGAGTGCTGAATTCATTCTTGCAGTTCCTGGAACAAGAAGAGTCAGACAGCATCGTCATCGCAGCAACCAACTATGAAGCGATGTTAGACGATGCCTTATTCAGACGCTTTGATGACGTGATTCGGTATCAGCGCCCCGACCCAGACCAAGCGACACAGTTGATTCGTAACCGCCTCGGCGAGTTGATGGGTAAGCGGATCACTTGGAAGAAATTAGTGCCTTTCGCTATTGGACTGAGTCACGCTGAAATTGCGAAGGCATGTGATGATGCTGCCAAGGAATGCATCCTCAGCGAAACCCAAAGCGTCGACACCGCCATGTTGGAGACTGCGTTAAGGAATCGACTTGAGTTCGACGAAGGCAATCATCGCGAGAAACTTCAAGATGCGAGCCGCTAAAGCATGGATGAACTTCAGCATCTCTTTCCGCGTGACACCGGGCAAGTTTATCCCTACCAATACACTGGCAAAGTTGTAACCGCGGAGTTCGCGTTTCCTGGAAGAGATGTCGTACCGCATAGCCAGGCTTTACTCGAGCAAATAGCCGAAGCTCAGGAACAGTCCAAAAATCAGAATTTGGCAGCGAGCAGCAAACCGCCAAAGGGCGTGGTGCTTGAGTTTGCGAGTGATCCAAATTTCGAACTCATGCTGCAAAGACTTGAGTCAGAGAGCAAGGGTATCGAACTACGAAACTCGCGAATTGACAGCGATCATTCCATCAAGGCGAGCGTTTTTGTTCCGGAAGGACAAATTGGATATTTCGTCAAACGCTTTAACGACTATGCCGATCCGTCAAAGGTTACTTCAAAAGGCAATCCGGCAAATCAGGACCTAGTTGCGAGCATCGCTGCTATTCGGTTAGCTGCGATTGAGTCGTTCTGGATGGATGTCTCGCCATTCCCTTCTGACCATCAGCAAACACAATGGTTTGAAGTATGGCTTTCCCGCACTTGTCGCCCGAGTCCGTACGAGCCTTGATGATTCATTCGGCTCGATGGACGCCGGCTATGCTGTCAGAATTTCCGGCTCGTGAACGTCAGAATCGACTAAGAGTATATGGCTATGGCGTGCCACAATTGGGAATAGCGCTTTGGAGTGCTCGAAACAATGCAACTCTGATTATTGAAGATTCCATTCAACCGTTCGGAAAATTCCGGCAGGAAAGTGGTGGAAGCAGCATTAAAGGAAAGGACATGCGGCTTCATCGACTCCCTTGGCCCAAAGAAGTGCTCGAACAACTTGGAGGTTTGGAAGTACGCATGCGGGTCACTCTCTCCTATTTCATTGAGCCGAGCCCTGGCAGGCGCGGCTGGAAATACAAGCATCGATATCGATCGCATGGGTTAAGATTCGAACTCAAGAGACCAACCGAAACGGAGCAGCAACTGCTTATGCGGCTAACGAGGGCTGCTTGGGATGAGGATCAGGAATCCTACACAGCAGGTCCTGACGAGAGATCGTGGCTGATAGGTCCGCGGTATAGGAATAGGGGTTCGATTCACTCAGACTTATGGACGGGGACGGCAGCAGAACTGGCCGCATCGGGCATCATCGCTGTCCATCCAGTTTCAGGTTGGTGGAAAGATCGGCAGACACTCAATTGCTTCGAGAAAGATGCGAAATATTCCTTGATCATTTCGCTTGAAACGGATGAAACCAGCATCGATCTTTACACACCTATTGCGACTCAAATCACACCTGCAGTTTCAACCGAAATTCAAACATCTTAGGCCAGCCGAACCTCCAAATTGCTAAGATGATTGGCAAGGTAATTTTGGACGAGGCCATCATGCAAACGATTTCTTTAATATCGAGAGCTGAACTGTTCGAAGCTCTTTGGCAGAAACCCATGACGCAACTTTCTGAGCAATGGGGCATATCCCGTAAAGAGATCGTCCAGCTTTGTGAGCAATACAGTATTCCTCGGCCGCCCAATGGATACTGGGCACAATTGAATTGGGGAACTGCTCCAGAACGTCCAACACTACCAACGCTCGATATCGCCGATCTAATCGAACTGGATGCTTTTCGAAAGCAATTCGAAAAGCCGACATCGATCGTTCAATCGCCAGCTGCCGCAGGAAAAGAGGCACACATTCAGTCCAAGGACTGTGGCAAGGTACAGATTTCCGTTCCTGATCAACTTACAAATCCCCACAGGTTTGTAAAACGCCTGAAAAGCACTAACCCTTCAACTGCTAAGGAGCTTTCGAATTCGGGAAGTTCCAGCAATTCGAATGAACGGGTAGTTCAAAGCTGGGTTTCGGTGAGTAAACCTCAATTTCAACGAGCTCTCAGGATCGCCGACACGCTACTGAAGCACTGGGAGACGCGAGGTTTCGAAGTCAGTGTGAATGGGTGTTTAAAGAGCAGCGACGAAGACGACGAAATTGCTTTTTCCATCACCGAAACGTACAAGCGGGTTGAGAAGCCGAAGAAGGATCATTACTGGCGGGAATGGGATCACGTGCCAACAGGCGTTTTAACTGTCGAAGTGCACTGCGAACACTTTGACCTATTGCGTAGACGATGGAGCGATGGAAAAGTTCAGAAGCTTGAAACCCTCATTGGGAGTTTTCTTGACGCGATACCAAAGTATCTTGCTGAGATAAAACAGAGTCGTCTCGACAAAGAATGCGAACAGCGACAGAAAAAGAAGGCCGATGATCGGCGATTGCTGCAAAAACAAGAGGTCGAAAACGAGAACGCTCGCCGCGCCGAACTCATGAAATTTGTTGAAGAATGGGAGACCGCTCAACGAATCCGCCGGTACCTTGCTGCAGTAGACGAGAGACTCACTGAAGCGGATGCAAGTCCTTCAGACCCAGCGGCTCTCGACCGATGGCTCGGGTGGGCACGCTGGTATGCAGATAATCTTTGCCCCTTGACGAAATCACGGGAGCATCCGATACAGCCGCTCGGTCCAACAAACGCCGCAATTGCAGAACTTGATCTAACAAGTGTCGCGCGTAAAGCTCTGGACGGAACAGGTATCGAATCTACGGATCATCTCTACGCACAGTCCAAAGAATACTTGTCAACATTGTATCCCTATAGACCCGGAGTCCTTCTCAGCGAACTAGACCGCGTTCTTGAAGGGCTAGGCTACAACATGGATGAGAAGAAATGGACTTACCGTTGGAATCGCTAGGGACTCTCGAAGAGGGCTAGCACATTCAGAGCGGTCGGTTAGTGATTTTCCGGAAGCTTGGATCGCGTCTTAATGTTGCTTTTCCAGGACCAGTTGTCTCCACTTACGCCGCTGTACCTTCCAATCCGATTCAAGAGCGATTGATTGTATCTCCCGAAAGTTGAATCGATCGTGACCAGAAGTGGTTCGGGGAAGTCTCAATAGTGCTTCTTGAATATCGGGTGCCAGCAACCGCAGATTCAGTATCTGCTTCACCCAAGATCTCGACGCGTTCTCTAAGCGAGCGATTTCTGCGAAATCTTCGATTGCGCCCTCGGAAATGAGTTGATCGAAGTAAATAGCCGTGGCCATCAAATAAGTCACACTTGCCAGCCGACCAGCGGGCCGCTCGCCAGGAACCAGTACGTTGCGACCGCCCGGTGCAAAAACTAGATTGCGACCACCAAATTTCAAACACCAGAAATCGTAATTCATTCCGCAAACGTGTCGGCTCGCTCCAAAATGGAGGCCGCTGTCCGTAGCGTTCTAACTTTGGCCCGGCCCAGAAACTGCTAGCTACTTATGATTATGTTCCACCGGTCGCGTTGCTTACCCCAGTCTGACTCGAGCGCTATTGGTTGAAGACGACGAAGACACAAAACGTCTCGACCGCCGACGATGCGAATCAGTGATAGGAGCTGCTCTTGAATATCCGGAGCCAGCAACCTCAGGTTCATGATCTGCGTTACTCTCGCTCGCGTGACGTGGCCGAGTGTGGCGATCTCGGCATAGTCGTGAACGTGGCCTTGGCTAATTAGGTCTTCGTAGTAGATGGCGAGAGCTATGTAGCGAGTAATTCGGGGCAAACGGCCCTTTGGGCGCTCAGGAACGGCAGGCGCGGGGCCTTCGACCATGGCGATGTGCTTGCCGACTCGCTTTTTGTGAAAGATGGCTCCTACTTGGATTTCGTCGTTCATGCTCGGGCTTCCTCAAGATCTTTGGTTGCATGCTCGGCGCGCTTCTTGTTGCCGATGGGGTTGAAGGTGATAGTGACTCGACCGGTTTCGCCGTCGTAGTCGACTTGCTTGACGACGACCTGGACTAGGCGAATCTGGTCGCGAAGCGTCATCGACTCCCAGATCGGATCGAAGGTGCTCATTGCTGTCTCGACGTCCTGTTGGGTGAGCAAGTTGTTGCTGATCTTTTTGATCTCGCTCAACACTGTGTTTATGCGGCGTTCGTTATGAGCGACGCGTTCGTGTAAGTCTGCGAGCCTGGCGATCGCTGGCGAGTCGGTTTCGTTGGGGCGAATCAGTGCTGTCGTTTTGCGGATCTCGCTATTCCAACGCGCGGTGTCGCGACCGAGGGCCAATCGTTCGTCCTCGAGTTGCTTAAGTTGCCCCTTCATCTTGTCAGCAACGCTTGTGACCACGTCTTGGATCAGTTCTGGAGCGTAGCCAATTTTCTTGATCTGCTCGATCACGAAATCCTCAATCTGCTTGGCAGGAATCGACTTCGATGGGCAGGTATGCCAGCCG
>JAWXCK010000251.1:0-36774 GCA_034408855.1 Pirellulaceae bacterium
CCATCCGCCAAACTCATTGCACCATCCAAACCATAGCAATTTTTTGGGTAAGCATTTCCGATCAGAAAGCGAACCTTGGTTTTTGCAATCACTCAGTCCGGTGTTTTCCTTGTATTTCACGGCTAAAATCGATTGCGGATCACGAAAACCACTCACAGTTTCTGCGGAAGAGCCAGAATTTATCACGTAGCCGCGTCTCTCCGAGACGCTGTGCGAGTCTCGGAGAGACTCGCACAGCGTGAAATCTTCCTCTGCGCGCCCTACAGATAGCGAGCTTGAATCCATCGAAACGTTGGCGTTGTCGCCAACGTCGTTAGAACAGCCACGAGGACAAGGATCGAAAACAACTCTGCGCTGATAATACCGTTTTCTTTGCCAATGATCAGAATGATCAATCCCATCATACCGCGAGCATTCATAAGGCAGCCAATCGCCATGGACGTTCCATGCGTTTCGCCAGCCCAGCGAGCAGCCGCCCAACCGCCGAAGATTTTACCTGCGCAAGCGGCAATGAATGCCAAGAGTGTTACCCAAAGCAACCATGGTGTGCATACGAGATCGATTCGGGTGTTGAGGCCAGAATACGCGAAAAATAGCGGCACCAGTAAGCTGAGTGTTAATGGTTCAATTTGTCGCTTCACTGACTGGCTTACGATTCCACGCGGCATCGCACATCCAATGATGAAAGCTCCGAAGACGGAATGTATACCGATGGCGTCGGCACAGAACGATCCGAAAGTCACGATTCCGAGCACCAAAACAAGCTGACTGCTTGTAACGAATCCTTTTTTTTCGGCCAATGGTACGAGCCTACCCAGCATTGGTTTTAAAATCCGCAGCGAGAAAAATACGAAGAGCACACCACCGCCAATCGCGAGTACCAAAAGGTGATAGTGACCATCGTTTATCGAGAGAAACAATGCAAGCAGTATCCATGCAGCAATGTCATTGATAGCTCCGGCGGCCAACACAATCGTAGCCAGCGGCGTACCGACCAATCGATTCTCGACGATGATTCGAGCAAGCATTGGGAAAGCCGTGATGCACGTTGCAATCCCCGTAAAAAGCATAGCTTCGTATAGTTGGGTTTGCTCGGAATAAAAGCCATCACAAGCGTACAACCAATTTGCAAGCATAGCTCCCAGAAGGAACGGAGCGAGCATTCCCACCACGGAAACGCTTATGACCGTTTTAAGACGCTGTTGGGCCTGCTTTGCTTCGAAATCAAGCCCCAAAATGAACATATACAGGATCAGGCCGAACTGACTGATCGCGTAAAGAATTGGCATGGAATCGACCGGGAAAATCTGGTCGTGCATTTTCGGCCAAAGCAGCTCAAAAAGCGATGGCCCCAACAAGATGCCAGCGATCATCTCACCGACAACCGCTGGCTGTCCAATATACTTTGCTAACTTGCCAACTAATCGACAAGCCGCCAAGATCACTGCGATCTGTAAAAAAAGGAGCAGTATGTTCGAAGCAATTGCGCTGGGTTGGAGATTCATTCCGAAGAATTATAGTCTGACGGCAATAGGCTGCTTGCTTTATTTTTGCGGCGACGTCCATTTGACATTTTCTTCGCTGCTCAGCGAACCGCGAGCGGCTTCATTCGATCTTGGGTCAGGTAGTTCGCGTTGCGAAGCAGCTTGGATGACTGCAGGTCCACCATTTTCAAATACGGAGTTTGCGGACGCCGTTTGCACCGGAGCAAGGGACTTCGGATTTGTCGCCGAATTGGAAGCAAATGCGCTGGCTGCCGTTTCGAGAGATCGATTGAATTGGTTGGCTGTTGACTCAAGCGTCGAAACGGATTTTGCAACGATGGGTGCGGATTTGAAAGACCCGTTCGTAACCGTCGAGGCAACCAATCCATCCGATTGAATCGTTCGACCGTTCGGTATTCCCGTCTCAATCGACCGCAATTGCCCAAGCGTTGTCGAACTAGTCTTAACGCCGCCACTCGAAGGGTCGGTGTAGCTGGAGGGCACTTGATACGTTCCCGACGCCGGCGGTGGCACACGCGTTGGATTGTTTAAGCTGCTAAGGCTTGGAAGGTTAGTCAAACCACCTTGGCAACCAGGGATAGCTAGAATACATAAGCTAGCCAACATGACACCCCTGGCTGCTTCTATTCGATTTTTGTTCATCGCATCCGATCCGTATTGAGACATCCATCTAAATCTCTCGATACGGAGTGGTAGCACATGGAAAGACAAGAATGCAAGATCAAGTCGGGTCTTCACACGTATCGTCGATATGAATCGAAAAAACGTTGGATTGGCTCCGTAGGGGGGTAGATCTGTGAGTGCTCTACACAATTCTATTTTTCAGTAGTGAAAAATGTGGCACGACGCTCCGCCGTCGTGAATCGCGACGGCGGAGCGTCGCGCCACAATGTAAGAATGCTCGCTTTCCTGACGTCCTTCCTGACGGGATAAACACATCCAACAATTTACCTTTGGACGGTCCAGCAATTTCGAAGCCTTTGATTTGATTGTTAGTACGAATAGCCGCGTTCTTCGTGTTCGGCTAGATCGAGACCTTGTTGCTCGTCTTGTCCTTTGACGCGAAGTCCGACCGCCATTTGCGTTAGCTTGAGCAAAACGTAGGTTGCGATCATCGAGTAGACCGCCGCGATGGCTGCGGCTGCAATTTGCACGTACAACTGGTGGCCTATATTGAGATCCGACCTTACTCCGCCGAGCACGCTGGCAGCAAACAAGCCAACCATTACTGTTCCTATAATTCCTCCTACGCCGTGGACTCCAAAAACGTCCAACGAATCGTCGTATCGAAATCGCTTTTTTACGGCGGTCGAGAAAATAAAACATACGATTGCCGAGGTGGCACCGATGGCAATTGCCCCCAAGGGACCAACGTAACCGGAGGCTGGTGTAATAGCGGCCAAGCCGGCGATCGAGCCTGTTGCGGCTCCGAGAACGCCTGGCTTTCCAAGTTTGATCCATTCGATGGCCATCCAAACCACGGTCGCAGCACAAGCTGAAATATGTGTCATGAATAGTGCCGATGCGGCGGTGCCATTGGCGGCCAATGCGCTTCCTGCATTGAAGCCGAACCAGCCGACCCATAGCATGGCTGTACCGGTAAAGGTCATCGTCATATTGTGCGGTGGAACGCGCATGGCAGGGTAACCCGTTCGCGGTCCCACGACGATACATGCCACCAAGGCTGAACAACCTGCGGTGATGTGCACGACGATACCACCGGCGAAATCCATCACGCCCCAGTTCGCAAACAAACCACCGTCACCGGCCCAGGTCATATGACAAATAGGGACGTAAACAACGAGTAACCATAGCGATGAAAACCACAAAACTGCCGAGAAACGCATTCGCTCGGCAAATGCGCCGATCATCAATGCTGGCGTAATAACGGCGAACGTCATTTGATATGCGGCAAATAAGTATTCTGGAATCGTTCCCTTGAGAGTTTCCGGCGTTACGCCTTTGAGACCAACTTGCGAAAGCCCTCCGATAAATGAGTGTAGATTCAATTCTCCCTTGACCATCCCGGTGGTTTCGAACGCTAGTGAATAACCACAGACAGCCCATATTAAGCTGAGAACCGCCGTCAGTGACAAGCATTGCATCAGCAAGCTCAGCACGTTTCTCGACTTGACCAACCCGCCATAGAAAAGCGCCAATCCAGGAATCGTCATGAATAGGACGAGTGCCGTCGAGGTAAGTACCCAAGCCGTGTCACCCGCGCTTAACGTAGGCGTCTCTTCAGCCAACACCAGAGTCGGCGAGAATACAAAGCCAAGACAAAAAAATGTTGCCAAAACATGCACTACGGCACGATATCGCGAGTCAATCATAGAGCTCTCGAGAGGTTAGAGGTCTAAAAAATCAGTCGCGATAGTATGCCATATTCACGGCAAATGTACATCCAGGGACAGAAGCGTCGGCTTGATTCAAATGAAACCTTCGGCGCTGGCCCGTAGAGCGAAATTAGCGTTGGAAAGTTTGAGGCTGGGCGATAGTCGACTCGCCTGGCGGGATGCTTTCCATCTGGCGAATGGTTGGCGAATACCAAACGCGACTTGGCAGGCGATCGTAAGGATGCGGGTTGGTCGCCGGAAAATCGGTATTTACTTGCGGACCGTAGTCTTGCGTGACGCCTCCCCAATGTCCCAGTGGCTCGACGTTAAACCCTTCGAGATCAAAGAAAAGCTCAGTACGATCGATGATGTAGTTGACATGCTGCCTCGCGATCGAACTCAACGCATTGGTATATGCTTGTTGAGATTCAAGGAAGTCACGAGCGGCAACGTTTTGGACAGCCAATTGCAATCGAAGACGCGTGCTGATCACTCGCTCAAAGGCCAAAGCGGCGCTGGCGACCGCAATTGTGTATTGATTGCGATCGAGCTGTAACTGTCTCAAATCCTCACGGACGTCTAACTTGATATTGTCTTCGGCAGCGATCAGATTTCGCAAGCCGACGTTGTAATTGATGAGGGCTACGCGGAAATTGTTGCGTTGTACGCGACGATTGAGAGGCGTGTCGAGCGCGACACTCAATCGCGTCTCACTGTCGTCGAACGTAAAATCAAATGGCTTATTGTCACTGCTGTTCGTTCGCATAACTTGCGTCGCACGCAAATCGACAATCGACCGCAAGTCATCGCCGGCAAGCTTGATTTGTCGCCAGGCGTCCGCCAAGACTCCACGCTGATTCATCAAGTCCAAGCGTTGTACCAACGCTGTCAGCATGGCTTCGTTCCCATCGATATTGATTTCTTCCCAACCAGTCGGCCCGTTAGCAATGAGTCGATCGCTCAAGTCAATGGTCAGATCAACCGTCTCGCGAACCTTCATTTCGACATCTTTACGGTCGACCGGCAGCAAGTTTCGCGTCGCCTCTTTGGCCAGCTTCTCGATCTCCCTGGCAACTTCGATCGATTCGGTCATTCGCTCAGGAATTTTCTCGAAGTCTTTCGCAGCTTCGAGCGTGGCATCGAGTGCAACGCTTGTCGAGATTCTTTCTAAGAAGGCCGTAAGCTTTTCGAGTTTGACACTCAGTGTTTCTCGCTGCAATGCAATCGATACGGAAGGAGTCGTTTGCTTCACTTGCTTGTCTGGTGTTCTTAATTGGCTGTCGATAGCCATATCGATGACTTGCAACTCCGCCAGACTAAACTCGATAGCGCGAATCAGAACTCGCAGCGGCGGAACCGGTAAGTCAGTTTTCAATTGGGCATCCAATTCAGCTCTTAAGATGTCGACTTGAAGCCGCGCACCTAGTAACTGAAGCATTTGTCGACGCGCATCGAGTTCGCGAAACGCTTGACTGATAAGGTCGTTGTTCTCTAATTCCGTAGTCGAAGGTTCAGCCAAATTGCTCAAATTTGCACCGCTCTCGCTCGTTTGCATCCGTTGTTGGATCTGAAGGATATTCATCATTCGATCGGCCAAGACTTCCGCCGCGTTAGCTAGAGAGGTCGCATCCAGCGATGGAGCACCTCGCGAGTTGACGACTTCCAATCGGGCTCTTGAAATCATCTGTCTCGCCACCGAGAGTTCGTCTCGCATCGAGATCGATTCAAGTTCGGAGAGATCTAAAAAAATTGGGAGCTCTGGCGGAATTCCAATCCGAAACTTGAGTTGATCGAGGGCGGCTTCGAGAGTGAAACAATTGTTGACTAAGTTGCTTCTGGCTCGCAAAACGTTTTGCTCGAATTGGTCGACTTGAATTCGTGGAATCTTTTCTGCCGTTCGGTATTCGGCTTGGCTCTGCAAGAATCCACGTAGATTCGTGAAGTAATCCTGGGCGTTGATCTCGATTCCACGATAGTTCAACAGTAGATTGTAGTATTGATTCGAGATGTCGCGAAAGAGTTGCTTCCGAAAACGCACATAGTCGCGAGTTGCGTAAACAACGTCGCGTTCTGATTGTGTCAAATTCTCAAATCGAACGTCGCGTTGGAATAGCGTTTGTTGAAAATCAAAAACCATTTCTGAACCGATGTCGGTGGCGAAACCGGACGGGCCGTTGAAGGTCAAAACGACGCTATTGGCAAATCTTGCTAAGAATTGACCGCCGGACGCAAGGGTTTTCTGCACGCCGACGGCCGATGGTATCGCCAGCGTGTTCACGGTTTCACCGCCGTCTCGCAAATGGCGATAATTGGCGGCGGACCCGTTCCCGAATGGCGTAGGGTTCAGTTCGTATTGATAGCGCTGACGCGTTACGGCTAAGGCTGCGCGAAAAAGTATTTCTTTACGTGTTTGAGATTCACGACTATTGATCGTCGCCAACTCCATCAAGTTTTCTAAGCTCAACCGCTGAACGTTTGGTATGAGCGACACTTCTTGCACTTCAGGAAAACTCAATGCTCTTTCGGCGCGTAGCGACGCAAACTCGAGCATTCTCGCAATGCAAGTCTCTGGTACGACGTTCCAGAACGAGGGTGGAACGATGACTTTCTTCATCACGGAAGTTGTAATCAGACTCGACGTCGTCGGTTTCGTATTGGCTGGCGGCTCAGAAGCAGGCGGAGCGTCTTCTACTTTAGGAAGGTCAATCGTTTCGCGGGCGGGTTGAACGAGAAAGCTTGCTGGAAAGACTGGCTGCTCTATTGGAATCACCAATGGCAATGGTTGCGATGGAACAAATTCCGTCGTCGCGGGATCAGTCGTCGGAGCTGCCGAATTGGGATCCTGGAATTGCATCGGAAGAGGTGGCGTCGGGGTGGACGTCTCTGTTCCAGGTGGAGTTGGCGCAGGAGGGAAAGTCGGAAGGGTGTTGGAAGGAACAGCGTTGTAAAGCTGTGGAGTTGCTTGTCGTGTTACCAGCTCAGGAATTTGATATCCATACAATGTGGGCTGCTGGATAGGCAGTTGCGGGCAGTCTGGATTCGTCGGATCATAGAAACGCGACCGTGGGTCAGGCGTGACCGAATAGCCGCTTGGAATGTTTAGCCGCGCATAAGCAGCTTTTTCTTCAAGAATGCAATGTGAATCGCGATCCGCCGCCAAGCGATAGCGCGTTCGCGTGCAACCAATGGCTAGCATGACGAAGAGACAAACAAGTAAGTATACGTAGAGCAATCTCATGCTGAGGCGGGCTTCCAATACGAGGAACTACTCGAATGAGATCGGCGAATGATGATGCCGGTAAAAACAATCGTTCCCAAGAAATTGATTGTGGCACCAGATTGACTTCGTGTTAGGCAAGATAGAGAAAGCCTACCGTTAGTAGTTCCGCTTTTAGGCGGGCGTGGTGGCGATCGACAAGAAGTGTCAAGGTGTCGTGCGATTTACTGATGTCGCAAGGCTTCGATCGGACTCATGACGGCAGCTTTGTAGGCTGGATAAACGCCGAATATGATGCCGGTTGCTACCGAAATTGCGAATGCCAGCAAGATCGACCAGAGGCTCGTTACGGTCTCGATGCCGAACGCAAGGCTTACCAATAACGGCAAAAGAACGCCAAACATCACGCCTAAAATTCCGCCGCTAGTACTGAGTACGGTTGTTTCCATCAGAAACTGCAGGACGATATCGCGTCGTTTAGCACCGATGGCTCGCCGAATGCCAATTTCACGAGTTCGTTCGGTAACGGTGGCCAGCATGATATTCATGATACCGATCCCGCCTACCAACAGCGAAATACCGGCGATCGAACCTAAGACCATATTCCAAAGGCGCTTTTCGCGTTCGGCTTGCGTTAACAACTCGAGCGGAACTTGAACTTCATAGTCAACTTTACCGGTATGGGTTTTTGCCAGGACCGAACGCACCATCGCTGCCGCCGGTCGCACTTGGTCTTGATTAGCAAGCTGGATGGTGATCTCGCTTAACTCAACTCGAACGTACTGTCGCGAACCTGTATCGACAATTCGTTGTACGATGCCCATGCGATTTTGTGCAGCGGTAAGCGGGACATATAAATCTCGATTCTGATCATGGGTGTTCTCGCTATGAGTTTTCGCAGTCCCGCTATCGCGTTCTTTCACGACGCCGATCACGCGAAAGGCATCTTCTCCCATCAGCAACGATTTTTCCAACGGGTCATCAAAACCAAAAAGTTCGGTGGCGATTCCCTGCCCAAGCACGACAACATTGGCGGAAACTGCCATATCGCCTTGACTTAAAAATCGACCGCGAATGTCCATCGCTTTGACCTTGGGCAGCTCGGCCGTCGTTCCGATCACTCGTAAGGATGTTAAGTGCCGCTTTCCGTGCTGCACGTTCTTCTGGTGGATGACCGACGGCACAGCGAGAACATTATCTAAGCCCAAATCATTTACACGCCGCAGGTCGTTGTAAGTCAAGCCATAAGCGAGTACATAGCTCGACGTTGAAGATGGAATGGCATTGGAAGCCGGCGGTTTAACACTTCGTAAAATAATATTCGACGCGCCTAGTCTCCGAATCTGTTCGAGGGCTTCTCGCTTGGAACCCTCGCCGATGGCCAGCATGGCTATGACAGAGGCTACACCCAGAATCGTACCGAGGAGCGTAAGAAAGCTTCGAAGCTTATGCAGAAGCAGATTTCGAACAGCGAGTTTGAGGGTTGCAATCCACACCGGCGGGCTACCCTACGACGCAGGAATCGAATCTGTTTTCTCGGCAAATAGCGCGTCGGCAAATTGCTGAGGATTCACCGCGATCAATTCGCCTTCGGACAAGCCGCTGCGTACGGAAACCCGCGTTTCGCTGGCTTGTCCAAGGTCGACCGAGCGTGGCTGCAAGCCGTCTTCTTCTCGAACCAAGACGTACGTTTGTTCGTCGTGCTCGACGACTGCATGAAGTGGGACGGTCACAACGTCTGAAACCGAATCGACGAGGATTTCAGCAACCGCCGTCATGCCAGGTTTAAGCTGTGTGACTTTCTCATTGATGGTTACGATCGTTCGATAAACTTTTGTGTCGTTGCCTGACCAGCTATTCTGCTCGGGCAACACACCGACAGATTGAACACTTCCGTTATACGATACCGAAGGAAAGGCATCGATCGTCACGCGAACTTTTTGACCGATTCGCACTTGATCCAAAGCCGACTCGTGAATTCGCGTTTCAACTTGCATGGAATCCAGATTAGGAATCGAGAGCAATTTTTGGCGAAAGATAGCCGGCACGCCTTCTCGCACTTCAGCAGAGCGGCTTGTCGCGTAAGCGACCAACCCAGATTGCGGCGCACAGACTTTGCATTTCGCAAGCTGGTCCTTATATCGAGCGAGGCGTTCTTCTTCTTTCTTGAGCGATTCATCTTTGGCTCGCTGTAGGGATTCGACTTGAGCGAGTCTCGCTTCATTGTTGCGAAGGACTTGTTCCAAACCACGTTTGGCGGTTGCGACCTTTCCTTCTAATCGCAAAAGCTCCATTCGCTGTTCGTAGATTTCGGCTTTCTTAAGCGTTGCAAGCTCGGATTGGAGTTGATTAAGCTTCGCGGCGAATTGTCCTTCGGCTTGTAAGTAAGTCAATTCGATTCGACGGACTTCGTTTCGATTTGCGTACCCAAGTTTGAAAAGCGATTGAATGCCGCGCTGCTCTTCCCGTCGCAACTCCATCGTTGCCTGAGCCGCTAAGATTTCGTTATTAACGTCGTCAATTCGACGTTTACTTGCATCCATTGCGAGCTTGTGCGTACCGTTGTCTTTATCGTTATACATTTCCAGCTCTAATTGCGCCAAGCTGATCAGCAACTCGGCCTCAGCGTGGGCCGTGGTGTTCATGGTCAACTGGTTTTTTAAGTTGGCTTCGGCTTGGATCTTTTCGGCGATCGCGTTCTCTGTATAGAGCACTTGATCGTCAAGAGATTCCTGCAAGGGGCCAGAGTCTAACTCGATTACCAATTCGCCCTTCTTGACCGAGGCACCGTTGGGAACGATCCAAAGAATGGTCGTTCCATTGATATTGTCTTTGCGGACATCTTCTACTTCGCAAAGTAAATCGATGTTCGATTGGCTTTCCAAGCTTCCACGTTCCAGCACGACAACTTGCAAATCCGACCGATGGACGGACTGCCAAACAACCTGTCCAGCAAGGGAGGATGGGGATGACTTTTGGTTACGGAACGCCCAAACCGCGTAGCCGACGACGGTTGCGACGAGACTCAAAATGACGATTCGACGTAAAGTCACTGGGTTTTTCATCGAGAACGATTCAAAAGACAAAGGCCGATACGCTATAGAAGACATATTGAATTTCCGTAAACGAGACTCTTTCCGCTGCGATATTCGAAACTAGAAAGAAGGGAACGGATCCTTCTGGACTCGACGATGGTCTTTCGACGCAGTCGTCACCAAGCTAGTAAAGGTGGGGGGATACTGAAGGCGGGATACGATAAAAGGAGGGTAAGGATGCTTCAACAACAGGAATCTTACGCATCCCGTCGTTCGTACGTCCATAACTCTATTCGAAAATATCGGAAAAATCAACGTCGTAACTCAAATTGACTCGGCTAGAAACTTGGAAATTCGGACTAAAACTAGACATTTATCGGTGTGGGCACCATTTTTCCGTGCAGCCCCATTCCTTATGCGGCTCTTTTTTAGGCTCTGGAACCCAAAAATCTTTGAAACGTCGCGGTGTCAGTACATTCAGTCAAACTTCAAATTAATCCAAATGGATTGAAGATGAAGCTCCAATTATCTCGATCATTCCAAGTGGGACGGGGTGCCCCACTACTGGAAATGATTTTCGGAGCTAGCAAAAGGGAATACGAACCGCGATGGAGAAAAACGGACCGATGGTTGCCGATTTGAAAACATGGCTAGAAGAATTTTCGCTGGCGCTCGAAAATTGGGAGGACTGGCTAAACCGCGTGGAACAAGCCTACTTCATCGGTGAGTTCACGTACCTCACTCGGCTTGAAGAAGAGTCGCCATCGATACAGCTCGGTTTAAAGAACGCTCGAGAGTCGCGAGCGAGGCTCATTCTCCTAGCAAAGACATTCGGGTTTGCGGGGTCATCGGTGACGACGCTAGTTCGATGGTTAGGACCGCCAGTCCCATCGGAATGTAACTCGCGTTTATCGCAACTCGCGCATCAACTTCGTCGTACGCAGCAACTGAGCACCGCACTTTGGATTACCGGTTTTCAAGCCGCTAGTTACACCACGGCATTGCTTGATCTACTTGCCACTGGAAGCACCGAACGAGCGACATACGGACCATGTGAACGAGCGGCGTTGGAGGGTGGGAGAATCGTCGATGCGGCCGCGTAGTAAAAAAACAGGAGCTGTCCGAACATCAAGCGTCTCTGCGTTACCAACCATTCCGCCGAATTATTGATCGAACGATCTTTAACCCAACCATCGAGTAACACGGATGTCACTTTTTAGTGCGCTTCAAGTCTCTTCCAACGCCCTGCGTGTCAACCAGCTTGGCCTTCAAGTTGTCAGCAACAACATCGCCAATGCGAATACGCCTGGCTACATACGCCAAGAGCTGATTCAGGATGCTGGCCCCGGATATAAACTGGGAAGTTCCATCGTAGGCCTAGGCGTAAGGTCCGTTGGCGTTCAGCAGCGCGTCGATGAATTTTTATTGCAGAGCATCCGTGAGGTTCAAAGCAAGATCTCTCGAAGCGAAGGGTTGCAAGAAGCCAATTCGAAATTAGAAACCGCGCTTTCAGAATTGGGCGATAACGATCTCTCGACCTCCATGAGCAAGTTTTCTAACGCTATGCAAGATCTTGCGAACACGCCTGGCAACACCGCTGTTCGGTCGCTCGCGATCCAGCGAGGGCGAGAGTTGTCCGAGGGAATCCAACAGCTTTCTGGACGAATCACCGGGATTGCTTTGAATTCGAATACCGAGATCAAGAATACGGCCAACCAGATCAATGTTTTGACCGACTCCATTGCCAAGCTCAATCAAAGAGTTGTTGAATTAGAGGGCGGAAGTAGCTCGACATCCGATGCTGTCGGCATAAGGGATCAACGCATCAAAGCACTCGACGAGCTCTCCAAACTCGTCGACATCCATGTAACGGAGCAGGAGACCGGCGCTGTGACGGTTATCGTTGGAGGGGACTATCTGGTGGCTGACGGACTTTCGCGACAAGTAAACGCCGTAAGTGCCGGCGATGCGAAAGTCGGTTCGGCGGAGATTCGCATTGTCGATACCGATGCCGCGTTGGTAGTCACCAGTGGAAGGCTCAAAGGACTTTACGACGTCCGCGATGGTTCAACAGCCACCTTCTCGAATCGACTCGATGATTTTGCCAGAAACATCATTCGCCAAGTCAATCAGATTCACTCTCAAGGGCAAGGTGCTACTGGATTGTCAGAAGTCGTTGGCGAACCGGTGCTCATCGATAACGCATTACCCATCGAACAGTCCGGCAGCAACATTGACATCAACAACGGAAGTTTTGAAATTCAGGTGCTCGATGCAAGTACCAATCAAACGCGATCGTTTGACATCTTTATTAAGCAACAAGGTCAGACGAACGATACGACCGTAAATGATCTTGTGAGTCAACTCAGTCAAATTAGCGGCATTCAAGCATCCACGACCGCCGATGGTCGCTTTCAAATTAGAACCGCCTCGTCAGCCATAAAGTTCTCGTTTGCCAACGATACTTCGGGAGTTCTATCGGCACTTGGTTTGAACACTTTTTTCTCGGGGAACTCGGCATCGACGATTCAAGTTCGATCGGACATTGTCAATGACCCATCGCGATTGGCGATAAGCCTTGACGGGCCCGGCAAAGGCAATCGCAATGCCGTTGCCCTCGCCGAAGTCTTCGATCGAGCCGATGCGTCGTTAGGCGGTCAGAGCCTTCGTGAGAGTTACGAAAGCATGATTACGGTAACGACCCAAGACATTAATTCCCAGCAGAGCATTACCGATGGCTTGCAAAATTTCTTGCAAACTCTTGAGGCCAAGCATTTAGGGGTCTCGGGGGTGAGCCTGGACGAGGAAGGTATCAAGATGTTGCTGTACCAACGCGCGTTTCAAGCAAGCAGTCGAGTAATCTCGGTGACCAATGAATTACTGGATACCTTGGTCAAAATAATCTAAAAAGTTCGCATCTATGGCATCTTCCTTTTATCCAGTGGTTTCAAGCCGTGTTAGCGACGGATTGGTTCGCAACCGTTCGCTCTTTCAGGTTCAGTCCGACCAAGCACAACTGCTCAAACTGCAAACGCAACTTTCTACCGGCCACAAATTTCAAACGCCAAGCGAAGCGCCGACGGCAGCGGTGCGGGTGATGGGGCTACAACGAGCACAAGAATTAAAACAGCAGTCGTTGGTGAATCTCAAGAGCGCACAGGGATATTTAAATATCACGGAAACTTCGCTTTCGAATGTTCAGGATATCTTAGATGCCGTCAAAGGCTTGACGGTGGAAGCTTCGACCAATCTTCTGAGCGACACCGATCGCAAAGGGCTCGAAACGCAAATCGATGCCTATCTCGATCGGCTTTTGGCGTTAGGCAACCAACGATCGCAGGATCGATATCTTTTTACTGGCGGAGAGGTAACCAAATCACCGCTTGAACGGGTGAATTCAGTCGCGAGATTTCAAGGGGATGATCTCGATCTCTTGTCGATCGCCGACCAGAACAATCACCTCATGCACAATGTGACGAGCCAAAAGGCGTTTGGCGTGATCTCAACGGGCGTAACGGGCTCGACCGATTTGAATCCTTCTGTGACCGAAGGACTTCGACTGGCGGATCTCAATGGCGGACAGGGAGTTCGTCCTGGGGCTATTCAAGTTTCCGATGGTGTCAACAGCGTCATCATCGATCTCGCGTCTTCGGAAACCGTCGGCGATATTCTCGAAAAAATCAATGGCGTTACGCTGAGTGGAAGAGCGTTGGAAATCAGAGTCGATACGTTTGGATTGTCCGTCAATTATCTAGATGCTCAGCCAGGTACACTCCGAATCTCGGATAGCGGTTCTGGCCGGATTTCTAAAGATCTCGGCATTGCTACGACGGTAGCTCAGCCTGTCCTTCCTATATTGGGCGGAGATTTGAATCCAATTCTTCGTAAGACAACACTTCTTTCGCAACTCAATAATGACACCGGACTGGATGTTACAGGCGGCATTCGTATCAATCAAAATGGAAAGAGTTTCAACATCGATTTTTCAACCGCCACCAATGTCGAAGATCTTTTGACGGCGATTAACAATTCGGGGGCTTCGGTCATCGCCGACATCGCACCTGGCAGTCGCAGCCTCCGAATTCGTTCGAATGAAAGCGGGTCCGACTTCTCGATTTCAGAAAACTCGGGAACACTCGCAGCGCGTTTGGGTCTCCGCACATTCAACGGGAACGTCCCCTTATCGAGTCTCAATCATGGACAAGGAATCGAGCTTGCCGATGGTCCTGACCTGACGTTCACTCGCAGCGACGGCACCGATTTTTCCGTCGACATTCAGTCGGCAATAACCGTTCAGGATGTCATCAATCTCGTTAATAATCATCCCGACAACCAAGACCCTGCACTGCGAATCGTTCTCGGCGAGCAACCATTCAGCAATGGCTTGACGTTGAGTGCGGCTGTCCCGCCAACTCCAATACCGCCACTATTACCGCCGGTTCCGATCGGAGTACGATCTTCCGGAGGAAGCTCTGCGGCCATAGGACTGGGGCTTGTTCCCAAAGGAACAACGTCCAGCTCGGGGACGATCGTGGGCACCAACTATGTTATTGATGGATGGGACCCTAATCCTCAAGAGACCGAGGGTATGTTCAATTCGCTACTGCGTCTGAAAAACGCCGTTCGAACGGGCAATCTCGAAGAAATCGCTCGATCCTCCACCTTGCTTGATACCGATATAGAGCGCCTAACGCTGGCTCGAAGCGACCTTGGAATTCGTCAGCAGCGCATCGACTCGCTTCAAACTGCGAACGAAGATTCGCTATTGGAATTTAAATCACAGGAATCTGATATTCGCGATGTCGACATCGCCGGTGTGATTTCCGAACTTACTTCGCGGCAAGCTGCTTACGAAGCGAATTTGCGACTCCTTTCGCAGAATATCCGCCAGACGATTTTTGACTTCATTTAAACGAAGCTCCAGCGGAAGCAATTGAATGATTTTCGAAGTCTCGTTGAATTCGCTAAACATTATATGCCGATAATACCGTATAAGTAGATCGCTAGCCCTCTGTTTGCGAAGGAACAAGCCATGCAGATTCAGTCAACGCGATTCGGTCAAATAGAACTCGACCCGTCGGATATCTTGTTGATGCCACATGGGCTTATTGGTTTCGAAACCTGTCGGCATTGGGTATTGCTATCGAATCCTCAAAATGAAGACGTGGCATGGTTGCAATCAGTCGGCTCGCCCGGAATCGCAATACCTGTTGTAAGCCCACGTCGATTCGACACCGATTATCGCGTTCAAATCCCTCGTCGAGAATTGAGCCTACTGCACCTACGTTCCGACGACCAGGTTTTTGTCTTAGCCGTCGTTAGCAAAAACGGACATGCTTTGACGATGAATCTCAAGAGCCCGATTCTCATGAATGCTACACGCCAAGTGGCGGTGCAAGTCGTGTGCAGCGATGATCGACCATTGTCGGTACCGATCGGACTATCGTCGCAAGCAAAGATGCTTCGTGCTGCGTAGCTAGCTTTGCAGGTACTGCTCCAAGATCGTTAAGATCTTCGCCAATTCCCCTCGGGCTCGTGGGAGTTGTGTTTCAATAAGATCGGTCGCTTCGGCAACACGAGGGAGGGCCTGAGTCTTGAACTGCTCCCATTCTAGCTGGCATGCTTTCAATTGTTTGTGTCGAAGCTCACATAAAGCTAACCGCGCCATGGCTTTTTCCAACTGCTTTACCTGATCGGTACAGCTCTCGCGGTCATCTTCACGAGTCTTTGCACGACACATAGCCAGCCCTTGATGAGCTTCGGCAAAGCGCTGTTCCGCTCGAAGCTTTTCCGTTCGCCAATAGGCACTTCCCTCGCCGTCTAGCCACGCGGAAACGCGTTGGAAATTCAGGCTCACTTCATCGCAGCGAGTCGACAAATCGTCGCGGAAGCGACCAAGAAACGCTTGAAAATCGACGATCGCCGCCACATCCTGGACTCGTGCCCCGTCAGCCATGTCGTTGGTACTCCTCGATCAACTCGGCTTTGCGAATGAGATACGGGATGTGCCGTTCACTCGACTCGATCAAGCGCGCGAGCTGCTTAAGCTGATCTTCAAATTCGACGGAAAATTTTCGATGCTCTTGATCGCGCCACGATGTCGATAGCCGTTGCATCTCTTGGCTCAGCATCCCCGATGCACTTCCCAAGGTTTCATTGAAGCGCTTGAGCATCAAGGCAAACTGCCGAAGTTGTTCCGGATCGACGATTGCTTGTGCCATAAGTTATCCGTTCCATTAGTGAGGCGTTTGTTTGAGGACGGCGATACGTTTTAAAATCCTGGCCGGCTGTGGGACATCGTCCTTTACAAGCATTTCTGCATAACGAATCGCCGCATCGACCATACCGAGTCGATCCGACAGTTCGAATGCCAGAGTCAATGCTTCCAATCGCAGTCTCGGATCTGGCGGTGGGACGCGAAACAGAGCTGCCTTTCGAAATGACGAAAGCGCATCCAAAGGTCGATTCAATTTTTGCTGGCAAATACCCATTTCAAGAAGCGCTCGAGCCCGCTGCGGGGCATGCATGGCCGCTCGCTCCAGCAGCGGAAGGGCTTCTTCGGTACGCTGTAGTTCTTTCAAGGCCTCGGCCCAAATGATCAACAGCTCAACTTGATTGGGATGGCGTTTCAAACGCGAAGTACAAAAGTGTAACTTTTCGTTCGCAAGATTGGTCTGGCTGCGTTCCAAATGCAGTTGCGTTTCGCGGTCGGGAGCATTCGAATTGGAAACGATGGCTTCTTTTAACGCGTGTTCGGCTGCCTTTAAAACCAAATCTTCGCGAAAAACGATCAGCGGCTCGAAATCAGGATTATGCTGGACGCCCGTGTCGAGAACCCGCAACGTATCTTTCCAACGATGTTGTCTTTGATAGATCTCGGCCAATTGCAAATACGGAATCGGATCGGCCGGCGAATTTCGAATCAACTGCTCCAATTCTTGATGAGCCAAGAGGGTAATCCGTTGCTTTTCAGCTTGGCCGCCCTGATCCAACGCTGCATCGATGCTGCCGAGTTTAGGCCGCAAAATTAAGCCGTCGACCGACTGGTATCGAGACAAAGCCCGTTCGACGTCGTCGTTTTTATTAGAGGATTCCATCGGCCTTCATCTTAACCCGACGCGTTAGCGAGGGCTCGGCGATGAGCGAGAAGTTTCCAAAAATCTCTCAATATTCGTTGCATTGGGCCAACAACTCATGTCGATAAGCCTAGTTGGACGACTTTACGGATTTTACTGCCAACATTTCCATGGAGGGAAATGGCGACGATGAGTTATTTGCAGTACTGGAAACTAGGATACGCTCCCTTCTCCTCGAATTCCGCCTTTTTTACGGGTGGGTCCGTCGAAGAAGCGATCGCTAGAGTTTGCTTTTTAGTCAAATCGCAACGCCGGATGGGCGTCCTTGTCGGCCCCTCCTCCGTAGGTAAAACGTTATTGCTAAAGCATTTGCGAAAGCCTATTGCAACAGCCGCCGCGGTCAATCGACCGAAGATCGTTTATCAATCGCTGCTCGGGCTGAACCCAAGCGAGTTTTTTGCCAGCCTCTCGAGAACCATCGGCGAAGGGTTAACGAGCAATGCCCACGCAAATGGGTCAGAAGATCATCGAGAAAAGTCGGCCTGGAACCAGCTTAAGGATGCGCTAGTAGCTGCCACCGCGTTTTCGACGCAGGTTGTGTTGCTGCTCGATGATATTTCCTTTGCGAAGGAACCGATGCTCGGCGGAATTCATCAAATCATGGAAGCCAGTCAAACGGTTACCTGTGTTTTAGGTGTTTGCTCGGAAAGTGTTGACGAATTGCCATTAAACCTTCGCGAACGATGCCAATTGCGAGTTGATTTGCCTGCCTGGGATCTCGGACAAACGGCTGACTATTTCGATTTTGTCTTAAGCAAAGCCAAGGGTCGGCCTGGAATTTTTGAAGCCCAAGCAATTACTCGAATCCATGAATTGAGCGACGGATTGCCGCAACGCCTCAATCGATTAGCCGAATTGGCCTTGGTGGCCGGCGCCTCAAAGCGTATTCCTAGAATCACGAGTGAGCTGGCAGACCAAGTTTTTGACGAGTTTTCGCTGATACCCGCCGCCTATGCGGAATCTTCAGCGCGATAAAAAAATTTTTCTGAGCCTACAAATCCTCGATGCCGTATGACTTAATGCGGCGTAAACCTTTAAAAGAACCGATTTTACAGCGATTTCCCAACCTTTGACTGGCAATCCTGGATCCCATGAAGCATGATTGAAATATAAGAAGCCGCTGCCGCCCATACAGACAGATTTGAGGAAGCATGGGTATACTTGGCGGGACTTCGGCAGTATCCCCCCGAAATGGTTATGAGCGAAAATGGTCAAACAAGCTCCAACAGCCGAAATCCACTTTTCGCTCGAACAAGCGAACGCCATGCTTCCGCTTTTGCGGCTCATCGTCGCGGATATTAGCTTGGCATGCCGAGAACTCTCCGAACGCCGCCATCAATTCCATCGTCTAGTTCGTCGAGGCGATACGGGCAAGTCACAAGTTTACCGCGACGAAGTCGAAGAAACGCGGGCAGATCTGAGGATTGAAACGTCGCAACTCGAAGAACTCATCCGAGAGCTTGAAACGTTGGGAGTTATTCTTCGATCGGCGTACGACGGAATTGTCGATTTTCCAACTGTTATGCGCGATCAAGCTGCCTACTATTGTTGGAAGATGGGCGAGCGCAAGGTCGATCAATGGCATTTGCCTAACGAAACGTACTCGCAGCGCAAGCCGCTTCCACGCGATCGATCTTCCTACGAGCCAGCTCATGACCCGTTTTCTGAGTAAGACGCCTTCTGAGTAAGACGCCTTCTGAGTAAGGCGTCGCGCCGTTCCGCTTCCTTGTGCCATTCAAGCAACGCTACGGTCGTTTCACCCGAATTGGCGTCGAACCTGCCGACCAAGTGCTCGATCCATACACCGTTGCTTGGACGACGTACGATCCGTGGCAGTTTAGATCGACTGGAAAGTTCACCGCAAAATCGCCAGCCTCGACGGGCATCTCGATTTGATGGATCGTGAGATGATTCGCTGCTTCATAGATGGCTTGTTGGCGTTCAAGTGAATCATGTTCGCGTTTCTCCTGTTTTAACTCTTTGGCCGTTTCTGGAATGCGTTGCCGGGAATAGGTCATTTCAACGATCATCTTCCCTCGGATCGGCGAATGACCTCGGATCAGTAGCTCCGTTCCGGCTGTTACCTCTTCAAGCGTTTCGATCGTCATTGGGCGCGGATGGTGAATCTGAACTATCGGGTCGCCAAGCAAGTTGAACAGGTACGTATGCTCAATGCGTTCATCGGCAATGGAATGACCTTCCGGGCTCAAAGCAGTCGCCAGCGAATCCAATAGTTTGCGTCGACCATCCGCCGCATCATTTCGATCGGAAGTATCGAGCTTCGAATCGCCGACGGTGTTGAATTTCGCATGCCGCAATATTTCGCCGATCGATTTGCATTTCTTTCGAAAGCATTGGTCGAGCATCTCGCCGCCAAGAATCCCCATGCCGTAAGGCATCGTGACTCGCGTACCTGCAACGATGGCGATCGGTCCGTTGGGCTGCATCAAGAGTCGCTCAGCGATCGAAGGCTCTCGAGCATCGAAGGCACCGACATAGCACGCCAGAAAAACAACGATCGGTGGCCCCGACGCGATCGAAATCTGTTGGACACTTGATCTATCCAAAATCGAATATTGCCGATTGCCATATGGAACGAAGTCGAGTGTATCGATATAGCCATGTCCTAGGTAGATCCAAAACAGACCTCCGTCATTCATGCGGTCGATCGCCGCATCGCTGAATCGAGTTGGGTCGGGACAATAAACACTCGTTGGACTGGCATACGTCATGCTCAGTCGGAATTCTTGAGGAATATCGTTGGTGAGAAGCTGTCGAGTGGTCGCCTCGACGACTGAATCGGCGATCGCGCCGAAGCCACCGACGCCCGCGACAACATCGACCTCGCGTCGCCACGCTTTGAAACTCGACGTGGTTTCATACGCGACGACTTTGGCTAAGTAGTCTTTTAGTTCCTTCGCCGAGTTGGCTGGTATGCGACCGACGGCGGCATCGATTTTTCCATCTTGATCGTAATCAGCATACGGATAGTCTGTTGCGATCGTCGGTTCCGAACCAAAGTCCTTAACCACTTTGGAGTCGACATAGAACGTCATGATCTTTTCGTTCCTTTTTTTGAGGTCGTCGAGATCAAAGTAAGCAGGTGCATCGTTCGCTAAAACGACAAATTGAAAGCAGCGAGACGCCGACTCTCCAGCATTTCGAATTCGCTCGCGGGTCGCTTCGGCAGTTTCGGCAGGCTCGACCTCCGTGATTCGGTACCCTTGTTGCTCGCGATGCGACTTCCATTCCGTCAACGCAGATTCCCAAGAGGCCGGTCGAACGACTACGATATCGACTTCCGAGCCCAATACAAAGGCGAGTAAGATTGTCATCCATCCTGACATGCATTTCTCCTTGACTGCGAATCCAATATGAAGAGAGTAGAGCGAGCTGCGATTGTTCTGAAAAGACTTGGCGAATTCTACCCCAATCCGGCCATTCCTTTAGCTCATTCCGATGCCTATTCGTTGCTAGTGGCGGTTTTATTGAGCGCTCAGTGTACCGACAAGATGGTCAATCGCGTGATGCCGGCACTCATGAAATTGGCGGACAAGCCAGAAAAGATGGCTAAACAAACTCCCGAGGCAATTCGTGAAATCATTAAACCTTGTGGGCTCAGTCCACAAAAATCGGTCGCCATCCACCGTCTTTCTAAATTGCTGATCGAAAAGCATCGCGGCGAGGTTCCGGACACTTTCGAGGAACTTGAACAACTGCCCGGCGTTGGGCACAAGACGGCAAGTGTCGTCATGTGTCAAGCATTTGGCCACCCAGCCTTCCCGGTCGATACGCACATCCATCGGCTTTCGCAACGTTGGGGGCTCAGCAGCGGTCGCAACGTCGTTCAGATCGAACGCGATTTGAAGCAGCTATTTCCGGAGTCGACCTGGGGATTGTTGCACCTGCAAATCATCTACTATGGCCGAGAACATTGCACGGCGCGCGGTTGCGATGGGACTCTTTGTCCAATATGCCGTGAGCTTTATCCGAATCGAAAAACGCCCGTTGTAAAGCGATCTTGACGGTACCGTTTTGTGCCGCTCAACGGATTGGTCTATACTGTTCACGTTCACGATCGACCTCAGCATTCCTTTTAAACGTTCACGATAAGAATCGAACCATGCCCATTCCCACCGATCCGTCTCCTGCAGCCACTGGTCAAATCGATACCGTCCAAAGTGAATCGAGATTGTTTCCACCCAGCGAAGCTTTTTGTCGTCAAGCCGCGATTGGTTCCTTGGACGCTTATCAAAAATTGTATGACGAATCGGTTCGCGATCCCGAAGCATTTTGGGCAGGTGAAGCACGTGAGCATCTTCATTGGTTCGAGCCTTTCCAAAAAACGATGGAATGGAGCGAGCCGTTTGTGCAATGGTTCGCCGATGGAAAAACGAATGCCTCGTACAATTGCCTCGACGCCAATATCGAAGCTGGTATGGGTGAGAAAGTCGCAATCTATTTTGAAGGCGAGCCGGGCGATCAGCGCGTCTTAACCTATCGCGATCTCCACCGCGAAGTCTGCCAATTTGCAAATGGACTAAAAAAGTTAGGAATCAAGCAAGGCGATGTCGTGAGCATCTACATGCCGATGACGCCGGAACTTGCAATCGCCATGCTTGCCTGCGCTCGAGTCGGTGCGATTCACTCCGTTATCTTCGGCGGGTTTAGCGCCGAGGCGATCGCTGATCGCAATCAAGATGCCAAAGCCAAGTTTCAAATCACGGCCGACGGCGGCTACCGACGTGGAAAGATCTTGAATCTAAAAGAAACCGTCGATCAAGCCTTGGCGAAAAGCCCAACGGTCGAGAAGTGTATTGTCTACCAGAGAACAGGGCATACCGTTCCCATGACGGCTGGACGCGATGTTTGGTGGCATGAGCTTTTGAGCGACGTGTCCGAGGATTGCCCAGCCTTGCCGGTCGATAGCGAAAACACGCTATTCATCCTTTACACCAGTGGCTCAACCGGAAAACCGAAAGGTATCCGCCATTCGACGGCCGGTTACAACCTTTATGTGAAGCGAACGTTCCAATGGGTTTTTGATCATAAGCCGAACGATATCTTTTGGTGTACGGCGGATTGTGGTTGGATCACCGGGCATAGCTATATCGTCTATGGTCCGATGTCGGCAGGGGCGACGCAAGTCATGTTCGAAGGAGCTCCGAATTGGCCAGCCGAAGATCGCTTTTGGGAGATCATCGAAAAGTACAAGGTCAGCATACTCTATACTGCCCCGACGGCTATACGCGCCTTTATCAAGTGGGGCGACCAGCATGTGGATAAGCACGATCTTTCGAGCTTACGGCTGCTTGGCAGTGTCGGCGAAGGGATCAATCCGGAAGCTTGGATTTGGTACTACAACAAAATTGGCGGTGGTCGCTGCCCGATTGTCGATACATGGTGGCAAACGGAGACCGGCGGCATCATGATGTCGCCGCTGCCAGGCGCGATCCCACTCAAGCCTGGATCTTGCACCCGGCCGATGCCAGGAATTGTCCCTCGCGTCTTAAGTGATTCCCAACAAGAGGTAGGTGAAAACCAGGGCGGCATGTTATGCATCGAACGTCCGTGGCCCGGTATGCTGCGTGGGATTTGGGGAGACGATGATCGCTATCGCGAGCAATATTGGCAAAAGTTTCCCGGCATGTACTTAACTGGTGACAACGCTCGATGCGATGAGGATGGCTACTATTGGATCATGGGCCGGATCGACGATGTTATCAACGTCTCCGGACATAGGTTGAGTACGATTGAAGTCGAGAGCGCCCTGGTTTCGCATCCGATGGTTGCCGAAGCAGCAGCCGTAGGACGCCCTGACGAGATCAAAGGGCAAGCGATCGCCGTTTTTGTGACGTTGAAAAATGGTGCGGCCAGCGAATCGCTCAAAGACGAACTCAAGCGACATGTTCGCAAGGAGATCGGTGCACTGGCGCAACCCGACGACATTCGCTTTACTCCGTCGTTACCCAAGACTCGCAGTGGGAAAATTATGCGACGTCTTTTGCGAGACATTGCCGCAGGAAAAGAATCGGTCGGCGATACCTCTACGCTCGAAGACTATTCTGTGCTGGCCAAACTTCGAAGCGACGATGAATCGTAATTGCAACGATCGCACGATGGATAGGTGGCGTAAGCATCCTGCTTGCGATTTATCCACGCAAGCATGATGCTTAGGCTTCGCCATAACCTTATGTTATTGATCGATTACTCTTTGGAGACGCCGCAAGCTAATCTCGCCTTCGACGAAGCGATGATTGAGTCGGTCGATCCTACCTTATTTTGGCAAGACCTTTCGAATGACCTATCCAACTCGCAATGCGACAGCGCCCCCAACGATCCTTTGGATATGGAAGCACTCAGGCTATGGGAAATGCCATCCAAGTGCGTTGTGATGGGCCGCGGTTCAAAGGCTCTCGAAGTAAACGAAATTGCGTGTAAAGAAGCTGCGATTCCACTCTTGCGGCGTTGCAGTGGCGGCGCATCGATCGTCGCCGGGCCAGGCTGTTTGATGTACAGTTTGTTGCTTTCGCTCGAACATCGACCGTTCCTGCGCGGTATCGACGTCGCTCATCAATGGGTGATGGAGCGCATTGGTAAAGCCGTCAAAACGGTCGTTCCGGAAATTAGCTTGCAAGGCACTTGTGATCTAACGCTGAACGACCGAAAGTTCTCGGGAAACGCGGTGCGCTATAAACGAGACTGGTTGCTCTATCATGGAACATTATTATATGACTTCGACGTGAGCTCTGTAGCGAGGTACCTCAATATGCCACCGCGTCAGCCAGCGTATCGCGAATCGCGAGCCCACGATGATTTTCTCGTGAACCTAGAATGCAATTCGACGGCGCTGCGCCAAGCGTTGAGTTTGGCTTGGCAAGCCGACCAACACTGGAGATCGCATCGGCATTCCACAAAGTTAATGAATACCTATTCGCGAATCCTAGAAATGAAATATGTATGACAACGGAAACGATTCATTACGATTTGCGATTCCCTCGGTTCCGGCAGCATCTGGTGGAGATCGAAGCTTTTTTTCCGGCCTTCGATCGCAAAACCGGTAAGACGAAGTCCCATATCGAGCTCATGATGCCCGTCTGGACACCGGGAAGCTATCTGGTTCGTGAATATTCTCGCAATATCGAATCGTTCGAAGCAAGCGATGCCGACTCGGGAGCGCCGCTCGCAATTCAAAAGCAAAGCAAAAATCGATGGTCGGTCCAATGTGGACAAGCCATGCGGATTTGCGTTCGCTATCGACTCTATTGCCACGAGGCAAGTGTCCGTACCAATTGGGTCGAAGAGTCTTATGGCTTTTTGACAGGTGCTGCAACCTTCTTAACGCTCGATGATCCGATGCCGCGCGAACACACCTTTTGCATACATCCCCCCGAAGCTTGGCCCGCCATTGCCTGTAGCCTGTCAAGAATCGACGAGCCGGACAAAGCTGAAAAGCATGGCGAGTTATGGCGGTGCTTCTCTCGAAAAGCCACTTCATTTGATGAACTTGTCGACAGTCCTATCTTGATGGGTGACCTCGATGTCCGCTCGTTTGAAGTTTCTGGGAAAATGCACTATCTAGCCTGTTTTCGAACCGAAGGAGCCTGGGATCTCGATCGAGCGACCGAGGATTGCGCAAAGATTGTCGCGGTCCAGCATGACTTTTGGGGTGAAATACCGTACCCCAGCTATTGGTTCATCAATATGGCGATCGAATCCTATGGAGGGCTCGAACACGACAATAATACGGTCCTCGTCACCAGCTATTGGGCAATGCAAAAGAGAGCGTCCTATGTCGAGTGGCTTGGATTGGTGAGTCACGAGTTTTTCCACACTTGGAACATTCGACGATTGCGACCCAAGAATCTGGTTTGCTATGACTACGAAGCCGAGCAATACACGCCCGAACTTTGGATTGCGGAAGGTATCACGAGCTACTTTGACGATCTGTTTGTTTTGCGAGCAGGACTTGCAACCCAAGCCGAGTATCTCGCGCTGCTTGACAAGACGATCGGTCAAGTCGAAGAGGCACCAGGTCGATTGGTGCAAACGCTGGAAGATTCAAGTTTCGATACGTGGATTAAACACTATCGTCCCGATGAGAACAGCGTCAACAGCCGCATAAGTTACTACACCAAAGGGGCGGTCGTCGCGTTTCTGTTGGATATTCATCTGCGCACGCTGAGCAGCGATGGCTGCTCATTGGCCGATGTCATGCGTAAACTTTGGACACAATGTCGAGTCGACGGCTATACGTTAACCGATTTTGAATCGATTGCTTCGGAATTAGTCGGCCATGATCTGAGCACATGGTTTAACAAGCATGTCCGTCGAGCGGATAGTCTTGACTATCAAGAAGCATTTGATTGGCTCGGCTTGCAAATGCACTCGACGACTCCAGTTCAAGCATCTGGTTCCACGGAACGCTCAGCGGATGCGAATTCGACAGAACCGGAATGGGAACTCGGATGCGAAACTGCCATGCGCGATGGTCGCATCATCGTAACCAAAGTTATCCGCCATAAATCGGCCTGGGACGCAGGAATTCAAACCGAAGATGAATTGATCGCCATGAATGGGCGACGATTGCCTAAGGAGAATTGGAAAGATCGGCTACAGTGCTATCGCAATGAACTATCGCTCGTTGTAACGATCGCGAGGCGTGGAGTCATTCGTGAAATTCAAATCACGATTCAGCCAAAGCAGTCGCGAAAGTTACAAAGTGTTTCGAATCCAACACCGTCGCAATCGCAGCATCGACTCGCGTGGCTCTCATTGTCGCAGTAGCGCCCCGAGCCAACTATTTCAACAGTGTCAGATTGATTCTTCGCACATCCATCACGGATTTGCCGGGGATAGCCATCGCGCGAAGCGTCATAAGGCCTCGACCAACAGGTAGTTCTATCTTACCGACGTTTAACGGACGAAACTCTTTCATCGTCGATTCGCCATCGGGGCGAGGCAGTGTGTCCTGGTTGGTATACAGAGGTGGATCCCAACCGGGTGAGACTTTGCCGTTTAACGACTTTTCCATGAAAGTGAGTTCGATTTTCGAGCCTGCATCGGCAATCGGGCATGTGTAGTCGATGACGACCTCATACGTACCGGCGGTATGGACGTCGATATCCCAAGTCATCGAGTCGTCCTTCGTTTGCCAATTCACAAAGTAGGAACAGTTCGGAGCGCTGCTGCTGCGCTGGACACCGCCATGAGCGATCCCATCGCGGGCTGGAAGCTGAGTCCAAGGAAACTCGGTATAGCCAACCGGGAATGCACGGTCGTCGGGTATGACTCGCTTGTTGGCGTTTTTTCCTTTCCCCTTTTCTTTGCCTTTGTCGGCAGGCGCGTCGTCTGTTGAATTCGCAAAGCCGAAAACGTCCTTGCTCCACGCCGCGACGGATTTCGAAAGCGACTCGGCGATTGCGGGTTGCTCTTCTCGAATATCACGAGTCTGAGCAGGGTCGGCGAGCATATCAAAAAGACCGCCGTTGGCATCCAACCGGTACTTTGGAGTTCGAACGCTGATCGAACCGTTTTGGTGCGAAAAAATCTGTCGTTCAGGCCATGCCTGGTTCCCTTTTTTCAAAAGCGGTGAAAGATCGACACCATCGAGCGGCTTTTCGCCGACTCGCGAAATACCAGCCAGTGACGTAAGCGTCGGCAATAGATCGATCGCTCCGGCAATCTGTGTCACTTTGATATTGGCAGGAATCTTTTTCGGCCAACAGATCATTGCCGGAGACCGCAGTCCTCCTTCGTCCGTCGACCCTTTGCGACCTTTCATCCCATCGTTCCATCGCCAAGTATTCGGACCGTTATCTGAAAAATAAACGACGATGGTGTTCTCTTTAAGTTTTAATTCGTTGAGCCGTTTGAGAATTCGGCCCACATTGCCATCTTGGTTCTCGAGCATGGCATGTGCGCATCGAGTCCGTTCGGGTACTTCCAGTTTCGGATCGGTCGCCTGCTGCGGGATAGGCTTGTCTTTGTAACGACGCCAATTCTCTTCCGGTGCGGCCCATGGCGAGTGCGGGGTTGTGAAGGGGACATAGCAGAAAAAGGGGCGATCGCGATTGGCTTCGATGAATTCAATCGCTCGGCTTGTACAGAGATCGACGATGTAGCCAGGATCGCGAATCATTTGGCCGTTGTGTTCCAGTGGCGGATCAAAGTATTCGCCCCAGTGTCCAGACGTATGACCATAGTACTGTTGAAAGCCACGCGCCATTGGATGATAGGGCCACTGGCTGCCGTTGTGCCATTTCCCAAAAGCCCCCGTCGAGTAGCCCGCCTTCTTGAACGCGTCGGCGATCGTGTTTTCGTCGGTATTCAAACGTTCCTGTCCCGTCGATACACCGCGAACTCCTCCGCGAGAGTGGTAGCGACCGGTTAAGAATTCGGCTCGGGTCGGAGCGCAAACGGAACAAACATAGAAGCGATCAAAGCGTGCTCCATTGCGCCCAATCGAATCGATGTTTGGCGTATTCGCCATTTGATTTCCGTTGATCCCATAATCGCCCCAGCCCGCATCGTCAGCAAGTAGGACAACAACATTGGGAAGCGATTTAGCGTCGGCCGAGTGCGCGTTGCCGTTATAGGAATTTAGAATAATCGCGACGACAACTAGTCGAATGAAAGGCGAGGCTGACAGGCATGATTTTCGGCAGGAGAAGATCATAAAAAACTCTTGGCTGAAGTCAGGGTTTTCGAAACAATGCGGCGGGGCAGGTTCTATATCATACCAAGATCTGATAGGCTCTCTATTAGGACAATTGATTTGGCGAAAATTCTTTGGCTATTGGTACCGAGCATGACTCAACACGACCCGTCGACCCCGCTTAGCAAGAATGTTCACCTTTTGCGATGGGTCAATAAAATGGCGGTACTTTGCAAACCCGATCGCATTCACTGGGTCGATGGCTCGAAGGCTGAATACGATCAATTGTGTGATGAAATGGTCGCGGCCGGAACATTTACTAAACTGAATCAGAAAAAATGGCCCGGCTGCTTTTTGGCTCGCTCAGATGCGGGCGACGTAGCGAGAGTCGAGGACCGGACGTTTATCTGCAGTCATTCAAAAGAAGGTGCCGGTCCGACGAACAACTGGATGAACCCGTTCGAAATGAAAAAGAAGCTGCGCGGGATGTTCAGCGGATGTATGCAGGGTCGGACGATGTACGTCTTGGCATTTAGCATGGGGCCACTCGATTCGCCCATGGCTCAAATCGGAGTCCAGTTGACCGATTCGGCATATGCGGTCGTCAACATGCGAATTATGGCTCGCATCGGTCGCAAAGTTTTTAAGCTGATCGATGCTTCCAAGAAGCGGGTTGTTCCATGTCTTCATTCGGTGGGTGCGCCGTTGAAACCTGGCGCCAAAGATGTTCCCTGGCCATGCAACAAAGAAAAGTACATCGCTCACTTTCCGGAGACACGCGAAATCTGGAGTTATGGTTCGGGGTACGGCGGGAACGCATTGCTCGGCAAGAAGTGCTTCGCGCTTCGAATTGCTTCGGCGATGGCTCGCGACGAAGGTTGGATGGCCGAGCACATGTTGATTCTCGGAGTCGAGAACCCTGAAGGGGAAAAAACGTATGTTGCGGCTGCCTTTCCTAGCGCGTGTGGTAAAACGAACTTTGCGATGCTGATTCCGCCGAAGCACTTTGCCGATCAAGGTTGGAAAGTTTGGACGGTTGGGGACGACATCGCATGGATCAGACCGGGTGAGGACGGTCGATTGTATGCCATCAACCCTGAAGCCGGTTTCTTTGGAGTCGCACCGGGCACCGGCCATCAGACCAATCCGAATGCGATGGCTGCGCTTTCGAAGAACACGATTTTCACCAACGTCGCCCTGACTCCCGATGGTGGAGTCTGGTGGGAAGGGATGACCGAGCAACCACCAGAAAAAGCCATCGATTGGCAGGGCAATGAATGGACTCCTGAATTAGCCAAAGAAAAGGGCATCAAAGCTGCGCATCCAAACTCACGATTTACCGCTCCGGCTTCGCAATGCCCAACGATCGATCCCGATTGGGAGAAGCCCGAAGGAGTTCCGATCAGCGCCATCATCTTCGGAGGGCGACGAGCTACCACCATGCCGCTTGTCTTTCAAGCGTTCAATTGGAGCACCGGCGTCTATATCGGGGCGACGGTCGGTAGCGAGATGACTGCGGCGGCGGCCGGGACGATCGGTAAGGTCCGTCGCGATCCAATGGCGATGCTACCATTCTGCGGATACAACATGGGTGACTATTTCCGGCATTGGATTTCCATGCAGCGCAGCCTAACCCAAACGCCGAGAATCTTTCACGTGAATTGGTTTCGCAAAGACGCCGACGGCCAGTTTCTATGGCCCGGATTCAGCGAAAACATGCGCGTCCTCCAATGGATTATTCATCGAGCTTGCGGACGAGCCCTTGGAAAAGAAACGCCGATCGGATGGGTACCACGCTACGAAGATATCGAATGGTCGGGCCTCGATTTTCCTAAGGAAAAATTCGACGAACTCCAGCACTTCGATCGTAAAGCCTGGCGAAAAGAAATTCTCGATCACGAGAATCTCTTCCTTGACTTACATTCGCACTTGCCGAAGGAAATGATTTACGAACGCGAACTGCTCATCTGCCGGATGTAATATCGCTCATTTACCGACTACGTGGCGTCGTGGTTGGTTTGGTCGCCGTCTTCGTCTCGCTCGCTACTTTCGCATCCTCAGGCTTCGATTCCGAGGGTGCGACGGGAAGCTGCTTCAAGGTGAATTCCAAGGTGCCGGCCATTTGAAGATCGTTCGATCCGAACGTTTCCACCGATGTTGCGTTCATCGAATATGCGAGAATCACATGGCGTCCGGCATCGTTAGAGAGCAGCAGATGTATCCATTGTACCGGAACGGTTTCAACTTGACCAATCGTGACGACACGCATCATCCGAAGTCCCGTTTGACTAATCCGCTCATCGGCTTCCAAGAATTGGCCAAACCGCTTGTCGAGCGATTTTTGGATATCGTCTTGAAAGCCTTCGATTGAAAGCTGCCGTCCAGGTTCCATATCGGTCATGTTCGTGATCGTACAGTGAGCTACGACTCGATTATTCTGAATCCATCGCAGCGAAGCATCGACACCGCTATCGCTATACGTTGTCCAATTGCGATCAGCGACGAATCGATACGCCCCAAGCGTAGAATCGAATTGAACCAGATGAGCCGAGTTGGCTTCGTCGAGCAGCTTTTCGACTTCACTAAGCGTTTGGCCGGATGATATTGAGCTGATCTTCTCTCGAAGAATACGCAAACGAGCTTGGATGGTAAAGCCTGGTTCTGCTTCGCTGACTTCACGCTCTTCATCGAGCGAAATTGCCAACCAAGAAATGATCCCATTCTTTCGATCGATCTTTGCTTTTCCTGCGATCGAAATATTCGTTCCGATACTTCGGACCTCGCCCTGTATTTTTCCCTTGATATCCAGTTGGCCAGTATCCGCGTCTGCCTCAACCAACGTCACTCTGAGTGATCCTGTATTTACCAACTCAAGATTGAATAGCTTGGCGATCATCGCTGAATCGACATCCCAACTGTCGCCGATTTTTGTCGCAGTGCTCGGCAACAATCGCTCTAAGTACATCGTCGATATCGGACCTTCGACTATATCGCGCTCTGCCGATGTCAACGGATGGCTGACACAGGCTGACGCCATTCTCCCGCCGTTGTCTCGACGAACGATTTCACGACATGGCTCGCGCAGTTGGAGTTTGGTTGCGTGCTTCTCGATAAGATTGTCGAGCTCTGCCATGCTGTAGACTTGATATGCAGCCTCGTTGACCGAACTCGAAGTCGATTTGCCAATTCGATACTCTTCTTCGTATTCGAGTGTCGATTTGGCTTCGATGGGAGCGGTGTGATGGTCGTTCGCCGACTTGCCGCGATTGTTTTTGAGTTTCACCTGCCCTTTGATTTCGAGTACCGATTTGACGCGTGTGATTTCCGTCGACGCGTCGCTCGTGCTAGATGGCTGGTCGTTTGCTAAAACGCTAGCCAGCGGAATTTGGGTCGCGATCGCCGAAGCGGACAACGTGGCGACGAGCCAGCGGCGTCGGGTCGACTTACGTTGCTCGAATGATAGCAAATGGAAATCATTGAAATTCGAATTCGAAGCTTGCATAGATTATGACGTCCTGACCAAAACAAAGCGTGATATCGAGTTACCTTCTAGCCTGATCGGCAAGGCGAGATAGTCTCGGCGAAACTTTATCGCGATAATATATGAATTTTATTCGTTGTGAATCTCCTATGGTTTAAAGCTAACCACTACTATTGGTGGATTCAGAGGTTGAATGACCGTTGCCGCCGAATATTTGTCCCACTCCCTTTGCAGCTCGTCGATTCCGCCACTATTTCGACGCGGTAACCAATTGACCGATTGATTTTCCGTCAGGAAAGCAACACATGAGATAGCTATTGCGGCCATCGTTCACATCGATCGAGGTCGAGGCCGCGGAGCCAATCTGTCGTGACCCGAGAAGTGGTGCTAGCGAAACTCGATGGGTGCCGACCGGTAACTCGACGCGAAAGACTTGAATGTCGCGAGGCAACAGTCCCCAGCATCGCGTATCGGCAGATTCGGTCGCTTCCCAAACAACACCTGCCGCATCCATTGCTAGCGACGTCAGATTGTTGTCTCTTCCCATCGTACTTTTGGCCGCAACGATCGAAGCTTTTTTGATGACACGTCTAGCAACAGCTCGGGCCACAATCGCCTGACGATTTGCCGCATAGGTGCTCAAGGCAAGCGTCTCGATGTTGGTGATGCTCTCGGTCGGTCCGATCGAATGGCCGTTGATCGAGACTCCAATTCGATCGACGTCGATCGGTGGAAGTTGAATATCTGGGATCTTGATCGGAGCAATCGTCGGCGGGACGCTATACGGTCCCACGACCGAAACGATACGGTCGGCGATCAACAAAGCATCACTCGTCGGTTCCTCGGCAACTTCAACTTTATGCGGTCCGCGACCAACCAGGGCAAAGACGTAGAGAACGCCGGTTCCCGACGTCGAGTGTACCCCCGTCCGTGCTCGTTCAAGATCCCAATGGAATACTGGGCTTCTCGGGCATAACTCGCAAACTCGTTGGTAACTCGAAACCGCATCGTCATAGTCTCGATGCGAAGCTTCACGCAACATGCCTCGCAGATAGTGACCTAAGGGTACAGGTGCATAGTTTTCCGCCGCTTGAGGGCCAATTCGTTCGACAGCTCGTTCGGTAAGCGCGACTTGTTTGTCGTTCAATTGTAGGGAATAGCTTTCGGCATCTCCGCCGTCGTGCATCAAGTTCGATAACGCGAGAAAAGCGTAGACCAAGATCTTCTCGTAGTCTTCACCAGCGTATGATTTTTGTTGATCATCGGTCCAAATCGAAAGCGTCTTTTCTGCCAGCGAATCTTGCTCAAGAAACTCGAATCGATCACGAACTTCTCGAAGTCGCTGTTCGGCATCATGTGCCTTGCCGGATATCAGATCCACCATTGCCAGATCGAGCGCCGCGACATCGCGATCAGCCCGATGGGACTTCGCGAGCTTTTCGAGCTTGACCCGACAATCGTCCATCTGCCCCTGATGAAAGAGACTTCGCGGTTCTATCAATCGCTTCGCATGGGTCGAACAGCCCGAAAGCCATGCGGTCGCGAAAAGCATCGCAAGGATGCAAACGAATCTCGCAACATGAAGGGGGGCGAACAATCTATCGATCGTTCGGTTCGACAAGTTCCTTAGCCGAAATCTCATCGGAACCCATCATGATTTGAGTGGATTGTAGTTCCAGATTCGGCCCATCGCAGACTTATGATATCCCTTACTTATTTCAGCCGTCTGTTTGTCATAGACGCCAGTGTGGATATTCGTAAGTTCCAACGTAAGCGAATAATCACGTTGCTTCGACGTGTTGCGCTCGGTGGTACCACTCGTCATTTTTGCATAAAGCATATAGTCGAACGGTGCACCTTCACGCTGTAATACAGCCGTAAAGAGTTGAAGATTGCCCGGGATCATCAACGAATCGGGACGCAGTCGAGTTTCGAAGAGACCAGCATCCACTAAACGGCGACTGATCGGCTGGAAGCAATCGCTTTCCAGAATTTTTGAATCGATCTGCTGGTAGAGTTGTTCTTTGAAATCACCGAGCTCTTCGGCGCTCTTGTTCTCGATACCGATAAAGCAAATATTTTTCTTCATCGGCATCCCATCGGGTCCGATGGGACAATCGGACGTGATCGATGAATGGCGACCGAGAAGTTTCGCTACTGCCTCATCGACCAACGGATCAAAGACCTCTGCACCTGCGGCGTGGCTTCCGACAAGATTCGGGGCATCTTTCTTAATGACGTGGCCATACTGATAGCCACGACATCCAGCCGACAAAGGTACAAGGCTAAACCCGCTAAGTGTAATTAAGAAATTTCGTCGCTGCATAGCTTCCAACGTCCATGTCGAAGTGAGGCAAACCAGACTACTTTTAACGATTTTCGGCTCTCGTCGCCAGTTGAAAAAAGCCAAACTCAACTCGACCATCCAGCCCCACGCCTTATTCGCAGTCGTCGCAATTTACGCAGTCTTACGTAGCATTGGAAATGAAATACGCTAGCAAACGCATTTAGTTCCCTGAAATGAGAAAAAATGTAATGCCGTCGAGAAATCGCCTTTGCGGACATCCAATAAATACGTCTGCGCGACCGCTGTGCGAACGCCATCGGACAATCCGGTGTTGATCTAGACAATATGAACGGTCATCCGCCATTCGTCGGTAGTCTGTTTTGTGATTGGTTTCGCGGGAATGTCGTAATTCGAATTTTATTTGATGTTCGAGTGCCGGATTTTGAACTTTTCTAACATGGTGAGGGCTTCTTTGGCACGCAAAATGCGTTCTATCTCTTCGATTATAGAGATGCTACTTGAATCACCATTTGCCCTTGGAGTGCAAAAATGTCCACGATCGGCCTTCAAGGTCCAATTTCAAACCTTTCCACCGCGCAGTCAAGTCGAAAGACTCGACTAAGTAAAGCGGCGGAGCGAGATACGGCCATCGCGGATTCCTCGTGGTGGACGATGTTCAGTTGTAGTTCAATTGCTCTGGGCATCAGCAGTTATCTTGCGTGGGCCTCGTTAACGTCGTCGCACATCGCTGGCTGCGGTGGAGGAAGCATGTTGGATTGCGATCACGTTCTGCACAGTCGCTGGTCAATGGTACTATCCATTCCCGTTAGCATTCCTGCAATTGCGACACACGCTCTTATTCTGGCAATGTTGCTTACGACACCTGTTTCCGAACGCATGAAACAAGTTCGTTGGAATGCCATCGGCTTCGCTTCGATGGCCGCTGGAGCTGCTGCACTATGGTTTTGTGGGCTACAGATTTTCTTATTGCAGCGCCTATGTCCCTATTGCCTTGTCGCACATACGAGTGGCCTGCTACTGGCAATCATTTTCATAAGGAGCAATCTTGTAAGAACGCCCACCTTGAAATGGATCGCGGGCGGAGCCTTAGCATCGTTAGGAGCGCTCATCGCTCTACAAACTATCAGTGCTGTTCCACCGTCGTATGAAGTTATTGATCACACCGAGAGACGAGGTGAGTCCGAGGCGTCTCTAACGGAAGAAGCAATTCTGTTTGAGGCACCAGAAAGCGTGAGTTCGCCTCAAGCTTCTTTGATGCAAAACCAGGTGCAACATCATCTTACTTCGGCCCTTTCAATCTTCTCTGCGATTGGAAATCCTTCAACGCTGTTTTCCGGGGCAGTCGCCGCAAACGCCGAGGAAGGTCAGTCACGCACTGCACGGATCTTGGAAAGTATCGAACTCGAAACAACTGCTTGGCCGCTACTTGGCAACGCAAATGCCGAACTCGTATTCGTCGAACTATTCGACTACACTTGCCCGCACTGCAAGAAAACGCACAGCTCGATCGAAGGCGCTCGTCAAAAATTTGGAGATCGCCTTGCGGTTATTACGCTGCCGGTTCCACTCGACCGCAAATGTAACGCTACCGTCAAATCGACTCACGCGATACACTCCGAATCGTGTGAAATTGCCAGGCTCGCCATTGCCGTATGGATAGTTGAGCAGAGCAAGTTCGCCGCTTTCCATCACTTTCTCTTTTCGTCGAATCCAAATTACGCTCAGGCAATGATAAAAGCCAAAACGCTTGTCGATGAGACTAGTCTGAACAAAACGCTTGCGGGGCCCATTCCCAATGACTTTATCGCTAAGCATGTCTCGCTTTACCAGAAGGCGGGAGCCGGCACGATTCCCAAATTGATGTTTCCCCAAACGACTATCCTCGGAGCCATCGAATCTACCGATGCTATGATTCGTTTGATCGAGAAACATTTGCAGTGATCTTGGTGCGATCAGTTGCCACGAAAAAATCTGCGGTTTGAGTTCGTCTACCTGCGGGGCAACTTGGTCGGATGCATTTTTGTTTGATCGAGCCATGCCATCTGCGACTTCTAACTCGATCGCCTTCCCAATCGCCACGCGCCACAGAGTACTAGTTGTCATACGGAAGGCTACCGCGCGAGCGACAAGGGCTTTTTGCCGAGGGCGCAGCGCATTGGACAGACTCGTGAATAGTGGAAAATATCCGCTCTCAATCAAAATATTCTGTACATCGCTCCACGTTTTGAGTAGCCTGAAGCGCTCGGCAATCACCTGAGAATTTTGTCCAACTCCGGATTCGTCGAATTATGCCTTCCTCCAATACTTTTGAGCGCAATTCATCGTGGAGAGTCCGTAAGTGCGGACGAGCTTTTCCCGGTCGTCTACGAACAGTTGCGCGAGTTGGCTCGGGCTATGTTGTCTCAGGAATCGGCTGGGCAAACTTTGCAAGCAACGGCACTGGTTCATGAGGCTTATATTCGCTTAGTCGATGTACCAACGGATCAAGTGTTTCAGAATCGCAAGTATTTCTTTGCCGCAGCTGCTGAAGCCATGCGGAGAATTCTAATCGAGAACGCTCGTCGGAAGGCGGCTCTCAAACGGGGCGGCGATTGGGACCGGGTCCTAGTGTCGCTGAATGATCTTCCGGAGGCTGCTTATGCCGTAAGCATATTGGAGATCGACGAGGCATTAACTCGCCTCTCCGCGATCGACGCTCAAGCCGCAGAACTAGTCAAACTTCGGTATTTTACAGGCCTGCCTTTGACGGAAGCCGCTGAGATCATGGAAATGCCCGAACGTTCAGCTCGCCGCCTTTGGGCATATGCGAGATCGTTTCTGTTGGAAGAATTATCAACGAAATCTTAGCCGGGTTACACACACGAAAGTATTCTTTTTTTTGGGCCGGATATGTTGGCGGAATGCGCATTAATTCAATCCGACTAGTGGAATTCACGCATGCCCGCAATTTGAAATGATTCATGCACGAACGCGACCTATTCATTGCTGCCTTTAAACTTGAGGCTCTTCCGCAGAAACTGTGGGTGGTTTTCGTGATCCGCAATCGATTTTAGCCGTGAAATACAAGGAAAACACTGGACTGAGTGATTGCAAAAACCA
>JAWXCK010000252.1:0-8856 GCA_034408855.1 Pirellulaceae bacterium
AAAAATCCAATGCGAAACGGGTGTCCGTTGAAACTTCGGTTTTCTATTCGTAACGATAAATAGTTAATTTTGCCCCACAGATTCTGCGGAAGAGCCCAAAATACAAGCACGAAGCGCCAGCGAATGAGTCCGTCACGTTTTCTTGATTTTCACGTAGGCGAGTCTCTCCGAGACTCGCACAGCCTCTCGGAGAGACGCTGCTACGTGGTTGCATTTACCAATCCGATTTTACAACACTACCAATTAACAAAATATAATTACGCATGAAATCATTTGCGTACGAGCCCTAATTTCTTGTAACTATAACCGGTTCGCCGAAGAGTGCTTCGATTTCTTGACGGAGGTCGTTGATGTTGACCGCTCCTTCGTAGACTAATTCCCATTGTCGTGTAGGTTGCTGGAGCATCTCGTAACGCAAAACGGGGTATCGGCGCATAAGTCGGGTAACTTCCATGCTGTGAATGACGCGATCTGCCGAGTTTCGATATTCGACCGGTTCACGCCCCTCTAAACCCACTAAGATTCGATGACCGTTAATATATTCCAGCGAAGCGAAGTCATCTGTTCGATAACGAAGAAGCGGCAAAAAAGGGTTGCGTCCGCCAGTCAAAGTGATTTCGCCGCGCACACTTGAGGGACATGGCCGATCGAATTCATCTAAAACCTCAACCTAAATCCAAAACAGGACAACCGTAACGATTTGACAAATGCTTTGCGTATCCGTCGGAAAAATGCATGATGCTCGATAGGATTGCACTAGGCTCAACAAAGGCATTAAGACGAAACTGCAGTAGCTTTGCCCAGACGGGAGAACGACTTCATTTCCGCGATCGCCGTCCCAGGCAAACAATCATTGATCGATAGCGATTGATTGCTCGCCGTCGTGTCAATTCTTTCGAGATATGCTTCAGAACCGCAAATTACCAGTCCTCTTGCTTCGAGCTGTTCTCGAATTGCGGGCATGGCATCTTCGAGCCATTGGGCCTGATCGATGGTCAAGCGCGGCAAGCCACGAGACCAAAACCTTGCGATTGCTTGACGACTGGAATTCCATTAGGCTTTTGGCCAGTTTAATAAGTAGCGCGTCTTCGATCTGCAACGATGGTCGACGAAGTTCGTGACTATACCCGCAAAACGAACAGCTCAGCGAGCATTTCGTGTTCACTCGAACGACAACGACGAGATCATTTTTTGGATGAGTATTGCATTGCGAAGGCATTTCGTATGACCAACCTTGAAATCGTGGCAGCCTTATTTGGTTTTCTGAGCGTTTGGTACTATATCGTACGCAGCATCTGGTCGTTGCCTGCCGGGCTGTTTCAAGTCTTGCTTCTGATCGTAGTCTTTTTTCATGCAAAGCTTTATGCCGACATGGCATTGCATGTTGTCTATGTTGTTTTTCTAATCTATGGTTGGGGAGCTTGGCTGCATGCTGAGAATCAGGCTAGACAACAATCCCCAACCGACCAACCGAGTTTTGACAAAACTTCATCTGTCGGTTCGATTGCGATTCGTCGAGAATTGGGGATACTGAATCTCGGTCGATATCGTTGGGATTGGACTTTTTGCTTACAAAGGGCTTTTTCCGACGACGATTCTTTACGGATTGTTTTTAGGAATGGCAGTGATCGGAATGATCACATCTTTGGCCACTCCCTATTCGTTCGAAGTGGATACGGGATTTATATCCGAGTATCGAAGTCCTAGAAGCTTGGGATGGACCGACGGAAGCCGGCTTAGAACCTGAAATTACCGCCAAACACGATGTATATTTAACGCGACGATTCAACGGCAGATCGATTACGCATTTTTATAGTAGCGAGGCCTATGGCGAGCACGTCAGTCGAGCGCTCGGTGCAGTAAACCGGCAGGTCGATCCGATGCGATCCGACTTTCCCATTTCTGCCACCGAGATTCGTCGCGATCCCTTTGCATCGCGTGCATTTCTCGATCAGCGGGTCTACCGAGATCGACCGTCTGGATGCCCGAATATGGTCGCGAATATTGGGATAAACATCAAGTTGGTCGTCGCTTGACTATGGATCAACTTGTCGAAATCGCCAAGGGGCATTTAGTCCGTGAGGATGCTTTGGTCATGCAAGCAAACAAATATCTGTTTATCGACACCGATGCGTCAACAACCTTACAGTACTCGTACTATTATCACGATGCGGCGAGCGAAGAATTAGTCCGTTTAGCTCACGCCACGACGAGGCGGTACGATCTGTTTTTTCTTTGCGAGCCCGATATTCCGTATGACAACACCTGGGATCGATCGGGCGAAGTGTTGCGGGAGCAAATGCACCGACGAATCGAAGCCGACCTTCGAGCACGCCGCATTCCATTTCACCGACTTACCGGAGATTTATCGGAGCGACTAGATCGTGTGAACAAGATTCTAATTATGGTCATGTAACCTCAATAGTTCAAAAGCCGCTTGTGGAATACGCGGCCAATTTGACATTCAAACTTTCACGCAATTAGGATGCTTACGTCACTTTGGGGATGGACCAATGTCCATCTTTTCGATAGGGACGACCGAGCAATTCATTAGCTAATTTGTCGTCGAGAATGGTTTCGGTATTCGGATTAAGTTTGAGGCTGCGTTGGACTCGAACGGAAATGTTCGCCAAATGCGCTAGCGATGCAGATGCATGTCCAATTTCGATATCGGCAGAAGGAGGGCGTCCCTCGGAGATCGCTTCAAGAAAGTCGACTTGATGACTCGATGGGAGCGTTGCTTTCGGCGCGAGATCATCGATCAACACCGATTGATTCGATGCATTCCACATTTGAAGTTTTCCACGTTTGCTAACGAAAAGCAGCCCTTCGGTGCCATAAAACTCGATGCCAGTATCGCAGTTATGGGGATAGCTTGTCGACCAAAGTCGCATCTCGAACAAGAGCTGTTTGCGACTTCCAACGCCACCATCACCTGGCCATTCGAAGGAACACGTCGCTGTATCTGGAAATTCCTGATCGTCGTCGAAATTATACTTGCCACCCATTGCGTTAACGCTTGTCGGTAGTCCCTCGACACCCAGTCCCCAGCGAGCAATATCCAACTCGTGGGTGCCGTCATTGCCGAGATCGCCCGTCCCAAAATTGTGCCACCAGTGCCAGTTATAATGCAGGCGATTTTCTTGATACGGAAGCCACATCGCCGGACCAACCCAAGTGTCATAGTCGAGCGTCGTCGGCGATGGAGTCGGCTGTTCGTGTCCAATGCTCTTTCTTCGCTGAACATTCCAGGCTTTGGCCATCAGCACATCACCGATCGCACCTTCGCGAAGCAACTCGATGGCGCGAACGATCAACGGATTGGAGCGACTTTGTGTGCCATGTTGGACAACGACATTGTTGCGTCGCGCGGCCTCGATCAGCATCCGTCCTTCGCGCACGTTGTGACTGCACGGTTTTTCGACGTAAACATGCTTACCGGCGTCGCATGCCAGGATCGCTGCAGGCGCGTGCCAATGATCTGGCGTGGCGATAACTACCGCATTCACCGATGTGTCTTCCAGGACACGTCGTAAGTCCGAGGTTTGGTGGGGCGCGTTCGACAGTTTTTGCATTCTATCGAGTCGCTCTTGATCGGGATCGCAAACCCAGGCGATTTCCGCCGCCTTTCGAAATCCTTCGAGCAGATTCTTAGAGCGTCCACCGCAGCCAATCATTCCGATGACAGGGCGACTGGCAGCAACAGCGGCTGAAAGCGGATTGAGTTGAGATTGCGTAAGTGCCAGCATCGAAGCCGATGCGGTAGCAAATTGGCGGCGATTCAATGCAAGAAGTTCAGATGGGCTTAGCATGATTGACCTACTTTTCGTAAATATTTTCGTAGTGGAACGGCGCGAGCCGTCCGGTTAATCTGAGTTTTCTCGCAGATCATCGGATGGCTTGCGCCATACCGCTACGGGATTCGATGATTCATATATCTGACGAACTGGGTGGTTATGTCGTCGGAACAATCGTGACAAATGAATCGGCGTGATATCGCATTGGACGGCTACCTCTTCGACCGTATGCAGGTTTAAATAATTCGCTTCAATGTACTCGCGCACTCGTTCGTAGTTCCGCCGTCAGACGGCTCTTCGCAACTTCGGTTCACCAATCCAAGTAGGTTAAGAATTGAGATGAAAAAGTCAACCGCTGCTATGGTTGAACGAGTTGAAAAAGGTCACAATAGGGTTCTTCTTAAGGAGAGCGGCAGAGCGCAGAGCAAAGAAGAGAAGCGACGCAAAGATGCCTTTTTTTCACGTAGGCGAGTTTCTCCGAGACTCGCTCAGCGTCTCGGAGAGACGCTGCTACGTGGTAGATTCTCATCTTCCGTTCGCCTAGAAGCACGAAAAAAAACTCACAATTCTGAACTTGAACCGAGGCATTGCGAAATGAAAGCTCTGCAGTTGGAACGACCTAAGTCGTGGAAGCAAATCGACATCCCCGAACCACCTGCTCCGGGCCCAGGCGAAGCTTTGGTTAAAATTCACCGAGTCGGTGTCTGCGGAACCGACCTTGGCGGCTATCTCGGCAAGTTCCCGTTCTTTTCCTATCCACGTATTCCCGGTCATGAATTGGGCGTCGAGGTATTGGAAGTCGGCTCGGATGTCACCAATGTTCGACCTGGCGATCAATGTTGCGTCGAGCCCTATCTCAATTGCCAAAAGTGCTATTCGTGCCAGCGAGGTTTCACGAACTGCTGCGAGCACCACAAAACCCTTGGCGTGATGTGCGATGGTGGGCTGACCGAGCGCATGCTCTTACCAGCTCGCAAATTGCACTTGGCTAATAATCTAACGCATGAACAAGCCGCGTTAGTCGAGACGCTTGCCATCGGATGCCACGCGGTGGATCGAGCCAAAGTTCAAAGCGGTGAAACCGTTCTCATCATCGGCGCGGGTCCGATCGGCCTATCGGCGCTTGAATTCGTACGCGTTGCCGGTGCTCGTCCGATTGCTGCCGATCTTAGCGACAAACGACTCGACTTCGTGTCCAAAAATATGAACGTCACCGACAAGATCAAGGTAACCGGCGGTGCTTCGGACATCGAGGCCCTCGATAAGCTGACGGACGGTCGCCGGGCCGATGTCGTGATCGATGCAACCGGAAACAATATCAGCATGGTGCGTTCGCTCGAAATGGCGGCGTTTGCTGGTCGAGTTGCATTCGTTGGCATCACGCAAGCCAATCTTGATTTTCCTCATGCGCCAGCCATGCATCGCCGCGAATTGACGCTGTTGGCTAGCCGGAATGCCTTATCGAGCGACTTCGCTAGGATTATCGCACTCATCGAGAAAGGGACGATCAATACAGTTCCATGGATTACTCATCATGCGAATTTCGATCAAGTTGCCGATGCGTTCCCAACCTGGATCGATCCAGAAAGCGGCGTTGTCAAAGCAATCATTCACGTCACTTAACGATAACGAGGTTCTCTCTAATTATGAAAAGCATTTTCACCGCCGCGTGAATTGGTCTTTTAGCGAGCCAGTTATCCGCTCAAGCTCCACATTCTGCAATCGATCCGCATCCATTGGTCGAGCCTGCTTACGCATCGGTGGCACCATTGAACCAGAGGCGACTCAGATGTCATCAGAGCATGTGCGATCCTTGCACGACATCGCTGGCCATTAGGAACGTGCGTTACTCTCGAATAGGGCGATTTTTGCGGAATGAATCTAATTCCATTTCTAGAATGGAGACAGAAGATTTGTCGCCAGATTGCGAAAGTAATTGGATCGCGGACGACAAGGTGCTGATGGCGCTTTGGAAGTCACCCGATTCCGCGTGGGCCGCAGCGAGCGTTCGAAGGATAATAGGGTTTGATCTCTGTGATAGTTCGTTGGCTTTATCCGCAAGCTCAACCGCTCGCGCTCCATCGCGAATTCTATCGTCTGGGCAAGTTGCAAGTCGCCATGCATACTTCCCTAGGGTTTCGACGTCGTTCCCATCGATTTGCAGTGCTTGTTTATACTCTTTAATCGATTCGCTGTGATTACCCAGTAACCACAACACGAGTCCTAGATTGGCGTGCGCGCGAGCGCTGGCTGGGCGAATCTCGGCACACCGGCGAAACTGCTGAAGCGCGTCGTCGACACGCCCTATTTGTAAGTAAAGGCCGCCGAGGTTATTATAACCATCTTCAAAATCAGGTTGATGGCGGGTTGACTCTTCATAGTGATGCAGTGCGTCGTTGGTGAGCCCAAGTAGCCGATAAGCATTTCCAGCGTTGTAATGAACTTCGGCGGAGAGCGGTTGCAGTTGTAAGGCTTTTTCAAAATAGGGTAACGACTCGGATACCTTTCCCATCGCAATCAGCATAATGCCATTGTTCAACTGGGCATCAGGATATTCTGGATTCCTCGCGATCAGTTTGTCAAGAATTGCAGTGGCAGCATCAAATTCGCCAAGTTGCCCCAGTCCTGCGGCCTTACCCGCAAGGCAGTCATCGGAATCTGGGAAGGTGGCAAGACCTCGATCGAACCATTCAATCGCTCGACGCGAATCGCCATGGTGAAACCAGTACAAACCGAGATTTCGCCATGTTGTTAATCCGGGAGCAGAATTCAAATTAGGTCGCCAGTTCGCAAACATAGCTCCCAATAGAATCAGTACGATTCCTATACAAGTTGACCGAGACGAAGGGAATCGAAAGCGATCACGGGCGTTGATAACCGCCGCAGAAGCGAACGCGATAACAATTGGATAGAGAAGCAACCGATACCGAGCAAATACAAAAAAAGCAGCGACACTCACGGCATAAACGAGCGCCGTCGAGCTCATCAACCAAAGCGAAGGTCGATCGCGCGTCCAAACGACGCCAGCCAATGCCAACGGAAAAAAAACCCCAAAATGCAAAATGACCGATAGCCATTGAAGCAAGGGCGAAAATTCCGCGTATGCCGATTGCTCTTCCGTATCGACAAGTTCGGACGCATTCCAAACGAGAAACCATTTCCACACCATGAGTTTTGTCCACGTCCAAGGTTGCGTTCGAACAAAATGTAGGCTCTTTGCCATCCAAAAATCGGATACTTCTCCGGCAGAAAGGACTCGTCCTGTCTCCTTTTCTGCCAGCTCCGTCGCATCTTTGCGCTCGTAACCAGCAACACCGCGGTGCGGCAGCAAAGGTTGGTAAGTTCCATTGGCTTGTTCGTTGTTGCCAATATAAAAATTGGGGCCTATTTGTGACGTCGTGAGATGAAACCCTCCGCCAACGATCGCATTTCGAAATACGACCGGAAATAGGATACAGGCGGTGCCGACCAACAAGAGAATAGCTCCGCGAGCCTGAAACATTTGCCATGCCCAAACTAAGAAAAGCGGCAAGAGGATGAGTGCATTTTCGCGGGTTAGAGCAAGCAACCCAATTGCGCAGCCAATGGCGATCCACCAACGAAATCGAGTCGGGCTCTGCGCAGCTTTAGCCGCAAGCAGCCATATAAAAGTAAACAGGAATATATCCAAGACGGATTTTTGGACTAAGAAGTCAAAGAAAATCAACGTCGGACAAACGGCCATGAGTAAACCCGTGAGCAGCCCAATAGATCGAGAGAAAAAATGCGACACGGCCAGTCCCATGCAAACGCATGAGAACGCACCGAGGATCATTTGGATCATTCGAACGACACCGAGACTGTGTCCGACTATTTTGTATATCAGCGCAAGAAAGTAGGGATAAAGCGGCGCTTGATAGAATACTTCGTCGCCAAACCACTTACCGGATGCGATTTCGCGCGCCCAAGCATCATAGGCATGACCATCACCGAAAAGAACCCTCGCAAGGTCTGTGGCTTGAATTTGCCACGCGAAAATCAGCCGTATGCTCAGTGCGCCGCACCACACCAATACCCATGGCCACAACGTATCCATCCAGCGACGTTGAACGGTCGACGAAGGTCGCTGCTCGTTTGTAATACCGTTATCTACCAAGACGTTTTCTGCGGCAAAAACGATACTTAAAAACCGGAAAGTTCCGATGAACGCATTCTAGTCGATCGCGATTTCCTTATGGCTTATGTTCGCGATGAGCTCTCTATCTTAATCACACGCTCATCCCGCTACAAGAACCTTACCTCCCCCTCGGCAGCCCGTTGGACCAGGTTGCTAAGGTTGCTCTTGGCATCTCGCAAATTGGTAATCATGTAGTCACAGTAAGTCACTGCACTGCGTTTCGTCAATTGAGATCTCAGAGTGGATGCTAAAAAAAAACCCCTTCGATTTTTCAATCAAAGGGGTTTTTAAAAGACCGGCGATACCTACTTTCGCATTGGTATACACTATCATCGGCTCCGTGAGCTTAACTACTGTGTTCGGGATGGGAACAGGTGTGGCCTCACGGATATGGTCACCGGAAACGACCGCCGAGCATGTCTACTCGACGGCCATGTTGGATTGGTAAATGTTTATCTTCTCGTTTTACATACATTTGAAACGAACATCGAATCATGACTCATGTTAAGAGTGCAGGATACCGATGGTCAAGCTTTCGTCCATTAGTATCGGTTAGCTGAATGCCTTACGGCACTTACACATCCGACCTATCAACCTGATCGTCTATCAGGGGACTTTCGCTATAAATAGCTACGAAACCTAATCTTGGAGAGGGCTTCACGCTTAGATGCTTTCAGCGTTTATCCTTTCCGTAGTTAGCTATCCAGCCGTGCCACTAGCGTGACAACTGGTACACCAGAGCTACGTCCAACTAAATCCTCTCGTACTAAAGTTGAGGCTCCTCAAGTTTCGTACGCCCACGGTAGATAGGGACCGACCTGTCTCACGACGGTCTGAACCCAGCTCACGTACCGCTTTCATTGGCGAACAGCCAAACCCTTGGGAGCTTCTTCACCCCCAGGA
>JAWXCK010000253.1:0-101698 GCA_034408855.1 Pirellulaceae bacterium
GTTAGTGTGTAGGTGAAGAAGGTGCGCAGCAAAGAAGTGAGCCGATGGCGGCCTGTTGATTTAGTCGTAGGTTGGGCACTCTTGCCCGACTATCGCAACACACCGGCGGCTAGCGCCGAACCGCTCACGGCACATACCGGAAATAATGCGATTTCATCAACCGAGTAGTTGACGTAGGAAGCGTTTCGATTTGTCGTAGATGTTCGGGTCCTTGCTAGCGCGAGGGCCGGCCACATTTAAGATTCGAATGTTCGCTTCGACCAACCATTCGATACATGCGACGAATGAAACGCGGCCCGACAGCCGAACACGAAAATTGGCAATGCCATTTTGTTCTGCGAAGTTGGCGGTGAGCAATGATCCGCCTTCGAGTCGGTTGCCATACAAAATCAGCGTGCCGTTCGAATCGAGTACGTTCTGCCGCGTCCGATCCGCATAGTTTTCAGATAACCATTCTTGCAATTGGTAGCGATCGGGAATCACTCCATCTTCCGCCCGTCGCCCTCGAGGGCACCAGCCACCGTGCGGAATGGCAAGCTCAATGGCAACATCCAACGCTGCCCGATCTACTCCCGTTTGCCCCCCCGAGATTAGCCGCTCGATACGAAATTCGCGTGGAATGAAACCTGTGATTTCTTTGGCGTTTCTAGCGTTCATCCAACGGCATCTCGATCGAATTCGTCACAGTTAGGGATTGCTAGCTTGTCCCAATTATTAGGCAACGGGGCTTGCCAACTAAACTTCGATTTTAACGTAGGATGCACAAGCGATATGCGGCGACAATGCAAAGCGATACTATCGTGCCAAGTCATCGACGAACCATACTTTCGATCGCCTACAACCGGGCAGCCGACCGCTTCTAACTGCGCTCGAATCTGATGTTTTCGCCCCGTCTCCAATTGGATCTCGATAAGATGTAAATGTTCCCATGATTCGAGAATGCGGAATACTAACGACGCTTCGACAGCACCTGGGACAGAGGGATCGCAACGATACGTTTTGGCCCGTTTTTCATCGCGAGCCAACCAATGATGCAATCGTGGGTTGGTTGACGAAGGCTCGCCGGTCACGACAGCCCAATAGACTTTTTCAACGCTTCGTTCTCTAAACTGCTCACTCATCCTTGCCGCCGCCTTCGACGTACGGGCCAGCGGTAGCACGCCGGTGACGACGCGATCCAGTCGACTTACGACGCCTACATAGACCTTACCCGGTTTCTGATATTTTGCGCGAAGATACTCAGCCGCTTCGACAATTAAACTCGTGTCGTTTGGCGAAGCTCCTTGCACGATCCAGCCCGACGGTTTGTTGACGACGAGCAGATGATTGTCCTCATATAGAACCGGTAGCCTCATAATTCCTCGCTCGCAATTTCAGCCACCATCCGCCGAGATCGAGGCCCGGTGCCCGCGATTTCAACTTGGCGTCTGCTTTCGGATAAAACGTCGAGCGAAAGAATGATATGATCCTTGGGAAGGACATCGACAAACTTCTCACCCCATTCGATCAACGTAATCGCCGGTTCATCGAAGAATTCTTCGACGCCAATCTCCAAAAATTCGTCTTCGTCGTTGACTCGATAAGCATCCAAATGATAGAGGACCGGCTTTGTTTCATAACGATGCACCAGGACGAAGGTAGGACTTGTAACATCGTTAACATTGGCTCCGAGAGCTTCGGCAAGGTACTTCGTGAACTGCGTTTTTCCGGCCCCTAAGGTTCCATCCAAGCGAACGGTGACCGGCGGCTCTAAACGCTTGGCAAGACTAATCGCAAAACGTCGACAATCGTCGAGCGATTCCCAGGTAAGAACTGTCGAATTCGTTTGATTCATGGTAGATCGTTATGTTTTTCGCGCTTTGTCCGTATTGAAATTTGTGGTGCAAAAATTGGGTGGCACGCCCAGAGTCTTCGATGGGCGTGTAGAAACCTTGAAATTCGCCACGCCCTTCGCAAAGCCTCAGAGCGTGCCACCCTAAAATCTAATCTGGACGAAGCACTAGCTTATCGTATTGGTCATCTTGGGGTAGTTGAACCAATAGACTACCAAAGATGCTCGCTGCGCATACCGCTGTTTCAACGCGCAGAATACGCGAGCCTAAGCTAAGCTTTTCCCATCCGGCGGCTAATGCGCGATTCACTTCAGAATCCGAAAAGCCACCTTCGGGACCAATCGCGATGAATACTTCCTCAGCCGTTCGCCCTTCGAAGGCTCGAGCCGAAAACAGATTTTGAGAATCGATCGAGTTGCGGTCGGGATGCGCGAAAAAATGTCTCGAGATGGCAGTAGTTTCCGATGCATTCGAAGCATCAGCCAAAAGAAACGTTTCAAAGTCACAGGGTGGCGCAATTGTCATAAGCCGATTTCGTTCACATTGCTTGCAAGCCTCGATGACTGTGCGCATCCATTTTTCCGACGACGAATCTTTGGGAACGCACACCGACCGCTCGCAGACGATCGGAACTAACTCATGAATTCCCAATTCGACGGCCCGTTCAATAACCGCCTTCTGTCGGTCGCCTTTGGGCAACGCAACAGCCAGTCGAACTTTGCCGGGCAATTCGTTCGGGTGAACGCGAAAGGAGACTACATTGAGCGTAACATCGCGTTTTGCGATTAGTACAATATCGCACAGAGCTTCATTTCCAAGTCCATCAAAGGCAACGCACTGATTGCCCACTTTTTCGCGCCGGACGCGCAGGGCATGATGAGCCTCTTCGGATGGTAGGACAATTGAACCAGCCGACGGCAGGTTAGGAACAAAGTATCGATTGAAACCCACGAGAACTCTCAAAACAATTCAAAGTCTCTACTATATCAAATACCTCAGCTCTGTACTGGCGATTTGCCAGTTAAAATAATGAACAGTGAGCGGTAAGACGCAAGCCGTCCGGTGGGAGCGAAGAAAACATTGGAGATACACCGGGCGGCTTGCGCCACTCCCCTTCAAAATCGACTCCAAAAGCGCGAATGTGAGCGGCATTAAGCTTGCGCCGCACCACTATCGAGTTCGCTTATCGATCGTGTATAACTTTGACGGGTAATTTTCCGTTCTCGTTTCCGTATTTGTAGAAATCATCGCCATGAAAAACTCCCCACCTGCTGTTGGTTTAGGTCTTTGGAAAATCGAAAATCAAGCTGCGGCTGGAATGGTGCGTTCAGCGATTCAGGCAGGTTATCGGCATCTTGACTCGGCGTCGGACTATGGCAACGAAGCGTATACCGGGCAAGGAATCGCGGTAGCCATTCAAGACCGCTTGGTTCGACGCGACGAGTTGTGGGTGACGAGCAAACTTTGGAATACCAATCATCGACGCGAGTACGTTCGAGCCGCTTGCGAACGATCGCTGAAAGATCTTCAATGTGACTATCTCGATCTGTATCTCATCCATTTTCCGATTTGCTTGAAGTATGTCGCTCCGGAAACGCGATACCCAGCCGGTTGGTTTTTTGACCCCGATGCAGCGACACCCAGAATGGAAGTAGACGCCGTTCCGATTCATGAATCGTGGCGCGCAATGGAGGAATTGGTTCAAGCTGGCTTGGTCAAGAATATTGGAATCAGCAATTTTGGCGTTTCGTTGATCCGCGACCTTTTATCCTATGCAACCATTCGTCCAGCCGTCTTGCAAGTAGAATCGCATCCGTATCTAGTTCAACCCAAGTTGCTGCGTTATTGCCAACAAGAGCAAATCGCCTATACGGCCTTTTCGCCGCTCGGAGCTCCTTCATATGTTCCTCTCGGTATGGCCAAGGAGAGCGATTCGGTATTGGAGGAGACGGTCGTGAAGCAAATCGCATCGAGGCTTGGAAAATCGCCCGCCCAGGTTGTGCTCGCTTGGGGAATCAATCGAGGGACATCGGTGATTCCGAAAACAGGCCGCGTCGAACGTCTCGTCGAGAATCTGGCTGCCAAAGAGATCAAGCTGACGGCTGCCGATATCGATGCCATTTCAAATCTCGACCGCAACCAACGCTTTAACGATCCCGGCGTTTTTTGCGAATCGGGCTTCGGAAGTTTCTACCCAATTTACGAGTAGACCTGTAACGGTTTGGCATCGATTTCGTGCAGCAGACGAATCCTTTTTTGTTCAGCCGGATTCTTTCGAAACCAACCTGAAACGATTGCGAGTGTCTCTTCGCGTCGCTGGAAATGTACACCAAGCGTATTGTCACATTTTGACCAATGCTCGACTTGGTCGCGTGCCGTTCGGAAGTCGCGTGACTTTTTGGGAGCTCGAACGGCATGTTCTACCACGCCGCGTCGAATGAGATACCAAATGTCGCGGTCATCATTACCCGGCATCGGATAGATGCACGTCAGTTTCTCACGAGCTTGTGCGTGGTAGGCCAAGCGGAGGGTAAGCCAACGCAAAATCTGCGCATCTTCGCGGTATCGAACCGCCTGCTCAAAGTGAAGTCGCCGAGATGCCAACGCCATTTGAGACTCGAGATGCTCGACAATGTTGTGGGATGTACCTTTGAGAAAGCTTACCGCCAAGTCGACCTGTCGCTGGTACGAACGGCGTGAGCAAGCCATGGCACATGGACCGAGGCAGGTCGCCAACTCGTGCCGCATGCATTCAGGACGAATCTCTAGTTCGAAGAGCGGTCGCTGATCGGTGAATTGAAATTTGGTCTGATTCGGGCAATCGCGAAGCTGGAAAAACCGATTCAGAATTTCGACAGCTCGATGAACACGATTGGAGCCGACGAATGGACCTTCCCATGCAATAGCGTTACTGTCGACGTCTCGCGAAACATAGAACGTTTCGACGGGGCCGCGTCCCAAGCAAAGGAAGACGCTCTTTTGCCGATTCGGAATACCTTGAACATTAAAACGCGGTCGGAAATTGCGAATCAAATGCTGCTCGCGAAGTAAGGCGGCAAATTCAGTCGGCTGTGCCTCCCAGACTATCTCCTCGGCAGATTGGATGATTCGACCACCCTTTTCGTCTTCGTTGGTCGGCATGAAATAGCTAAGCAGGCGATTGCGAAGCGATTTTGATTTTCCGACATAGATCAGCCGCCCCACTGCATCGATCATGCCATAGACGCCAGGTTCACGAGGCGATTTCTGGCGAATAAGTTCGCGCAAACCTTCCGAGCTGCCGCCGCTCAGTCGAGCAGTTCGAGGCAGTTCGTAGGGCATGAGCCGATCTGCCCCAAAATCGCTAAAGACTTCTTGTTGAAGAAAAGCATCCATGCAGTGGAATCCTCTATGACTAGTTCGACGGTCCTTGATTCTACTCGTTTTGAGCCGTGGGTTAAACACGAGTTTTTGCGGGTGATTATACTCTTTAAGATCCATTTATTTGAACGGACGTCGCCGTCTGTTACGTGTGTCGCAAAGGTTTTACATGCATCCACTCGGTTTTATTCGTGTTTCTGCGGTTTCACCAGCGATATCGGTGGCTAATCCGATCGCTAATGTCGAGTCGATCATGGAATCGCGTCGATCTTTGACTGACTCGGATGTCCTGGTTTTTCCGGAACTAGCTATCAGCGGCTACACCTGCGGTGACTTATTCTTGCAAAGTCGCTTGCTCGACGACTGTTTGGACGCATTGCGGAGCTTGATTGCGGACTCGTCTGGTGTCGATCAGCTATGGGTAGTGGGACTACCGATTCGCATTGAGGGTCGGCTATTCAATACTGCGGCGATGATCCACAACGGCAAGTTGCTCGGATTGATTCCGAAGCAATACTTGCCAACGTATCAGGAATTTTACGAAGCCCGTTGGTTCTCGGCTGGTTCAAACGATCTGCCGGCAATGGCTAGCTTCGATGGATTAGGCGAAATACCGTTCGGCGTCGACCTGCTCTTTGAATGCGGCGAATTAGTCGTAGGCGTCGAGATTTGCGAAGATCTTTGGATGCCGGTACCACCAAGTTCTATTCAGGCTCTTGCAGGTGCGAACTTACTGCTTAATTTATCGGCGAGCAATGAAACGATCGGCAAAGCCAGCTATCGCACCAACTTAGTGACTAGCCAATCAGGTCGATGTTTAGCAGCCTACGCCTATTCAAGTTCTGGCCCCACGGAATCGACCACCGATCTCGTTTTTGGCGGTCATTGTTTAATTGCGGAAAACGGTATCCTGCTTGACCAGTCAAAACGTGTCGGAACGGGCGGTGGTCTGGATGACGCATTGAATCATATAACGGTCGACGTCGACTTGGGGCGGCTGCTGCACGATCGCCAAAAAACCGGGACTTTTTTTCAAGGTGTTTCGAAATGGGTTGCCACGCCGTTCCGTCGCATACCGTTTTCACTCGCTCGCGAACCGCAACCACTGAAGCGATTTGTCTCAGGCCAACCCTTTGTCCCCAAGGATCATGACGAACTGGATGCTCGCCGCCAAGACATTTTTGAAATCCAGTGCGCGGCGCTTGCCAAGCGAATCGGACAAATTCCGACAAGCCTGCCATTAGCCATCGGAGTATCCGGCGGCTTAGATTCAACGTTAGCCTTGCTCGTCGCCATTGCCATGTGCGATGATCGTTCCATCGACCGACAGCGGATTCTTGGCATCACCATGCCGGGCTTCGGTACATCCAAGCGAACAATGGAAAATGCCGAGAAGTTGATGTCGTTGTTGGGTATCCAAAGCACCAAGATCGACATCCGCGAAAACTGCCTGCAAGGTTTCCGCGATCTAAAGCATCCACCATTCGGCATTCCGATCGGGGAAAAATCCGTCGCCGAGTTTCAGGCGGCGATCGAAGCACTTCCATCCATGCGTCATTCCGACCTCGTCTTCGAAAATGTTCAAGCTCGAGTGAGAACACTCCTGTTGATGAATAGCGGATTCGTGTTAGGAACCGGCGATCTGTCCGAGCAAGCCCTCGGCTGGTCGACTTATAACGCCGATCACATGTCGATGTACAACGTCAACTGTAGCATCCCAAAAACTCTGGTTCGCTTTTTAGTTCGCTATGTTGCCGAACATCGCTTTGAAAACGAAATTCGCGATGTGTTGCTATCGATCGCAGACACTCCCATATCGCCCGAATTGCTTCCGCTATCCAAAGACGGACAGATACAGCAATCGACCGAAGGAACGCTTGGCGCATACGAACTCCACGATTTCTTTTTGTATCATTTCATTCGCACCGGAGCTTCTCCTGAAAAGATACTGTTGCTGGCAGAAAGCGCTGAGTTTTCAGTCAACTACGATGCCGTTGAAATCAGAAAGACGCTCGAAACGTTTCTAAAGCGATTTTTCGCCAATCAGTTCAAGCGTTCGTGTGTCCCCGATGGCCCCAAAGTCGGCAGCATCTCGCTATCGCCGCGCGGCGACTGGCGAATGCCCAGCGACGCAAGCGTTCAATCGTGGCTCCGCAACCTGTAGTCGGCTTGCTAAGGAAATGTCAAAAATATCTGCCAGGGCTTTCCATAGCGGGTGGCACGCTCTGAGTCTTCGAAGGGCGTGGTCGCGATAATCACGCCCTTCGAAGACTCAGGACGTGCCACCCAATTGCTTCTAAATCGGAATGAATGCTTTGACGAAGCGACGAACGAACCTTTCGCACGCAAACTTCCAATGCGTTCAATTCGTCTGGAGCGATTCGATTAGTTTCTCGACTTTAGCGAAATAGGCTTCAGGGCAAGGGACCAAGTGTGTTAGCCCTTCGATGGTTTGGAATTCCTTGACTACCGAAACTGAACGCTGAAATAGGCGTTGGGCTGACCAGAGAGGAATCACTTCGTCAATGTCGCCGTGCATTTGAAGGAGAGGCCCATTAAAGTATTTAATCTTTGCGATCGATAAGAATTGATTGCGCATGACAAAGCGAACGGGCAGCCACCAATAGTGACTGGCGGCGACATCCACGGCGCTGCTAAAGGTACGATCGAGCACGAGAGCTCTAGCTCCATTTATTGAAGCCAAATGGACCGCGACACCGCCACCCAGCGAGTGGCCCATCAAAATGAGCTCCTCTTCAAACTGTTCGGTTTCCTCGGAGAGCCATATAGAAGCCGCTTCAGCATCTTCACAGATGCCTCGCTCAAAGGGTTTGCCTTGGCTTTTTCCGAATCCGCGGTAATCAAAAGCGAATACGGCGGCATTCATCTGCTTCCTTAGCCGATCCATCTCAGGCGCTAGCATGGCTACGTTTTCTGCGTTGCCATGACAGAAGAGAATCGTTGCAGTCGCATCCGACTTCGGAAAAAAATAGCCGTGCAAGGGCGTGCCATCCAATGATTCGAACGAAATATCTTCGAGCTCAATTCCTGGATGTTCCCAGTCGCCTCGCTCAGGTCCGGCGCCAGGAAATACGAGGTTGGTCTCAAAGTACATCATGGCTCCAAGAATTGCCAAGTAAGTCACCGAGATCAACTTGAGCACGATCGCGGCTCGGCGATAGCCGATTCGTTCTCGATCTGCTCGTTGTTTGGCTAGTGGGATATTCATCGCGTATCAGTTGCGTGCGGATGGACCGTAGTTTTCTTGAGACGATTCCAACAACTGTGCAATCAAAGGCAACAGTTGCTTCTTGCGGCTGACAATGTTCGCTAGTTCATAAAGATTCTTATCGAGTCGCGGATAATTGATTTCATCCCAGGCTTCAGAATCGTGTGACAACAGGAGTAAACTACCGTTGCTTACAATGTCGGTGACCAGCAGCGCGGAAAAATTCAGTTTGCGATGCTCGGCCAGTTTTTGAAGAGCCGCCAGAAGCTCATCTTTACGATTCCAAAAAAGGTCGAAACCGTTCTCTTCGATCTGCGAAATTGAAAATCGCTGCGCTCCCTCGGTAAATTCCTTACAGTCTTCAATAATTACCTCATCCGGCGTACACGAGCGGAGTGCCGATCCAATCTCGAAGAATTCCTGGGCATACTGTTCGAGGTTGCATTCGCAGATCGATCGGAGCCATTTTAGCGTTTCGCGATCGACGTCCGTCGTCGTCGGCGATCGAAGAAAAAGCGTATCGGAGATGATTCCCGACGCCATGCACAACGCCATTCCTGCCGTCGGTTGAATTCCCGACGCGCGAAATTGTCTGGCAACGAGCGTGCAAGTTGAACCGACCGGCTCGTTAATAAATCGAATCGGTTGTGTCGACTTGAGTCCTCCGCCGAGGCGATGGTGATCGAGGACTTCGAGGATCTCCGCATCCTCGGCCCCGACAACGGCCTGACTGAGCTCATTATGATCGACCAAAATCAGCTTCGGTTTCGGAGGGTTCAACAAATCGGACTTTGACAGTACACCGATCAATCGTTGCTCGTCATCAACCACCGGAAAAATGGGCTCCGACGATCGGTCGACCATTGCTCTCGCATCGGCAACTGGTTGCTTAGCCGAAATAGATGTAAACTGTCGATCGATGGCCGAGTCGATGAACTGAGACGATTTAATGCGCATCGTCGTCGTCGCGGTATCGAAAGGGCTTCGAATGATCGAAACGTTTTTGATCTTCGCAAGACTTACCAGTCCGGGCGACAATTCATAGTCCCCAGTCACAACAATGCCCCGCACGCCTTGCTCGATGGCCGGCAAGTGAATCGTCGGACGATCACCGCTAACGACCAGTACCCGTTCGGCAGGAAATCGATTCATACGTTTCGTAAAACCATCGGCACTCATCGCACCGACCATTACTAACAACTCGTTGGCGTCATCCGGATTCACTTGGTTTTGAAACGTACCACCGAGGACGTCGCAAATTCTCGACAAGCTAGAATTAACGGTTCTCGATCGAACGGAATCTTCGTCGCCTTGGAAAATCAATTCCATGAGGTCGAGCAGCGAAAGGATTCCGACAACCTTGTTTTCGTCGTCAACAACCGGGATCGCACGAAGTTCATGCGCCTTCATTCGCTGATAGACTTGGTAGAAAACATCTCCACAGCGCGCGGTAATAACGTTTCGCTGACAAACGTCCTCGGCTTCGGGGCGAACGTCCATAACGATTCGCGGAGCCGAGATTTTGCATCGGCGAAGCACGTACTCGGTTCGCTTGTTGGGCGTGCCACAGCATGCTGCGATAGCCGTTGGACGGGTCGTTCGCTGGAGAAGATCGGCATACGCGATCGCCGAACAAATCGCATCCGTATCGGGATTTTTATGCCCGAAGACTAAGACAGTCATCCTTCAACCAATCTATAACACTAGTCCAAGATCTTCGCGTTGGTGATCAGACGCAAGAATTCGTGATTGCTTTTGAATTTTCCAAGCTGAGTCGTGAGCTGTTCCATCGCATCGACAGGATGCATGGAGTTCAAAGTCCGTCGAATCATGGTGACCGCATGCAACGTTTCAGGATCGTGCAGCAACTCTTCACGGCGCGTACCAGACTGGCTGATGTCGATCGAGGGCCATACGCGTCGATCGGATAGCTTGCGGTCCAGAACCAACTCCATATTTCCGGTCCCTTTGAACTCTTGGAAAATGAGTTCATCCATGCGCGAGCCGGTGTCGATCAAAGCCGTTCCAACAATCGTTAGCGAGCCTCCTTCGGCAAATGCACGAGCCGTAGCGAACAGTTTTTTAGGGATATCCATCGCCTTGATATTCACACCACCCGACATCGTTGGTCCGCTGCCGACCCACTTATTGAAAGCTCTTGCAAGCCGTGTAATCGAGTCCAACAGCAAGAAAACGTCCTTACCCATTTCGGCTAAGCGTTTGCAACGATCAATTGTCAACTGACTCAATCGAACATGCGAGTCGACATCTTCATCAAGCGAACTGGCAATGACTTCGCCGTTGACAATATTGCGACGCATGTCGGTAACTTCTTCGGGTCGTTCGTCAATCAAAAGAACCATCAAAGTCACATCCGGATAATTCTTCGAAATACCGGCACTGATGTTTTGAAGCATGATCGTCTTACCCGTTCGAGGCGGTGCAACGATCAAAGCGCGCTGTCCACGACCAAGCGGCGTCAACAGATCGATGACGCGATTGGTGAGCGGCGTCTGGCCTACTTCTAGCTTGAGCCACTTTTCAGGATTGATCGCTGTCAACGTATCAAAGCTTTTGATATTGACGTACTCTTCGGGCTTCATGCCATCGACGTCGAGAATCTCTTTGACACGAGGCCCTTGCTGGCGACGGGCTTGCAGCATATTCGATCGAATCATGACGCCTTGTCGAAGACCAAATTTCTCGATCATCGTTCCTGGAACGAACGGATCGGTGCGCTCGCGAGCATAGTTATTCGCCGAGTTTCGCAAGAAGCCATACCCATTTGGATGCATTTCGAGCATCCCGATAAACTCCTTAACGACGTCTTCTTCACCCTCGACCAAGGCGCCTTCAGCGCCTTCAGCAACGATGGGTTGACCGTCGGGTCCTAATCGTGGTCCGCTAAAGCCGCGTCGACCGCCGCCGGAGCCTTGTCGAGAGCGGTTGCCTCTCGATCGAGAATTGGGGCCGCTTACAGCCATGTCGTCAGAACCACCTTGGTATCGCGAACGAAATCGCTTCTTCTTTGGCATTGAGAGTATCCGAACAGAAACTATCAGCCAGGCATTATTGGCGACCCAAAGCGAGAGAGGTAAATGTTCGGTAACGAACCGACAAACTACCCTAACGAGGTCGTTAAAGTTTGCCCGGACAGGGAAATAATGGCTGAGCCAACGAAGCACTCTTCCGGTTGAGTCAGACCAACAAAAAATTGTCTTAACAAATCAAGAGCATGATCGCCATTGAGCGCGTAATGCAAGCGACTGCTCAGGTGCCACTCAACAAATGGTGGCTGCCCTTACTTCATCGGCAACTATTGAGCCGGTCGAGGCAGGGGCAAAGCGGAGTCAGGCGGTCAGCGGCCAGTCGTTGGCGGCTATTGCCGACACCACAAGAGAGAACTTATGTGTCTGGCGAGATTATTCACTCAAGAGGCCACTCGTGTCAAGCGATCCAACAGAAAATCGCCACTGTTCTTATCATTTTTTTCAAAAAACTTTATTTATTCCGTTCAAGCGTTACAACTGGAACGGTCGATAAACAGAAGGATACCCGTTTTTCTTGCCACGGAAGGCTGCGCAATGCACTCGAATTTCCTTAAGACCCTTGCGATCACACTGGCAATAAGCGTTCTCGGTACGCTCTGGTGCAGCCCGCCGGTGATTGAAGCTTCCGAGCTCAATTCGACTATTCCTTGGGGTGGCGACTTAGATATCGCTCTTCGACAAGCGTCGCAAACTGGTCAGCCAGTTCTAGTCCATTTCTATAGCGATAACTGCGTGCCTTGTAAAATGCTTGACGCCAAGGCCTTCAGAAACCACGCCTTGGGTGCCGCTATGACACGCTCTATCCACCCTGTTAAAATCAATTGTGACCAGCATCGAGATATCGCGTTGCGCTATGAAATTACTCGATTTCCAACCGATCTTTTCTTGCATCATAGCGGCGAAGAGCTGTACCGAACGGTCAGCCCTCAGGATCCAGCCGACTATATCAAGCTCCTCGATCGCGTGGCGATGAAGAATCGCGATTTTAGCGCGCCGCGAATGACGAATCTCGCCCAACGCAACCTCGGTGGCCGATCATCAAAGAATAGTTTCGATACCGCTTCTGCCAAAGATGGCCAGCCTGTTAGCTCGCAAAGCCAGCTTTTTCTTGCCGCTTCGACTGGAAAACATGTCGAACCCCAAGTGAACCAGTTTTGCCTATCTGACCAAAGCACCGAGTCGACTCAGGCAGAAATGATTTCGACTGCCAACGATAGTGTCTTTCAGCTTGCTTCGCACTCGTCCGAGTCTCGGGAAAATCGCTATCAACGATCGGTGTTCAGCGCGGCATCCAATCCTTCCGCAATGTCAACTCCTACCGCGCCCTCGACTCCATCCGACAATGGCAGGTCCGTTCTGGCTGATCCAAGCAGTGCGAACGCATCGGAGTCGATGGCTTCGGTTTCTATGGGCGGTGTTTTTTCCGAAGACAACACGCCAGGACTGGACGGCTTCTGCCCAGTTGCTTTGGTCGAGAAAAAATCTTGGGTGCAAGGCAAAGGATCGTTCTCAGTTAGGCATCGCGGTCGTGTTTATCAATGCGAAAGCGAAGAAGCTCGCGATCGCTTTTTACTAGCGCCCGACCGCTACAGTCCGGTCTTGAGCGGGTACGACATTGTTCACTTTCTCGAAACCAATCAATTGGTACCGGGCAAACGTGAATTTGGTTGCGAGTTTCAGGGCCGCGTCTTTGTCTTTATGAACGCAACGAATAAAGCCCACTTTGACGTGCACGCAATTCAGTACGCCCAAAGCTTAGGAGCAACCCACGACGCCGAGCGCGTAGCGAACGGGACTAGCGGTTCTGCAATTCAACGCTAGTCTTTAGCAGCATGCCAGAATCCTTGGACGACTATCTAAACGCCGCCGAAACGGCTGCACGCCGCGCCGGTAAAATCCTTGTCGATATGCTTCAAACAGCTATCGTCAAGGAAAAATCACGCAAAGATCTGGTGACCGATGCGGACGTAGCCGCTCAGCACATTATTCATGAAAGCTTGATCGGCCGATTTCCGAGCCACCGATTTGTCGGCGAAGAGGGAACGCCAGGTAGCGATGGTACCGTTTCCGATCTTATTCCAGACGGCGAATGGTGCTGGGTGGTCGATCCGATCGACGGGACTGCCAACTATGTTCATCGCTTACCGAATTTCGCCGTTTCGATCGCGCTGGTTCGCGACGGTCAAACGCATGTCGGAGTCGTCTATGACCCGATGTCGGACGAAATGTTCTCGGCGATCCTGAATCGAGGTGCGACGCTTAATGGAGAAGCTATTTCTGCCAGCGGTTGCCGCGATATCGAGCAGGCGTTGATCGCAGCCAGCTTCCCGCCCAATGTTCAACGAACGTCGATCGAGGTCCAGCAGTTTATCGAAGTGTTGGTTCAAGCACAAAGTATTCGCCGCCTTGGATCGGCCGCCTTGAATCTCTGCTTCGTCGGCTGCGGTCGATTGGACGGTTACTGGGCTGGTAAAGTCCGCTCATGGGATATCGCCGCCGGTGCATTGATCGCGACCGAAGCCGGGGCGTGCTTAACTTCTCGAGATGGCACTCCATTTTCGCTCAGTCGAGGTGATCTGACCGTTGCAGCTTCCGATTCGCTCCATCGTCAGTTGCTCGCTTGCTTGAATGTGCACGTGCAATCAGCCGAAGGCTGATCAGGGATTTGCTCAAAAACAACTTCCGAATATTTCCACAATCGATGGCGAACGTAACCGTAAAGCGCTCGTGACTAGTCTGGATTGTTCATAACCCGACGCGTAAGCGAGAGAGCTGAGTAAAATCCCTCGCTAATGCGTCGGGTTACGAAAACGAAGCGACATTCGCATTACGACTGCCGATAGGCTTCACCCAGAAGCTGTGCCGCCGTTTCAATCTCTTGATCGGTCGTATTCCAACCGACACTCACTCGGACGGTCGCTGACGCAACTTCTATCGAAACACCGATCGCATGATACGGAGTCGCTTGATAGCTTCGCTCTGACGGAATGACGTGCGGGATAGCAAGTCCAAGATACAATTCCGGGACGCGGCGAAGCAATGCCAGGGCGGATCGATCCTTCATAACGATACTGACGGTATTAGGTAATCGATTCCTTGGATGACCATGAACGGCAAATGTCTCTTCAGCGACTTGTTCGAGTTGCGATACGAAACTATTCGAAAGCATCGACAATCGCTCCGCCGAATCATCGCCAGCCGATTTGACTAACTGCGCTGCAACACCAAGTCCAACAATCGCTGGGATGTTTTCCGTACCAGGACGAATCCCACCTTCTTGCCATTCTCCGTGCAAAATACTTTCGATAGACGTTCCATTTTTCACGAACAATGCGCCGCCCCCTTTGGGAGCATACATCTTGTGTCCTGATAGCGACAGCAAATCGACGCCTAGCGATTCAACATCGACGGGAATTTTTCCCATTGCTTGAGTCGCATCGGTGTGAAATGCCGCTTGCTTGGGTCGTGCAAGGCGAGTCATGCTGGCGATATCTTGGATCGTCCCGATATGCTCGTTGGCCAATTGGATACTAATCAGACGTGTCCGTTTTCCGATCGCTAATTTCAATTCGTCGAGGTCGATCGAGCCGTCGGAGCGGCAAGCCAGCCTTGTGATTTCCCACCCCTGCGTCTCGAGATATTCGGCAGTACGAGCTACAGCCGCGTGCTCGATGTTGGAAATAATCATCTGCGGCTTCGATCGACTATTCGGTTTCTTAACTACCGCTCGCGCATAGCCGAGCAATCCAAGATTGATGCTTTCTGTTCCCCCCGAAGTAAAGACAATTTCCGAGGGCATGCAGTCGAGCATGATCGAAACATTGTTTCGGGCGTCTTCGATCGCTTCTTCGCTGGCACGACTCAACCAGTGCGGGTTTCCAGGGACCGCAAACATTTCACTCAGGAACGGCGTGATCGCTTGCCGAACGGCGCCAGCCGGCGGCGTGGAAGCATTGTAATCGAGATAGATGGAACGCTTGGTCAAGGCATTACGCTTTATTGCGAAGTGTGAGCGGCCAACATGCCATTTCCTGGAGCATGGCGGACTTCGTTAAGTCAAACTGGAGTGGCGTGATCGTAACGTGCCCCAATGCTAACGTACTGATATCGGTAGCATGCTCGGTGACTTTCGGAGCGACATCGTTGGCCGACCAATAATAGTCGCGTCCCTTTGGATCCTGACGCTTGATATAGTTTTGACCGTAACGCCAAAATCCAAGCGGAACAAGATGGACTTCGGGTGCCGCTCCCGATCGATGCTTTTCCGTCGCCGCCGTCGGGATGTTTATGTTGAATAGCCCGGAACGATCACTGGCGTTCTGTAAAATTTGCTCGATGAGCTTCGTTGCGATATCTGCTGCGGCATCAAAATGATTGTGCGGGTCGTATTCCAAGGATACCGCAATACTTGGAATACCAAAGAAGGCACCTTCAATGGCAGCCGCAACGGTTCCTGAATAAAGGACGTTGATGCCTGCATTGAGCCCGTTGTTGATTCCGCTAACAACCAAATCGACCTTTCCACCGGCCAGCTCGCATACGCCAAGCTTGACACTATCCGCAGGCGAACCGTCGACTGCCCAGCCACGCAGCTCGTCGTTGTCGTCGAAGATTTTTTTGCAAGTCAGCGGCGTCAAATAAGTAATCGAATGTCCAACGCCGCTCTGCTCGGTCGCTGGTGCTACCACAATGACTTCGCCAAGTCGTCTTAGGGCCTTGGCCATCGCCGTCAGTCCGGGCGCATAGATACCGTCGTCGTTCGCTAAAAGAATTCGCATAACATTCATCGAAAGGGAAAATCGATCGGAACCAGTAGGAGAACTGGGTATTACCAATCGATGAATGTACTCGATTGTGCTATTTTCAAATAGTCGGCGTTTCGCCCGCCCGCTAGCGCCGTCGGCTCACTTTTGTGGAAAATAACGTAACTTGAGACAGTCGAACTAGGCGGCGACCGATTTCGAAGCGACATCCAGACATCGCTCGATGACGTCCGAAACTTGTATTTCTTGCATCGCGTCATTGGTCGTGTGGCGTCGATACTTGCTGTCGCCAGCATCATAGCGGCACTGCAGCGGTCGGTGCATCGAACCGTACGGCCCGCAATATTCTGCTCGCGTCGTACCAAACATCGCAACGCATGGTGTTCCGACGGCGACTGCCATATGCATTGGACCCGTATCCGAGCCGATGTACATTCGGCTGCGTTTGAGAAGTCCCGATAGCGTCATCAGCGACGTATCCGGCGCTAAGCACGTTGCCCGTGGCGTCGCAGAAACGATCGTCTCGGCCAGCATCCGTTCGTCCTGATTGCCCCAAACCACAAGCGAACGAAGTCCGGTTGTTTCGTAGAGTTTCTTGGCAAGCGTACTGTAGCGATCAACCGGCCAGCGCTTGCTCGCCCAACTCGCACCGGGGTTAATGATTGCAAAGCCTTGCACAAAGAGATTGAGTTCGCAAAGTATTTTTTCAACTTCTAAGCCGATCGACCGAGGCTCGTTCCACCCGAAGCGAACGTGCGGCGAAAAGATGCCTAGCGGTTGAAGCAATTCAAGTTGACGGTCGACAAGATGGGTCGACGATGGCGAAACCGCTTCGTGATAGAGTCGCCACGCTTGTTCGCGAGCCTGCCCTTTTGCAAAGCCAATGCGATGTTTGGCACCGGAAAGCCAACCGATGACTCCGCTTTTGAACAGTCCCTGTGGATCGATACTGATATCGATTTTAAGAGATCTCAACTGTTGTCGCAGCCCGATGATTTCGCGAGGTCGCGAAAGAAATCCTTTGCGAATTCGAATCACTTGGTCAATCGCAGGATGGTGTTTTAAAAGCGAATCGACGCCGCAGTCGACGATCCACGTAAGTTTCGATTGTGGCCAATGTTCTTTGAGTGCTACCGCTAACGGCAACGTCTCCATGCAATCGCCAATGGCACTTAGTCTTGTAATCAATAGATTGGGTTTCATCATCGGAGTCTAGCTACCAACGCGCTTCCATTTGATCCACGATATGACTTGCCATTCGTTGAATGGCCCGTTGTTGCGATGTAGTGATCGATTGGCCGCCTTCAGGCACCAATTCAGAACGTTCGGAAAAATAGAACGCGGTTTCACCCGGTGGCAGGAATCGATTTTCCATCAAAACATTTCCTATCCGGTCCGTCCAATTGACTTCGGCGGCGAGCGTATTTCGCAATGCTCGAGGCTCGTCGGTTGTCGTCTCGGTAATCACGCGTTTGGTATCAAAATTGATTCGGCAGACGAGTGTCGAATCGGCAATCGACGCATCGGCAATCTTGTATGGGGTTCGATCCTCGATCTCTTTCTGAACGGCTTCTGTTAGCCGCACACCCAATTCCGGACGGAACGATTCGGACCGAATAATCGGAACGTGAATGGTTCGAATATCTTGTCGAAAAAGTGTTCGCGATCCAAACCGATAACCTGCGCACCCTGGAACGCAAACGATCAATAGCAAAACGGTCATGCATAGATTTGTGAGTGACCTACAAATCATTTTCTGCTTTGCTTTCAAGAAGCGGTTTGGTTTTACTGTTCTCGGGGAATTGGTCGGCGAGCCACTTGAAATATGGCTTGGGTTCGCCAGGAAGCGGTTCGATGGTCGCTTGAGCATCGCGAGCTTTGTCGGCAAAGGGCGTGTCGCTAAACTCGACGAGAATCTGATCTAAGTAATGCTTCGCAGCGTTGTTCTCACCGCGGTTCATGCGAAAGCGAGCTTGGTCATAAAGTCGCTCGGATTTCATGTATCGAACTTCCGCATAGGCACGATTCAAATACTCTCGCTGATCTGCTGCTTCATCCGGAAATTGCTTGAGGATTCGCTTGATAAGTTTTTCAGCTTCGTCCAATGGCTCGACGCCATATTGGGGCCCTTGGTAGGTTTCCAAGGAAGCTTTAAGTCCCAAGAAATGAGCTTGAAATTGATGCGGGCTGTCGGGATAGGTAATCCGAAGATCTTCGAAGGTATCGCGAGCTTCTGGAAACTTCGCTTTGCGGAACGCTTCGGTCGCCAGCTCCATCGTCGCATCATCGGCGAGCCGACCGGTTGGGTTGTCCAGACGCATTTTCTCTAAGACGTTGACGCCCCGTCGCCCGGTATCATTCCAAGGCCGACGACGATCCGTGAGGTTCAGTTCATAAAAGGCATGAGGATCTGCGGCGTCATATTGGAGCCAGTAGAGCGCGATCTCCATCCGACGTTGATCGGCTTTATCGAGCAGCGGCGTCCGCGGGTATTCCTTGACCAAACGCACGTAGAATTGTTCGGCGTCCGGATAGGCTTCGGCGAAGAAGTAGCTTTCTCCGGCCATGAACAGCGAATCTTGCTCGAGGGCGCTGCTTTGCCAATTCTTGGCCGCTTCTTTATAATTTTTTCCAGCCGCTTTGAAAAGCTTGACGCGCTCGTCGCCCTCGGCGTTTTTGGCTTGTTCGAACAGCGCGTCGCCTTCCGAAAATGCTTGACGCGCGGCAACTTTATCGACCGCCTGTCCTCCTAATCCTGGAATCCAGCTTAGCGACGAAGCCAGCTCGGTATTCTTCTTTTTCTCGGCTCGAACACCTTCTGGACGAACCCAATTTCCCTCGGCATCTTGGTAGCTCTCGACCGATCGTTTGGCTGCATCGTATTCAGGCAATGCGTTGGAGGACGGTCGAAAGATACTGCAACCTGGTGCCACTACCGACATCATCGCAAGAAACCAAGGCAGCACAGCAACGAGAGGTCTGCGAAGGGTCCTTTCGACGCTCGATTTTCGATGCTCACTATGTCCGATCGACGAGCAAAACTTTGTCAGTGTGCCAGTCCGTCGAGAAACGGCTGCATATCGAACTTGCGGTGCTGGAGGGCAACAAAAGTACGATTCATCAAATTGCGAATTTCGGCGCGCAATGGACGGGCAATTCTTGTCAAGGGGATCGTGTCCCATGGATTATTCAACATCCCTGTCAAGTGTTCTATCGTTGGCTTTTTGAGGCGAATAATACTTCGCTGTCCAGGTATGCATGCTTGGCATAGCACGCCACCCGACTCGATTCCAAAAGCAACGCTTTCTAAAACCTGTACGCTCTCTCCGCATCCTACACATCCATCCAAACTCGGCATGTGCCCCAATAATCTCAATAAGTTCAACTCGAAACGCAATAAAACTTCGGCTGGTAGTTCGACAACATCCAAATCTTCGAGTGTCCGTTGGGTTAACGCAAAAAGCTCCGCTATCGGTGAACCGTCCTCGGTCGTCGCAAGCAATAGTTCAGCGACATAGTAGCCGCAATACAGGTTAAGTAAGTTACGTTGGCCAGATCTAAACCGACGCATTAATTTGGCTTCGGTTAACAGATCCAGCACATCTCCTGGCTTCGCTAGGAACACTACTGAAGAATGGGCTAGCAGATCAAGAGCAGACTCGAAGGGACTTCGAAGCCGTCGAGCTCCTTTAGCGATCGCCGATAGCTTGCCAAAATCGCGAGTCCACAGCGTCACCACCAAAGAGGTCTCGCTCCAAGGAATTGCTCGCAAAACAATCGCTTCGGTTTTTTCGCTCGACAAAGTCTTTTAAGGTCCTCTCCGGAAAAAATGCCGCACCAAGTGTAATCGGAACCCATGGCTAGCGCCATCGGCTCACATTCGGACATTTCCATCAGTCTAAGCACGGTATTTAAGATGATTTTGGAAGTGCCGGAGTAGCGCCAGGTTGCGTGCAAACGTAGGCGGCTATTTCGGTTGCAAATCGATGGACCGACGCGATCGGTTCCCGATTTAACAATCCAACCACCAACGCAGCCGTAAACGCATCGCCCGCGCCGACCGTATCGATCACTTTCACTTCCGGTGACCGCTGTTCATCCATGACGTCAATCGAATAAAGCACCGATCCGTTGGCTCCGCGCGTCAAGGCGATCCAATCAAACTCAAATTGCTTGCATAGGGAGTTCAATATATCCACATCGGAGGCATTCGGTATCTCTAATAACCGAGCGACAACTGGAAGCTCGTCTTCGTTGAGCTTCAAGACAGACGCCAATTGCATGGAAGCTACGATGGTTTCGCGACTGTAGAATTCTTGCCTTAGATTGACGTCGAAGATCCGAAGGCAATCCGGGCGGGTCGAGCCGACAAATCGGAGGACTGTTTGGCAACTCTGTGGACTACGCTGTGCCAATGTTCCAAAGCATACCGCATCGCACTGTGCGGCCATTTCTGTATAGGCTTCATCCCACCGCAAATGGTCCCAAGCAGTATTCGAGGCAAAATGATAGCTGGCTTTACCGAGCTCATCGAGCAGTACATTGACGGTACCTGTAGCTCGGTGACGATCGATGGACAAAAATTCAGTGTGAACATTTCGAGCAACCAACTCTTGGGCGGCTCGCTTTCCTAATTCGTCATCTCCAACAGCACTTACCATGTAAGAATTAGCACCTAGTGCTGACGCATGGCAAGCAAAGTTAGCGGGAGCACCGCCAAAATGCGACGCGTCGGGATAAACATCCCAAAGGACTTCACCGAGCCCGAGGATGATTGGTATTTTGTTCATGCCGTGATATGCGGATTTGCTGGATTGCAGTAGGTGCAGATGGGAACGGAAGTACTTTAGACCGCCTTGACGGTATGGAAAAGGTCATTGGTCCAGAACTTGTAATCCAAGCTTGGCCCGACACGAACAAGTAAAACAATCGAATTTTTTTGATTTTATTGCACGGTTAGGCGTCCTGAGATGCACTAATCCTATGGCCGCCTTGCCGATTTTTAGGTTTAGCTTGGTCAAACCTTAGGCGGTTCACATTTTTAGAGCTCCTCGACAATCTCTGAGAGGACTCAGGTTTTATGCGATTAACATTACGAACACTGCTTGCTTATTTAGACAATGTCCTTGAGCCGAACGATGCGAACGCCTTGCGTGAAAAAATCACGCACGGAAAACTTTCGCGAGGGATTGTCGAGCGTATTCAGAGCGTATCCGCTCGACCAAAACTTGCTGCGCCAAAAGTCGACGCTAGGGGGACCGCTGGAGATGCCAACGTCGTTGCCGAGTATTTGGACAACACGCTAGACGCTCAACATATTATCGATTTCGAGCAAGCGTGCCTTGGCGAAGATGCTCGTTTGGCCGAAGTAGCATGCTGCCATCAGATCTTAACGTTAGTGTTGAAGAAGCCGGCTGTTGTCGCTGCACCTCTTCGAGATCGGATTCGTAATCTCGCGAACTCCAACTCGGTTGGAGAGGCTGAGCCAAGCGAAAAGAGCATCGATGTGAATAGTTCGACGGTTTTAAGTCGTGTCGCTATGAGCGTGCAAAACGGAAAACGTTATCGAATGGATGCGGCTCATCGTGATGGCACGCAAACCAACAGCGAACACGAACAAGACGCCGCGTCGGATGCCGTTCGTCCCTTGGCGACCCAAGGTCTGGAATTGGATGACAAGCTAATTGAGCATGTGCCCGAGTATCTCAGAAGCGGAACGTCGGGAGAATGGAAGAATGCGATTTCGATTCTGGGATTGATCGCCGCACTTTTGTTTGTTGCTTGGCTTTCCGTTGGCTCGATGGATGGCGTTCGCGACCTACTGAATCGCCGAACAGACATCAGTGCCAATCGCTCCGACGATAAAGAGATGCAGCAGGCCAACGTAGTCGCAAACGATGTTGCGGCACCTGAACAGCCCGTCGCTGAAGCAGAACCGATTCCTTCGATAGCCCCCAGCACCTCGTCGGAGGCTCCGCCTGGATCGCCCGGTATTATCGAAGCAAGCACTGCACCGCCTGTGCCTACTGAAGCCAGTTCGGTCGATAGTGTTGCTCCGATCGCCGTCAAGTCGGACGCACCACCGCCGCTTCCACCAGAAAACTCGTCGACCGGCGAAATCTCGGCTGTGGTATCGGCTCCGCCAGTTCCCGATTCATCACCTGCCCCAATGGTTCCCTCGTCACCAGAAGCTCCGATTGCGGCGGATGTCGGAGACCTAGCTCGAGCTATTGAATGGTTGCCTGAAGACAAGCTCTCCGCACAAGCGACGGTTTTTACTCTTCGAAAAGGCGATCCACAAAATCAAGGAATTCGCCGACTGACTGCCGGAGATTCGACTGCACCTGATGAAATGTTGGTTGTTCCGCCAGCGTATCGGACGGAATTTCGAATGGCGCCAGGCATTCGATGGATTGTTGCGGATGAATCGATGATGTCAAGTTCGCCGGAAAATGGCGAAGGATCGGCTGCCGTTTATCTTCAATTGGGAAGAGCGATGGTGCATGCGACGCCCGATTGCCAACGACTAACGCTTCAAAATCCGATTCGTACGATCGTCATAAACACGAGCGATCCGACTTCGATCGTTGCGATCGAGCTGCGATATAAGCGAGTCACGAGCGCATCGATATCACATTCCATCGAGATTCAAAAAGAGAATCCGTTCAGTTTCATGCACCCCGTCCTGAGTATTGTCAGCGTAGCAGGCGGAGCGAGAGTTGAAGCATCCAATGAAGAGCCGATGGATTTAGAAATCGGTCAAGGTGTCGAGTATACGATCAACGCCAAGCCAAATCGAATTACCGTCAAAGAAATCCCTTGGTGGTATCGCGATAGTGTCCAGCGGCCAATCGATGGCGAAGCAGCGATCGATTTTTCGAACGCGTTATCGGCGGATGCAAATAAAGTTTCGATTGTCGATCAAATTCAAACAATGGCGCAAGGCCGTCGAGGCGAAACCGCCGCGCTCGCCATACGGACGTTGATGTTGATGGGAAGTTACTCGCATTTTATCGGTACCGATGGCATCTTATCGAATCCGATTGCGAGGCCTCATCGAGCTGTTATCTTGGAAACATTTTATCAGTCGCTGGGCGCGAACGCTGAAAATCTAACAGCGTTGCAGACGACGATTCAGTCCAACGACCCGCCGCGATCATTGCGTTTGCTCGAACTTCTATCGCTTCCCGATAATCGACAACTCGAAGAGGGAGCTGACCGTCTATTAGTTGAAGCGTTAAACAGTCCATTTCTTGACGAACGAATTCTTGCAATTTACCAGTTGAATGCCATCGTCGGCAAAGAACATGGCTATCAGAGCGACCGTCCGAATTCAGAAAGTATGCAATTCTGGAAGCGACAACTCAGCACCGGAAAAATCCGCTGGTCGAAGTCAGCTCGTGAACCGTAGGTACGACGTAGAGTCATCTACAGACCAACGTTTGCACACAGCAATTGCTCGTCGCTTCGAGCAAATACATGTCGGTTGGCAAAGGCCGGATGCGACCAACAGACACCTCGATCGCCTCGTCGAGATAATTGCGGCAACGTCGGATCGATCAATTTTGATCGACTGAGTTCTTCGAAACCTTCCGGAGTGAGTTTCGCGATCAGCAACTCGCCGCTTTCATTGAGCATCCACGTTTCTTCGCCGTGCTGTACAAAATGGATGGTGCTCCAGCGATCTTGAGGGGTGGCAGTTAAATTTTCCCAGAGGCGTTTTCCATTCTTGGCGTCCAAACATCGAAGCTGACCGTAGCTATCGACGCCATAGATAAATCCGTTGCGAAAAAGGGGCGTTCCTATCATGCAATGCAAGGCGTCGGTGTTTTTTTCGTCCTTCCCTCGAACTTGCCACAGCTTCTCTGCGGCAAGTCGGTCCGAAGGAATACGCATCATCAGCGAACCGTCATAGAACGATGAAACAAACAGTCGATCACCTTCGACAACAGGTGTCGGAACGCCGATAGGCATTTTGTGAGCACGAAACGGGATTTGCCAATGTGGTTTTCCATTGAGCGGATCCATGCCAACGACGCTATCGCCGGTCCAAACAACGACGACGTCTTGGTTGGCTTGTCGAATCAAGATCGGTGCAGAATATTGAGCACGATCGTCGAGCGAGCGCCATCGTTCCTTGCCGCTAACGCAGTCAAGGCCAAGGATACATGCCCCGTCGGATCCACCAATATGGACAATAATCAAGTCTTGATAGACTAACGGAGACGCAGAAATCCCCCAGGTCGGCATATCGATTTTATAGTCGATATTCAAATCCCGATGCCAAACCACTTTGCCCGTTTGAGCTTCGATGGCATGCAAATCGCCCATGGCCCCAAGTGCAAACGCTGTGCCTTGGTCGATGCTTACCGATGCTCGTGGCCCAGCAGGATATTGAATTCGATAGCGACATGGATACTCGTGCGTCCATAATGGCTCGCCATCTTTTTCGGAGAAGCAAAGAACGCGTTCAGAAGCCTCTTGTTTATCTGTCACAAACACGCGACCATTCGCAACGGTTGGTCCGCTGTAGCCAGGTCCGATAGGAACAGTCCACACAATCGGCAGTTGACCCGCCGGGAGTTTCTTTGCGATCCCATCTTCCAACCAACGACCTGTTCGATCGGCACCACGCCATTGCGGCCAATCGTCTGCCAACGAATGCGCGGTCGTAAGAGCCATCGAACCACCGATGCCTGATTGGATCATGTCAATAAACTTGCGCCGATTCAGCATTAAGGATTCCTTTGTCAAAACATCTACTCGGGTTGGATGAGCTGGACTTGAACAATTTGCATTATATCAACTGCAACCAGTTCCTTGGGTCCGCTGAGCGAAGCGATCACGTTTCCAAGTCGATCGAGCACCTCGACTTCGTTGTCAAGCGAATCGATAGCCGACGGTCCGTTGGAAACCATGAGGTCACAACATTTTCGCTGCATCTTGACGATCGAACGAAAGCGACGGTCGTCGGATTCCAAAGCAAAGCCAACGACCCATTGCCCTTTTTTCTTTGCAGATCCAAGGGTTGCGACGATGTCCGGTGTTTCGATCAGCTTGAGCATAACTTCGCTCCCTGTCTTGCTGATCTTTTGCGGTAGAACATGTGTCGGCATATAGTCGCACGGGGCAGCGGCACCGATAAGCCCATCGGCATCTTGAAAAGCCGTCGTCGTCGCGTCGAGCATCTCTTCGGTGGTGATGACAGGAATGACCAATACTTCATGCGGATAGTCGATTTGTACTGGGCCGCTCACGATAGTCACTTCGTGCCCAAGTGCGATCGCGGCTCTCGCCAACGACGCGCCCATTCGGCCGCTCGAAGCGTTCGACAAATAGCGAACCGGATCGAGATATTGTCGCGTAGGGCCTGAGGTAATTACAATCTTTGCCATGTACAAGCGTGTTCAAAATGGGGTTCGTCTCGACGTCCAACCGCCTACTGTTATAATGCATCGCTGCTTGAATTGTAGAATTCTCCTAGCATTGCTTTTTTAAACCTGACGAGGATCTTCCCAATGAAATTTGCATTTTGCTTGTTCGTCATATCGTTTGTTGCATCGAGCGTCGTTGCGGATGACTGGCCGCAATGGAATGGGGCGACCCGAACAGGAATTTACAGCGAGTCGGGCACGCTTCGCTCGATTCCTTCGGACGGATTAAAAAAACTTTGGTCGCAACCAGTCCATTTGGGCTATTCTGGGCCAGCGGTTTCGAAAGGGCGAGTCTTTTTAACCGACTATATCCGGACTTCGGGCGAGATAACCAATAATGCCGGTGGTCGAGATCGACTGAATGGGACTGAACGCATTTTATGCTTCGATTCGAAGACAGGAAAAGAGCTTTGGAATCACCAATACGATCGTGAGTATTATCTTTCGTATCCGTCGGGGCCGCGCGCGACGCCGACGGTCGACGGTGATCACGTCTACACTCTCGGTGCCGAAGGCGACTTGATTTGTCTCACGGTTGCCGATGGCAAGGTCGTGTGGAAGCGACAACTGAAAGAGGACTATCGCACGGAAACGCCGATGTGGGGCTATGCGGCCCCACCGCTGGTTGTCGACGATTGGTTGTATACCTTGGCCGGCGGTGAAGGAAGTTTGCTGGTTGCGTTGGATAAACGAACGGGTGAAGAGCGTTGGCGTGCATTATCGGCATCGAGTATCGGCTATTGCCCTCCGACCATGATCCATGCGTCGGGTCGCGATCAACTGCTGTTATGGGATCCCGCGAATTTGAATAGCCTCGATCCGAAGACGGGCACCGTGCTTTGGTCAGTCCCGCTCGCACCGAGGTATGAAATGTCGATTACGCCGCCTGTGATCAGTGGCAATCGGATGTATGTTTCCGGGATCGGCGAAGTCGCGGCGATGTTCGAATTCGAGCCGAACAAACTGGGTGTAAAGGAACTATGGCGAGGAAAAGTCAAAAACGCACTCTATTGTGCGAACAGCACCCCGTCCTTTGATGGCGACTACGTTTATGGAGCGGATTGTGGGATTGGAAGCATGATCTGTTTTCGAGCCAGCGACGGAGAACGGCAATGGGAGACGTTTGCTCCGACTGCCGGTGGGGACCGTCGGCAAGCGCATGGAACGGCTTTTCTGGCGAAAGTCGGCGATCTTTACTATCTCTTAAGCGAGACAGGTGATTTTATCATCGCCAAGCTTTCCCCAGAGAAATATGAGGAAATCGGTCGATTTCACGTCTTGGACGCCACAAACACTGCTTTTGGGCGAGAAGTGGTTTGGTCATATCCGGCGTACGCCCATCGGTGCCTTTTTGCCCGCAATGACAAGGAAATCGTCTGTTATTCGATAGCCGAATAGCGTTGGGCTTGCCGATGTGCTTCCAATTGAGGATACTTTTCGGCTTCCCAAAACCGATGTCCAACCAATTTCGAACAAATGTCGTTCGAAATCGTTGCCTTAACTTCCGGCATTCCTACCGGGATGGCAAGTGGATTGGACGGGTCCGACCTAAACGGCGACCCAGACCCCGTTGCTCGCAAGCTAAGAACTTGCGAAAGAAAGATCGAACTAGATGGCAAGATATACTGGCCCCAAGGCTCGCGTGAACCGTCGTTTCGGAGCTCTTTTGTTTGAAAGTGCGGGTGCTGCCCGTGCCTTTTCAAAGCGAGAGAACCCACCTGGAATGCATCCACGTCCTCGTCGTACGAGCAACTACGGTACTGCGTTAGCCGAGAAGCAAAAGATCAAGTACTACTACGGTTTGGGCGAACGACAATTGCGACGGTACTTCGATGAAGCCGTTCGAAAGAAGGGCAATACCGGTGAAACGCTGCTTTTGATCTGTGAACGACGGCTTGATAATATCGTCCGACGCGTAGGTTTTACCAAGACAAGACCTCAAGCACGACAAGGCGTGGTGCATGGTCACTTCACGGTCAATGGCGTGAAAGTCTCGTCGCCATGTTATATCTGCCGACCTGGCGATGTGATTGAAATTCGCAATCGCGATTCGATTAAAAATGTCTACCGAGGAATCATCGCGAACAACGCTCCAATGCCGCTGGATTGGTTGACTTTCGATACTGAAAATCTACGAGTTACGGTGGCTGGCAATCCTGGTGCAAGCGATATTAGTTTGCCAGTGAACGCTAATATCGTTGTCGAATTCTTGTCGCGATAATTTTCTTCCAATGCATACTCCAATAGTTGTTCTGGGCGGTGGCCCCGGCGGTTACGCGGCTGCTTTTTTAGCAGCCGACGAAGGGCTCGACGTCGTCATCGTAGAAGCGGATACGCGCTTAGGTGGCACCTGCCTGCTGCGCGGTTGTATTCCATCGAAAGCTCTCTTGCACGTCGCGCGTGTTATCGCTGAAGCTAATGAGATGAACGATGAATGGGGAGTTGCATTCGGCAAGCCAACGATCGAAATCGATAAAGTTCGAGCTCGCAAAGAGAAGGTCATTGCGACGTTGACCGGTGGTCTCAGCGGGTTGGCCAAACGCCGAAACGTAAAAGTCATTAAGGCCCGCGGACGTTTTGAAAACAATACCACGTTGCTCTTGGAAGGTGACGATCCATCGATTCCCGAAGGCGGGCGTTTGACCTTCGATCACTGCGTCATTGCGACGGGCAGCACGCCCGCCATGCCGCCAGCCTTTAAGATCGGTTCCGATCGAGTCATGGATAGTACCGGTGCTTTGGAACTCAAAGATATACCGGAAAAACTGCTCGTGATCGGTGGCGGCTACATCGGCCTGGAAATGGGTAGCGTCTATGCTGGGCTTGGTTCCAAAGTTTCGGTCGTGGAATGGACGCCGACCTTGCTTCCAGGAGCTGATCGCGATCTGGTCAAGCCGCTCCAGAAGCGGCTCGAACATCTCTTCGAAAATCGAATCTACCTGAGCACCAAAGTCGGTTCCGTGACTGCGGTCGATGACCAAATCGAAGTCACCTTTGAAGGACCTGGGAAGTTTGGTCATGAACGCTACGACCGTGTATTGGTGAGCGTTGGTCGACGTCCAGTTACCAATGACCTGGGACTCGAAAAGACTTCGGTAAAAGTCGATAGTAAAGGTTTCATTGTTTGCGACAAGTCACAGCGAACGGATGCATCCAACATCTTGGCGATTGGCGACGTCGCCGGCGAACCGATGTTGGCTCACAAAGCCAGCCACGAAGCCAAAGTCGCGATCGAAGTGATTTTAGGTAAATCGGTGACATTCGATAAACGAGCCATACCGGCGGTCGTATTCACCGATCCTGAAATCGCCTGGGCCGGATTGACGGAAGAGCAAGCCAAACGCGACGGCATGACCGTCGATGTCGAAGTCTATCCGTGGGCGGCGAGCGGTCGAGCCCAAGCCATCGGTAGGACCGAAGGTTTTACCAAGTGGCTGATCGATCCGAAATCGCATCAAGTTCTCGGTTGTGGCATCGTCGGCGCAGGGGCTGGCGAGTTGATCGCCGAAGCCGTACTTGCAATCGAGATGGGATGCGAAGTCCGAGACATTACCGAATCGATTCACCCGCACCCGACACTCAGCGAGACTCTGATGAATGCCGGTGAAGTCCACTTCGGTACCGCCACCGAAATCTACAAACCCAAAAAGCGCAGCGAAGCAAACGAAAAGGCAATCTAAATCGGCCTACTTGAGCACCACCAGCAAATCATTGGTTTCAACCTGGCTACCAGACTGAACAAGCAACTGAGCAATCTGACCATCGCGATCGGCGTTGATCATCGTTTCCATCTTCATCGCTTCGAGCGCTAGTAGCTTCTGTCCTTTTTGAACAACATCGCCTTGCTTGATCGAAACACCGATCACCATTCCCGGCATCCCGGCCGCGATATGCGTCGGGTCATTCGGATCGGCTTTAATCCGCTGAGCTACCGTTGACTGCAAGGCATTGTCGACGACTTCGACTTCGCGAGGTTGACCGTTCAATTCAAAGAAGACAGTCCGAGTCCCATCCGGCCTTGGTGTTCCGACGGCGAGGAACTTGATAATTAAGCGTTTGCCCGGCTCGATATCGATACTCGTCTCTTCACCCAAGACGGGGCCATAGAAAAAGTCGGGCGTCGGAACCATGCTGATGTCGCCACACTCGATGCGATGCGTCAGGTATTCATCGTAAACTTTAGGGTAAAGCACACTCGTGATGATCTCTTGGTCATTGGCTGGCCGTCCAATTTTCGTTTGAAGCTTTTCACCGACTTTCGCCAAGTCGATCGGCGGCAACGACTCGCCCGGTCGACCGACAACTTCCGGCTGATCTTTCAAAATGGCTTTCTTGATATCGGCAGGAAAACCTCCAGGCGGTTGGCCCATCATGCCACTCACCAAATCGATAACGGACGCTGGATAGGCGAGCTCGCGTTTGTTTTCGCGGACATCCTCGACCGATAGTCGGTTAGCGACCATGAACAAAGCCATATCGCCAACGGCTTTGCTGGTTGGCGTCACCTTCACAATATCGCCAAGCATTTGATTGACTTCGGCGTACTTGCGACAGACTTCGGTCCACTGATCGGACAAGCCGAGCGATTTTGCTTGTTGGAATAAATTCGTGTACTGTCCGCCTGGCATCTCATGTTCGTACAAATCGCCAGCAGCGACAAGCGACTCGCTCTCGAGCGGCTTATAGAATTCACGCACGGCTTTCCAGTAGTCGGCAAGCTGCGTTAAGGCGTTGGTGCTCAGTTGACTTTCGCGCGGCGAGTAGCGCAGCGATTCGATGAGCGTGTTGAGGTTCACTTGCGATGTCCCGCCTGAAAACGGAGCCAAGGCAGCATCTGCGATTTCAAGTCCTTCCTGCGACGCCGAAAGTATCGAAGCCGCTTGAATGCCAGCCGTGTCATGCGTGTGGAAGTGAATCGGGATACCGATTTCTTGCCTTAATGCTCGAACCAAGATTCGAGCAGCTTCTGGTTTGCAGAGCCCCGCCATATCTTTGATGGCGAGGATATGTGCCCCCATTTTTTCGAGTTTCTTTGCTAACTCGACATAGTACGCCAAGTTGTATTTTGGACGCTTTGGATTGGTAATATCACCGGTGTAGCAAATGGCCGCTTCGCAAATCATGCCCGATTCGACGACCGCATCCATCGCGACACGCATGTTCTCCGTCCAATTCAGGGCATCAAAGACACGGAATATGTCGATCCCCGCTTTTGCAGCTTGTTGCACAAATTGCTTGACAACATTATCGGGATAGTTGGTGTAACCAACAGCGTTGGAAGCTCGAAGCAGCATCTGAAAAAGAACATTGGGAATAAGCTTCCGCAAATTCTCCAATCGCTGCCAAGGGCATTCTTTAAGGAACCTAAGCGACGTATCAAACGTTGCGCCTCCCCACATTTCAAGCGAGAATAGTTGAGGAGTCAATCGAGCATACGTTTCGGCAATTTGAACCATGTCGTAGGTTCGCAGTCGCGTTGCAAGCAACGATTGATGTGCGTCGCGCATCGTCGTATCGGTAATCAACAACTCTTTGGTGTTGCGAATCGATTGCGTGAATCGCGAAGCGCCCATCTTCAGGAACTGATCGCGAAACCCAGCCGGCATGGGAGCTGATCGATTGACCTTCGGAATCGGTGCCGGTTCTCGTCGAACACTTTTGACGGTTTCAGATTCAAGCTTGCTACCATTAACGATGGTTTCCGCCAGGAATTTTAAGAGACGGGTCGCTCGATCCCTTCGCCTTGACAGTTCGAACAACTCGGGGGTTGTATCGATCATTCGCGTCGTCGCTTCACCGGCTAAGAATGTAGGGTGTGTGATGAGCGAGATGAGAAACGGGATATTTGTCTTGACGCCTCGGATTCGAAACTCTTGGAGGCAACGTTCCATTCGAGCTGACGCATCGCTCAAATTACGACCACGCGCCGTGACCTTCACTAAAAGAGAATCGTAAAACGGATTGACGACTGCGCCGCTGAAGGCGCTGCCAGCATCGAGTCGGATGCCCATTCCGCCGGCTGAACGATAATGGGTTATGCGACCGTAGTCGGGGCGAAACTGATTGGTCGGGTCTTCGGTTGTGACACGGCATTGGACAGCCATACCGATCGGCTTAACTTCGGCTTGCGTTGGCAAACCGACATCAGCGTCTCCCAATCGATGCCCCATCGATACTTGTATTTGAGCGCGAACGAGATCGATTCCAGTGACCTCTTCGGTAACCGTGTGCTCGACCTGGATACGAGGATTGACTTCGATGAAATAGAACTTGTCGGTTTCCGTATCCAGCAGGAACTCGACGGTTCCTGCACAGTAATATCCGACATCGCGAGCAATCGCTAGGGCGGCTTCGTGAAGTTGAGAAGCGACTTTCGATGAGAGGTTTGGAGCCGGAGCGATCTCAACGACTTTCTGATGCCTTCGCTGGACCGAACAATCTCGCTCGTGAAGATGAATAACGTTTCCGTGCTTGTCACCAAGAATTTGAACTTCGATGTGTCGAGCTTTGCCGACTAGTTTTTCGACAAAGACTTCGTCGCTCCCAAATGCGTTCTTTGCCTCACGCTGTGCCATTTCGAGCGATGATGCGAGCGTATCTTCAGCTTCGATGACGCGCATTCCCCTACCGCCGCCGCCTTTGGAGGCTTTTAGCATCACCGGAAAACCTATCGCCCGACAAAGCTTGAGAGCTTCTTCGGTGGATCGTACCGCCTGAGGCGACCCTTCTAAAACCGGTACGCCAACTTTCTTTGCTATCGCTCTTGCGGCAACTTTGTCACCCAGCAATTCCAGAGCACGAACACTCGGGCCAATGAAGGTAATGCCTGCATTTTCGAGAGCTTTGGCAAACTCAGCATTTTCCGATAGGAAACCGTAGCCAGGATGGACTGCGTCGACTTCGTTATCCAGGCACAACTGAACAATTCCGGGAATATCCAGATAAGAACGAATCGGCTCGCCAGGTTTTCCTATTTGATAGGCTTCGTCGGCCTTAAATCGATGCAAGGCAAATCGGTCCTCGTGAGAATAAAGGGCGACCGTTCGAATGCGAAGTTCATGGGCACTGCGGAAAATACGGGTCGCAATCTCACTGCGATTGGCGGCAAGCAGTTTACGAATTGGTTTCATATTAAGACTAAATAGGCGAGTTATGAGCAGCCGCGAAACACGGTCTACGAAAGCATATCAAAAAACGCCATTTTCGAGATAGGGGCTGGAAGAAGCCTGATGAAAATGTCCAATCGCGAGCCGTCGGCACTAGCCGCGGGCTGGCCTCATTCAGAAGTTGGCTTGACGCCGAGCATGTTTTTTCGGTAATCCCAAGCTCGATCTCCGAAAACGGGGAAAAAATAGGCCTAAATCGCTAGCTGAGAGGACATATCGCTGTGCCGCTTGTGTGTAACAATCCGAAGTTTTTCGTGGTTGGTACGGTGGCCTGCTGCGCGCTGCTTGCTTCGATTGGCTGCCAACGTCGAGCCTATACCGATATCTATGCGGAAAACATGGCTTCCGAGATCCGCGAGCTCGAAAACCGCATCTACGAATACGATGCCGAGTACCAAGGTATCGAAAACGAACTGGCTGTTCTTCAGTCAGAAAACTCGCGGCTTCACGATCAGCTTCGATCATTGCAAACGCAATCTTCAAGGCCAAACACTGACGATCGCTCGTTGTTCAACGGTTTTCAAAACGCTCCTAAGTCTCCACGCACCCCGAGCACACAAAGCCAACGCCCAATAAATCCTGGCTCGATGGATTCGCCGATTCAAATAGTTCCATCCCCAGACTCGCTCCCTAATAATGTTCCCAAAAATGTCCCCAAAAATCCGCCCAAGGCACCGGCGATCAACAAGACGCCGTCGGTCGATAATCTTCCAGCACCTCAAAGTAACCCACCCGAAAAAACTGGGCTCGATAAACGGAAAACAGATGTCAAAGAACTCGAACCGCCCGTCATCGAATTTGGAAAGCCCGGCAATTCAATACTACCGCCAAGCAACTCGGCGATCCCAAATCGTCCATCGATTCCGAATCCGTCCTCAATTCCGAATCCGCCAGCAAGTTCAAATCTTAACAACGACTCGTTATTGCCTCCCCCTTCGAATAATGGCATTGTTGCACCACCAAACTCCGGGGCTGCCAAGCAATCGAAAGCAACGCTAGTTTCTCAGACTGCTGCCTATGCTTTGCCATCGTCATTAGACAATGAAAACATCGACGACAATCGCATTGAATTGCCCTTTGCCGTTCAGCCGGCCGGTTTTCAAACTCCTTCGAACGAGTCTTCATCGCAGTCGGTTCAAGATACGAAAGTCATTGAAATTGCCTTCCATCCAACACTCTGCCGCGGTCAGAACACCGATGCAAAAAATGCCGAGGATGGTCTCTATCTGGTTTTACAACCGCGGAATGCCTCGGGCGAGACGATCGATATTCCAGCCGGAGTGACCATCGTCGCTCTCGATCCGAATCGGCCAGAAGCGGAATCGAAGATTGGGCGTTGGTCGTACTCGATGGAAGAAGTCGAAGCGTCGCTCGAGCCCATCGGAGTATCACATGGATTCCACATCCTGCTGCCGTGGCAAGCCATCAAACCGCTTGACGATTCTGTTCTAATATACATTCGATACGAAATGGCTGATGGAAGGCGACTGGTCAACGAACGCCGTATTCAGCTCCACGTTCCGTCGGCCGGGAGCGCCACCTGGACGCCTCGCGTTGCCAAGTAAACCTAGAGCGAATCGATCCCGAGGTCATCGGCTGGGCGATCGAGTGAGTTTTCTTGGTTCACTCCTCGTCCCTTTTGATTGGACAGATGTTCGCTCGGCATCGCTGGAATAGGCATAACAAACAACTGCCCCATCTCTTCGGCAACGACTTTGACGTTCGTTCCCTGCTCGATCAATCCGCTTCGGCTGGTCGCTTCCCAGCGTCGGCCGTCGATCTCGACTTCACCGGTTGGAACCAATTCACAAACGGTACGCCCTTTCTTCCCCACCATCGAATCGGTTTCCCAAGTGAACGGCTGGGCTTTTTGCGGTGCAATGATGATTCTTCGTCCCAACGGCGTGTTCGGCCATAGCTTGATAAACAACCACGCAAACAACGGGACGCAGGCTAACTCGGCAATCAACATCCAAAGCCCTGCATCATAACTATGTCGAAACGCAAAGAAGATCGATCCAATACATGACAAGAGCGAAAGGGCGAGCAAGATACCGCCACTTGGAATCAACAGATCCAAAGCGAGTAGAATAGCAGCAATTCCAACAAAGACTAAAGCGATCGCAATCGGGCCCATGTTACTTTACGTTGCCTGGATCATTACTAAAGAACGTTCGATAAATAAGTGTCCGGTACCTTTTGTGCAAAGCACCCGAAGGGCCGTTCCGGCAAAAGGTACCGGACACTTATTTATCGATCATCGCTGAGTAACCATGCGTCAAGCCATTCTACGTCACCTCGAACGGCTTTAAAATCGTCCACCAAGCGGCGATCCATATCCTTTAAATGGGCTGCCCCGTAAAAAATCCCAAGCTTGCGTTTTCCTAGCTTCAGTTGCTTCTCTAAAACTTCCATCACCTTTCGATTTCGCTCGGTCAGCAACGTGCTTTTGCCTTGTCCATCTTCCAACCCCGACAACTGAATTTCCATGCTGTCGAATTGCTCGGCCATCACTTGGCGCAAGGCGATCGGACGGTTCTTCGACATCAAGGCAGCGATCATCCTTCCGTCCGCGCCGGCAACCTCGGGACTGCCTTGGGCCGCAATGCTCGATCCTAAGACCCTTGCGAACATCGTCAAAAAACCATCTTTGCGTTTTTTCATGTCCTCCATAAATTCGTCGGGCGTCATATCGGCATGCACAAAGTTCTTAGCCGCGTAATCGACTTCATCAAGCTGGAAGGTAAGATTCAATGCATCTTTCATCCCGACTTGCATGGCACTGAGCGGGTTGTAAACGCCTCGATCTTTCTTCCGATCGGATAATCGCACGTTGGGATCAGCGACCAGTTCGAATAAGAGCGCATCGTAACTTTTGAACCGCTGATTGAGCTCGCGATAGTAACTGCGTTCACCGACATGCACTGCGCCAATCAAATCGATCTCCGCACCAGCATAAGCGCCCGACGAGATGCGATATTTCGAAACGGAAGTCTGCATGGAAACGAAATCGTCGTTCTTGTCTTTTTTGATCTGCATGAAGACCGGAGCATCTGACGAATCAATGCTGCTCGTGGCTTTTTCATCCAACGCTTTCGCTTTTGGTTTTTCTTCCTTGAGATTTCGATACTCCCAACCGCGCACTGTTGCCACGCACTGAAAATTGCAGTAGCCCAGAGGTCTGGAAGCGCCGACTTCGATTCGAATTGAGAACTTGTGGTCTTCTCGATCGACCGATACAACTTCACGGTCATTCACCCACGCTTGCAAACTCTCCGAATCGACGCGAACGCGAAAGCGATACCACTCGCCATTCTTAAAGTCTTCAAAGCCGGTCGTCTCGTTTTCGGATGCGTCGTCGCCATTGATGCTGCTGATGCCAATCAAACCGCCACCCCAACCACCCGCGATAAACGAACAGAATTCGTCACCGATCGGGAAAGTCACGCCCGCGAAAAAGTCTTGTCCCTCGACACGCTTAGCCTCCCATCGCATTTCGTATTCGCTCTTGGGGAAATCCTTTTTATCGTAGGTCACACCGGTAAGCGGATCACCGAAGCCAAGCGTCAACTCACCGTCTTTGAGTTCGACATCTCCCTCGCCACCGAAATTGGTCTTTTTCCAACCCGTCAAATCCGAACCTTTTAACAAAGGCGTCCATACTTCTTTCGAGTTGTCCTTCGTACTTTTCGAAGGTGTTTCCGTTGCTTTACTTTCGGTTGTTTGCTGCGAGTAAAGCGTACCGGTATCCAGTCGCAGAGTGCAACCAATCAACAATAGCCACCAAGAAAAAACTCGTTCCCAGGCTCTTGCCTGGGAACGCACTGCTTCCGAGGCTCCGCCTCGTGTACACATTGTTAATTCGCTGAGAAGTGTCGATTTTCGAAACATATTCATAGATCCATTCATTTTTTTGGATAAGATTCTTCTTGTTCTCCAGGAACTCCGATAGCATCCGTCCAATCCGCGAGCGGCTGTTCAAACGCTATCCATTTCCCTCCGATCAATCGCTCTTGCGGAGCGAAACGTGCTTTGTATCGCAAGTGCTGGTTGTCGGCAACGAACATTCCAAGATAAAGATAACGCTTGCCTTGCTTGGCCGTCCACTCGATCTGCTTGAGGATCGAATACGTTCCTGGAGAAAATCTCGCGTACGACGGATGAAAGAAAGTATAGACTGCCGAAACGGACTCATGACCACAGTCGACAATACTGGATGCGATCAACGCATCCTGATACCAAAAACTGAGTTCATAGGAATCGCAGCATGACTCGATGAGGAACCCGTTAAAGTCTTCGAACGAATAGTTATCGTTCGTCGCTGCAAGGTTTCGTTGCTGGCGATGTAGGTTAAACAGTTCGAGCCGCATTGTGTCGCCACTGGGTCGGCGAATTCTTGTTTCTAAATGCTTGTCACCATAGTTTGCTACGCGCTTCATCGAACGGCTTGGTGTAAATCGCTGCACTTCAAGGCGAGTCGGTTCGCAGGCCGAGCACGTTGGGCAAGCCGTGTAGTAAACAAAGGCACCCGATCGACGTCGTCCTATTGCAAGCTGTTCGTCAAGCTCTTCAGGCGTTAGACGGCGCGTTGGATAAAGCAGCGGCATTCTTGCAATATGGTTTGGCCGATAGACGCAGTTGTGCTTATGGTCCGATAATTCAAGCATCGGAGCCGATGATAAATGGATAGGAAGAGCAGAATGCGGTGTGGCCAATGTAGCACCTCGAAAATGAGCGAGACACTCGATTATTCTAACCGAAAAGCAACTGGCAAGTTCGTACTACCGGCTACAACCGGAAAATGGAATGGTCGGCATCTATTAGTCGGAACGCGTTAGCGTCCGGTTTCCCCGCAATTCGCGTGAACGGGACGCTAGCGGCTTGTTGATTTAATCGCCAGCAGCATGGATTTCGTTTAACAGTCAGCCGTAGGCGTACTTCAAGGCCAAGAGTACGCCTTCGGCTAACTGTTAAACGATTAAATCAGCAAGCCGCTAGCGCCATCGCGCTCACAAATGAGGGACAGTCGAACTAGTTCTGGTTGCCCCACCCCAAATAAAAAAGGCCACCGATGCAACGAATCGCATCGGTGGCCTTGATTGATCTAGCACGTCTTGCAAAAGCAAGACGGCTGTTTCGATGAACTATTGGCTACTCGCATCGGCACCTGGTTCAGCCGAATTTCGAGTTCCCATTGCTCCCCAAACACCGAACGGTGACGGACCATTCCAGTTCGTGGAAGCGCTCCATGGATGGCCCATGGTCGTTCCGCCCCATAGATTAGTTCTGCCTGGTGCATGGTAACCCCCGGCCGCTGTTGAAGCAGCGGTACCTACTTCAGGGTTCGTCGTATCGATGGAATCGGAGACGAAACGAATCGCATTGTCAAACATAACAACGTGCGCACCACCGATGTGATAGCTTGACGCAGACATAATCCCGTCAATATCACCCGCAACACCAGCGTTGCCAGTATCAATCGGGTCGAAGCAGCTTGGACCGTTAGGACCGTTAATGGTATTAAATCCAGACATCAACACAGATCGATCCAACCAAGCTGTTCCGCGACTTGGATATACCGTCGTCACGGCAGGTGCTGGTTTAAAGACACCTGCTTGAACCAGGGCGCGGCAAGCCAAGACATCGACTGTCCGGAACATTGAACCGATTGCCATTACGGTAGGCGCTGCAACGACGTTTCCCTGAATTCTAGTCCTGTTTGCGACAACCGCTTGATCGATCACATTCGAAGCAGGAGTTGCAGCCTCGCCAAACATGATCGTGTTCGACGTTCCGTCAACTACGGCCGCTAATGTATATTGGAAACCACCGCCAAACATACCTCGCGTGTGCTCCTGGGCGATATTCCACTCCCAGTTACCACGATCGCTATCGCCGACGCAAAACATATAGTTAAGTCGCGCAATGCCTTGACGACTGTTCCAGTTGTTGGTCTTGCGACCTGGATCCGATGGGCAACGCATAAATCCAATTTGAGTCAAGTTAGGATGATAATTGCCGTGTTGGGAATGTCTAAACGTTGTGGTTCCTGGGGTTTGACCATAAGGACCATAAGTAATGGAAGTGTTTGCAGTGTTCGTCTTTCGACTATATCCGCCTTGGATTTCGTTATATATCTGGGTTGCCTCCATAAAGGGTAGCAATCCAATAATCCCAGACCAACGTCGATTACCGCCGATCGTGTTGCCCGTCCCGGCACTAGCATTTGCTCGGTGAATACCGCTACCTAGTGGAGGAATCAACTTAAACGAGCCTTCGTAATTCAGCACGGCAATACCGAACTGGCGAATGTTGCTGCTGCAACTCATTCGTCGAGCTGCTTCGCGAGCTTGTTGAATCGCAGGCAATAATAGGCCCGCCAAAATGCCGATGATCGCAATGACCACCAGCAGCTCCACTAACGTGAAGCCCTTTCTAAACATCTTCTTCATAACAAAAAACTCCATAGACAAAGATAACGCTCGCGATTGCCAAAATAGCAACGCGAAAACAATACAAAAACTACCGATAGCAATTGTACCAAAGCGACCGATTCCGTCAATCGATGGTTTTAACGGCGTCGCAAACCACCTTGAAACAAAAGCCGCGAATTTCATCAGCAGATGTTGTTCCAGACCGCAGGAAAATTACCAGTTTTGAATTAAAGTTCCGCGTTCGTGGTTGCAGTTCCGCCCGGTTTCGACGCTTTATCGGACGGCTCGCGCCGTTCCGCTTACCTTAGCCATGCGACATTCGGGGCTTGCCACCGTCGATCGCATCTTTGGGTACTATAAGGGCGACCACCTGAATTCCGGTAAAAGAAAGATAGCCCGCGAAGCGGGCAGTCTCGCGTTTACCGAAGGGACGACAAGGGTCCAACAAAAATTACTGGCTACTGGCATCGGCACCTGGTTCTGCCGAATTTCGAGTTCCCATGGCTCCCCAAACACCGAACGTTGACGGTCCGTTCCAGTTATTAGACTGCCGCCATGTCTGACTATTCGCACCACCGTATCGATCGGTTCGACCGGGTGCGGTGTATCCGCCGGCACTGGTTTGTGCGGTTGCACCCGGTTCCGGATTGGTCGTGTCGATCGAATCCGAAATAAATCGAACCGCATTGTCGAACATTACCACGTGCGCACCACCAGTGTGGTAGCTCGAGGCTGGCAATATCCCGTCGATAATACCATTGGCGTTTCCCGTATCTACTGGATCGTAACAGTTAGAGCTGTTGGGCCCGCTGATCGTATTAAACCCGGAATAGCATGGAGGGCGATGCAACCATCTTGTTCCGCGTCGCGCTTGAGCATTCGTGATCGTTGGCAAATACACGCCAGCTCGGGCTAGATTGCGGCAAGCTATTACGTCGATCGATCGGAAAGGGGCACCGGCAACGGCTGTCGTCGGAGCAATCACTAAATTGCCTTGAACCTTGATTCTATTGCCAGTAATCGCGTTGAGTGCATTGGATGCAGGCGTAGCTGCTTCGCCAAACATGATCGTGTTCGACGTTCCATCGACTGCGGCGGCCAATGTGTATTGGAATCCGGCTAGGAACAAGCCCCGCGTATGCTCCTGGTTAAGACTGGATTCGTAGTGCCCGCGATCGCTATCGCCGAGACAGAACATATAGTTCAACCTCGCAATAGACGATTCCACGTTCCAATTGTTAGTTTTTCGGCCAGGATCGGATGGGCAGCGCATGAAGCCAATCTGAGTCAAGTTCGGGTGATAATTGCCATTTTGGGGAGATCTAAACGTTGTGGTTCCTGGGATTTGACCATACGGACCATAGGTGATCGACGCGTTTGCAGTGTTAGTCTTTCGTGTATAACCACCGACAATCTCATTATAAACGGCGGTTGCTTCCATGAACGGAAGCAACCCGATGATCCCGCTCCAATATTGGCTGCCGGTAAGCGGTGTTTGATAACCGTACTGTGGAGACGCATGGTGAATACCGGCTCCCAGCGGCGGTAAAAGCTTATACGAACCTTCATAATTCAGCACGGCTATGCCGAACTGGCGAATGTTGCTGCTGCAGCTCATGCGTCGAGCTGCTTCGCGAGCTTGTTGGATGGCTGGCAATAATAGCCCAGCCAGAATGCCAATGATAGCGATGACCACAAGCAGCTCCACTAACGTGAAGCCTTTCCGAAACAATTTTTTCATAGATAAAGATCCCTTAGAAAAAAGAAAATATCAAACGTCAAAACGAACGTTCGAAAAAAACCGAGAACAATTACGAATACTTAATTTATCGTAGGGGAAGTATCCCGTCAATTATTATCCCGCACAGTGAAAATAAAAGCCGTTGGCTTTAGAGGCTGGGTGGCAGCGGGGAAAGTCCTCGACGCTAAAAGTGGGGTAAGCTTCCAGCTTGCCGACTCGATTCCTCGCAAGCTGGAAGCTTACGCCACTTAGCCACTTATTGAATTGACTCAAAATGCGACAGGGCATGAGACAGTTTGGCTTTGAATTGCAGGATAGCTTGGCCGCGATGGCTGATCGCACTTTTTTCCGCAACGTCCAGCTCGGCAAAGGTTTTCTGCGTTTCGACGATTTCGAAGAGCGGATCGTAGCCGAAACCGCCGGAGCCACGGCGCTGGTGAAGCATACGCCCCCAGCATTGCCCTTCGGATTCGACGATTATTTTCCCGTCCGGGGAAGCGAGACACATTGTCGAAACGTAGTACGCAGCCCTCTTTTCGCCTTCGAGGCCGACCATTTCCTTGAGCAATTTATCGTTATTCGCTTCGTCGCCAACTCCAAGACCGGCATAGCGGGCCGAGAAGACACCGGGCTCTCCATTTAAGGCTGGCACGCAGAGTCCGCTATCTTCTCCAATGGCCCAATGGCCATAATGCATCGCTTGGGCCGTCGCCTTGATACGTGCATTTTCGATGAAGGTCGCTCCCGTCTCTTCGACGTCGATACGATCGGGCATCTCGGAAAGATCGACCAGCCTAAATCCGAGCGGCTCGAGGGCAGGACGAAGTTCGACAATCTTCTTCCGATTGGTGGTTCCAAGCAAAAGCGTTTTTGGGAATGCGTACTTCATCATCACTCGACGGTTTTGTAGCGGAGCGGCGCAATCCGCCCGGTGTATATCCAATAATTCTTCGCATCCACCGGACGGCTCGCGGGCTGTTGGTTTAATCGTTAAAAAGTCAGCCGTAGGCGTACTCGTTGCCTTTCACGTACGCCTACGGCTGAAGGTTAAACGAAATCCTTGCTGCTAGCGATTAAACCAACAACCCGCTCGCGCCGTACCGCTACGAAAGTGAGCGATCCGTGCCGCTCACCGTCTTCGCCGCTAGGCGGCTTTAATTCGGCTCGTCGATTGCTCTCGACTGGCTAGCCAAAGAAGAATCGGAGCTGCGACAAAGATCGAACTGTAGGTACCGACGACAATTCCGATTCCCATGGCGAACGCGAAACCATGTACACCTTCGCCACCGAAAACATAAAGCAAAAAGATGGCAACGATCGTTGTGGAAGACGTCAGCAAAGTTCGACCCAACGTCTGATTCACGCTCAGATTGATCATCTGCGAAGTCAATCGTGGACTCTTCCCTTTGACTTCGCGAATTCGGTCGAATACCACGATCGTATCGTTCAACGAATAACCCATGATGGTCAAGAACGCAGCCACGATAGTTAAGCTGATCTTGAAGTCTTCGATCATGAGCACCTTGAGCGGTTCGTAAAGCCAATGGCTCAGCGCAATGCAACCGAGCGTAATAAAGACGTCGTGAACTAATGCCACAACAGCCGCCAGGCCGTAGGAAATCTTCTGAAATCGGAACCAAATATAGGCGACAATGAAGAGCATACTGACGACCAACGCCAAGATCGCATCGCGCTGCATCTGACCGGCGATTCGTGACTCAATACGGTTCTTGGTTTGCCAAAGCGGTTCTTTTTTGAGTTCCGTAGATAGCTGAGCGGTAATCTTATCGTTGGTTGCAACATCGAACGGAATCTCAACATTCCATTCCGCGTAACCCACTTGAGATTCTGGCGTCCAATCCGTCGCGTCGACCGGACTAGCATTGACTTGCTCCGGTACTAAATTGCTTCCGGCATTCGTGGCGGCCGCTACAATTTTATCTTGCAATTCTCTGGCATCCATCTTCGCGGAATTCTTGGCATTTCCCGTCGAAAACGTCAACGTTCGTTTGCTCCTGGCCGCATCGGTTGCGGCCGCACCGACCGGTGAATCCAAAGCGACTGCCGGAGTTGCGTTGACGGCATATGTTTCGAGACTTGCCCCGGCGTTTTCTTCGGTGAATCCGTCGGTCAATCGCGAGGTCAAATCGGCGACGCTTTTGATCGACGTATCGAGCTTGAATACGGCGTTCTCTTCAAAGCCACTTAGCTTGACGCTGGTTAAACTGGTCTGAATCGGTAACCCTGCTTCGTCTTTTCCAAAGACTTTGGCGATCACTTCACGAACCTTATCGACTTCTAATGGCTTCGTGATCGAAAAGATAACCGATGTTCCACCGTTGAAATCGATATCGAGAATATTCCTGCCGCGAAAGGCAGTAGCAACAATCCCGATGAGGATGAGGATCGCTGAAATGGTGTAGCAGGCAAATCGCATACTCATAAAATCGATGTCTTTGTCGCCGAGGAATCTCTTTCGAACGAAAGCGATTGCGTCGGTCATTGAATAGCTCACGAACTTGCAACGCTCGGCAATGTCGAACAAGACGCGCGAGCAGAATACGGCAGTGAACATACTGATCACCAACCCGATAATCAGCGTAATCGCGAAGCCTTTTACCTGGTCGGTACCCAACCAATACAAGACCAAGGCGGTGATCAACGTTGTAAAGTTCGAGTCGAAAATCGTCGTCCAAGCGCGTTCGAACCCGTTGCGAATCGCCAGTCGCCCGGTCGACTTCTTCGCAATCTCTTCGCGAATACGTTCGAAGACGAGTACGTTTGCATCGACCGACATACCTACCGTGAGAACCAAACCTGCCAGACCAGGCAACGTGATCGGTTGCTGGATGATGATCATGCCTGCCAAGATCAATAGCAAGTTGATCAACAGCGCCATCGAGGCGACCACGCCGGAGAAGCGATAGTAAATGAGGATGAATCCGATCGTAAAGGCGAGCGAATACATACAAGCTTCGAAAGCTCGTCTAATTGCATCTTGACCCATCGCCGCCCCAACTTGATTCTCACTGATGGGGGTCTTGTTCAGGGCGGCTGGTAACGAGCCAGACTCGAGAATATTGACTAAGAAATCGACTTCAGCGCGTGTGAAATTGCCTTGAATCACACCGGAGCTGCTAATCGGCTGGTTAAGATTCGGAGCGGAAAGTACTTTTTCATCGAGTACGATTGCGAGTCTTCGTTTGAAACCGGATGGGTCAGGACGGTTTGCGTACGTTAAGTCCGAAAGGCGCTTGGCGCCCGCGCTTTTCATCGCGAATTCGACTTCGGGGAAGCCGCTTTTGCTCATCGCGCGACGGGCGGTTTGAAGGTCGTCGCCGGTTACTTCGACGAATCGTTTGCCGCCGCGTTCGAGCGCGAGCAACATATCGACATCGTTGACACCCTTCGCGAGCAGCCATTTCTCGAATTCAAGCGGTCGTTCGAAAGAAGGGATGTTCTCGATAATTTGACCGGTTTTATGGTCGCGGAGAATGTCTCGAGTATCGGCAGATTTGTAAGGAAAAATCCCTTCCTTGGCTTTTTCGTCGCGTCCGACAGCTTGCCAGAGTCCGACTACCGGCCGCTCGTTTCCTTCTCCGTCGTAAACCTCTTTGGTAAGTCGAAGGTAGCCATCTTCGCTGGCAGCTTGCTTTCTCGCCAACTGAATAATGCTCTGATGGTCAGTTTGATTGGCAACAATTCGAAAATTGAGGATCCCTGCTTCCTGAATAATTCGCTTGATCGCATTGACTTCCATCTGATCGACGTTGGGAACGACGATTTCGATCTGATCGTCACCGCTGGGGCGGATCATGATTTCCTTGGTGCCCGACGGATTGAGACGTTGGGCTAGCCTTGGAACCAGCGTCGCGGCTTTGATCGGAGCTCGACCAGCTTCGACAACGGCTGCCTTCTTATCGAGTTCATAGATGAGGTTCGTCCCCCCTATGATGTCTGGGCCATAACGAAGCGGCGTTGTCCAGATAATCAGCACGCTGGCGACGATCGGTGCTAGAACCAAGCCGATTTTTCCGCCGTAGTCCGACATCTTCAAGGCGCGCGCAACCATTCGGCCAAAAACAAACGGAAGTACGAAAACTGCGGCAAGAATCGCCAGCATGGAGCCAAAACTTTGCAAGTTTTCCATCCAAGTCGGGGCAATCGGCGTAGTGTTTTGAGCTTGCTGAGCAAGCATCCAAGCGATGGATAGACCGTCCATACGTGTGAAAAATCCAAGTTACGAAAGAATTTCAAGCATTTTTTTCATACAGTTTCGGCGCGGCAATTGCTTCCGAAATCGCCGCCCAGTGCAAAAAACCGAACCGCAGAGTGTACGTCTGCAACTCGCTAGTCACAAGTCCACAATAAGAAAGCCAGTCGTTTTCCGCATCGAATAACGCATTCTATGTTGAGGGACGAGGGATGAGGGATGAGGGATGATTTCGTTTAACTGTCAGCCGAAGGCGTACGTCAAAGGCCGCGAGTACGCCTTCGGAGGACTGTTAAACGTTTAAATCAACAAGAAAACGATCAATCAACAAGCCATTGGCAAGTTCCGCTACCCCGAAATCATTGAAAGTTCTGACTCATCTTGCCATCATGCGACGAAAACCGCTAGAAGGAGGCTGAAAAGGATTTAGATTGCCGCACGGAGCGTAACAATGCAGATTAGTTTGGAAGAATTGGCAAATAAGGTTTCGGGCGAATGCCGTGGCGATGGACGCCAAGTCGTCTCGAATGCGCTTCCGCTTCACGATGCGTCGGAAGGGCATTTGACGTTGCTCGAATCGGTCAAGCACATCCCACGTTTCATCGCATCGAAAGCCGTCGCGGCAATCGTGCCGCTTCAAGATATCGACACCATTTTCGAACAGACCGGTAAGCCCGTTATCGGCGTTCACGATCTCCACGCTGCATTTATCGATGCGATCCGTAGTCTGAGAACCATCTCGACCCCCAAGCAGCAGGGCATTGATCCGCGAGCGATCGTCGATCCTTCGGCTACGATCGGAATGGATGTCTACGTCGGACCCAACGCAACGATCGGTCGCGGTTGTGAAATTGCAAGCGGCTGCCGAATCCATGCTGGCGTTCACATCATGGAGCAGTGCCGCATCGATGAAGACTGCGAAATATTTCCTGGTTCGGTGCTCTACCCCGGTACCATTCTCGGTCAGCGAGTCGTGCTGCACGCCTGTGCGGTCCTAGGTGCGTACGGTTTTGGATATCGACTTCGCAATGGTCAGCATGAAAGGACCGCTCAACTCGGCTGGGTCGAAATCGAAAACGATGTCGAGATTGGCGCGAACACGACCGTCGATCGAGGTACCTACGGTCCAACGCGGATCGGCGAGGGAACGAAGCTAGACAATCAAATTCAAATTGGACACAACGCGCACATCGGTCGACACAATTTGTTGTGCGCTCATGTAGGCATCGCCGGAAGCGCATCGACTGGCGACTATGTGGTGCTAGCTGGTCAAGTCGGTGTGCGCGATCATATTCATGTTGGCGATCGAGTTTCCGCAGCCGCCCAATCGGGAATCCTGAAGAGTCTCGATGCAGATGCCAAAGTGATGGGTGCCCCTGCGCTCCCCTTCCGCGAGGCGACTCAGATTTGGATCGCGACCCAACGTTTGCCCGAAATGATAAAAGAATTTCGAAAATTAGCCGCATCCGTCGCCGCGATTCAAGCCACGATGCCCGAATCGAAGCTTCCCCATTCAAAAGCCGCATAGAAATCATGAACCAAAAAATTATGTCAGAACCGATTGGAATCGTTGCCGGTTGGGGGAACTACCCGCTATCAGTAGCTCGAGCATTAAAGTCGGCTAACCAATCGGTGGTTGTCGCTGCGCTGGATCGACACGCTGATCCATCGATCACAAAGTGGGCTGATACGATTCGATGGATGGGGGTCGCAAAGCTCGGGGCTCATCAAAAACTTTTTCGGCAGCATGGTGTCAAGAAAGTTGTGTTGGCCGGAAAGCTCTTCAAAGATAAAATGCTCTTTCACGGGCGCGGTTGGATCGATCTGATGCCCGACCTTGAATGCTTGCGGGCTTTTTTTCATATCATCATTACGCGACGCGATGATTCTCGCGACGACTCGTTGTTGATGGCAATTGTCAATTCGTATCAACGTCGAGGAATCGAAATCGTGGCCGGAACCGAATACGCTCCCGAGTTACTGGCTGAACCTGGAATCCTTACTCGAACGCGACCGAATCGGTCGACGCAAAAGGATATCGACTTCGGCTGGAAAATCGCCAAACAGATGGGGAGCTTGGATATCGGCCAGAGTATTACCGTACGCGATCAAGCGGTTCTGGCGGTCGAAGCTGTCGAGGGCACCGACGCTTGCATTACTCGAACGGCCATGCTCTGTCCTCGCGGCGGATTCACACTGATCAAAGTTTCAAAGCCTCAGCAAGATCGTCGCTTTGATCAACCGACGGTCGGCACGCAAACTATCGATAGGCTCAAGCGCAGCGGTGGTCGAGCCATCGCTATCGAAGCGGGCGAAACCATCATCGTCGATCGTGAAGAAGTCATTCGTCGGGCCGACGAAGCAGGGATCGCGATCGTGTCCTTATCGTCGAGCGAAATAGCCAATGGTCGTTGACGGAATTTCAAGCATCGCCAATCGTCGTTTCCATCTCCGCTTCGCTTTCGCAGTTGCGATGGTTGGAGCATTCTCTGTTTGCGGCTGTAGCATGACCGCACCGATGACGGTCTGGCAGCCAGCTTTGAATCAACCTCGGGCAGTGAAAACCATTGCCATGACACCGATCTATGGCCCCGAAGAGCTGGCAGCAAAATTAAATCAAGCCATGATCGAAGCGATGCAGCAATCCGGTAGTCCGATCACTTTGTTGCATCCGCAGTTGCTCGAAGAGATGACCAGTATTCAACTGGCGTCGTTTGATGGTCAGCCAAGCGATGTCGCAGGCATGAACGCCGCGCGTCGCGCTAAGGCGGACGTACTTCTCCAAGGCCAAATCGTGCAATCGCAATTGCAACCACAAGAACCTAAAAATGGACGCTTCGATACGCGCAAACGACCATCTGAACAGATCACCGTGGCCTGGACGGTAACCGATGTAGAATCAGGAGCTCGATTGAGCAGCAATACCATCACCGTCGATCGCGAGCAAGCTGAACGAAACTATCCGGAGCTTGCGATAAGTGGTGGAGAAAATGTTGATCGCGTCATCGCAGGCCTCTCGCGCGAGAGCTGGAAAATGTTCAGTCCCATGACGACAAAAGAAGATGCGGTTCTCGCCTTGCCTTGGTTCCTACCTGGAGCGAGCAAAATCCGGCAGGGTAACGGTTTTGCTCGACAAGGTCGTTGGGACGCCGCCGAAAAGAGTTGGCAGGATGCCGTTTCAAAGCATCCTTCCAACAACGCCGCTTGGAATAACTTGGCGTTGGCAGCAGTTGCCCACGAAGACTTTGAGCTTGGCCGAAGTCGCGTTGAACACGCTAAGTCGATGGTGCCCTGGGATCGAGCTCGCAAAACCGAACGCTGGATCGACGAACACCAGCATAACTATCACCGCGCGCAGAGTTTGCCTGACCGCGAAGGCGGTTGGCTTGTTCCCGACCCGCCGCCGCCCGTTGCTCTGGAAGACGTACCGCCGGTACGAGCCATCGACATCGATGAACTACCGTGGTGGACTGCCATCCCCGGCACCAAGCCACCCGGCTGGACTTGGAAACAATGGCTCAGCCAACCGCGGGCTCTCTAAGCCATGACCGTAGGCGGCAATACTTGTTACCATTTTATGTCTGCTGCCCGAGTGCCCCGCAACGGCTGACTTCCAACTCAAGACTCCAGAGGAACCTTCTCATGCTGCAATCCAGACCCTGCATTTTTTCGTTTTCATTCATGCTGCTCATTGCGACTGCGAACCATTCCATGCTTGCCCAATCGAATAGTTTAGGACAAATCGATGTCTACGATCCTGCCATGGAACAATTGATCGATCGAGAAGCCAAGATCGAAATCTTAGCAGACGGATTTACGTGGACAGAAGGACCTGTTTGGATCGGTTCGGCTACCGACGGACACCTGCTCTTTTCCGACATACCACGAAACACTATTTTTCAATGGAAGCAAGGCGAGGGCGTCTCGCTATTCATGAATCCGTCGGGCTATACCGGTGTTACCTATTACGGACATGAACCAGGGAGCAACGGCTTGCTGCTCGATGCCGATGGAAATTTGGTAATGTGCGAGCATGGGGATCGACGCGTGAGCGTCTTAACTCCTAAAGGCGGCAAACGGACGCTGGCTGACAACTATCAAGGCAAACGACTTAATAGCCCGAACGATGCCGTTTTAAAATCCAATGGCGATCTCTACTTCACCGACCCACCCTACGGATTGCCGATGCGTGAAAACGATCCGCGACGTGAACTGGATCACTTTGGCGTCTATCGGATAAGTCGCAAATCGGGTGACGTCACGCTGATCACCAAACAGTTACAGCGACCCAATGGAATTGCCTTTTCGCCTGACGAGAAGACGTTGTATGTGGCTCAAAGCGATCCCAAGCAAGCGATATGGATGGCCTTCGATATCCAAGCAGACGGATCCGTTGGGGAAGGTCGTGTTCTTCACGACGTTACCAGTCTTGTCGGTAAAGAACCGGGGCTGCCGGACGGTATGAGTGTCGATCAAAAAGGGAATCTTTGGGCGAGCGGTCCTGGCGGAATCTTCGTCATTTCTCCGCAAGGAAAACCGCTTGGACGAATTACGACCGGTCAAAGAACAAGCAATTGCTGCTTCGGTGAAGATGGCACGACGCTGTTTTTAACAGTCGACATGTACTTATGCCGCGTGAAGACCAAATCCAAAGGACTCTGATAGCTTTATTGAGTCGCTTCGAGAATTTCGTTGCGGATCGTCTTGCAGAGAAACCATGCGTTCTTTGAGTAGCGAGGCAGCAATCGGCGAGGATCGCGTAGAGTTCGATAGAGCCATTCCAGTCCAAATTTTTGCATCCAAACCGGAGCTCGCTTCGCTTTTCCCGTGATGAAATCGAACGAAGCCCCGAGCTGGATGCTCAACGGAACTCCGAGGTCCTGGTAGTTTTCGTCAATCCAAAACTCGCCCTTGGGTTGCCCGAAAGCAACCAAGAGAATGTCTGGCTTCGCATCGCGAATTCTTTGGCATAGTCGCTCGTGCTCGGCAACCGTTGTTCGTCGGAAAGGTGGGCATTCAGCGCCAACAATTTTGACGTTCGGATAAATTTCTTTTAATCGCGAAGCGGCTTCCAACGCGACTCCTTCCGAGCCACCCATGAGGAAAATGCGATGTCCGCGAGCAGCACTTCGTTCAGCCAATGAGAAAATGAGATCGGCACCCGCCACGCGTTCGGGCAAGGCTTGTTCATTCAGCCGACTACGCCACAGAATCGGCATCCCGTCGCAAAGAACAAGTTTGCTTCGGTGGGTAAAATCGGCTAGTCGAGAACTATCTTCGCAGAGCATGGCATAGTTCGCGTTTGCGGTAATCGCGTACTGCGGCTCACGACGTTGAATAATCGCGTCGATGTAGTCGAGTGCCTGCGCCATATTTACGATCGAGAAATCGATGCCCCATACTCGAGACGATGCGAGTGTCGGCAGCGATGGAAGCTGGCGAACGGTCGGCTTCTGTTTCGGCGCAACGACAACGGGAATCACTTGTGGAACGGCTGAGAAACCGATCGGGAAATCGCTCGAATTCGAACTGAATTCCGTTTGAATCGTCGAGAATGTCATAGCGGTAACGAACGTTGGGGGTATAAAGGGATATTAACAGTAAACCCTAGCTCACAGTAGCATGTCGTCGATCGAAGTGGACCATTCAACGACCTTCGAAAACTTATGGCAGGGTTGGAATTAACGACTATGACGAATATAGGAGCTTGATCCGGTCTTCCGAAATGATTAAGCCGCCTGATTCGTTAAAGGTCTTGGTATCAACTTCGATTTTGAAAGTACGACAGTTTGCGAATTGCGATATTGGTAACGATTGACGGATGGGGGACCAATCTGGTCGGAACCTACGGTAACTCGCTATGTGAAACTCCGAACCTTGATCATTTCGCAGCCAAGAGTCTCGTCTTTGATCGCGCCTTTTCGAGTTCAGTTTCGCTCGTTTCGATTCTTGAATCGATCGCGTCGGGAATGCATCCGTGCGAACGTCCCATCGACGAGCCTCGCAGTCTTGCGGAATTGCTCCAGACGATCGGCAAGCAAGCGGTATTCATGACCGATGATCCAGAGATCGCCCAGCTTGATTTCATGCAAGGCTTCAACGAAGTCTTTTGCTTTGATCCGACCGATGAACGCGCGCCATTAGAGATTGAAGACAGCGAGGGGGACAGCGAGGAACTTTCCGCCGCGAAAGAGACCGCAGAATGGACTGAAACGAGATTGGCTTCTTTCGTCGAAGCGGCGCTTGGCGAGCTTTCTCGATACGCCGAACATGAGAATGGTTTTCCGGAATTGACGTGGCTTCATTTATCCGGACTAGCTCGAACTTGGGATGCACCTTACGAATATCGAACTCAATTGTGCGATGACGAAGACGATCCGGAACCGCCACGAGGCGATAATCCAGCAAGTTTCGACGTCGATAGTAAAACCGATCCCGACGCAATTTTCGGAGCTGCGTGTGGTGCAGCCGCGCAAGGGATGATCGTAGATCAAATATGGAATTGGATCGATACATTTCTCGACGAGTTCGTCAATCGCGAAGATTGCATGGTCGTGCTCGCTGGTTTGCGAGGCTTCCCATTGGGCGAGCATCATTGTGTCGGCTTGCATCGAGAAGACCTATACTCGGAGCTGGTCCATGTTCCGCTCATGATCCAACCTGGAATCATTGCTATCGGTTCAAGAAGCGATTCCATTGTCCAGTCGATGTCGATCTGGACGACGCTATTGCACTGGTTAATTACCGAGTCAAAGTTTCAAGAGTTTGTTAGCCAAGAAGTAGCCGAGCGTCCGCTTGCGGCGAATCTATTGACGATGGCTCAGAGCGAATTGTTGCTTTCGGATTTACAAACACAAGCCTGTCTCATCGCGACGGACACGTCGGCATATCTTCAAGTGCGTCGATGGACGGCGCTATGGAATTCGTCGGTTGACTCAAAGACGAACGAGCACGCCTTTGCAACACGGTTGTTTCTCTCGCCAGATGATCGATGGGAGCAGAATGACGTGACGTCGCGCGCCAAAGAAATCGCCGAGGCGATGGAGGAGTTGCGTGACGCCTGGCAATCGTGGCTATCGGTCGGCTGCCCAAGCTCATCGCGACCGGCATTGCCCGATTGTCTCAAACGCCCTGTTTGATTTTCATTCAATGCGAAACGTGAGTCGCGAAAGCTGGCTCTTTGTTCGTGCGATAAAATCGGACTTATAATTAGCCACTTTTTGCTCGCTGATTTTTAACAGCGATGCCACTTCTCGATTTGGCTTTCCGGCCACAATAATCAATTCCAAGCAAGCTAACTTCTGCCAATCATCCTGCGATTTCCATTTTGCGATCTGCTCATTCAGCACTTCGATAATCGCTTTTTCCTCTAACTCGCGTTGCTCACCCGAACGAGCGATACTGCTTGCTACTCGCAATTTACCAGCCAAGCGTTCACCCGATGATTCTCGACTATCCGAACCTGAATCTAACGATCGGATTTGTCGACGCCCAGTTCGCCGAAGTTGATCAGTCAGTTTGTATGCGCAAATCGAGAACAGATAACTTTCCAATGGACGCTGGCCATCAAAATTCGGTAGGCTATTTAGAAAGCCGATGAATGTTTCCTGGACAATGTCGTCGACGTGGCTCCGATTCGACAATCGATGCTCGACAAAGGCGGTTAACCTTCCCTCGTAACGAGCAATAAATAACTCCCAAGCTCGAGGATCACCTTTGCGAATCTGCTCGACCAGCAGGCTTTCTGCATCAGGAGTATTGGGAGGTATCGGAGCCATCAATCAGAGTTTATGGTTTGCTTCTTGAATTCTTGAAGTATATCGATCTGGCGCGAGCAAGTCGATCGGCGTTGCGATTTTCTCGTCGGCGATGATCGACGCAACGATCTGTCCGCTGATCGGCCCGAGACTCATGCCCATCATCGCGTGTCCCGTCGAGATCACTAGGTTTTTAAACTTAGCGGTTCTTCCAAGGTACGGTAAACCGTCAGGCGAACAGGGGCGTAGACCACTCCAAGGTTTAATGTTCTCGAAATCGGTCAATTGAAATTCCGGAAAATATTTCGGCACCGAGCGAATGATCCCTCGCACACGACGTGAATCGATCCGCGTATCGAGTCCCGCGAACTCCATCGTGCCGCCTAATCGAAGCATGTTTCCCATCGGCGTTACCGCTACGCGAGCTTCAGTAAGGATCGAACAGATGTTTGGCAATTGTCGAGGAGTTGGTAGCGTTAGACTGTATCCCTTGCCAGCTTGCATCGGTAATTTTATGCCGATTTGTTTGGTCAGATTGGGCGACCACGAGCCTCCGCAAATTACGAATTCGTCGGCTTCTAATTCACCAGCCGGTATTCGAATCGCTGCAATGCGGTTCCCTTCTCGAATCAATTTTTCGACCTCAGCCTGCCAATAAAACCGAACGCCTAACCCATAGCATTTCTTTTTAAGCTCGGCCATGAATCGATTCGGCGAGAAATGGCAATCCTTTGGAAAGTAGACCGAACCCGCGACATCCATTTTAATCGATGGATCGCGAAGCGCGGTTTGAGCAGAGTCCAATACTTCGGCTGGCACTCCCAGTTGAATCACCTTCTGAGCAGCCTTGGCTTCCTCATCAAAAACATGCGGAGTCTTGCACAGCATGAGCAAACCATGTTGCGTGAAACCAAAGTCATCCTCGAAGCTCTCGCTCAACTCTTCAAAGCATGCCCGGCTAGCGAAATGCAAATCGCGAAGCAATGGTGCGGCTTTGGCAACGCGATCATCCGTCGACGCTCGCCAGAACTTCACTCCCCAATCTAAAAGCCCCCAATCGAGTCGCGGTCGAATATAAAAAGGCGATTCCGGATTCCACGTCCACTTGAGGCCCCGAGCAAGCATGCCTGGAGCCGCCAACGGCACAATATGGCTCGGGACAATCATTCCGGCATTTCCGTACGAACACCCGTTGCCATTCTCGACGTCACGATCGACCACCGTCACTCGATTGCCTCGACGAGCACAATAATAAGCGGCACAAAGCCCGACAACTCCACCGCCAACAATGAGAACATGTTTGCTCATGCCTTAGCGAATCCCATAACAGAACGGGTCGCGTTCATCGAGTATCAAAATTGCATGGCCAGTGACAAACGCTTGGCCGGTGATGGTCGGCAGGATCGTTCCAGCGTTGCGATCCAGCCATCGAAATCGCCCGACGAATTTGCTACCAACAATACTCTCTTGAATCATCGACTGGTTTTCGGCCAATCGCCCGTCGGCGGCAAGACACGACAATCTCGCACTGGTCCCCGTCCCACAAGGGGACCGATCATAGGCTTTCCCCGGGCAGAGCACAAAGTTTTTCGAAAGCGATTTATTCGAGTCAACTTGTTGCAATAGAACAATATGATCGACCTCGGGAAACCCTTGCGCGTTGACAGACTGACGGATTTTCCAAGCAAATTGGGTAAGCTCCTCGACGTTCTCCAATAGAAGGTCGTGCGAATGCTGTTCGACTAGAAAAAACCAATTGCCACCCCATGCGACGTCACCGACGATCATTCCATAGCCAGTGATCTCGATAGCGGCCGCTTTGACTTTTCGATGCGCCGCAACATTGGTTACGGATACGGTTCCATCAACATGCAATTCAACCGTGACGACTCCGACCGACGTTTCGATACGATACTCGCCGTAGTCCATTCGACCGAGATATTGGAGCGTTGCGACCAAGCCGATCGTACCGTGCCCGCACATTCCGATGCACTGGACGTTGTCGAAAAAAATCACTCCAAATGCGCATGAACTGTCGGAGGGCGTCACTAACAGGGCGCCGACGAGAACGTCCGAGCCTCGCGGTTCGTTGACGACCGCCCGCCGGAAATCATCGTGACATTTGCGAAACACCGACAATTGATCCGCCACGCTTCCGGCACCGAGATCGGGACCACCTTCGATCACGACTCGCGTTGGTTCACCTCCAGTATGGGAATCGACGACTTTAATTTGCTTCATAATATCTCCCATCGCTACGGCTACGGATTTACTAGCGAGGCAGCTTCAATCTCTCTCGTACAAGTTCGGGGAGGAATTTCACAGGCACCGACCCATGATCGAGGACCGCTTCGTGATAGCGTCCAAGATCAAATGCTTCAGTTTGCTCGCGTTGGATCTGCTGGCGGAGACGATAGTGAGCCATGCGTCCGGCGAAATAGGTACTCAGTTGTACCGAACTCTGTTTAGCGCGAATAATTTTCAATCGCGCTTCACCTTCGGATTGATAAGCTTCTTGCGTCAAGAAAGCCAAGGCCTCTTGGTCGCTCATTTCCGTGCAATGCATTTTGTAATCGAGAATCGTATTCGCGACGGCGCGAAGGTAGAACTTCAGTTGATTCAACCGCAATGGCAGCGACCCTTCGCCATAGCCTTGATCCAGCATCATCTGTTCGGTGTAAACCGCCCAGCCTTCGACGAAAACGCCGGACTGCAGTACGCGTCGAATCAACGAAGGTGAGCGATTGGAATATTCCAATTGCACATAGTGCCCGGGATAAGCTTCGTGGATTGTCAAAATCTGCAACATGTGTCGGTTATATTCTTCCAGAAAACTTTTGACTCGCGAAGCATCCCATACCGATGGCGGTGGGCTGACAGCGTAGAAACTGTCGCCATTGGGGTCCAGCGGCAATGCCGATTCGAGATAAGCCAACGAGTTGCCGCGTCGGAACTCAGGCATCTCGATGACTTGGCAACGATCGCTGGCGGGCAGCCGAAGTATATCTTGCTGGCGAATGAACGCCTGAATACCTTTGACAGTAGCGCGTGCGTCACCGATCAAGGCCGCCGGTTGTCCATGCTCTTGACTGACGGCCTTGGTAACCATCGCAATCGTCTCGCGGCGTCCTCGTTCATCATCCGGAGGTAAAATGAGCTTTGGGAAATAGCGACTCCATAGTTGCCTTGCAATCACGTAGAGTTCACCTTGAACCCGAACGAATTCACCTTCGGCGTCGTTCAGCAGTTGATCGGCAGTTCGGTTAAGATCGAGTACTAGCTCAAGTTTTGCCGCAAACTTGCTTTTGCCCAGTCGCCAATCGCCATTGGCTCGCGGCAACAAATCGCTTTCAAGAAACGTTTGATAATCTTTTAACGTTTCGATGACCGGCAAAGTTGCCTGCCGAAGTTTTTCATGTTGTGGCGTATCGCCGACGAGTTCAAAGACCCCTTTTTCATAAAAACCGATCGATCCTTTGTTTTGTCCGATGGCCGTTTCGAGCACCGATCGCGGTGGATTGTCGAGCGTTATCTTGGCCGTCGCAACGATCCTTGGAATCTCCGCCATGCGCGAGATCGCATTCTTGATATTCTCTTCACGCGGCAACGTCGATTGTGTCAGCAAAGAATAGATGCTGTCGTTGATGTAGCCGCCGTAAACACGAGGATCTTCCTCAAAAGGACGTGTATGTTCGGTGAGCCAAACACGGCGAACAAGTTCATCGCGAAAGATTTCAAAATCGATTTGTCCCGACCGTGAAAGTTTGCCCGAGTCGATCGATTGCTCTAGCGCCACCAATTGCTGTCGCGAATTTTCCAACCAACCTCGGCGAGCAACCTCGGAAATGTCGTCGAGCAAATGATCGAATCGATGATCACCAAGCATGGTGGCGTCCAACGGACGAAGCTGAAATGTTTCGTCGAGATGTGCCTTGAAGAACGACGCCAGTCGCTCATCTTCGGTTTGTCCGAAACTCGATGTGGCAAATAGAGAAAATAGAAGGAAGCAGACACACATTGATTTCAGCACGCTCGCAACCTTTTTATCGTCTAGCCCACTGAGCGAACGGGCGCTAGCACTCGGTGTTTTATTCGTACTCGTACTCATGACAACAACACTCGACAAAAGTTGAATCATTTTTTCGAACTTCGATTTGGAATTTTGGGGCGAGACTCGATGCCATCGCGAATAATTTTGAGGACTCGCTTGCGTTCGTCGCCTTTTAAAATCAGACGTGGTGCCCGCACCCATTCGGCGCCCAGCCCGCATTCTTGAACCATCAATTTAATGTACTGAATAAATTTTGGATGGACATCTAAATGCAAAAGCGGAGTAAACCAGCGATAGAACTCGCGAGCTTTCTCCCATTCGCCGCGGCGCGTCAATTCCCAGAAATATTGATTTTCCGCCGGAAAGGCAATTCCACTACCAGCAACCCAGCCATCAATGCCAAGTATCGATGCCTCTAATGCCAAATTATCAACGCCGGTGAAGATCGCATAGCGATTTCCGACAGCGTTTCGAAGATCGGTAATGCGTCTTGTATCGCCCGAGCTCTCTTTGATTGCGACAAGATTCTTTTGATCGGCTAGTTTTGCAAACATCTCTGGCGTAATGTCGTTTGCGTAGCTGATGGGGTTGTTGTAGACCATGATCGGAAGTCCAGTCGACTTAGCGACTGCTCGAAAATACGCCATCGTTTCGTCAGCATCGGCACGATAAAGCATGGCGGGTAAAACCATCGCTCCATTGGCTCCCAGCTTCTCGATGTCTCGGACATATCGGATTGCTTCGGCAGTGCTGGTCTCGGCAACGCCGCTGACGACCGGAACGCGACCTGCGACCGCTTTGATCATCGCTTCGAGAACTAGTCGCTTTTCCGAGGGTAACATCGGCTGGTTCTCACCCAACGACCCCAGAAAGATCAACCCGTTGATTCCGGACTTAATCAATACCTCGGCATGCGCCGCAGTTGCACCGAGATTGATCGAGCCATCTTTGTGCATCTGCGTAGTGATTGCCGGATAAACGCCTTGCCAGACTTTTTTCATAAAGGACTCGATTGCAGTGGAATGAAATGTTCTTAAGTGCTTTAGGGAAGTGGGTCTTGATAAAGATCTAACGCTGCAGGGAGGAATGTACCTGTTACTTGTTTCGCCACCACTGGTGAGACAAATATCCTAGCCGATCAGCCGTCGTTTCAATTGCTTGACGGAAACGCTTGGCATCCATTGGATAGCCAGCCGTCTGTTTGAGCCCCGGCAAATGAGTTCTCCAAAATTGATTCAGGCGATGCATAAGTCCTTCTCGAAGCCACTTGGCGACCATCGATGAAAGTGCGGATGCGATGAGCCGATCCCCTTTGGCGAGAAAACTCCAACGCAACGTCCGTTCCTGCCATCGAGCAACATAGTCACTTCTCAACGCCGACTCGCGGAGCACGTCAAACCAGAGATCTGGCATTGCGTCCATTAGTATCGATTGATACCGATTGCGTCCTCCGTGCTTGTCGCAATAGACGTGTATCGAGATGTCGTCGTCAGCCAACAAATCAGAATGCAATTCAAGAGCTGCGGCTGCTAGGCGCAACGATGTATTGCTCAAGAAAGTTGCTTTGTTGCCCAAGCGAGCGATCGCGGAATTAAATTCGCCTTCGTCGATAATCCTGGCCGTCAATCCGAGGAATCGAACGCCCGCGCGCTGGCAACATAGGTCTGCTTCGTCGATGAGCATTGTCGGCAAGCATTGGTCCAACGGCTTGAATCGCTCGATCGAGGAATCGGAATACCCGATCGGACGATACCAGGGAATCGAAGCGAGTCTCGTAACGTCGTCGATCGCGACAGAGGCGAAAAAGTTTTGAAAATTAACTGCGTCACATGCAATACTGTTCAACCAGTACCGTACACCGACGGCCAGCGAATCTAGCGAATCGCCAGACGAGTAGAGGGCTTTCGAATCGCCTAACGGTATATGTTTAAACATGCCTCGGTCGGCTCGTGGACGAAAGATCGGCGCAAGTTGTTCAAGTAGCCTTTCCACCGCCGTCGTCGAATCCGAGACTTCCGGCTGGCGATCCTCAATTAGCCATGAAGAGCACCCGATAACTAAGGGCCCAAGATTGGGACCGTAGCCAGCTTCGTCGATTCCGATAACAAGCTGGCGGCGATCGTGGCTACTTGGTTTTTTGATCATAGGGAATCCGTTGCCTTGGAGAACGCCGCGGCGCAAGTCACCGGCTACTTTTAAAGCTTTCTACCGGCCCGTTCAAGGGCCGTCGATATAGTGAGCCGTCGGCGCTGGCCGCGGGTGGTCACTTCTTAACTAACCCAATCGTCGTTACAATGCGCTTCCGGTTCCGGAACGAAGCTTCAGCTCCGTAATGATAGTTTTCTATTTTGTTTAGAATGTTTGCAAACCCCCATCCCAAATATTTGTCATCCTAATTTGAAAGATCGAGAATGAAATACGGCATGAACTTGTTGCTTTGGTCCGGTGAAGTCACGGATGCGATGCTGCCGACGATTGAAAAACTCAATAAGATGGGGTACGACGGAGTCGAGTTGCCGATTTTCAATCTCGACCTCGATTACGCTCGCCTGGGGAAACAGCTCGATGATTTGGGACTGGAACGCACGGCGGTCACCGTCCGCAACGAAGCTGACAATCCCATTAGCCCCGACGCGGCTGTTCGAAAAAAAGGCGTCGAACTCAACAAGCGGACGCTCGATTGTTGCGCGGCCGCAGGTGTGCAGACTCTGGTCGGCCCATACCATTCTGCGCTGGGCTTTTTTCCAGGACATAGTCGTACTAAGGACGAATGGAGTTGGGGCGTCGAGAGTATGCGCGCGACTGCCGAGCACGCCGGGAAAGTCGGTGTCATGCTCGGCGTCGAACCGCTCAATCGATTCGAAGTTTATTTTCTTAACGCACATGCCGATGCGGCGCAGTTTTGTCGAGAAGTCAATCATCCCAATTGTAGGATGATGTACGATACCTTTCATTGCAACATTGAAGAAAAGAGCATTCCGGCTGCGCTGCACGCCATCGAAGACATGGTATGCCACATTCATATCAGCGAGAACGATCGGAGTACGCCAGGACACGGAAACGTTCGATGGAAAGAAAACTTTGATGGCATTCGAGACATTGGCTACGACGGATGGTTGGTGATCGAGGCTTTCGGACTAGCCCTACCTGAACTTGCCGCCGCCACCCGCATCTGGCGAAAGATGTTCGACACCGAGCTAAAATTAGCCGAGCAAGGTTTAGCCTTCATGAAGCAACAAGTAGAAATGCGTGTGTAGTCCCGCCTTCAGGCACTCGTTCGTAGCTCCGCCTTTAGTAGGCTGCCGCTATTCGCCCCGCTTTTGGGCGACTGCTCGAAACCCCGCCGTCCGGCGGGCATCCCGTCCCCGCATCTATCCTCACAATCCGAAGCTCCGTCATAATCGCGAAATGCTTCCGAGAAGGATAAGTTTCTTCAACCCACTCGTTTTGCTATCGAGTCAAATTCGAGCAAGACTTAGGTGTCTCTTGGGTTGCAAGGTAAAACATGTCCATCTTTCGCAATATTGCCATTCCATGCTACCGTTGGTGGACTCGATCAAAGCGAGCGGCAATGGCACGTCAATTCGAAGCGTCACAGCAGTGGCCAGCCGCGATTCTTTTCTACCATCGCGTAGCAAACTCGGAACCCAACGGATGGTCGATCGGTTGCAAAGATTTTTCCGATCAGTTGGACTTCGTCGCTTCGATTGCGAAGTTTGCTTCGCTGGATGAGATTCGTCAATCGCAACATGCATCGGTGCGGCAACAACGAATGATCGCAATTACCTTTGACGACGGCTATGGTGAGAACATCGAGTGGGCTATTCCAGAGTTGGTTCGACGCAATATTCCCTGCACTTATTTCGTTACCACCGACAATGTTGAACATGAACGTCCTTTTCCGCACGATGTCCAACGCAATCGCCCATTGCGTCCCAACACGATCAGCGAAATCCAGGCGATTGCGGACGCCGGAATTCAAATCGGCGGTCATACACAAACCCATCTCGATCTCGGAAGAGAGTGGCCCGTCGAGCGACTTCGCGCAGAGCTATGCGACTCACGCAAGAAGCTGCAAGATTGGACCGGTCAGCCCATCGACTTCTTTGCAATTCCCTTTGGCCTGCAATGCAATATTACCCAAGCCGCAATCGATATGATCGCTGAGGCCGGATATCGAAGTTTTGTAAGCGCGTTCGGCGAGTGGAATTTTCTCGGTGGCGATGATTTTCATCTATGCCGATTCCATGGCGATGCTTGCACCGAAGCGGTTCGCAATTGGTTGACCTTCGATCCTCGTCGTATGAAGCAACGTAAGATACTCAATTATCGATTCCCCACAATCGCAAGCAATGCGTCGGACTCTTCGGCTTCTTGCGACTCTTCACCAACCGCCTTTCCGACAGTCAGCTTCCCGATCAACTCGGTTTATCCGACGTGCTCAAACTATGAATAGTCCCGTTACCGAAAAATCGAGTGAGAATCTTTCGACAGCATCGATACCTTCAATCGCAACGAACATTTCGAGCAATCGCGATGAGCGACGATTGCGAGTCGCTTTCGTGATTACCAGCATGCCAGTCGGTGGCGCAGAAACGCTCTTATTGAATCTCATTCGCGGTCTAGTCCAGTCTCGCTTCTTGCCAGAACTGATTTGTTTGAAGGAGCTTGGACCGCTCGGCGAGATATTGGCTGATGAGATTCCAACCAAGCATTCGGTGCTTCGCAGCAAGTATGACGTCACGATTCTCTATCGGCTTGTCCAGTACTTTCGGCGAAACAAGATCGACGCCGTTATCACGGTTGGGGCCGGTGATAAGATGTTTTGGGGAAGGCTCGCAGCAAAACTAGCCAGGGTGCCCGTCATTTGTTCGGCGCTTCATTCGACAGGTTGGCCTGATGGCGTAGGTCGACTCAATCGACTGCTGACGCGAATCACCGATCGGTTTATCGCCGTAGCTGATTCGCATGGAAAATTCCTCGTTGAATTCGAGCGTTTTCCGGAATCGAAAGTCGCGATTATACGCAATGGAATCGACGCCGATCGATTTGTCCCGAACCCTTCGGCCCGAGCGACCGTCAGAACAACGTTAGGATTGACGCCGGACGCGCCATTAGTCGGGATTGTTGCCGCCCTGCGACCGGAAAAGAATCATGAGCTCTTTTTGGAAGTCGCCAGCCGAACCTGTCAGGTCGTACCCGACGCACAATTCATCATTGTCGGTGAGGGGCCCGAGCGAGCAAAGATCGAGTCGATCATTGCTGACTTAGGACTGAAATCAAATGTCCGCATGTTAGGCAACCGGAGCGACACGCCACAATGGCTCGCAGCATTGGATGTCTTTCTGCTAACCAGCCACAACGAAGCCAACCCAGTCTCGATACTTGAAGCATTGGCATGTGGCGTTCCGGTGGTGAGTACCAATGTCGGATCGATAGCTGAAACGGTTCAAGACGGCCAGACGGGCTATACCGTAGAAGCGGGAAACGCCGAGCAAGCCAGTCGCTGCGTCCTGCAGTTACTATTGGATTCAAAGAAAGCCAAGGAACTCGGGGTTCGCGGCCGCGAACTCGTACTAAGAACCGGCTCACTCAAAGCCATGGTACAAGGCTATGAAAAGTTAATTGAAAAAGTCTATACTACGAAGCGACGTTGTCCTCGTAGCTCAATTGGATAGAGCGTCGGCCTCCGAAGCCGAAGGTTCCGCGTTCGAATCGCGGCGAGGATACTTCTGAATGCCTCACGATTTGCAAGACATACTGCAAATATCTTAGCCTGAGCTTAGTTGTTTTCTAAGTCAGAGTTTCGGTAGTTACCGTTTTACCGTCGTAAACCCGGTATTTCCGAAGCTCGCAACAGGACAGGACTAAGTCAATGCGAGTATCAGCGTACCGGCTTCACAAAGCATCCGGGCAAGCTATCGTCTCTCTCAATGGGACGGATCACTATCTAGGCAAGCATGATTCCCCCGAAAGCCGCTCCAAGTATGAATCGCTCATCGCGGATCATTTGAAGACGAGAGCCAAGGAGAAGGCCAAGAAGGCCAGGATCGACAACGATGGGCCGGGCTACCGGCTACATGCAAGGAGTGGCCAGGCGGTCGTTACGATTTCCGGCCACGACTATTACCTTGGGGTGTTCAACTCGAAAGAGTCGAAGGCCAAGTACCATCGCCTGAAGGCTGAATGGATCGCTTCAGGTAAATCTCCGTCGTTTGGCGTGAAGCCAGAGGAACTAACCGTCATCGAAATGATGGCAGCCTGGGTTCGGTTTGCGAAGGAATACTACGGAGAGGGGCCAAGTTCCGAGCTTCACCGGGCAGTTCCAGTGCTGAAAGTCCTCAAGACGCTCTACGGATCGGAACCGGCCGTGAACTTCGGGCCGCTGCAATACGAGGCCGTCCGGGTTACTTTGCTCGAACCCTATCTCGTGAAGCGGAAAGGCGGGACGTCGGAAAAGAAGCGTCGGAGCCGAACCTACATCAACTCATTGATGAAACGGTTGCGGGCAGTATTCCGATGGGCAGCGTCAAAGTCGCTGATTCCTGTTTCCGTTCACGACACGCTTAAAACCGTTGAGCCGCTCAAGCATGGCAGAACGACTGCGCCGGAGCTCGACCCGGTGGCACCAGTTCCAGACGAAATCGTCGATGCGACTCTTCCAAAACTTAACCACGTGATGAAAGCGATGGTCGAGTTCCAACGGCTTACTGGCTGTCGACCGGGCGAAGTATGCAAGATAAAGCCATCGATGGTCGATCGGACAGCCGACGTATGGGAAGTCCAGCTTGCCAAGCACAAGACAGCCTATCGCGGGAGAAAGCGAACAGTCTATGCGGGAACAAGGGCACAAGCGATTCTTGCTCCATTCCTGCTTCGCGGTGAAGACGAATTCTGCTTCAGTCCGATCGAGGCCGAAAAGCGGAGGCGTAAAGAGAAGCATATCGCCCGTAAAACCCCGCTTTCGTGCGGGAATAAGCCGGGCTCGAAGATCGCAAAGGCACCGCTCAAACAGCCTGGGCCATGCTACACCAGGCCATTCGAAGCCCTGATGCGACCATCGGGGCTTTTTTGTCGGCAATGTTCGCCGCAAATCATCGGTTTTGCGGCCTATTGATTGTGGTGGCAACGATGTCGAGCAATCTCATTGTGGGGATCGCTCCGTTGCTCAACACAATTGTTTGCCTTACGAGGAGTGAGAATCGATGCGAATTTTTGAAGTAGTACTAAGGCCCAGTGATACGGAAGCCGTTAAAATGCCATCCAATGTCGAGCTCTTGCGGGCAAGCTTTGACAAGGACAAAGTGAGATTGACTTTTGAAAGTCCTCGCCAAGTAGAGCTAGAGGAATTTCGGTTCTTCGTCTTAAAACCTCATGAGCCAAGAGTCGACGGCGTGTTGAAGCGTGTCGCCGTTGGTGAATGCGAAGAACATGCTATCGTCGTCTACAGGGACGAGAGCCCTCTCGCAAAGTGTAAAAAATGTACTCGAGTACCATTGTCGGAAGGCGAATATTGCTGCAAAGGATGCGAGACATCGGGTGAGCATGATCTCGATTGCAATGGTCTTTACGACAAGGCTCGCGAGAGAATAAACGAGGAAGATGAAGCCGTTAATATGCTAATGAAACAAAACGGACAGAGACTAAAAGCTCCTACGTCCTAGGAATCTTCCGAGACTAGAACCCTCGTTGAACTGCATCCCAGTCGGAAAATTGGAACCCGTGTGATTCGCAGAGTCGAAAGGCTGCGGATCGCTGGGATATTCCTTCAGTTGCCGCGAGCTCGATTACCGTATCGTAGAAGCCGGAAAGTTGAGCGTAGAATTCGACTGGTTCTTGAGCTACTCAATCATCCCCTCGTCAGACTCAGAATTGTCATCACTACTGAATACCTCCAACGCTTTTTTATGGACTTCGATCCATCTTTGATCGTTTCGAGAAAGCTTTGGAAGAGGTACTGAGATCACCTTGCCGTCCGATTTTTGAATCGAAACATCGTTGTTGCTCGACTTCAGGTAACTCGCGTCAACACTGAACTTTCCATCTGCTGAGTTCCACGACCTTGGGCGTAGGTTGGGGGCGGACAAATTCAAGTCGCCTGGAGGAATCAAAGGCAGCAACTGCTTCTTATAGTCATTGTCGTCGAACTTGTAGTAGTCCAAGACATACGCCGTTGAACTTGCTCCGATGGCGGTTTCATACGTGTAGGTTCCAGAAGCGTGAAGCAATCCATATATTTGAATCTTCTTTCCGTCGGCTATTCCTTTCGTAGGGTAACCTCGAACGACAAAACGTCCGTACTTGATATTGTCGTGAAGGTAGCCATGAAATTCATCGTCGCCGGTTATTTGCGACACTTTGATAAGTGTTTGTCGGTAAATCCAATCGGGGATGACATCGGGATGGATGTTGCGGTGGCTATCAACCCAGCCTATTCTCCGAGTCTTTTCCGATTCGATCACGTCTAATAGTTCGGTCCACAATGCCATCTTCTCAAGCTTAGTTTTTGCGCTCTTGAACGCGACGAAAACCCCCTTGTTCGACTTGAGCTTACGAAACTTCTTTTTCTTTTCTTCACTCAAACTACTTTCCGCGAGTACGTCGAAGTCGCCATCGATCGTACTGTCGATAACAAAGTGGTTGTTCGCAAGAAGTAAAAGCTTTTGGTAATCAACCTTCCTTTTGCTTGCGGCATTTTGAATCTCCAAATTCACGGATTCAGCATCCAAATACCCCTGTTTGACGTACTTCTTAAGTACTGCGTCAGGAATTGGGTCTCCTGCCATCGAGGAAACGGAAATTGCAGCCAACAAAATGCACGACCCCGAAAACCATGCGAAGGAATTATTCATCAAGACGCCCTTTATTTTGCCTGGGATGGAAAAAAATCTTGCAAAAACAATCGCAACCACTATCGCACATCCACAATGGAATGCAATAATGACCGCAAGACATTAGAGCATCGCGAAGTTTAGCCAGGGAACTGGCTAAGCCGATGAATGTGGATGCTCTAGGAAGCGGCAACATACTCACCAAATGATTGCGGCCCATTGCTCGGGAACGTCCTGCGACCCCCGGACAGTCTGCGTAGAGAGCGTTAAGCGCGTATAGGCGTTTCGACTGCTTCTCTTCTTTTGCGCCCTTTTTATGTCCCGACCGATCGCTTCTAAGCTTTCGTTTTCAAAAGGAGAATCCCATGAGCAATTCATCGAATGCCCAGCCAAAATACATGCCAGAGGAGGAGGCCTATATGGCCGCTTTCCAACAATCGCCAACAAGGCAGACCATACGGAGGAAGCGAAACCTCGGTCTCAAGTCCATCTGGATGAGCGGGCAGTGGCTCACGACGGTTCAGAACGTCATCGAGTTCGAAGAGTCCTATGCTGCGAATAGATGCGGTCGGGCGAACACTCCGAAACAAGCAACTCGATCAACGAAGTCTCGCGAAAAGTCACAACAGCGCGACGACGCGTTTCTGTCAGAGAACGGCGTGTAGCTCTCAGTCTCAAAAACCAAGGTCTTTCACGGCATTGGACGCATTTGAACCCTGTTGAAGCTATTCGTATCAATGTCGTTCATTGGACTTACTTGAGGGAAATTGAAATGCAAAAACTTGAAAATCCCAAGGACATAGCGGAGCGACTCTACGGATGGAGGCCGTCGACTGGTACCGTCTGCCGATGGGCTATCGTTCCAGGCAAGAACGGCGAGGTAATGCGGCGGACAAAAGTAGGGAAGCGAGTCCTAGTCACTGAGCATGATTTTCGGGCTTACCACGAAGATGCCTACGCGACGCCACCGAAAATCGAAATGCTGAAAGCCTAACCATAAATGCATCAAGCCCGTAACGAGCGGGCTTGATGCGAGACTCTGACGGAAACAAGGAGGTCAGACAAAATGGATCATACGAAATCGACGGATCGCGAGCAAGCAAAAGCGAACGGTCAAAAAGATGATGCGGCAAATAAAAGAGGCAAAGTCCGAGGCGAGCAACTCTCGTTATTGCGACTCTTGCGATTACCAGACGTTCTAAAGACCAAGCATGGGCAATCTGTATCTCCAGGGATCGTCAAAGCTGTCTTGCGTGCGATCGATGATTACGACGGTGTCAAGGGATGTTGGGCGAGCGTCGAGACGTTATCAGACGACACCTGTTTTTCTGAATCTGTAGTTGGTCGCGCGATTGAAGTCCTGAAGTCACTCGACTTGATAATCTCCACACCACGCTACCGAGACACCAACATTCACTCAATTAATTGGGGAGTTGTTTCCAGTAGTCGTTTTGCCCCACGGGCAAAATCACTACCTGTTAACGAGAAAAGTCATTCTGCCCCTGGGGTAAGTGGTTTTGCCCCTGGGGTAAGTGGTTCTGCCCCTGGGGTAAAGTCGAGTTGCCCCACGGGCAAAGGAAACGCAATTGAAACGCAATTGAAACGCAAAAGAAACGCAAAGCATGAGATAGATGAATCTCTTTTGTCTCTCATTCGATGGTGGAATTCCCTCAAGGAGCGAAAGCTAGTACTGGCAGGCGTAGAAACAGAACCATCCAAAGGAGTACTAGCCGGATGGAAGCGATTCAAGAAGTCTCCAGAGTTGCGCACACTCTTAGCCGACCGTACCAAGATCGAAACGGCGCTCCAGCAATCCTACCTGCCGCAGAAGGGAGCTTGGTTCACATTGCCAAAGCTCTTGGGGGGTACGGTTCCGGATGGCGAATACGCAGTTCGGAAACTGCTGGACGGCAGCTATGCAGATATCGCAGGCTCAAAGCCAAAGACGGCCAACGACGGACCCGGTGTTAACTACGACCCGAACAGGAGTATTTCCGATGACAAATTCTAACGAAGCTGATTATGTGAGGTGCTTTTCGTATGGCGTTGGCGGAGTCTACCAGTGCGACCGGTTGAGTTCAGTAACGACGTGCTCGCAGATCGGGAATGTCGGACAGTGGTCGACGTCGGCGGGTCCAAGTCGCTTTCCAGCAATCGCGTTTTCGATTCCACGCTGATGAGAGAAATCGACTAACTCCCACATCAAAACAGTAGGGGCCTGTACGGTCTTGACCCATGTTTTTAGGAGCTCGATAAAATTATGACGCTCGATCGAAGCCCCGTTGCTAGCCAAAATAGAGAGTTCGGTAATCAATGCACGAACCATCAGCTCACGATGATTCGGGGATTGCGAGCCGACGTTCTCATAGCTTAAAAATCTGTCTAGCAAATGGGCAGCAAGTCCCATCAAACCCTCAAAATCAAGATTCTTCGGACAAGGCACAATCACTTTCCCATGGTGACCCATTCTCGCGACAGCCGATGAGCACGGGCCCACGAGTATGAGCGTAAGCTCATCTGCCTTTGATTGCCCTTCCAACTCTGCTGCCCATTGTTTCGCGTCGGGTTGGTTTATCTGATTAAATGATGATTTGACCTGACATGCCCTTGTCACGGTCATCCCGTACCATGCGATGTCGATTTTGTCAGACGCATGAGTGGGCTCCAGCGTAAGCCGGTCCCAATCCAAGCGACGCAGTGATTCGAGCAACGCGATTACGGTTTGAATGAGATAGCCACGGTTTCCGTCTTGCCCACTCATAGAGCCTTCTCTCCTGAATGCTAGTGCAATTGTCTACATTTGCCGAAAGTGAAACTGTGTCATACGGAGCAAGGGAATTCCTCAGCTGCGAGGCCGGCGCAAGGTAGTATCGCGTTTGCGGCAACGTTGACTTTCCCGATCGTTGCTTCGTTCAAATTGTAAATTCTAACGCAAAAGAGGAACGCCCGCCTTAGGCTATAATCGTTCTGCGCGCATCGGTCAGTCTCGAACATGATCGACCGAACGCGTTTGGCATCGCGGCGATAGAGACGACCCCCATTCCTTTTTGGACCATGATTTCCAGATTATCATCCACAAAGCGCTCCGGATCGACCACCAATCGACTTACCGGATAAGCAACGGTGCGAGCGAGTGTTTCTGGGATCTCGAAGAGCTCATCGGTGTAGGCGTCCGTCATGAGTCGAAGTTCGTCAGCTAAATCTTGATCATTCAAGACGAATTGTTCACTAACCTCTTCCGGAACCACTTTTGACGCATGCGGAATGTGAATAATCGTAAACGGGGAATGCAAGCCGGACATTTTTTAATCTCTTTGGTATTCTTCGTAACTTCTTGGAATTACCGTTAGCGTACGCGAAGACAGTCCGAGCTGACGTCCAGTTCGCCAGGATTTCCGTTGGTTAGACCGACCCCTCATGTCGCGTGCTCTGAGCTTTGCTAAACTACGGAGGCATTTTGCGGGAATATCATGCTTTCTGACGCGCGACGGCTGGACGGAATTCGTTTTGACTTTCCTATGTAGAAACGATCGATGACATAAGCGGCCGGGGCAGCAAGATTTAATTTGTTCAGTATCGGGCTCGAAGTCGACCATCGGCTTGCGGCTGATGTCCTGCGGTGTGAAGTACCCTTATTTTCCGTTACGCACGTCTAGCTTATGGCCATCAAGAAATCCGATCTATACTCGTCCCTCTGGGCCTCGTGCGATGAACTTCGCGGCGGGATGGATGCCAGCCAGTACAAGGACTACGTCCTGTTCATGCTGTTCATCAAATACATCTCCGACAAGTACGCAGACTACGACGGATTCGAGCCGCCGGTCGTCATCCCGCCAGGAGCAAGCTTCATGGATATGATCGCCCTCAAGGGAAAGGATGGCATCGGCGACAAAATCAACACGCAAGTCATTCAAAAACTTGTCGATGCGAATGATCGCCTCTCCCGTCACGACTTCCCTGACTTCAACGATCCGAACAAGCTCGGCGAGGGGCAGGCGATGGTGGAGCGCCTGACCAACCTCATTGGCATCTTCCAAAAGCCGGAACTGGATTTCTCCCAGAACCGCGCCGAACACGACGACATTCTCGGCGACGCCTACGAGTATCTGATGCGGCACTTCGCCACCGAGAGCGGCAAGAGCAAGGGGCAATTCTATACCCCGTCCGAGGTCAGCCGCGTCATGGCCAAGGTCATCGGCATTTCTCCAAAGAATACCGTTGCCTCGACGACCGCCCACGACCCCTTCTGTGGCTCCGGCTCTCTGCTGCTGAAGGTCGCTGCCGAGGCCGGAAAACACATCACGCTCGAAGGGCAGGAGAAGGACGTGACCACCGCAGGTCTCGCCCGCATGAACATGATCCTGCACGACTTCCCCACGGCGAATATCATCTCCGGCAACACTCTAGCCGCCCCCAAGTTCAAGGACGGTGAACAGCTTCGCACTTACGACTACGTCGTCGCCAATCAACCATTTTCCGACAAGACCTGGAGCACCGGCCTCATCCCGGAGAACGATCTCTACCAGCGTTTTCAGTGGGGGGTGCCGCCGAAGAAGCAAGGCGACTACGCCTATCTCCTGCACATCATCCGCTCGATGAAGAGCACGGGCAAGGCCGCCTGCATTCTCCCGCATGGCGTGCTTTTTCGCGGCGGTGCTGAAGGCGTCATCCGCCAGCAGCTTATCCGCTCCGGTTATCTCAAGGCCATCATCGGCCTGCCTGCCAATCTTTTTTACGGCACGGGCATCCCCGCCTGCATCCTAGTGCTCGACAAGGAAAACGCCAAAGCCCGCAAAGGCATCTTCATGATCGACGCCTCCAAGAGCTTTATCAAGGATGGCAACAAGAATCGTCTCCGCGAGCAGGACATTCACCGCATCGTGGACACCTTCAAAAAACTGTCCGAAGTCCCACGCTACGCGCGCATGGTGCCAGTCGAGGAAATCGCCGACCTGAAGAACGACTTCAACCTCAACCTTCCGCGCTACATCGACAGCAGCGAGCCCGAGGATCTCCAAGACATCAACGGTCACCTGCGCGGCGGCATCCCGAAGCGTGACATCGACGGACTGGAGCGCTACTGGCAAGTCATTCCAGCGGTGCGGGAGGAGTTGTTCAAGAAGTCCAAGCATGCGGGCTATTTCGATCTAACCACCTCCGATGTCAAGTTGGCGATCTTCGGTCATTCTGAGTTTACGGCGTTCAAGAGCGGCGTCGACAAGCTGTTTACAAAGTGGAAAAAAACCAACTCACCGCTATTAAAGAGCTTTGGCAAGGATGATCACCCCAAGGCACTCATCGAGACGCTGTCCGAAGATTTATTAGCCACCTTTGCCAAAGCGCCGCTTCTAGATTACTACGACATCTACCAGCACCTCATGGACTACTGGGCGATGACCATGCAGGACGACTGCTACCTTATCGCCGCCTTCGGGTGGCAGGCTGGCGTACTGCCACGCGAAATCATCCAGGTGAAGAACAAAGAGAACAAACTCGTCTGGCCCGAGCCGCACGACTTCAAGCGCGGCAAGCGCCGATTTAAGTCCGACCTCATCCCCGCCACACTCGTAATCGACCGCTACTTCGCCGCCGAGTGCGATGCCGTCGCCGCCATCGAGGGCGAACTGGCCGCCATCGAGCAGCAGCTTGATGAAAAGCGCGAGGAGCAAAACGATGAGGGTGAATTGCTGCTCGCTGAAGTCATCGAAGGCGAAGGCGACAAGCAGAAGATCACCGCCAAGGCCGTGAAGGCCCGAATCAAGGACATCGGCAAAGACCCCGATTATGCCGAGGAACGCGAGGCGTTGCAGGGATACGCCGCTCTGCTCGACCAGCAAACGGACGCCAAGACCCGGCTTAAGACCGCGCAGGACGACCTGGAGGCCAAGCTCGACGCCCAATACCCCAAGCTCAGCGAGGACGAGATCCAGACCCTTGTGGTGGACGACAAATGGCTGGCCACCGTCGCCGTCGCCGTGCAGGGCGAACTCGACCGCGTCTCGCAGACCCTCACCGGCCGCATCCGCGAGTTCGCTCTGCGCTACGCCACCCCGCTGCCACAGCTCACCGACGAAGTCGCCACGCTCGCCAGCCGCGTTGACGAACACCTCAAAAGGATGGGAGCGGTATGGAAGTGAAGCCCGGCTACAAGCAGACGGAGGTGGGCGTCATCCCGGAGGAGTGGGAGGTTTGCCGCCTGTCGAGCCTCGTCGTGTCTGGTCCAAAGAACGGTTACTCAGGGCGGAGTGGAAAAGATGCCCGAGGAACTCCGACGCTAGCTCTCACCGCAACAACATCGGGGCGAATGATTCTCGATGAGGAAACACTGAAGCATCTCGAAGAAACGCTCGAACAAAACTCGGACGTTTTTCTCAAGGCGGGTGATGTGCTCGTTCAACGGTCAAACACGCCCGACCTTGTTGGCACGACGGCGATTTTTGATGGCCCCAGCGGCGTGTTTGCGTACCCCGACTTAATGATGCGATTGCGCTTCAAGGCACAGGAGACCGCTCGCTGGTTTTGGCGCTATGCGAACAGTTCAAGCGGCAGGCGTTATTTCGTCAGCGTGGCCGCCGGTTCGACCGGAACTATGCCCAAGATAAGCGGAGACAAGCTCCGCAACATGCCGCTTCCGCTGCCAAAGCCTCCCGAACAACGCGCGATCGCGACGGCGTTGAGCGATGTGGATGCGCTGCTGGGCGCACTGGACCGGCTCATCGCCAAGAAGCGCGACCTCAAACGGCCGCCATGCAGCAACTCCTCACCGGCCAAACCCGCCTCCCCGGCTTCCACGGCGCGTGGGAGGTGACAACACTGGGTGAAGTCGCGACGTTTCTTTCTGGGGGAACGCCTTCACGCAGTAATGATGAATATTGGAATGGAGAAATTCCCTGGATCAGCGCAATGAGCCTCCGGTGCTTTGACGTATGGCGCTCTGATAGTAACGTCACCGAAGAAGCTGTTGCTTCGGGTAGCAAAATTGCTCCGATAGATTCCACCCTGCTGCTTGTTCGTGGGAGCGCTTTACACAAAGAGATTCTCTGTGGATTGGTAACGAAACGAGTCTGTTTCAATCAGGATGTAAAAGCGATGATCCCTTACTCGAACGTGTTCCCTCGATTCTTGACTTGGTTAATACGGGGAAGGGCTGACGATTTTCTTAAATTGGTTTCTTCAGCCGGGAACACTGCGGGAGTTCTCGATACGAAGCTGTTGAAAGCATTCCAGTTTCTCCTGCCTGAACGGCTCGAACAAATCGCCATCGCCGCCGTGCTGACGGAGATGGACGCGGAGCTGGCGGTGCTGGAGCACCGGCAGGCCAAGACCCGCGCCCTCAAGCAAGGCATGATGCAGGAACTGTTAACCGGGAAAACCAGGCTGCCTGTTCAATTATGAAATCAAAACCCCCAGAAAGCGGACTTCTAGAGGCCAAAGGAAAAAACGGCCAAAGGATATTCTACCAGTATTCCTGTGATCAACAGATTGAAGATTATGATGAAAAGACAATGTGGTGTTTCCAAATAGCCAATGATGATGGAGTCTTTGATTTCCATCTGGTTGACGAAGACAGCCTCATGCGTGTCGAAATGATGACACGCAACGACTGCGAACTTTTCAAGGCTCGAGGCATTGCCGAGGCCTTCATTAGGCTAAGCAGCCAAATCTTTAAGATTGACATCTGTTCTTCTTCCCGAGCAAGACCTCAACCTAGTACCTCGCGAATTGAATCTGTGGCTGAACAGCATTCCGACGGCGCTAGAAAAGTCTGGCAAGGGCTCGTCGACAGCAAAGAGTCCCACTACGACAATTGTACGCAACGTTTCGTCTATCCATATAAAAATCGCGAAGAAGTTGACGGAGATGGACGCTGAGCTGGCGGTGCTGGAGCAGCGGCTGGTCAAGACCCGCGCCCTTAAGCAAGGCATGAAGCAGGAACTCCTCACCGGCAAAACTCGGCTGGTGCAACGAAATACATAACCATGCCCAAGCTGAATACCACAACTAGTCCGTTGTCTCCTACGATTGAATTGACGCAGTCATACATGCGTAAATGGGGGACGTTGGAAAAATACAAGTTCCAGGAGGATTCGCTAAGTTTGCTGTTCCAGGAATTCTGCCCAAATAATTCCGACATCGTCCATGTGTTGCTGAAGGTGAGCGCTTTGAACGACTTCTACACCACCAACATTTACGATACGCATTCCGTGGCGAAACATATCATCGCGAGTGATGTCGATAGTCGAATAGCTGACGGCGACTGTTCGTTGGTGAATCAAATGGCCTCTGTCGTCGTGGGCGGCAAAATCCGTAATTTTTACTCGTTCGCCTCAAAGTATTGCAACCATCACAACCCCGAAGCGTTTCCCATCTACGACTCTTACGTCGAGAAGATGCTGCTGCATTTTAGGGACGCGCACAATTTCGCTCAATTCAGCAAGGCCGAGTTAAAGCAATACAGCCGGTTCGTGGCGATTATCCACTCTTTTAGGCAACACTACTCGCTTGAGCAATTTTCTCTTCGGCAGATTGCCATCTATCTCTGGCTGGCTGGAAAAGATTCATTTGGAAGATTCCTCCAGAAGCAAACGAAAGAAATAAAGGATCGACCTTGAACACGCTGACAGATATCGTCGTGGAGCTGGCGGTGCTGGAGCAGAGGCAGACCAAGACCAGCACGCTGAAGCAGCGCATGATGCGAGAACTTTTAGCCGGAAGGACGCGATTGGTATGACGGATAATAATAAGGTCGAACCTCCATCGATAGCGACGTTCTACGTCGATGAAGCCGGAGATGGCATTCTCTTTGGGCCAATGGGACGCAACCGGTTGGATGATCCTGACGCACCAAAATTCTTCATGCTTGGCATGGTTCGTTGTACGGTCGACGCCGAAGCGGAGGCGGCGCTGAGTGCGCTTCGGGCGTCATTGCTCGCCAATCCATTGTATGCGACGATTCATACTATGCGACCATCCGTCCAGAAAACCGCTCGTTCGTTTCATGCCAAGGATGATCACGCTGAAGTGCGCGCCAAGGTCTTTGAAGCGCTGCTGGGGCTAGACTTCAAGTTCTTTGCGGTGATCAAGGATATGCGTTCCGTGTTACGTTATGTTGAAGGGCGTAATCAAATGCACGCGAACTATCGATATCATCCAAACGAGCTTTATGACCTTACGGTAAGGATGCTTTTCAAGAATCAACTTCACAAGCACGACCAATATGAAATTACGTTTGCTCGTCGCGGTGCGTCCGATCGCACTAAAGCCCTCGTTACACAACTCGATTTAGCGAGGCAGGCTTTCATAGCCCAGCATGGGAGAGCTTCGAATTCGTCTCTGGGCATTCATCCAGCGTATCCATGGCAACGCCCCTGTTTGCAAATAGCTGATTATTGCCTATGGGCATTGCAGAGATGCTACGAACGGCACGAGTGTCGCTTCTTGCAAGCCATTTGGAACAAAGTGTCGTTCATTCACGATGTCGACGATCCGAGAAAAACCTACGGTTCGTTTCTAACGCGGAATTCGCCTCCGCCAGACCCAGAGCAAATAAAAAACCGGTGGATATAGGTTTCACTGGTCGTTGACCCGAAACACACGGCATGAAGCCGAATTTTGTCCACCGGTTCGACTACAACTATACACACCATTATCGAAGAATTCAAATACCATCAAGGAAAAAACGGGAATGTCACCGAGAGCTGAAAAGTTGCTCAAAAGGCTCATTAAACGGGCACAATATCTAGCTTATTGCACACGACGAGAAGACCCATCACCGAAAAACTCTAATGAACAATTGATCCATGGAGACTCCTAAATGCTCGGACTGGTTCCCTATTTGACCGCAAGCGGCGTCAAATTTGACCCCGGCAACACCAAAATCCACCTCGCTTGTTGGAATGGGATCGAGCACCCACTCGATGTTTTCTACGCTGGAGGATGGCAGGCATGGCAAGATGGTCAGACCAAACGAAACTTTGAATGTTCAAATGTTTTAAGCTTGATTGATCTCGGGCGGAGCCACTGGCTGTTTGTCGGCGTTTATGAAGTTCTCAGATGTCAACCGAGCCCGAAGGGAAATGGACATTTTTTGTACACCACAAAACTGCTTGCAAATCAATCGGAACTCATCGGACGGGTGATTGTCCACCATCAGCGGACGCGGCAGTCGTATGTTTGGTTTAAACCCGCAATGGAACTGCCGATTGTCGAGATCCGTCGCGAAAAGATGACGATCGCTGATTTTCCTGGCTACAACGCCGTTGTGATCAACCACAGTAGTTTGCAGATTATTACACGGCAAAAAATCGCCTCGTGGCACGCTGCCTTGGCCAACATCAAAGGTGTTTATCTTATTGTCGATACCACGACCGGAAAGCCTTACGTCGGCAAGGCGTCAGGATCGGTCGGAGTCTGGCAGCGCTGGTGTGCCTATGCCGACAACGGTCACGGTGGCAATGTAGAGTTGAAGAACGTTTTAAAGGAGAAAGGTTCTGAACACATGCGTAACTTCCAGTATTCCATTTTGGAGATTGCGGATACGCACGCGTCGAACGAAGATATTTTGGAACGTGAGTCGTACTGGATGAACGTATTGCGATCGAGGGAGTTTGGATTGAATTGATTGAACAGCTTTGACACTGAACGATGGCAACCTGGAAATGACTTCGAAATAGACCGGAACGACTTAGAATGCCTGAACAACCCCGCTCTGAGCGCAAAACACAGAACCGCGTGATTGCTCTGTTCACTGACAAATCGCGTCCAGATTGCCTCGGCTATCGGCACCTCGGCGATTGGAGCAAGCGCGAGATCAATCGTTGCGTCGAAGTAGAAATACTTCGAGCGAATTTAAAGCAGCGGGGCTATTCCGATGCGCATATCTCTGCGGCTCTCCAAAAGCTGATGGCTGCCGCAGACGCTACCGGCATTTCGCTCTATCAAGCAAACCTACGCACCTACCAACTGCTGCGCTATGGCATGCCGGTGCAGATCGCTGCTGGGCAGGCTCACGAGACGGTGCATCTGGTCGATTGGGAGAACCCGGACAAAAATGACTTCGCTGTCGCCGAGGAAGTGACGCTGCGCGGCAGCTTCGAGCGTCGGCCCGACTTGGTCCTTTACTTAAACGGTATCGCCATCGCGGTGATTGAACTGAAGCGTGGTTCGGTGGAAGTGGCCGATGGCGTTCGGCAGCTCATCACGAATCAGGAAGAGATTTTCAACAAGGGCTTCTTTGCCACGGTGCAGTTAGTTTTCGCGGGAAACGATTCGCAAGGTCTGCGCTACGGCACCGCGACGACCAAGGCCGAGTTCTTTGTGGAATGGAAGAGTCAGGACAATGGCGACGATCCCGTGGGTTCGAACTTGTTGCATGAACATCGCGCCGAGTATCGATCGGCGCTGCCTCGGGGTGACACGCTTATCGCTGGCTCGCTATTGGACCGGCCACTCGCCGAGATGTGCGAGAAGTCGCATTTGCTTGATCTGATCCGTAACTTCATCATCTTCGATGCGGGCATTAAAAAGGTGCCGCGTCCGCATCAGTTCGCCGGTGTGAAAGCGGCACAGGATCGCATCCGCCAACGCGAAGGGGGCGTCATCTGGCACACTCAAGGGAGCGGCAAGAGCATCCTCATGGTGCTGCTGGCCAAGTGGCTGATGGAGCACGACCCCGAAGCCCGCATCCTCGTTGTTACCGATCGGGATGAACTGGACAAGCAGATCGAAGGCGTAATGCGCAATGCTGGCGTCATTGGTGCAGATTCGCCGTCTCCCCGCATTACCTCGCGGGCGGAGTTTGTCACGAAACTCGGAGACACCACGCCACGGCTGCTGTGCGCACTCGTCCACAAGTTCGATCCCGCCGACCTCAAAGGAGCTCCACCACCGACCCACGGACGGTTCTATGTCTTCGTCGATGAATGCCATCGCACGCAAGGGGGCGACATGAACAAGCAGATGAAGCGCTGGCTGGAGAACGCGATCTTCATCGGCTTCACCGGCACGCCGCTCCTGCGCAAGGACAAGCAATTGACGCGGGATGTCTTCGGCGGCTACATCCACACCTACAAGTTCCATGAGGCTGTAGCGGACAAAGTGGTGCTCGACTTGAAATACGAAGCTCGCGAGGTGCCTCAGCGGCTGACTTCGCCGAAATCCATCGAGGAGTATTTTGAACGAAAGACAAGAACTCTTAACAACTTCCAGAAGGCCATCCTCCGCAAACGCTGGGCGACGATGCAGGAATTGATGAGCGCCGAGGAACGCAAAGCAAGGATCGCCGCCAGCATCATGCACGACTTCGACACGAAAGCGCGCCTGAACAGCGACCGGGGCACCGCCATACTCGTAGCGGCGAGCATCTACGACGCCTGCCATTACTTCCGCATCTTCCAAACTAAACACTTCGGCCAATTCTGCGGGATCATCACTTCCTTCGAGCCGAACGCGACGGCGATCTCCAAGGAGCCACTCAATAGCGACGAGCGATACAAGTTCGATACCTATACGAAGCACGTCCTTAAGAACGGACAAACAACGAAGGCATATGAAGACGAAGCCAAGCGGCAGTTCATCAAAGAACCGGCTAACATGAAATTGCTGATCGTGGTGAGCAAACTCTTGACTGGCTTCGATGCACCAAGCTGTACTTTCATCTACCTCGATAACGAACTACACGATCACAACCTTTTCCAAGCCATCTGCCGTACCAACCGACTCGATGGCGTGGACAAGGACTATGGCCACATCGTCGACTTTAAAGAGCTATTCAAGGATGTGCAGGAAGCCATCGCTGTCTATAGTTCCGACGAACTAGATATCGACGAGGGGTGCGGTGGTGACAACAACGTCCATCTCAAAGACTGGCTGATCGAAGGTAAGAAGCAACTCGAAGCAGCCCGCGAAGCGATTCGTTATCTGTGCGAGCCGGTGCCGTTGCCTCGCGAGATGGAACAATTCCTTCGATACTTTTGCGGTGATGCCAACAATGCCAATGCCCTCACCGAGACCGAGCCGCTTCGAATTTCGTTCTACAAGGCCGTCGCCACCTACGTGCGGAACTACGCTGACCTCGCGCAGAATCTTATCGAGGCGGGTTACACCGAAGCCGAAGCCATAACGCTACAAAAAGAGATCGATTTCTACAGCGACACTCGCGCCGCGATCAAGAAGCATTCGGGCGAAGAGTTGGACATCAAACCCTACGAGGCCGACATGCGCCATCTCCTCAACACCTACGTCCAGGCTGACCCTGCTAAGGAAATAGGCAACCTCAATTCAATGTCGCTAACGGAACTCATCATCGAGACCGGCATTCACGATGCCATCGCGAGAAAGCTTAACGCAAAAGGAAAGCTTTCGCGGAACGCCATCGCCGAGGGGATTATCAACAACGTCCGCAAGACGATTATCCGCGACCAGCTCACCGATCCTAAGTTCTACGCCGAGATGTCGAAACTCCTGGCTGATCTAATCAAGCAGAGTCGCACCGATTCCGCTGCTTACGAAGAGTTTCTGAAGAAGGCCGAGGAGTTGGTCAAACGAATGGCGATGAAAGAACCAACCGGCGGCGTGCCAATAGCGATTCAAGGCAACCCAGAAGCCATCGTCCTGTTTACCAACCTCGGCAGCATCACCGGGACGAGCTTCCAGTGTCCAGCGGACGAAGCCGAGAAGACGAAGTTGGTACTCGCACTAGATCAAGCCATGCGGGAAAAAGCACCTGCAAATTGGAAAGACGATATTGAAGGGCCGAAAGGAATCCAAGTCCTCAACGCATTGTTTCCAATCATGTCCCGAGACCGCGAAGCTACGCAGGCGATTTTCGAGATCATCAAGAACCAACGAGGCTACTGATGAGCGAGACAATCCAACTTGGCGAGGTAACCATTTTGGTCACGCGAAAGAACATCAAGAATGTACATCTTTCCGTTTACCCGCCGAATGGGCGCGTGACCCTAGTCGCCCCGCGAGCCACGCGACTGGAAGTCGCGAGAGCTTATGCGATCTCGAAACTTAGCTGGATTCGCGAGCAACAGAACAAGCTAAAGAACCAAGCACGGGAATTGCCACGCCAGTTTATCGAGCGCGAGAGTCACTACGTCTGGGGGCGGCGACGCCTCATGTCCGTCGTCGAGCGGGACACCAAACCGTCCGTTTCCCTTGATCACAAACGCATAACCCTTACTGTCCGCCCCGAAAGCTCGGAAGTCACTCGACAGCGGGTCATCCACGAATGGCACAAATCTCTCCTTCACGCAGTTGTTCCTCCACTCATCAAGAAATGGGAACGAAAGCTGAAGGTGCAAGTTGACCGGTATTTCTTGCAACGAATGAAGACCAAGTGGGGAAGCTGTAACCACATCGCCGGACATATCCGTCTCAACACCGAACTCGTTAAAAAGCCGAAGGACCTTCTCGAATACGTCATCGTTCATGAGATGGCTCATCTGCTTGAGCCAACGCACAGCGATCGATTTGTTGCGATCCTAGACAAGCACTACCCAACTTGGCGTGAGGCCCGCGTAGAACTCAACGAACTGCCACTGACAGCAGAGGTCTGGAAGGGTTGAAGTGTCCAGATTTCGAAAGCAAAAGTCGATGAAAAATCATTCCCGGGAACTTTCCCGATTCATGCTTTACTTCTTCGGGAAAGTTCCCATAATCCTTGACGGTTCGTGATTGCTCGCGTTCATTCGTGAAACGGGTCATCCGAACAAAAACGCCCATATTCTTAATGGACAAACGCATTTTGTCAGTGAGAAATCTGGTAGCCTCCGAAGCCGAAGGTTGTGGGTTCGACCCCCGCCGAGGATATTTCTGACAACGACTGACTGGTGCTGTCTTCCTCTGCCAAACCCTTCTCTGACAACGACTTACGACGACGTTCTTTCGGTCTCGGTTTTTTTGGCGAATTGTCGCTGGCTGACACGACATGCCCTGAGGTGGAATCCTCAGCCGTATCTATTTAACGGTCGGCTTTTTCGAAGAAGGGGGTAAAGACCCGCTTGAAAATTGCGAATCCAGAAATTCTCTCGTCGAGAAAGACAATGCTAGACGACGCGCGAAAAGACATCGCGAACGAGCCACCTGCAATCGATTCGCTTACTGAGTTAGGTGGGCGTTGGTATTTTGATCCGCGTGGGGGCGATAAAAAACCGCCTTCGCAATTTGACTACACAAATGTCGATCAACTCTTCTACCTCGGCGGTCGGCTATCGGCGCCGTTTTCTAACAACGCAAGCGCTTGGTTATGTCAGGGATGGTTAGACCTTAATGGAAACATGGTCGAGAAAGATCGTTTAATAAGGGATCATGTGGTGATCATATTTACAAACGAGTAGTTGGTGATTCGTTCACGAAACCTTCCTAATCATCCTACGGCAACTTTCCCAGATCGTTGGCGAATTCTGGATAGGAATCCAAACTATATTCAAGAAAAAGATATGACTTGGTACATGCCATTGGAACCGAAGGAGAACCCGAAGCCGCGTTCGCGGTAGCATTCGTTTTGGTTCTACCACCACGCGATCCGCCTTTTTGAAGTATAGTAAGAATTTACGTCCGAGTTTTCTTCCCAATAGGTTGAATGATTTGCGACTCGCTAGCGAGCGACAGACTCTTGCTGCTCGCTAACGAGTCGCGTTCTGTCAGGAACCAATTAGATCTCCAGCTCTCAACGTCCCCTAAAGTCTTCAGCATCATGAAACGTATTCTCCCGCTCATCACTTTTCTGTTACTTGCATCATTCGCGGCTCTTCATGCTGCAGACGGACTAGTTGCAGGCACAGGAAAGCCCAATATTGTTCTCATCTTCGTCGATGACCTTGGATATGGCGATATAGGCCCCTTTGGTAACAAGTCGCTGAAGACGCCTCACCTTGACAAGCTCGCTTCCGAAGGGATGAAGTTTACCAGTTTTTATGCGACGCCAGTTTGTTCGATGTCGCGAGCATGTTTAATGACCGGCAGCTACAACACACGCGTGTCGATTCCGGGCGTGTTGTTCCCGAGTGCGAAGATTGGACTGAATCCAAGTGAGATCACGTTAGCAGAAGTCGTGAAGCCGCTAGGCTACGCGACGATTTGCATTGGAAAATGGCATCTTGGCCATCGCGAGCCGTTCTTGCCGACGAAACAGGGTTTCGACTCTTATTTTGGTATCCCGTACAGCAATGATATGACGATCGATACGGTAAACGCTCAATTCGCAAAGGATTGTGTTTTTCGAAACGGCATGACAGAAGAAAAAGCTCGTGAAGCTGCTACCAAGCACGTTGTGCCATTGATGCGAGGAAGTGACGTTGTCGAATATCCGGCGGACCAGGATACATTGACAAAGCGATATACCGACGAAGCGATTAAATTCATCCGCGAGAATAAGTCGAAGCCATTCTTCCTATATCTGCCACACAGTATGGTGCACGTACCACTGGCCGCTTCCGCTGACTTCAAGGGCAAGAGCGCTGGAGGCCTATTTGGCGACGCTGTCGAAGAAATCGATTGGTCAGTGGGGCAGATCATGAAGACTTTACAAGAGCTGAGACTCGATTCGAACACACTCGTCATCTTTACCTCGGACAATGGAGCTGCCAGCGGGTCATCGCTCCCCTGGCGTGGCAAGAAAGCAAGTGTCTTTGAAGGAGGTGTTCGCGAGCCCTGCATCATGCGCTGGACGGGTCGCATCCCGTCCGGCACAACGTGTCATCAAATTGCAGGCAATATCGATGTACTACCGACGATTGCGAAGCTTACCGGAGCGGCGTTACCTCAGGATCGCGTGCTCGACGGTCGAGATATAACGACACTCATGTTCCATGCCGATGCACCTCCCGTGCGCGATACTCAACTCTATTTCACCGGTGCCAGCAAACTCAGTGCTATTCGGCATGGTGACTGGAAACTTTTTGTTGCGAGCCCTTCGAAGAAAGCCGACGCCAAAAAGAACAACGCAAAAAAGGCCAAGGCTACGAAGTCGGCGAACAACAGCGATGATGTTCCAGCACTTGCACTTTTTGACCTTGGCAATGATCCTTACGAAACCAGCGACGTCGCATCGCAGCACCCAGACATTGTTGCCAAACTTAGAGCATTGGCCGACGCAAGTGAAAATGAAATCGATGAGCATCGCCGACCTGCGGGCGAAGTCCAGAGTGCTAAGAAATAGTCGCTTGCCAACCTATCTTGTGACCATACGGAACTATGGCGGCGTCCGAGTTCGTGGTTGGCTCACGATTCCGAAAGGCGAGGGACCTTGGCTTGTGTACAATACTGCGAGCGGGATTCACTTTTCCTAATACCCGTTCGTCAAAAGGCATCCATTTCCACCATGAAGCTTCTGGTCTCTTTTCTCATGTTGAGCCTCACCGGCATCCATGCCATCGCGGCCGATGCTTTGAAGCCAGTCAAGGTTTTCATTCTCGCAGGCCAATCCAACATGGAAGGCCAGGCGGTCGTTGACTTGAAGGGCAAGGACTACAACAACGGACAGGGAACCTTGACCCGACTCATCGAAGACCCGGCCAAGGCGGCGATGTTCAAGCATCTGCGGCAAGCTGATGGCAAATGGTCAGTGCGCGATGATGTGCGGGTGCGTTACCAGCGCGAGGATCGTCCGTTGCTCACAGGGCCGCTGACGTTTGGCTACTCGGTTTATGGCGATGTTCACCACTTCGGCCCGGAGTTGCAATTTGGATATGTCGTCGGGGATGCCTTCGATAACCCAGTGTTGCTCGTTAAGACCGCTTGGGGTGGCAAGAGTTTGTTTAAAGATTTCCGTCCACCTTCGTCTGGGGGCGAAGTTGGCAAGTACTACACGATGATGATCGCACAGGTGCGGGAAGCATTGTCGAATTTGAAGACGGACTTCCCTGCATACGATGGCGTAGGCTATGAAATTGCTGGGCTAGTCTGGTATCAAGGGTGGAACGATGGCTGCATGCCAAAAACCGCTGCAGTGTCTGAGTATGAGCAAAACTTAGTGAACCTTATTCACGATGTACGTGAAGCGTTCAACATACCGAAGCTCCCTGTCGTCATCGGTGAACTCACTGGCCCCTGGGTGCAAGCGACGGGCGATTGGGACAAGTTACGCAAAGCTCAGGCTGCGGCTGCGATGCGAGATGAGTTCCAAGGCAACGTTTGCTTCGTACCGACGCATGATTTTGTGCGCAAGCCCGAGGAATCGCCCAATCCTGGCCACGGGCATCATGAGTTTGGCAATGCGGAAACGTATTTCCTGGTAGGTGATGCGTTGGGTAAAGGCATGATGTCGCTGCTTATGTCTTCGCCATCGACCGAACAAAATGACACCGCGCCGTCACTTCAACCGGTAGTGCAAGATAGTGAGATGGCGGGTTACTTGTTGGTTCCGCACGAAAAAGTGCCGGAGACATTCAATGCGGGATTCTCGCTTTATGCTGCGGCCTGGCCGTTGTTGGACAAGTATCCAGGGAATCGCTTTCAGACGGGACTCTTTGGCACTTGGATGTTCGCACAGAATGATCCGAAGCCACCGGGCAAATTGTATTCCGATATCGAAGGTGGACTTGGTTGGTGGCGTGACACGCGATTCGCTACCGAGACGCCGAAGTTCATCATGGGAGGTGTGGCTCCGAATTTCAGTGAATGGGCCAATGGTCCAGGCGCCGGAAAGGGAAGAGATTGGGACAAGCCTAGTGGTAAATATGGTGTAGCCCAACTCAGTTCGTGGGTGCTATGGCCCCCCGATGGACTCAATCTAAAACAAGGGACTTGCGGGCAACTTTTTGGTTATGGCTATCTGCCGCTGCCGCTTACTTCTTCCAAAGCTACGACGGCTGGCAAAAACGTCCCAACGGGTGATCAATCTTGGACGCTGTTCATTAACACCGGCAACTTCAAGGGACCGGTTACTTTTTTCACTCCTTACTTCTGGTCTCGTGAGACGGCAGAGAAACCCGAGTGGGCCGGCATGTTGCTCGACACGCGGCCTTCCGGCCCGAACAAAGCCATTCAAATGGAGACGCAGTATGTGCCCGCCGCGCTATCTACGAATGCCAAGGGCGAGACCTATGCGCGCATCGCACCTACCGCCTTTCCCGTCGGAGCCGATGGCACTTCGTTGCTAATGCATCGCGTCACGGCTTACAACCGAGATGCTCTTTGGAACGATGTGAAGCGGTGGTTCGAAGGCGGCGAACCTGCGACCGGCGCGATCAATCCGCTTGGCTCCGCCACGCATACCTTCCGCGGTGATGGCGGTGCAACTTGGAAGATTTACCCACCGTCGACGCCAAAGGACAAGAAGATTCCGTTGGCGTGGAAGTCGTTTGCCACCCCTTTCGCTCCAGATCCACTGAGCTACGGCTATCGTTGGAACGATGAATGGGTGAAACGCAGCGACACCGCAAACGGTTCGCTGGTGACTCTCCCCGAAAACTATCATCTGTTGAAGGATGAAAAGAAGCCGGAATGGGTCGTAGTGGCAGCGAAAGACGTACCAGCCGACACCGGTTTAATTGAGCATCAGTTCTTGCGGCCTCGCGAAAAAACGCCGGAGCCCTACGTCACGCCCGATGATCCCGAGAGTTGCTGGAAGCAACCCGGGCCCGCTGCAGGCCCTTTTCAAGTTCAACTTGGAGACGGTAGTGTGGTGACATACTCCTGGTATCGCTTCGCCGATCAGCCCGCGATGCTGAATGCGGATCTCACCGATGAGGAACGCGAGCAAGTGCAAACACGCGTGGAGAAGCTACATCGTGCATGGACGAAAGACCGTGATTACCTCGCTCCGCCCACGGTGGGTCAACTCGCCGATCTTGATCCAGCACTACTGGTCACGCCACCGAACGGTCTCGAGGTTGGCTATGTACCGATAGTGACACGACAGGAGCTGAACAAATCATCGTCCAAATAAACAAATCGCTTTCCGACGAAAGGCAAAAGATACTTGCGTAGCAATTACGAGAGTCAGATCCTCGGTGATCAAGCTTTCAAGCAGCAGAACTCGGATTGGCAAAAGCGAATCCAAGCGGAACTAGCACAAAAAAAATAAATCCCCCTCCATAAATTAGTGGCGATCGAGTCCAGCTTGCGATGTCAAAGAAACGCAAGCTGGAAGCTTACGCCACGGATAAAATCGGAACGAATTACATATGAATCGAAATACGACATTGCTCACACTCCTTTTAGTTACGTCGCTCGGCGTAGCGCAGGCCTTCGCGGCGCCCGGTGCAAAGCCCAACATCATCTTCATCCTTGCCGACGACCTTGGCATTGGCAACGTTGGCTGCTACGGCTCGGACAATTACAAGACTCCCAACATCGACAAGCTCGCTGCCGAAGGCACACGTTTTATGAAGTGCTTCACGGCGGCACTATGCGGGCCGTCACGTGCGCTTATTCTTTCAGGGCGTTACGCCTTCCGCAATGGATCGAGCAATCAGGATGCTTGCACGCAGATGCCGACCAAGGAGCTTCGTGTCGCGCGGACCCTTAAAACGGCTGGTTACGTTAGCTCCGCCATCGGCAAATGGGGACAGCTTCCGGGTGAACCCAACGACGCAGGGTTTGATGACTATTTGCGATTCAACGGGAGCGGGGTCTATCGCAATACGAAGCCGGAAAGGCCCGAACGATACTCGGTGAATGGAAAAGAGAAAAAGCTCGGGGACAAGGAATACATGCCCGACCTCTTGCACGAGCATATGATGGGCTTCATCAAGAAACACCAAAAAGATCCTTTCTTTATCTACTATTGCCTCTCCAGTGTTCACGGTGAATTGCTTCCAACCCCGGATGCCGCTTCCGATCGTGGAGATCTCATGGCCGACAACATCCTTTTCATGGACAAGCTGATCGGTAAACTTGTCAGCGAACTCGAAGCACTCAATCTGCGTGAGAAGACTTTGCTCGTTTTCATGGGAGACAATGGGACTGGCAAAGCCTGGGCCGAAAAGTCCTCCATCGCCGGTCGTCAACTTTCTGGGATGAAAGGCTCGATGCTCGAATGTGGCGGTCTTGTTCCCATGATTGCAAATTGGCCCAGCAAGATACCGACCGGCAACGTTTGCAACGACCTGATCGACTCCACCGATCTACTCCCGACTTTCGCGCAACTCGCCGGAGCTAAACTGCCTGAAGGCGATCTTCTCGACGGCCATAGCTTCGCCCCACTGTTGCTCGGTACAGTAGGGAAGCCGCGCGAATGGATTTACAATCAGCTCGCCAGCATGTGGTATGTGCGCGACGCCAGTTGGAAGTTGAATGAGAAGGGCGAACTCTTCGACATGAGCGATGCGCCGTTCACGGAAACGCTCATCACTGCTGATACACCGGCCAGCCATATCGCTCGAACAAAACTCGCCACCGTGTTGGCTAAATTGAACCCCGCCGGTGGAATCCTCGACAACGGCGATGGCACCGGTCGTCACGCCAACAAGAACAAGAATAAAGAAGCGTCTGAGTCGACGAAGCCGCCGAGCAAGCCTGAAACATCTGACGACGCGACGCTAAGTCCAGAGCAACAAGACCGCGCCACCAAGTTCGCTCGCATCGATTCGGCCAAGCACGGAAAAGTTACACTCGACGAGTATCAATCTCGCCAATCCGATCCCGTAGCCGCCAAAGAACGCTTCGAGAAATACGACACTAACAAAGACGGCTTCGTATCCCGCGACGAGTATATTTCTCGCGGCAAATAGCTTATCAAGTCCGAAGTTCGATCCGACCTCCCGCACGCAACTGGTCAAGAAGGAGGAGGTCAAGCTGGACAAGGTTTAACAGTGAATCCTGATCGCATGTTGACGCATGCAATAGGCTAGTACTACGTCAACATGAATGTCTGCGTCCTGCACCTCCTGCACCTCCACCTGGGGCACCAGCACCAGGACCACCAGCACCACCAGCACCACCAGCACCACCAGCACCACCTCCACCAGCGCCGCCAGGACGACCGCCTTGAGGACGATATTCATCGTCGGTCAGCTTGCCATCCTTGTTCTTGTCAAGCGTCATGAGTGCGGCTACGGCATTCTTCAATTCGTCGCCCGAGATCACGCCATCAAGATCGGCATCGAGAGCCTCAATCAACGGGCTCGTTCGACCGCCACCACCGCCTGGACCTCCACCGCCTGGAGGACTACCACGACCACCTTGGTCACCAGGGCCACCTGGCGGTTGAGCAATCGCTATCGCCGATCCGGCAATTAAAAAACCTGCTGTATACATCCACCGTTTCATAAAATTCACTCCAAAGGTTCGAACAGAAAAACGTCTTTGACGAGGACTCTCGGTTGCTACTTTCCATTTTCCGCGACGCAGTAGAGAAACTGATTCGATCGGAAAAAGATTTGGTTGTTACTGATGGAGGGGGTGGCATTAAAGTCACTATCATCTTCGGAAAACTGATTCTGCGACAGCACTTTAAACTCGGGGTTTGCGGCAAGAACAAGCACGCCGTCCCAACGCGTCGACACGTAAATCTTTCCATTCGCGACGACAGGCGAAGCGTACACGGGACGTTGACACGAGCGATCCCGATGATCCGAAACAGTCCTTTGGTATCACACGCCGCGCTCAAGCGTATATGGACAAACAAGTCAAAGAATCGCATCCCTTCTATCTCCAGCTTTCCTATTACGCGGTTCACAGTCAACCGCAAGCTTTGGCATCGAAGCTAAAAAAATACGAAGGCCTAGGCGGACGCGGCGGTGCGATTCAAGCGGCCATGACTGAGGACTTCGATACGTGTATCGGCGAACTGCTGTCAACGCTCAAGAAGCTTGGTATCGCGGATCAAACGTATGTGATTTACATGGCCGACAATGGAATGCGGTCCAACGCGCTCAAAGGCGGGAAAGCGTTACTCGACGAAGGAGGCATTCGCGTCCCTTTAATCGTTCAAGGTCCTGGAATCCAGGGTGGTACATACTGTCAGGCGCCAGCTGTGGGCTACGATATTTTCCCGACTGTTCTCGATTTTGCAGCGCCGAACTTCGCGCTTCCAAACGGTGTGGAAGGAGGAAGTTGGAAGCCGGTGTTGCTCAACGCAGGTATCGGTCAGATCCAGCGACCTATCGATCGACTGGTCTTTCATCACGATGTTGAAATCGAGCACCCGCAAACGGCGATTCGCAAAGGGAACATGAAACTCTTGCATTACTGGGATACGAAACAAGATTTCCTTTACGATCTATCAGCGGACCTTCGCGAAGTAAATAATCTTGCACCATCAAAGCCTGAGTCTGTTGAGTCGATGCTTGAAGAACTTAAATCGCACGTGCGAGCTGGTTTGGGGGAAGAAAAATTCGTCGCACTTGAAAGCGGTAATTTCCAAAGCCCCAATCGACCTGGCGGTGGAAAACGGAAAGATGGAAAAGGAAAAGGTAAGGGACCACCTGAGGGTAAGGGACCACCTGACGGAAAAGGACGCCCTAGACCGCCTCAATGAAATATTTCGCCTTCCGTCGAGCTCACTTGGCGGAAGCAACCCCTGAATGCATCGGATGGTTTTGTCGGTCGCATGCTTTTAACCTTACTTCATTAAATGAAAGAATTAACCATGAAATATCGATACTCTGTCGCCGTGACGTGTTTTTTGATGAGTGCGTCATTATCGACCATTTCGATCGCCGGAGATTGGACTCGATTTCGCGGGCCGAACGGTTCTGGTATCAGTCCAGATACGACACCAACGCCCACGTCTTGGAGTATGACAGAGAACCTTCGCTGGAAAACGGAGTTGCCTGGACCTGGCCTCTCGAGTCCGATCGTTATTGGAAATCGAATTTTTGTTACTTGCTATACCGGCTACGGCGATCGCAAGTCAAAAGGTAGTATGCAAGACCTTAAACGGCACTTGGTGTGCGTCGATCGGAGTACAGGTAAGACGCTATGGACAGCCACAATCCCAGCCGTCCAACCTGAAGATGCTTATGAGGCTCCAGGAGTCACGTCGCATGGTTATTCGAGTCATACGCCGACGAGTGATGGCGAACGAGTTTATGTTTTTCTTGGCAAGACCGGAGTCCTCGCGTTTAATCTCGATGGAAAGCAGTTATGGCAGACGAGCGTTGGAACCGAGTCAGGGCGACAGCGATGGGGGTCGGCTGCCAGTCCAATCGTGCATGGCGACAATTTGATTGTGAACGCTTCGGAAGAGAGCGCCGCACTTATCGCTTTGGATAAAAAGACGGGCAAAGAAACATGGCGAGCAGAAGCCGCCGGCTTAGCGAGTTCATGGGCGACTCCTATTGTAGCCAATAGTTCGAATGGTGAGGAAATCGTTTTATCGGTTCCCAACGAAACGTGGAGCTTCATTCCCGATACTGGAAAACTCAAGTGGTTTGCCAAGGGCAACGATGACAGTCAAACATCTTCGAGTCTCATTGCCGGTGAAAATGTTGTCTATTCGTTCGGTGGGCGGGGCGGCAACTCAGTTGCCATTCGGACAGGTGGCAAAGATGATGTGAACGCAACCAATATCGCTTGGGAAGGCCGAGCTTCCATCAAATTCACGACGCCGATCTTGTACGAAGGCTACATCTACAATATGAGCGGTGGCATCGCATCATGTTACGATGCGAAAACCGGTGAACGCAAATACCAGTCACGAGTGGCCTCGGGCGCTGCTGTCTCCGATGAAGAAACAAATGCCGGTCGAGGTGGACCTGGAGGAGGTGGAACCGGTGACAGTGATCGTGGCGGACAAGGTGGCGGTGAACGAGGCGGACCCGGTGGCGGTGAACGAGGTGGACCTGGTGGAGGTGAACGAGGTGGACCTGGTGGAGGACGTGGTGGGCGTGGCGGTGGAGGAGGTGGCGGTGACTATGCCTCACCTGTCATCGCCGCCGGGAAAATTATTTATACGACGAAAGCCGGCAAGTTCTATATCGTCGACGCAAAACCAGAATTTGCATTGGTTGCCACGAACGATCTTTCCGCAGACATAAGCGGTTTCAACGGCACACCTGCGATCAGCGATGGCGAACTATTCTTGCGATCCAACGAGTATCTTTATTGCGTCTCGGAAAAGTAGTAAACAATCTAAGCATAATGGACAGTCACTACACGCAGCAGATCGACCAACATCATGTTCATCCTTGCCGACGACCTCGGCATAGGAAACGTTTGCAACGACTTGATCGACTCCACACATTTGCTTCCAACGTTTGCTCAACTCGCTGGCGCCAGACTGGCTGAAGGTGATCTCCTTGACGGCCACAGTTTCTCCCCGCAGTTGCTCGGCCAGCTCGGCGCTGTCGATCCGGATGTGCGAAGACCGCTGTACGTTGGCTTCGCAAAAACGCGGACCGATTGAATATCGCCCCGAATCATATCGGTGTGATGGGGTCTTCCGCCGTCGGAAACCTAGCAGCCATGCTTGCTTGTGAAGAGCGTTGGGGATGATTTCAAGTTCAAACTTTGCATTCACCTTCTTCAACGCCACAGCGAACGTCTCACTTTGGCTGACATGAACCGTTTCATTACGATCAGTGTCGCCTTTCGCTCCTAGGCCGTGAATTTATCATTGTCGCCTTAGCTCCGCGAAAGTGGCGTCTGCCATCGCAACTTTTGCGGAGCAAAAGGTGACTTTAGAAACAAAGCCAAATCGTTCGCCGCAGTGCGAGAACTTCCAGAGCAAGATCGATGCTCCCAGCACTCTTAACTAACATTTTCAGCCTGTGATCGTATCGACGCTGATTTCGAAAGGTAGCAATCATGATCGAACAATCATAATTGCAGCATCATGGGGGGGGGACGCTAAAACGAATACTCGCGCACAGAAATCCGGAATGTCCTGACAATCCGCAGGGCGGTTGGCACCGCCGGCTTTTCATTCTCGTTTCGTCTCTCGTGGCGCAATCTCTTTCATCGCGAAGGGCGTTACTAGCTATTTCGATGATCTGATTGTCTTGCGAGCGGGTCTGGCGACGCAAGAAGAATATCTTGGCCTGCTTGGCAAGATGATCCAACAAGTCGAGGATTCACCGGGTCGACTGCTCCAAACGTTGAAAGACTCTAGTTTCGACACCTGGATCAAATACTATCGTCCCGATGAAAATGCAATCGATAGTCGTATTAGTTATTACACCAAAGGTGCCTTGGTCGCTTTCCTGTTAGACGTTCATATACGAATCTTGAGCGACGATCGCTATTCGCTTGCCGACGTCATGCGACAACTTTGGCAGCGCTGTCGTGTTTCTGGCTACACATTGTCCGACTTTGAATCCATTGCATCAGAATTAGCCGGCGCAGATCTTACCGAATGGTTTGACAAGCATGTTCGTCGCAGCGATCAACCCGACTATCAAACGGCCTTGGATTGGCTCGGCTTGAAACTCGATCCATCCAACGCGGTTTCGCCATCGAATTCAGTCGGAATGGCGGTTTCGAACGCAAAAACTTCCGTCCCAAAACCAGAATGAATTGGGATGCGAGACCGCGATTCGTGACGGCCGCATCATCGTCACCAAAATCGTTCGAGGCAGTTCGGCTTCGAAGGCCGGATTGCAAGTCGACGACGAACTCATCGCCTTAGGCGGTCATCGCTTGCCGAAGGAAAATTGGAAAGATCGCCTTCAATGCCATCGCACCGATCAAGAGCTTACCGCGACCATCGCCCGACGAGGACGAATCGGCGAACTCCAACTACGTTTGCAGCCGAGATGTTCTCGGAAGCTTGAAAGCGTCTCTGAACCAACAGCTGCTCAAACCAAACGGCAAAAAGCTTGGCTTTTCGGATGACGAAATTTGGAGCAAAACAATACACTTCACGGTGAAGCAGAATCCAATGAAATTTATGAAAACATTCATCGCCTTCTTCGGTGGACGTCGTTGTCTGGACCAACACCGGGCGGCTTTCGTGTGGGGCGGTTTGGCCCGCCCAGCTATTCAAATATCGCGACTCGAAACGCCGTGAAATCGATTGAACAAGTTTGTTGAGGTGCCCAAGACAAATCATTGCCTCCGTGAAAGACTTCGCATAGTAATGAATCGACCAGAATCGTTTTGTCGGTTCGCCATCGGACATTGTTTCGATCGACGACTTTCATCGAAGCCGCATCGTCGCATCTTCGCACCCAGACTTGAATCGAACCATCGGCTTGGTCGAGCCGATTCATTCCGACGCGTAGCGTGATTTCGATCGGTTCTCCACGCGGAAAGCGAAAATCATCGGGAAATGAAAAGCTCTGACCGTACTTGTCGGGCTGATCCATGTGATAAACGTAAGCTTCGCCTCGACCTTCTTTCCGCCACATAATGCGAGCCGAGAAGCCATTCTTTCCATCGGCTGGATTACCGCCGGTGACACTCTTGGGACCTCCGGAAAGTCCGGGTAACTTGCCGCCTTTGACGAATTCAAAATCGTCAGCGAATTGAAGTGTGTAGCTTAATTCGATTCTCTCCCGACCTTCGAGTGGCCAACGCCAACCGACGCCGCCTTTCTCAGGGCCGATTTGATTTGGACTACATTTTACGCGTAACCAGTTGCGGTTCGAATGATGAACAACCGAAGCATGCCCTTCAGCGACACCGTCCTCAAAGTTGCAACCAGGCCAGTCGACCTTCCAACGCTTGACATCGTAGCTTCCCCCCTCGCCCGAAATAGCGATGTCGAACGGGAATTCAGCGGCACGGCACGATTGGAAGCAGAAGAATAAAACCGACACGAGGATCAGGATTAAATCGTTTTTCATAATGCATGCGGTTAAGAAGACTTCCGTCGCGACACATTTATTTCGTCGCGGAATATCATACGCCTCTATCCGTCGATTCGGTAGGACTCACTGGGCATGAGCAAAACGGGAGGACCTTCCTTTAGCAAGCACATTTTTACCCCATTGTAGAACAATTGTCCTCAATTGTTCAGGATTGGAAAAAGTCACGCATAGAATCCAAACCAATTGACAATTGAGATATTTCAATAAAATAGTCTTGGCTGGGGATTGGTGAACCGTGGGGACGAACCGTGGGGACACCCGCAAGTAGAGCTGACCGAAACTTTGCTGGCTACTAAGGCAAGCGTGTTGATTGCTTTTCCAAACGAATTGGCGGGGACACAGCCCTTTGCCGTGGGGTAGACATACTCCTCCAAAAATGTGTGTGTCCCCACGGGCCTGCAAAAAATGTGTGTGTCCCCACGGGCCTGCATCCCCTACTCCTCCAAAAATGTGTGTGTCCCCACGGGCCTGCATCCAGCCCTTTGCCGTGGGGTAGACATACTCCTCCAAAAATGTGTGTGTCCCCACGGGCCTGCAGGGCGGTGATGAGGAATAGGGAGAGTTTCATGGTCATAGATGCGGTGGGCTTAACGATCTTTACCGAGGCCGAGCCACTGGTCGCCCTGGCGGGTGAACTCACGGCCTTGTTTGATTTGTTTCACGGGTATGCCGCGAGCCAACCGACGGAAGACAGCCCGCCTAGCTGAATCAAAAAGATTACCGGCAACGGTGTTTGTTTCATGGTCATTTCACAACGGTGTTGACCTTGAGGCCATAGCATTGTTCCCACCAGCCGACACGATCTTCGTCGGTTGGCTCGGATTTGCTCAGTCGTTTTGTCCAGGTGCGCTGGTAGTCGGCGCGCTTACTCTTCTGGATCTCTGCCAGCGGTGGTTCGGTGTCGGGATCACCCTGGCGGCCTTGGTCGTTGGTTGTCTTGATCCAGGCATCCATTGCATCGCGCTGCGTGCTGACGATGGCGGCGTGAGACGCAGCATCGGCGATATCATACAGGCCCAGCGGATCGGCTTTCAAATCGTAGAACTCGACTTCTGGACGCCGGGGTGCGAGCCACTTCGACGGGAACAGATCGAGCTTGCCCGTGTCGTGCAGCACGCGTAGCAGGGGCATGCCGGGATAACTGTCCTCCTTGTAGCTGGACCAGTTCAGCCGTGATAGTTCGGGATGAAAGTTTCGCACGAGCAAGGTGTCCTCGCTGATCACCGCGCGGATGCGATCCATGGCATCGCCACACCGATCACGCGCTGCATAGAGGTAAGCACGCTGCGGAAAATCGATCCCGAGCACCGGCTTGCCTTCCATCCATGCAGGGATTGGCAACCCCGCGATCTGCAGCATGGAAGGCGCGAGGTCTATCAAGCTCACGAGCCCCTGCTCCACGCCTCCCGCCGAGATACCAGGCCCGCGCACGATGAGCGGCACCTGCAAGCCCTCGATACTTAGCCACTGCTTGCCCCACGGCATCGGGCGACCGTGATCGGCGAAGAACATCACGATGGTGTTCTCCAGCACCCCTTCCGCCCTGAGCTGATCGAGAATTACGCCGACGCGCTGATCGACGACTTCGACGCTGCGCTGATACGCATACCAGTCGCGACGTAGCAAGGGATGGTCAGGATAATTCGGCGGCAGATGGATCGCGTTAAGCGCGGCTTCATCGAAATGTTCGGGAATCGGAAACGGGCGATGCGGCTCCGTGATCTGGAACTGCGCAAAGAAGGGCTGGCCCGGTTTCCGTTTCCGCCAGTCATCGCCATCGAGCATCTGCTTCGCATCGTGCGCGAAGTTGTAGTGTGTCTTGCCCTTCGTGATAGCTCGGCCACTCCGCATGCTGCCGGGCGCAGCGGCATTGCTGACAAACCAGCCCGCCTCACGCAACAAAGTCGGCAGAGGCTTGTAAGGCGCGGGGAGTGGCTGGGGATTCTCCGCATCGTGCGGATGGAGCCCCGTTGTGGTCTGATAACATCCGAGGATAAAAGCCGAGCGCGAGGAACTGCACACGGGCGCCGTCGCAAATGCGCGCGTGTAAAGGCGACCCTCCGCCGCCAGATGATCGAGCTGCGGTGTCTTCACCCCCGCAGCACCATAAGCAGCAAAGTCTGGAGACATGTCATCCGCAATGATCCAAACGAAGTTCAGCTTTGCCGGATCGGCAGCTTGGAGTACGGCCAGCGGAGTCATGAGCAGGGCGAGGAGGAACGTTTGTTTCATTCGCGAAATCATACCTCTCTCCAACGCCGGAGGGAATACGCATCATTCGGACGCCGTTTCTGAATTTGGCTTTCACGGAGGAGGTGAAGTCCATCTTCACGCCGAGTTCTGTGAGGCATTTGTAGTTCGCGAGCAGTTCGAGCATCACGCGCGTGTAGTCCCGCCCCTGACGATGAAACTTCACGCGGTCGGCGTATTCGCCAGCGGGTGCCTTCGCTTCAGCGGCTTTGAGGTGTTCCTCGGCGGCCTCGACTGCGGCAGGCGGAATCAACTTTCCCCAAGCCCCGATGACATTCGCATAGGCGATGCCGGTGATTTTCCGAGTGCGCGTTCTGCCGCGCCGTCTCCGACGAAAAAGCTCAGTCCGGCCACGTCCGGTGCGGCTTTTCCAGCCGCGACGATATCGAGTTTCCGCCCCGCGATGCGCCCCGCATAGCCCTCAAGTTCCTCCGCTGCTGCTCGCTGAACGGGAAGCGCATCATCGGCGATCACGACACGGCGGAAGTCATTGAGTCGTTGCCCGTCAGCCGCTCGCACGGTCGTTAGCGGTGCGAGCAGCAGGGCGGCGAGGAGTGCAAGTGTGAATTTCATAGCGACTCGTTGTTTGAGGTGATGAAGCACGGTTTGCTCCCGCTTTATCAGCAATGCCAGTAACTTCAGGGTTCCTCCGTCGCGCGATTGGGTTTCACTGGCGTGGGAGATGCATGGGGAAAAACATCATATCATTTCCTGAAGATTCAGCGGCTGCATAATCGCCATTGAATGGCGATTTCATTTCCGCAACGAGCAGGATCGCCGACAAAGTGGCTGTGTCCCCGTGGTTCTGTCCGACAAAGTGGCTGTGTCCCCGTGGTTCCGACCTCAACTTTGACTTCGACCTTTGCGATGCCCGTGCCATCATCCCAGGGTGGATGGTACATTCTTGGTAGGGCCGTTCTATTTGCGCAAAGTCTCGTGCAGCCACGGTAATTCGGGGTTTGCGTGGACTCATCGTATCTCATCACCAATTTCGAACCATGCCGGTTTCGGCGGTAGGCGATCGAATAGATGATTGCGGTTATTTCGCTGAACAATGTTGACTGAGTTTTCCCAGCCGCCGGGCGCATTCACTTTCACGACAGGCCGACCGGTCGGGTCATCGATGCGAAGATTGTCGGCGATCAGTCCGTTGCTCGATTTGCGCCAACAATGAATCGCTTCGCCGTTGCTCTTGATGATGTTTCCGATGACCTCGTACCGATCGAGCTGAAAGTTTGGTTCGATGGATGTGGTGTTGGTTTCCATATAATTGTAGTTGCAACGAACATTGCGTAACTGGCCACGATGTGATGGATGGCCAAGTAGATAGCCGCTGCCGCCGGGGTTGATGGTTCGCGTGTACTGGATCGTAATGTTCTCAGCATCGAAGGATTCGCCCCGAGTGACACGGCCGCCCGCAAGTAAGTCGCCGGTGTGCTCGCCATAAACCATGACTGAACGCATCGTGTCCGTCATTGTGATATCTTCGATTAAGCCATTGCGAACTCGCCCATGAATGAGTACGCACGCATTGATATCCTTGACGAGACCGCTGGGCAGAGTGTTGTTCGAAGCATTCATATCGATCATCCCATGGCCATGAATCCTAACGTTTTCGATTGGCGTCCCTTGTGTGCCATGGCCGATGCGAATCCCGTAGGCAAAAGGGCCATCATAGGAAATGAACCACAAACTCCCGCTATTGTGACCGGTTTTTTGACCAAAACGAATCTTGACTCCAGCGTCCAAATCTTGCCAATCACCAGTGATCGCAATATGCTCAACTTTCTTTTCGAATAGCCGGCCCACACCCCATGCAAACGTATCGGGTTGGCCTTCGCGACCTTCGCCGTCGATCACGATTGAATAGACCGTATCCTTATGGCTAAGGTCGTACGTGCCGCCAACTTGGAAATCATCCAATTTCTTGGGAGCTCCGTGGTCGGTTGTGACTTCCGGAGCGACTTCTACGTGAGTTGCCTGATCAATCAATTTGAGGGTCGCGCCCGCTTTGAGTTCAATTTCGATGGGCTTGTCGATGTAAAGCATGGATTGGTGTTTCCCTAGGCCGTGCCAATGAAGCCCCGGTTGGAAAATCAGCTTATCCCCAGCGTCCGCCTGGTCGAGCACGGCTTGCGGCGAGTCTCCGGGGTTGACGTGGTGATCAGCAGCTTTGGCTAAGCCGTGGTTGGTCAGTATCGCAACCAAAATCAGGAGTAGTCTAATTTTCATGGTGATTCAAGGTTGAAGGGGTCGTTGGCAAGCCGAAATCCAATCGAACCATATTTCAAACAGTCGGCTACCTGACAAACAGTGGCTTATTATTGGCGATAAAATTGAGATACTTAATTTTTGGCTCGATAGCAGAATCGGTGGCTCAATACAAACTATTCTGGGGTGGGGATCGGAAGCCAATGTATCAACGGACGTCCATGGTGCGGTGGATTTTTGAGGCATCACTCCGATATCCAAAGCAGGTAAAAACAACCCACTAGACGAACAGGCGGGCGGGTTGCCGAGCACCTTTGGCGCATCGGAGACCGAGATATTCCTCAGCGGTTTGCTTCCCAGCAGAGCCCGCTTCCGCTTCTCCCGGCACTAACAGCATGTCCGATCAAAAGCTTCGTGGCAATACTTTGACCATCGGAACTTTGGACATCGGAGCCATCCCTTGAAAATCTATTGGATACGCTCGAACAACTAAAGGATGCGGGCCAATCCTCGACTAATCAAGATCGATTCCGAATTGAACCAAGATTTGAAAACGACGAAACCCTTTGCATTCCCCGTATTTCAGCACTCTGAACGGATCTAGTTTATAAAAAGTGCCCACAGATTCTACCGGAAGAGCCCTTCTTTTTGGCATCTCTTCCGGCTGCACTGTCGGTGCCGGGACTTTCGCCGCCTTCACCGGCGTCCTTCTGGTCAGCTATGGCGAGCCTCCACGGCTTCCAGCGAACCCCGGGAGAAAGTAATACAGCGAGGAGGGAGGCGAAGTTTTGCTCGGCCGCGAGAGGACGATTTCCGCGCGCAGCTGGCCGTCCTTCACGAGGAAGGCGTCGGTGGCGAGGAGGGAGGCCGGCGCAACTGCGAGGAGTGCGGTGATGAGTGTGAATGTGTGTTTCACGGAATAATCACCTGGTCTCCAGTCTCCCAAATTTCTCCGGCACGTGCCACCCGGCTCTGGTCGTGGAAAAGGCTTGCAGCTCGGGCTTTTTAAAGTCGAGGACGCGGAGGCGGCCGACGTTGAAATACCAGGGCTCCTGCGCGGTGGGCTTTGAGCCCGAGATGCGATGATTCGGATCGGACTGCGCTTCGAGTGCGCCGACCACGGGAATGCGTATCCAGACACGCCAAGAATCGCTGCCACGTTCGGTTTTGACTTCAGCACGGGATTGCCATTTCCCGGCGGGATTGCCTTCGGCGATTACGCCGTCGGGATTGATCTCGATGTGGTAGTAGGAGTGCATTGGCGTTTCGAGGGAGATGACCACGTTGTCGCCGTTGTGGACCTCAGGGCTGACGTTCAGCCGCTTCATCTCGGGTTCCTGGCAGACGATGTCGAAGAGAATTGCGTTGTTGTCCCATCCGGCGCGGAACGTGGTTTCAACAGGCGGAGCTTCGAGCGTCATGTTGTCTTTCAAGGTGTAGGCGGTCGCCATGGTGAGATCGGTGCCGGCGATGGCCACGGGCGCTTTCGCGCGTGCCTCCGCCAGCACCTTTTCCTTCTCGCGATACGTGGCGATCAGTTCATCCTTGGGCTGAAGCTCCGAGATCATGAGAGCAATGCGTTTGCCATAGACCGTGTTGCCCGCGATTTGCTGTGCTGTGTCGAGCAACTCGCGGAAGCGCAGGTTCGTCGCGAGCGGGACGTTGGCCGGGCTGCCTTTGCCACGGCCGCGGCTTTGGTCTTTGTGAGCCAGATTGAGTTCGGCGAAAGTGATCGCCTCCTTCATCGCCTTGGCGGCGGGGCCGTAATAGAGTGCGCAGTAGTCATCGAGCACGGCGTCAACGTCCTGATCGGCGTCCCAGAGGAAACGGGACTCCACATAGAGCGTGATGTGTTCGAGCCCCGGCGCTCGCCACTTTCCGCCTTCCTGGCTTTGCTCGCCATTGTCACCAAGGGAAATTCCTTTGAGTGCCTTGAGATCCTTCGCGACCGATCTTGGGTGAAGCACGGGATAGGCGATGGGCGCGCCCTGGCCCCAGATGTGGTAGCGGTTGTTTTCGAGACGCAGGATATTTCCCGGGGCGATCTTACTCTGCCACTTCTGCACGCGAGCCCAATAAGCCGTCCAATGCTCCGCATCCTCCATCATCGGACGGCCCGCGTTCGCGATCCACACGGCCAGATTCGGGCTGAACTTTTCGATCGTGTCCGGCGCTTCGATGTAGCTCGTGTAGGCGCCACAAGTGATGCGATTGTCGGGATACTTTTTGTAAACCTCCCGCGCCACGCGATCGGCGAACCCCCACACAAGTTCCGATGCCGATTTCCCTGAGCAATTCTCGCACTGGCAGAGCTGCAGGCCGTCCACAGGCCAGATATCAACGCTGGGAAAGTGGAAGGTGTCGTAGAGGTAGCTGATGTATTTGACCGTCTCCTTGATCAAGCCTTCCGAGGTGAAACAGGGCGCGGCGTCCTTGCCGCTCGCACGCTTTTCGGTGTCACGTTTGCCGTTGAGAATCGCAAAATAATCCGGGTGCGCCTTCTGTATGGCCTCGTGATTATACACGTTGTTGAGCCCGTGCGGTCCGCGCAGCGGCCCGAGCAACTCGTAGCCCGAGTTCATGCCGAGGCGTCGCGCCCAGATTATGTCGTCGAAGCCGAAACTGGCGTAGTTGTTCCATTGCCACATGCGGAGCGGAAAATCGGGTTTCACCGTTTCGTTAAATGGCCCGACGGAGATTGTCGCCATCTTGGGGACGACCTCGCCGAGATCGCCCGCCATGAACCAGCGCACGCCGAGGCCGCGCAGCAGACCATACACGGCGTTGAGAGAGCCGCCCTCGTCCTGGTTCCAGAAGCCTGGTTTCACTCCCCCTTTCGGGTTCCAAAGCATGGCAAAATCCGCATCGTAGTAAGTGCTCATGACGGCGTTGAAATCCGCCGGGTTCCAGAACCCCTTGAAGCCGGAGGCGAACGGAAACCCCCACGCCGCGTCCGTTTTACCTTCTGTGAACTTTTCCCATTCCGCCGCCGCTTTAGGTGACTCGTTGCGTTTCTTCGGCCACGGCATCGTCGAGGGATCAAAATCAAAGTCCAGGCCGATTAACACCAGCCAATCCGCGCCGGAAACCATACGGTAAGCACCATCGCGCAACCCGTCCGTCTTCACCCCCAAGCGATCCGTCTCCGCACTCCGACCCACGTGGATTTTGACCGTCTTTGCCGCAGTCGGTGCCGTCACGATCGGTAGACGCGCGCCGCTCATCTGCTCAACGAAATGTTGCAGCTCCAGCGCCGCCAACGTCACCATGCGCGGGCGTTCCTTGCCGATGATGATCTCCGCACGCGGCTGGCCGCCGTCCACAATGATGGTGTCAGCAGAGTGCGCAGGAACGGCAATGATACAGAGGCTGCAGAGGAGACTGAGAAGGATGTATTTCATAGTTGGTGATTTTTAATCCAAACGGGGTCATTGTCCACTTGGCAGCTTTGCGACTTCAATTCGAAGCAGCACCTTGCTGCTCACATCGCGCCTGGCGCGGACATCGGCCTCCGTGAATGCCGCCATCAGCACCTCGCCATCAGGCGTCCGTTTGTGGTCGTAGATGATACGAATGATGCCGTCGCTGCCCTGCACGCCGTCGGGATAGGTCACGTCCTCGCGTTCATCGAACATGAAGCCGCCGAGCCAGGTCTTGCCATCGTCATCGGAA
>JAWXCK010000254.1:0-14246 GCA_034408855.1 Pirellulaceae bacterium
AAAAATCCAATGCGAAACGGGCATCCGTTGAAACTTCGGTTTTCTATTCGTAACGATAAATAGTTAATTTTGCCCCACAGATTCTGCGGAAGAGCCAAATATTTTAAATAGACCCTTGATGAACAAGACTTTTTATGGTGCGTCCAGCCGTTGCTGCCGCTTGATGATCGCGGTCATCGCTATTTATTTAGCGAGCGATTCCAGTTGTTTTGGAAAATCGTTCGCGGTCGAGAACCCAATGCTGCTACAAAAAGCGATGAAGGAAGCTCGACCTGGCGACGAAGTTGTGTTGGCGCAAGGCGAATGGCTTGATGCCGAACTTCGTATTGACGGGGAAGGAACGGCTTCGGCACCGATCGTCGTTCGTGCCGAAGTACCTGGGAAGACAATCCTCACCGGTTCTTCTCGCGTTCGATTGAGTGGCCAGCACGTTATCGTAAGTGGACTGTGGTTGCGAAACCCGACCAATAGCTCGGTCGATTGGTTCGAGTTTCGCTTTGATTCTAAACGACGTGCTTCGTATTGCACTGTGACGAACTGCGCTTTTACGGAAGATACGGATTTCAAACCGATCGAAAAAGAAAGCCGCTGGATCGGAATTTATGGCGAGCAGAACCAACTGACCGCCTGCCGCATCGAAGGGAAGAAGAACAAAGGTGCGACCGTCGTGATTTGGCTTGGCGAAGCCGATAAGGGATCGCACAAACTTGCATCCAATTATTTGGGACAACGTCCGTTGCTTGGAAAAAACGGCGGCGAGACGATCCGAATTGGCGATAGCGAATCATCTATGCAGTCGGCCAAATGCCTTGTTGAAAATAATCTTTTTGAAAATTGCGATGGTGAAACAGAATGTATCTCGAACAAGTCGTGTGAAAACATCTATCTTGGAAATACGTTTCGTGAAGTGAAAGGAACGCTCACTCTTCGACATGGAAACCAATGCCTTGTCGAGAACAACGTCTTCTTGGGCAACAAAGTAGCGCAAACCGGCGGCATTCGAGTGATCGGCGAAGATCATCGTGTACTCAATAATTACATGCAGGATTTAGAAGGCGATGGTTTTCGAAGCGCGCTCACGATCATGAACGGATACCCCGATAGCAAAATGAATGGCTATTTTCCGGTCAAGCGAGCAACGATCGAAGGAAACACGATGGTCAATTGCAAACATAGCTTGCTTCTGGGATACAACGATGAATCGAAAGCGAATGTTCCTCCGACCGATTGTGTTTTTGCTCGCAATTCAATTGTGGCAAGAAAAAATCAGTCGGCAATCGAGGTAGCGATGATGCCCGAGCGAAGTCAATTCGTTGGCAATCGCGTTCAAGCTGAGAAACTGGGAATGGATAAGATCGATGGAATCGACATTCTTCCATCGTTAGACATCAAGCCGCCAAAAGCATTGACAAAGCAAGACGTCGGACCGAAATGGAATTAGGCGACTCTTCACGTTCAGTTAAGGTTGCATCGCTAAGATTCAAGCGTGTTCGAAACTTGGCGAGTCTCATCGTCGTTCAATAGCACTTAGTTGCCCGTATCCTTTTCGGAGTAAAATTATGAAGAAATACGCATTTCGCCTTTCGTTGCTTGCGATATTGTCGGCAAGCACTGCGCTGGCGCAGCCACCCGGTCCGCCCAATCGTCCCGGTGACCGCGGCGGTCCAGGTGACGGACCTCGAGATGGTTTTAGACCACCGCCCAATCCAGTCATGGAAGCACTGGACGCAAATCACGATCAAATCATTTCCGCCGACGAGATACAAGCGGCTACAAAATCGCTCTTGACACTTGATAAGAACGGCGACGGAAAATTATCCTTCGAAGAATGTCAGCCGGCTTTTCCTCGCCCTGGAGACTTTCGCCCAGGTGAACAAGGACCAGGTGCCGGTCGACCCGGAGCTGATCGTGGACCAGGAGCTGATCGTGCACCCGGAGCAGATCGTGGACCGCGTGACGGAGAACGACCTTCCGGTCCTCCCGATAATTCGCGTCGACCTGGCGGCCCGGGAGGGCCTGATGGTCCGCCGCGCGATCAGGATTCGGCTTCTAGGCCTGGTGGCCCTGGTTTTCAAGGTCCCAATCCTGAACGCTTTGTAGCGATGGCGATGGAGTTTGACGCAGACAAAGACGGCAAACTCAATCGTGATGAACTGATGAAGTTCGCGCAAGAGATGCCCAATCGCCGCCCAGGCGGTGATGCTGGCGGCGATCGCGGACCAGGACGACCTGATGGCGGACGACCTGATGGCGGACGACCTGATGCTGGACGACCTGATGCTGGACGACCTGATGCTGGACGACCGGATCGGCCTGCTCGTCCAGAGTAAATCCATATCGAACGGTTGGCTGTGGCGGAGAATTCGACGCCACGGCTGATCCATTCGGAACGTTATTTTCTCGACGTTCCGAAATAGTCTTCGATGTATTGGCGGCGATTCTGCTTGCTCTGAGCATGACCAAAACGAGCATGCAGTATGTTTTCAGGCGACAGTCTCAACCTTTCTTTGCCTTTTCTTCCGCCAACTGCGCCAACTCGTCCGCTTTCTGTTTGTGTTTTCGAGACAGTTCAACTTTTCCGAGCGTCCCGTAGAGCTCGGCAAGTTTTCGATGAATGCTTGTTTTATCCGAGGCAATTCCGAGGATTGCTTCGAATTCAGCGATCGCTTCTTGAGTCTTTCCTTGTTTCATCAAAATGGTTGCATAGGTATCGCGAAATCGAGCATCGTTTGGCCATGCACGAACCGCGTTTAGCGACAGTTCATAAGCGCGCGGCAAATCCGGATTGTCGCTGTTAGCCATCACCCATGCGAGGTTGTTGGTGATGATAGGAAAGCTCGAATCCAAGCGATATGATTGAAATAGATGCCATTCGGTCTGCTTCGCGTTTCCTTGTATTTGGTAGATACTACTCAATGCAAAATGGGTGAGGGCAGGCGAGCTTCCTTCGACCAACGTCGTTTCGAGAATTTCTTGAACTCTTTTGGCTTCGGCATTTTCCTTACCACCTTTGCTCGATTTTTGGTAAAACGCGATCATGCGTTCGTAGGCATCGGCGAAGAAAAGATCGTACGAGAGAGCTTTTTCGAGAAACGCAAGCTGCAATTGCAAATCTTCTGGTTTTTCAATCACGGCACTATCGTAACGTGTTAGATAGAATTGCGCCGCCCTTCGCTTGACCGTTGAATCATTGTGAATCTCGACTCCTTTGAGCAACGTTTTCTCGGCTAAGTCTGCTTTGCCTAGTTGCAACTGAGCTTGAACCAACTGCATGCGGTCTTCTCGATTGAGTGGATCGTCCTCAAGTCGTCGCTTGAATACCGTTTCAGCGGATTGCAACGCTCGAGTCTCGCTGACCTTCTTCCCCGTCTGCTCATAGAGTTTAGCTAGAAAAATGAGCAAACGAGGCTCTAATTTGGCTGCGATTTCCATGTGCGGCAAGGCTTGTTCTGTTAGACCTACTTTCACATAGTAGGCCGTCCAAAGTTTTTCGATGGTCGCAAATTGTTCTTCGCCACTATTCTCAAGATGCCACCGAAGCTGCTCCAAAACGGATTCGCTGGAAGCCGTCTGAAGTTGAGCGGCAAATGTCATTGCGCGCATTCGATGAGCGGGTGCGAAACCAGGTTGATCGCTTGGCGCTAAGTCGGCTAAAATCGCATCGGCACGAGCTACTTCCCCCGATTGCCGAAGGGCTAGGGCATACGTAAATCGCGTTTGTGAATCCGATTCGGATTTGTCGGAAACAAGTCGCCCTCCAAGGATCGTCGCAAGTTTGAAATCGCTTTCCGACATCGCTCGCTTCATGGCAACGCGATATCTATTGTCGGTAATACGTGAGGTTGCAAGAGTGTGTAAGGTGGCGAAAAACGTCACCAATAAAAAAAAGATGGCCGGCATGCCCCAGTAAAGATTCTGTCGTCGCTCTTGTTCTAACTGGTTAATACTGAATGGGTAGGAAAGCAGCGTATAGCAAGCCACCCAAAGCCAATATGGGACGAGTAATGGCAGCATCAAAATGGTCTGCCACAACGGACGTCCAGAATTTCCGCTTAATGACAAGATAAGCCAATCCAATACCTCCGAAAGGCCTCGGACGAAACCTTCAATTCTTCTTCTTTGATCGGCTCAGTTGGCGTGTAAACCAATTGAACGGTTGAAACAGGTGCCACAAAAGTCGTTGCTCTCAAGCCAGCATCTGTTTGTTGCCCAACGGCGAATCGCAAGGCATGGACGATCGATTGTTTGACAAACAAAGTCGTTTCTTGGCCGAACTGCGGTGGAGGAACCACGACATCGCCGAGTTTATCGACTGCCGAAAATAATACTGTGCCGGTCTCCCCCGATAGTTTGTCGAGGTCCAATTGTGTCAGTTCGCTATCTGGCAATTGAATACCCTTTGCTCGCTCCTCTATCGTCGAATAAAAGCGATTCGAAATGCAACTCCAACCCAGAGCGGTATAACACCAAGAGAGATCATGGAAATCGTTGAACGATCCATCCAACGAAATTTTGATGCGTCGATCACCTTTTTTCAGGTCCCAAACATAGGAATCAGAACCTTGCAAGTCATGTTCTGGGCGATTGATGTGGCGAAAATGCTCGACACTCCAACCCTCAATTTCAGCGGGCAAAAACTCTCGCTCGGCCGCCATCAACGGTTCCGCAAAACTGATGGTGTAGTCTGGAACCATGAAAAGCATTCGAATCGATAATATCGTAATCACGCTGAATATTGCAGCCAACGCAACCGCCGAACCGGACGCTCCAGGCCAAACGAGCGCGTCGCTCCATCGTTTTGGCATCGTCTCCGGATCGTCGACATGGTCGTGGTTTCGCGGCAATACAATGGCTGCAAGCAATCGATCAGTGCTGAGGACTGTCCCGAAGATGACAAAAAATATTACGTAGCCGAACAATTCGTGCTTCCAACCTTCGGCAATCGAGAAATCGTATGCGGCTTCAATGTAGACGACGACTGCGATCCGAAAAGCATTGAAGACAACGACCCAAAGGATGGTTTGGAGGATATTGAGTACATGCCGTAGTAAGTGATACCGATTCATCAATCCCAAAAAGACGATAGCGACAATACTCGAAAACAACGAGCGAATACCGCTACAAGCCTCTTCGGCCATGAAAGACTTTCCAACCAAGACTAAAACGACTCCTTGCTGGAAATGCATGACGCCCAAAATATTCAACAAACTTCCAGCAAACAGGCTTGCAAATTTTTGCATTCCGATCGTCAGCGGATTTTCCAAAAAGGTAGGGAGCGGCTTGATAACTAACAGCATAATAAAAATAGGCAACGACGACCAAAGACCTCCGCTACCATAGCTGGCGTAGACCATGAGGGCAAGAAATGCGACGAAGCTAAGCCAGCCCGTCAACGCCAGCCCCAACAATGAGGCGACAAAAATCGTAGCGAAGACCACGGTCATGCCTCCCCAGACAACGATCGATCGGGGTATGGTCGCATTGCGAACGACATCGGCGCGGCGGCTATATGCCAAGATGCCGGTTGCAATTAAAGCGACCGGAAAAAACTGAAAATGCTCCGCATTCCACATTCTCGAAAAATGCAAACAGACCATCGAGGCATGGGCAGCCAAACCAGCAAAGAAAAGATACCAAACGAGGTGATTCACGGGATTTTCGGGATGGGTTGTGAGTAGTGTTCCGAGACCTACCTCTAGGATACCAACCCTGCGAAAAAATACCAATCTAACCCTGGTTCGAGATCGCTATCTTAGTTAGAAAGCGCAATTCATTCGAAACGCGCCGATTTCCGAAGCCCCCAATCGATAGATTCGGAATAATTGGCCAAAATCAAGTTAGAATCGCCATTCGAAGACGCTGAGCATGTTGGAATAGTCGTCTACCCAAACGCGTTGATCCGGGGCGTCTTTGAGTGGCCGTAAGCTTGGGTCGTGAGTCAGCGAACCAAGGTCCATTGCCGCGCTGGCCATCACAACCCAACTTGACGACGATTCGCCTGTTTTCTCGTCGAGCGCCGATCCGTCCTTCGAGGCGTCAAAATCGTATCGATAGCCAACCCATTGCGATTCTCGCGATAGGGCCGATAGAACCGGTTCGAGATTTAAAAAGCGATTGGAGATATGGAAGGAGACGACGCCGTTCGAATCGACCATCGATCGGTAGATATCAAAGGCTTCTTCGGTAATCAAATGGACCGGAATCGAGTCGCTGCTAAAGGCATCGACCAACAACAAATCATAGCGTGGCCGGTCTGCTTGCCGAAGTTCCGACTCGAGAATCAACCGAGCATCGCCTGTCCGAATTTCGACATGAACGCCGCGTTTTCGAGCATCGCTCAAGTAACTGAAGTATCGTTCTGCATGGTCGACGACCAATGCGTTTATCTCGTAGTAGACTATCGTATCGCCTGAGTTTAACCACGCAGCCAGCGATCCAGCTCCCAGTCCGACGGCTCCAACGCGAAGCGGCTTATCGCTCGCCGTTTGCCGAGCATGAATCAGGTGGCTAACGCCGCTATGTTCTCCGTAGTACATCAGCGGTACACCGCGACGGGCTTCATCGACCCATTGGCAGCCGTGAACCGTATTCCCATGAACCATTCGCAAGACTTCGTTGTCGCCCAAGCGGTTTTTCTTGGTCGCGAGCGTACCGTAGAAATTTCGGTTTTGTTCCAGTATGTGAGCATCCGTCGATCGATTCCAAACGCTGACCAATAACATGGCCGCCAGTCCCACCGAAAAGACTGCCCGCTTTTCCAGTTGCGAGAAGAGCAAGCATGCTGGTGGTCCAAAGCAAAGTAGCGTTTCAATCTGACCGGTCGGCAAGTTCAAGGCTGTCGATAGGGTGACAATCCAACGGACGGGTACGTAATGATCGACTAAGTGCATCAGCCCGAGCACCAAAACGAATACAAAAACGCCGAATCGTGCGACGCTCATCTTCGACGATAATTTTACGTTGTCTTCGGAACGCGTTTCACGGAAAAATGTGGCGATCAACATAACCAATGGATACTCGAAAATTGTTGAGAAGAGGACCGGCGCAAGGAGCGCGTTGCACAGGCCGCCGAGAACTCCACCGATCGACATCCACAAATAGAATTCGGTCAAATTGGACGACGCGGGGCGGTCAGCAGCCAGTCGCTGATGGCAGAAAAGTGCGACGATGCCAAACATCAGTAAATGTAACGGGATGATGACGCAGGGCGGGTCATTGCCACCTGTCACGACTGTCACTGCAATCGTAACGATCAAAAGAGCCGCGATCCGTCCCAACCAGTAGGACGAAATCCATTGTCGTCGGCTAAAGGCTAGTACGAAAGTCAACAGATAGATCGTCAGCGGAATGATCCAGATCAACGGCACCGACGATACATCGGTGGAAACGTAAGTCGTCACCCCAAGCATGAGGCTTGATGGGATAAGCGATAGAACCACCCAGTAGCCTCGACGCGACCATGTTACCGGTTGGCTATTGACTTTGCTGTCGGTAGTTTCCGTTGCTTGGAATAGTTCTGCCGTTCGCCGTTGTCGGGCAGCTCCGATGCAACTCACGAATCCACATAGCACTGCCAGTCCAATAAACCCGCCGAAGCCCCACATCCATCCAACGGATAGTTCGTTCACGCCCCAGGATACTTCGAGGACGAATGGGAACAGCACCAACGAAAGGATACTGCCGATGTTGCTGGCGGAATAAAGAAAGTAAGGATCGTGCCCGCGCGGATGACCGGTTCTCGCAAACCAATTTTGCATCAATGGCGACGTGATCGAAAGCATGAAGAAAACCGGCGCAACTCGAGTGATGAGTACTCCCAACAACCAAAAATTTGGATCAGCGCCGCGAAGCAATGCATCGGTCGACTCGGGGGCAACCGAAAGCGGGAGTTGGCTTAAAGCCAAAACGAGTCCCGAAACATATAACACGACTTGCCACTTCAGATTGACGAACCGCGTCATCAGAAAAGCACTCAAATATCCAGCCAGCAACGTGGCCTGAAAAAACAACATGCAAGTATTCCAAACAGCCGGAGCTCCACCGAGCTTGGGAAGGAGCAGCTTGCCGACCATCGGCTGGACGACGAACAGCAGCGATGCGCTGGCGAAGATTGCAACGGTGAAAAGGATCATTGCGAGCGTATGGATTGTAACGAATGTTCTTCGGTCCGATCGGCTGGATGCAGAACGGCTGCTTCCGATCGCTGATCTCGTTGAGATTTCTGCTGTGGACATGAAAATTCGACTGCAACTTGAAAACGAATGCGCAAAAAGCGCTTTCGAAAACGTAGCTCACAGGGTAGCCGCGACAAGGAAAAAAACCTGAAATGTCAATAGATATCGACGTTTTGTGAGCCGTCAGCGCTAGCTCAATGCCATTCAATTTGGCAACCATTGTCATTGTTCGTTCCTAGACTATGAAATTATCGATGCGCTTCGTCCCAATGTCGCCTTTCGCTCCGCGAAAGTGGCGTTAACGGTGCGCACTTTCGCGGAGCGAAAGGCGACAATGATAAATTCACAGCCTATCCGTTAACAAAACATGCCACGTTAAAATCTAATGTGGGCCGAGCCTTAGACCGTTTTCTTGAGCTGGTTTAACCATCGCTGGAGATCGTCAGGCCAGGGCATGACAAACTTTAAGATCTTGCCGGTCATCGGATGGACGAATCGCAATGCAGAAGAATGAAGCGCTTGACGAGGCGCACCGCTGCTATCGTTATGCATTCGTCCGTCGACCGAACGATGGTAAATGTTCTCACCACACAGCGGATGTCCGGCTTCGGCGAGGTGGATTCGTATTTGATGCGTGCGCCCCGTCTCTAATTTGCACTCGACAACGCTATAGCCTCCTATCGCTTCGATCGGTCGAATGTGGGTGACCGCCCGTTGCGCGTCATCGGGAATCGGTTCACTGACACTGCCTCGATGACCGTCACCTCGATCTCGAATCAAGTGGCTATCAAAAGTCTGCGCGGTTGGCGCTCCTTGAACGACTGCCAAATATCGCCGATCGATGGCATGTTGGCGAAACAGTTCTCCGAGCCGAACTGCCGTCCGCCGATTCCTCGCAAAGATCATCAAGCCGCTGGTGTCTCGATCGAGTCGATGGACAGCGATGATCGTTAGACGACCTGCCAATCGTTCGAGAGCTTCCAAGTACTTTGGCGAGTGTTTTTTTCGAGTGGGCTTAGGTGTCGTCGACTCGGTGACGGTACTTTCCTTAGCAAAGCTGCTTGTCCGTTTCGCCCGAAGGTATTTGGCTAAGGCCATCGGCAAGAGTTCTTCTAAAGTTGGTTGAAGCTGCTTCCTTTTGTGCTTCATACGCCGTTCTTCAAAATGGCGTACCGACGTGACCCCGGCAGGTTTTTCGACGATCACCAAGTCGTCGTCGACATGGACAAATCGGATGGCCGATTCGTCGACCGGTTTGCGGAGCGGAACTTCCCAGACTTTCACAACATCGCGTTCAGTCAGCCGCCGTGCCGGATCAAGGCAAAGGTTACCATTGATCTGCACTCGACGTTGAGAAATGACTTTTCGAGCTTCACCCCAACTTTTGCAAGACAAGACTCGCTTAATCGTCAAAGCGAGCGTCTGTCCGGCGTCCGACTCGCTGAGATGAATGAGCTGAAATTTTGAATCTTTTATAGTAAAACGAACTCCACCAGCTAGCTCTACTATTTTGTGTGGCGAAGAACCGGTGGCTAGCGCCGTCCGCTCACCATAGGAACGATGTTTACGGATTATCAGGGGGCGTTGTCGGATCGACTATCTGGTAGTTCGATCGCGGCGGTGTTTCCTCACCTAACATGAGCTGAATGACTTGGCTTCCACCAAAACTCTTCGGCATATTGTATATGAACTGACCGTCCAGGGCCTTGGCAATCCGCGACTGCGCTTCGCTAAGGTGGGCTTCGGAGTAGGCATCTAAACCGCCTCGCGCTTCTAGCTCGCTATCAATTTTTCGCTTGATATCTTTTAGTTGCATAACGGCCAAGGTCGAAATAGGTTTCATCGCTGCAATGCCCCGATTGCTAAACGCCAGATCGATCAGCCGATCAATGTGTTCGTGTTGCAGATTTCGGCGCAGCGAGCTAATTCGAGGCTTGCGAGGTGATACTTCGCCGTCGGGTTTCGCATCGAGCTCCGACCAAATGGCAGCTTGCAATCGATCCATTAGCTCTGGAAGGACAACCGCATCTTCGCCGGCAGGCACCATTTGCTCATTGTCAAGAACACGCCGAAGTGTCGACGGATTCATCAGCATGGTTAAGGCCGATGCTTGAACCGAAAGAATTCGATCGTGGACCGGGAAAGTCGATTCACTCATCGCACGCATTCCTTCATCCCACCATTTTTCGACAGTCAAGCGTTTCAAGATACTCGGCGTTAACCCGTAAGCTTGATCTTGAAAGGCGTTGGCAATCACGAACTCTAAACTCTTGCGTTGGACGTCGGCGGCAACGGGCGTTATCGGCATACGATTTCCAGGATCGCCTTTATGATCGCGATTGACGTGCGCAGCACCAACCCAATTGGCGATCATGCTGATCGACCGCATTTGCTGTGCAAGTGTCAATTCATACCCTTCACGAGCTTTGCCCCAACTTTCTCCGTCCTTAACAAATTTATCGATCAACCGTTCACGATAAAGTTTTACGAGCTTCATTTGGTTCTCGGCATAAACCAACGGATCACGTCCGTAGTCGTAAGGTCGAGCTAGCGGGTCTGGGCCTCGAGTATCTTCATCGGTAGCATACTGAAGCTCCGGTTCACCAACGCGCTTTAAGATATCTTTCAACTTGGCTTCTTCAGGAACATATCCGTATTCGATTGCCCAGTAATCATAAGGCCCAATGCCGATCATGGTCCAATCGCCACGCGCGTCGCCGATCTGATACGACATATTTACCGGCAAGTAATCCATCACCGAACCAGCCAACGGCTTCTTGCCGCGGAGTTCTGGCGAATTGATTTCTTCAAGGCTATAGGCACCCGACGCTTTAAAATTATGCCGCAAACCGAGCGTATGTCCTACTTCGTGAGCGACCAATTCGGCTAACAAGGGTCCGATGAACGTTTCGGGCATCCCATCGAGCATCTCCTCCTTGGGTTTATCATCTTTCTTCTTGTCGCCTTCTTTCTTTTCATCCCCTTTTTTCTCTTCGTCTTTTTTAGCAACCTTGTCTTCGTCGGTCTTATCTCCCTTTTTCGCTTCGCCAGACTTGGCCGCTTCACCTTGTGTCTCCGAAGGTTTCGTTTCCGAAGGTTTAGTTTCCGAAGCAATGGCTTTGGCGTCTTCTTCTTCCTTCTTCTTTTCTCGGTCTTTTTTCTTTTCGATCTCGTCTTCTTCAATATCCAACATCGTTAGAGCTATTCGAGCCATCGCGATATCCATTTGCTTGCCATGAGCGGCCATGCACATGCCATTGATCTGGCTGGTACGACCGACCAATCCGTCCATCGCATCGTCGCCGATCAAATGGCTATCGACCGTCGTAGCAGGGTCCGCGTTCCAAGCTTTTTGAGCATCTCGGGCAATCGCATTGGCTTTGAAGCGCTGATTGGATGGATTGCTAAATCGAACGCGCGGGTCCCAGGTCGGATAGTCAGCCAGCCAAGATAGTGTCTCACCACTCATTCCCTCAGTCGCGATCTCAGGCATCAAATCTGAGAATTGAAAATGAAAGTGGCGAATCCAGCCGTCGGTCAAAATAATATCCGCATCGAGAATCTCACCCGTGAGCGGATTGACGCGGCTCGGACCGATGGCGGTGCCTTCGTTGTTGTTCAACCATCGAATAAAATTGTACTGAACATCTTCAGGATCGAGGTCCATAAAAGCGCCGGTCCGAGCGTCTTGATAATAGACTTCGATGGCATCGGCAAAGCCAACTTTCTCGAAGGCCTTATTCCAGTATTCAATGCCTTGTTTCACCCACCGACGATATCGCACCGGTGTCGTATGCTCGACGTAGAATCGAATCGGAGTTACCGGCGGACTTATTTTTAAATTGGGATCGCGCTTCTCCAGTCGCCATCGATTGATGTATCGATTCTTAACTTTATCCTCGTCGTAGATTCCTAAATCGCTAAAGGCAGTGCTGAAATAGCCAATCCGTTCATCCGACTTGCGAGGCTTATAGCCGTTGTCATCGGGAACTTCGCTCATCGAATAGTGCAAGGTTTGCAACTGACCGTTACGACCTACAACTTCAAATGCGATTTCAACGTTCTTCGAGAAGGACTTGGCTTTTACAATCTTCGATAACATTGGCGAAGTGATTCGGGCCTGTGGGCCGAAGAATTTGCTGGCTTCGCCGATAAAGAGAGCATCGGCGTCAATCATCGGTCCGCCGCGCGGCACCATTGTCACAATGGGGATATCCAAAAGCACTTTGTCGGTAAAGAGCCGTTTGACGGATGATTTTGATTCGGGCTCGCCGGACGAGCGAACATCGACATTCGGTAGAATAAGGGCAAGTCGCTTGTTATACATTCGCCAATAGACGTAATAGTCACCGGCTTGCAGGCCTGCGTACTCGTCGCCGCTGCTGATGGTCAATGCGATGAAGTATTTCTTGGTGGCGAAGTCTTTGGGGATTTCAAGGAACATCTGCGCGTCCCGATCGCGTGTCCAGATATTTCCGAGCGTCTGATGGTCTGGTGAGTGTGACTCGGCTTTCGTGAATCCTGCGACGATCTTCTCATGCGGTGGATAGGTCGGTTCCTCGTCCGCCGCCTGTAGATTTACGGCTAAGCCTAGGAAACAAATAGCCAAACATGCTTTGGTGGCGCTGGCCAACCAATCACGATCATTTTGCGACTTCATAAATGAAATAGTCCCGTCAAGGAGTTAACAGCCAAGTATGCGAAGCGTACCACGCAGAGTCATCGCAAACGGAAAACCCGCTGATCTTCCATGCGATTGGAAATGGCAACCAGCCGTGTAATGTCCGCTCAATCGGCACGATCGCTACAGCCAGCCTGCTCTTCCGAGTTTATATGGAATTTATTGTATCCACCAAACAGGTCATTAGTCGAACGGATTTACCGATTAGTAACCTTTTTGTAGTGGTACGTCGCAAGCCCAATGCCGCTGACTTTGAAGACCATTGTCGTCGTTCGCTTCGCGAACGAAACGTAAATCTCAAGTAAAACATCGGTTGTTTAGGGATTCACGCCACTTTCGCGGAGCGAAAGGCGACATTGGTGCGAAGCGCTTCGAAAAATTCACAGCCTAGGAACGAATGGCAACTAAAGTGAGAGGCATTGAGCTAGCATCTTGCCGCTTATATTTCCATCAGGCTCACGCCGACGGCTCACTAAATCATCTGCCAAAGCCAACCTTACGCGAGAATTCGGAATCAGATAAACCAAGTCGCGATGGCAAGCACGGCGGCTACCACCAGCATAAACACGGTAAACCAGACGCCGTGCGAGATCGCTTGCCGAAAAATCAACGCTGGTCGCTCGTGCCGAGTTGCGGCCAGGACCAACGAAACGCCTACCAAAAGAGGTAGGTAATAGAGCAGGTATTCCGGAGACATAGGAATCGACATGGCTTTTATCCTTGCCTAAGAGTCGGTCCGAATGACGGCCGCCCCTGTATTCTTCAGGGCTTCGGTAAGATCGACACGAGGGCTATCGGCCCATAGTTCTTCAAGATCGTAAAAGGCACGCGTCTCTTCGTCGAATAGATGAACAACCAGTCCCCCGTAATCGAGCACGATCCAGCGGCTTTCATCATACCCCGAAGTGCTCATCCGTTTTTCGCCTAAAGCCTCCAGCGCGTGGTCGATTTCATCGCTGATCGCATGCAACTGCCGACGACTTGTTCCTGTCGCAATGACAAAGCAGTCGAAAATCGATGTTTGTTTGGAAACATCCAACATCACGATATCCTGCCCTTTGTTCTCCGCAGCGGCACGAGCGGCTGCCATGGCAAGTTTAAGACTTGATTCGAGTTGCTCAGCCGGTGCAACCGAAGTGGCGTTGGGGATATCCTCAAGGGCCAACATACGTGGATTAGCTTTAGTCATGCGCGAGTGAATGAAGGCTCCTGTGAACCAATGAGAAAACGAACTAATTCTGTTATCCTAATCATTAGACCATGAAGTTTGCCCCATTTCTACCCAAAAAAGGTTGGCTCTTCCGCAGAAACTGTGGGTGGTTTTCGTGATCCGCAATCGATTTTAGCCGTGAAATACAAGGAAAACACTGGACTGAGTGATTGCAAAAACC
>JAWXCK010000255.1:0-6366 GCA_034408855.1 Pirellulaceae bacterium
GGGCCGTGGAGACCAACTCCGCGGCCCTTGTCCGTTACCAGAGTGCCAATCGAAAGTCTCGAGCGACTGCTCCAAACGCAAGGACCGATCATTTAGCATTCATACATCGAAGAACGTATACCGATGTTTTCGCTGCGGCTCGGCCGGAAACGCATTGGACTTCTGGCAGGCCTATCGAGCCACGACCCTACACGAAGCGGCAAAAGAGCTGATTCAAAATCACGAAACCAGCAACTGCACACCACGGTCAAACCAACCAGTAAAACAACAATCGCCAATCAGCCACCCTGCGAAACTGGCTGGTTCTTAGTTGCGATTGACACTGCGAATCGCGAAACGGGTAGAAAACCCGCGAAAGACTGTGTAGAAACGAAAAACGCCCGGCGGTCGATCTCTCGACGCCGGGCGTTAACTCTTTTCGTCGCCAAAGTTAGAACTTTGACACAAGCTCCCCGGAAGCAACCCTCTTCGTTATAATACTCTCTTTTTCGAAATGCGTAAGTCATTGCAGCGAAACAGTTTGCGAATTTCGAGACCCTTCCGGTAGGTTTCTAGTCGGGAAACAAGAAAAGGTCGAAACCAAGTTAACAGCCCGATCAAGACCGATCTCAAGCGAGCAGTTCGACCGAGAATCGTAAATTCTACCCCGCGTTCAACTAGGAAATCGCCGTTCCAAACCGTCGTCTGAGTTTTTGTACCGTACTCGCTCAAGCAAAATGCACTACATTTCTTGAATTTCGCGCAACTTATCGGAGAAATGGCGTCTCGTTTTTGTCTGCTGGACCAAAATTCATCGGCTCAGCAAAAGAAACCTCAACAAAGAAAAGAGTCTGCCATGAAACGCTTCCTTACTTCCCGATCCCTTGCTTTCACAGTTGCTTTTAGCCTTTGCCAACTGTCTTTTTCGACGGCCGATGCCCAGCAGGTAGGTCGAAGCCGGCTCTTGCCGAACCCGGTCAGCAGCGGAGGAAATCGTGTCAACATTCGCGATCCGCAGCGAGGACAAGGAGGAGGTCAATTTAACGATCCTCGATCTGGGGAGAGAACACACGCTGGCGTCGATTTGACCGCCTCGAATGAGGCTCCCGTTCAAGCAGTCGATAACGGGATCGTGATTCGGAGCGTCAATACGCAACAACGTACGTATTCCACCGCGATGGATCCACCTTTGCCGGTTGACAACAACGGGGCAGGTAATCGCGTCACAGTTCGACACCAAGATGGAACGACTAGCTCCTATTTTCACCTGACTGGTAATCAACAACCGAGCATCGGAGAACGAGTCGTAGAAGGTCAAGTAATCGGCGCGGTCGGTAGGACGGGAAATGTTCCCTCCCAAGCTGACACGCACTTGCACTTTGAGTATCGAGATAGAAGCGGTACACCCGTGCGTCCCGAAATCCAGGGGGTTTCGTCGACTCAGTCGACGCCGGTCCAGTCGAATTACACTGAGCCAACGGGACGCACCGATCTGTCACTTGCCGCCAACTCGAACGGTCCAAGTGTGACGCCGCGTCATCCAGGTGCCACGCCACAAACCGCTAGCTTTCGCCTTCGATAGAAAGCTTTTTACAAAGCGACGTGCCAGCGAGTGACTGCAAGCGAGCCACTCGCTGGCCCCGTGTTGTGAATTACCCAGGGACTGCCCTTTACGCTAGAATCAGCAATCGGTGATGTCCTGAAAGACGCCCATTTCATTTCCTCCAACGAGTTTGAACCGATTGTGTCGCATGTCACATTTGATCCGTGGCCGAACTGGCTGGTCGCATCTGTACCTGCGGCGCAACGTGAAGACTTTGTGGTCGAAGTTGTTTCTGCCGTACTCAGACATACTCGACCTTGGATCGCGGAACTCAAGGAAATTGGTCCAGCATGGCGTAAGACAGAAGAACAGCCTTATGCTGAGCGTGTCGCACGGTGCTTGATGAATCACTGGGAACGATTTACTTGTGGTTCTTCAGGGCTGATTCCAGTGGAAGATGTACTCGTCCGATTAGAGCGAGGTGATTTGGGATACGAACGAACGCAATCCAACGTCATCCGTGAGGTGATCTTGGCCCAAGCGTTGGAACAAGGTGAGCCGCGTGCGGCAGAACAATTTGAGGAGGAGTATATGCCACTGATCAGGAACATCGCACAGCGAACGACTGGTAAGCGTGGCCTGGAATGGGTAGAGAACTTCTTAGCCGATTTGGTCTTGCCGCGAGACACACGTCCGCCTCGCATCTCAGGCTACGTCGGTAGAACTTCACTCGCCAGTTGGCTACGGGTCGTGGTAATGAATCACTGCCGCGAGGCGGGACGGAAAAAGACCTCATTGCAGTCCTTGACTGACTTTGAACCGCAAAATACTCAAGACCAGTTCATCCATGCGGATGATCACGCTTGTATTGGATTGTTGCAACCCATCTTCACCCAGGCGGTTTCTGCCTTGGGGAACGAAGACCGACTGTTGATCAAGTTACTTGTCCTCGATGATGTTCCGCAGCATACGATTGCTCGGCAATTGAAGATTCACAGTGGCAATGTGACTCGTCGACGACAGCGAATTTCACAAATAATTTGGGCTCAAGTACAAAAGCTGGGCGCCGGAGCCGGAACGAATGGAAGATTTACAGAATGCATGGAATTGGTTTTAGCGGGCCATGACGTCGAGTTGCGTCGCTCACTTGGCGATGTTCTCGCCCATGCGGTAAGTTTTGTTGAGGAACAGCCATGAAACCAACACACTCGCCAGAGGACCGATTGCTCGCGAACTTGCTTCTGCACAATGAAGCCATCGATCGAGCACTACCGATGCGAGAGCATCCCGACGAAGAGACTTTATCGCTGTTTACTGAAGGACTTTTGCCGGATTACGACCGGCCAGCCGTCATCGAACACTTGGCGAGCTGCAGCTCCTGCCGCCAACTTATCGCCTTGTTGTGGGAACAAGATCAGTCAGTCGACTCTCGAACGACAGAGAGCGAGAACGTGGACGAAGTTCGCACCATTCGTCTACCGGAAAATTTTTCTCGAGTGAATCGATTATGGACGATGGCGCTGGCGGTCGCGGCCGGACTGCTTCTAGTAGTCGGGATCCAGTGGCAAGGCGGAATGTCCTCTCAAATTGCCGAAGGCAAGACCTATGCAAGCGCCAAGCAGTTGTTGAGTAGTGCAGATTTTGAAAAAGCTGAACAGCTACTGAATGAAGCTGATCGGAAGGGAATTCGATCCGACCGACTGCGAAGTCTAAGTTCACAAGCGGTGCGGCGTTTGCCAGGTTCACTGGCACTCGCATCGTCCGGTCTGCTGACCGAATTCGGTTTCGGAATCGGAGGGACGATCGGGCGTGGTTCAGAATCAAAACAAGGCCTTCGTGAAGCTGAGTTATTACTTGGCGATGCGCCGTCTGAACAGCTCGAAGTACTGCTCAATCGAGGCCATTTGAAAATGTCCAAAAATGACTTTGACGCCGCAGCCGTAGATTTTGCACGGGCTAGCGAGGTCGATCCGCAAGAACCGCTGGCGTTGTTGGGCATTGGCCTGGCCGATTTCGCAAGACAAGATTTTGCGGCGGCCGAGGTAGCCTTTGAAAACTGTCTTCGCTTGTCACCCAACCATCTTCCAGCCCGCGTCAATCGAGCGATGACCCTGGAAGAACTCGATCGCTTCGATGAAGCACGCGCCGAGTGGCAACGGGTATTGCGGGGAGAAACTCCAGATGAGCTTCAAGCCCAGATCGAACAACATTTAAAGACTTTGGAGTGAGGAACTCGTGACGACTAATTCCAACCATGGTCAACTTGTGACTGCCGCGTTGATCGGAATAGTTTTCTATTTGAATCAAGCGTCGGGCGAAGAATATGCGCTCTTGATCGGTGTGAATCAATGTCCCGAATTTCGCTTGCCAGACGGTTCGAAATCGCTGTCGCTCCGCGCAGCGGAATCGGATGCCGAAGCGATGTACGAGTTGCTGACCACGCGTTTGGGCGTTCCAAAACAACAAGTCACGTTACTCACAGGCCAAAATGCCACACGCGCAGCGATGCAGAATGCCCTACAAAAACTTGCTCGACAATTGCAGTCTGACGATCATCTATGGTTTCACTTCGCCGGGCATGGGACGCAGGTCCCAGATCAGAAACCTTACGACGAGGAGGACGATTTGGACGAGGCTCTTTGCCTGGCGGATGCCACAACGGATATTAAGACTTTGGTCCTCGACGATGAACTCGGTCGATGGTTGGAAGATTTGCCGGCACGGCGAATAACTGTACTTCTGGACTGTTGCCATTCCGGTACTGGTCTTAAGGATGTGGATGAGGATTTGCAGTCGAGGTTTCTGCCATTTCCCGGAGCACCCGCCGCCGAGCATGCGAAAGCTTCTCCGTGGCGTGAGGTGCGAGGAGACACAAAGTCGGTGGATCGTGACATGACGGCCATCTTCGCATGCCAATCTGGACAACAAGCGTACGAACGCCGCCTCGCTCGTGGCGGCGAAACCATTCGAGCCGGGCAATTTACGCACTACTTACTGGAAGGGCTCGCATCGGGTACCGTGGATCGCAACGCTGACAAAACGATATCGCGTAAGGAACTTTACGAATTCATCGCGCAGCACTTGGACGAGTCGTTTAACACGCTGCGGGAGCGGCCAAGTGATCGCCAGCAACCCGTGCTCGAGACCGACCGACCCGCGTTGCCCATTTTTCCGCCTCGATCCCAACATTCGACCACTAAACCATAGGGCCAACGGTAGAACTGCGTCGATCAAACCGTTTTGCGCGCAACAGTGTTGTTGGGTTGCGTCTAAAGGTACAATGGTGGCATTACCGGCTGGTTATTCCTCGGAGCATTGACATGCACATGGATCGAAAAATCGTCGCTCAAGTTATGGCAATGACCATTCTTTGTGTCGGAACAGCGCAAGGTCAAGAAAGCGGCGAGGTTGGCGTTGGCGAAATCCAGCAAACCAATCCCGGCTTCTTGGTTCGTATCGAAATCGATCGGAAATCGCGAGACTACCGTGAAGGAGATAACTTAGCGGTCAAAGTTGTATCGGAAATCGATGCTTATGTTTACGTCGTCTACCAGCAAGCCGATGGAAAAACATTTCAGATTTTTCCGAACAGCAAACAACCCGACAATCGCTTGAAAGCTCGGCAAGCCGTGCAGATTCCCGGCGATGATGATCTATTCCGTTGGAAGATTGGACCACCCTTTGGCAAAGAGATGTTAAAAGTCATCGCGACCGAGCATCCGATAACGTCGCTGTCGGAGCCTGCCCTCCGTGCCAAACGATTTAATCCGATTTCGGCCAAAGAACTCAAGGGCGTTGCACTCGAGCTAGGCGCTATCGGTAACGATCTGATCACCGCAGTTGATCCAGTAAGCTCGTCTGGTCCGGGCCGGTGGACGGAGTGCGAAGTCGAATTGACGACTTATCCTGCCAATCAAGAATTAATAGCCTCCGGCGCTAAGCGATACGGCGTATTCTTCGGCGTCTCTCAACACAAGTTTGCATTCTTTGAAGAAGCGGTTTCAGGACATAGTCCCAATCTGGCAACTCCCCATCGTGATGCACGGTCGCTAGACGTGGTCCTTCGCGATATCGGCGGAATGAATCAGACTAAGCTATTTACCAACGAAGAGGCCACTCGCAAAAACTTGGAGCAAGCAATCACGCAATGGTTGCCAAGCGTTTCTCGCCCAGGTGATACGGTGGTGATCTACTACTCGGGCCATGGCGGACAGATTCCCGACGATAATGGAGACGAAGCCGATATGCTCGATGAGTTTCTCGTTCCTTACGATTATATGGGACCGGCGGCTGTGGCAGGCATCGTCAAACAAGCGAAGGAGGGAACTCTGCCGCCGGAGTTCGCCGCGTATGTGCCATTGGCCAAGGATCTATTTCAAAAAGTCGGCGGTTCACTGGAGAAGTTGAGTGAAGTATTGACGCGTCAGACCTGTGTGTCGGATGACCTGTTCGGTCACTGGCTACAAATGCTGGACGATCGTCAAGTGATTGTAGTTCTCGACATCTGCTATTCAGGTGGCTTTGCCACGAATGAGAAGGATCTGAAACCACAAGCTAATACTCCTTTAAAAAACAAAGCCTTTGATTTTCTTGATCAAGAAATCAGCCGACTTAAGGATATCGGCCAAACGGGTTCTGTCTTGTTTACCGCCAGTTCAACAAAAGAAGTTTCACTCGTCCGGTCGGAGGCCGATCTGAGCGTAATGACGTTTTACCTTATCGAATCGTTGGAGCGAACGAAGGGGCCTTTAGAAATCAATCAAGCGTACCAGGATTGTCTGTCCGGGATGCGTGGGTACTTCGAATCCGAACGCTTTCATTCCAACAATGCCCGACGTCGGGCA
>JAWXCK010000256.1:0-3654 GCA_034408855.1 Pirellulaceae bacterium
CCGCTGGTGGCTCTCGGAGGTCAATGATCGACGTATTCATGGCACGACCAAGCGAACGCCCTTGGAACTCCATGAAGAAGAGAAGCCGCATCTGCTCGAGTTGCCAACGATCCGATTCGATACCGCTCAAGTGGTCTATCGCTTGGTCGATAGCGAAGGCTTCATTAACTATGCCAATAATCGCTACAGTGCGCCCTGGCGGTTGCTTGGCCAAATGCTACCGGTTCGAATCCTAGAAGATCAACTTCAAATCTATAACGCTCATATCGATCTCGTTGCCACGCATTATCTCTTGCGAGGCAAGAACGAAAAGCTAAGCCATCCGGATCATGATCCTCCGAAAGATCACCAAGAGCAGTTAACGATCCTTCGCCAGAAATACTCGCACTGGGGCCCAAGTGGGCTGGAGTACTTCGATGGTGTGCTTGGCAAGTGCCGGTATGGAAAACACGAGGCCCAGCGGATCTTGTCGCTGCTTCATGGTTATCCGCAGAAGGATGGTATCTGTGCCATGCAACGAGGGAATCAGTATCACGCCTACGGCTATCAATCGCTGGAACGAATCTTAGCGCACTTCGGAACACCGAAAGCCAACTGGGAACTACTTAGCAAGCGTGAACAACAGGCCTTGCAACAACTCACGGAATCGACCCGCGTAGAAGCTCGAAGGAGCGAGGAGTATCAACAGCTTATCGATCAAGAGAACCAAGACAAACAACATGAGCAAACCGACCAACCCCACATCGACCAACCACCGGGAGAAGATCCTCCAGTATCTGGAGATACTGAAAATCAAGATGAACCAGGAGCAGCTTGACTCCTTTCTGCAACAACATACCAAGGCAGCGCTGCCTGTTTCGGAGCTCTTAGCCAAATTCCTCGAGCCACCTGCAAACCAGAGCCAAGAGTCATCGATTCAAGCTCGCATCCGCCGAGCGGGCTTCCCAACCGAGGCTACGTTGGAATCGTATGATTGGACTCGCAATCCCAAGACGATTCGCCGTGAGCCATTCTTTGAGTTGGCTACTGGGGAATTCCTTCGAAGAAAAGAAAACGTGGCTTTCGTTGGCGCCAGCGGTTTGGGAAAAACTCATTTAATACTGGGCGTTGCTAGAAAATGCTGTGCCATGGGATACCGCGTAAGGTATGAGACCAGCGGCAGCATGATCGAAGTCTTGAATCAAGCCAGAGCGGTGAAAAGGTTAACGCCCAAGGTACGACAATACTGCTTGTACGAGCTGTTGATCATCGACGAATTCGGCTTCGAGAAATTGGAGCGGAAGGAAGTGCCCGATGCGTTGAGTCTACTGTACAAAGTGATCGACGGCCGCAATCGGCGGTATTCGACGGCGATCATTACGAATGTCAGCTTCGATGATTGGACCGAATACTTGGGCGATCCACCGATGACGATGGCGTTGTTAGACCGCGTCGTCGACCAAACGAATCTGATTACGTTTGAAGGCGAGTCGATTCGTAAGCCGAAGAACAAGCAAAAGCAATGAGGATAGACTATCGCAAGTTGAAGTCTCGGATACGCTTGCGAGAACTTTTAGAGCGAATCGGTTGGACAAGTGTCAAGGGCCGTGGAGACCAACTCCGCGGCCCTTGTCCATTACCAGGCTGCCAATCAGGAGTGTTGAGTGACTGCTCCAAACGCAAGGACCGATCCTTTAGCATCGATGCCTCGAAGAACGTATACCGATGTTTTCGCTGCGGCTCGGCCGGAAACGCATTGGACTTCTGGCAAGCCTATCGTGCCACGACCCTGCACGAAGCTGCAAAAGAGCTGAACCAAATCCACGAAACCAGCAACTGCACACCACGGTCAAGCCAACCAGCAAAACAACAATCGCCAAGCAGCCACCCTGCGAAAATGGCTGGTTCTTAGTTGCGATTGATATGCTTGGATTGATACTGCCTTAAACGAAGACAAACGGTTTCCGTTTAAGGCGATTATCTCGTCCCCAACAGGAAACCCGAGGATTACTTCGCCTGAAGACTTATCAATCGATGATGAGCCTTGGTATGTAGAAACTGGAAAGCGAGTTCGGAGAACCGCAGCAGAGCTTTCTAAACAGCTCGCGATGCTACTCCGAGTTAGCAGTGACGTATTTCTCGTCGATCCACACTTTCATCCAGATAAAAAAGCCTATCTCGATTCTTTGCACGCGATTCTAAATGTTGCCTATAACGACGAATCGAAACGATTTGGAGCGATGAAATTCCACACAAAAGTTGTAATTGCTAAGAATTCAAGCGATCAATCAGAATCGATTTGGATCGACGAATTTCATAAGTCTTGTGAAAGAGAGTTGCCTCGCATAATTCCGAAAGGAAGATCTTTAGATGTTGTTCTCTGGAAGGTAAAAGCCGATGGAGAAGCGTTTCATGCACGTTATGTCTTGACGGACATCGGCGGAATTAGTGTAGATCACGGATTGGATACACCGTCGAGTCAACAGACGACTGATATTCATTGGTTAATGGACAGTGAATTAAAAGAACGATGGCGCGATTTTCTTGGAAATGGCAAGATATTTTTGAGAGTCGCCCAAAAAACGTACCTTGGTCGATAGTTGGACTTAAATAAACGGAACGTTGGAAAGCACATCGCTGAGAAGATTTCAATTTATCACAATGTGAGACTCAATTGCATTGGCGTTTAGCTTCGATAGGTATCGATAATTGTTTCCAAGCAGCGGCGCATGGCGAGATCGCCTGAGCCAAGGTCGAAGTAGCTGTTGGGTCTCTGGTATATATCTAAGACTCGGCCGATTTTGATGGTCCATCCTTTGTCGATACGAATTTCTCGGTCGTGTTTTCGGCGACAATTGCATTGCCGCTCAGCCCTTCAAATCCGTAGTCCAGATGAAGTAAGGTCCAAAGCGCTGGCTATGAACAGCCGAAATTCCAATCGCTTTATCTAGTACGTGCGCGGTCATGACCTGTTAGTCAGCTATTTCCATCGTCACCGAACAACTTACCCGAACCTATTGCCGCGAAACCTGGTGGATCTGCGACGGTCCATCGATGAGTGGCCTCGGAGAAATCGCATTTGATCAGCAATGAGGTCCCTGACAGGTTACAATCGTAAAACCAATGAAGCCTGAATTTCGGGCAACCGTTTTCGGAGAAAGTACATGATAACAGCAATTGAAATCGAGAACTTCAAAGGATTCGAATCTCGACAGAGGATTGAATTTGCACCCATTACAATGTTGTTCGGCGCAAATGGCTCAGGGAAGAGCACTATTGCACATGCGTTGATGCTTTTTTATCAAGTACTCTTTGAGCGAGATTTGGCTCTGGATGGTTTGAAGATCACCAACAATAGCGTTCGATTAGGCGGAAAAAATCGTCCAGCTCATAGTCGCGATTCAAGTATCCCAATTCGAATTCGAGTCGAATTCTTCGTCGATGCTGGAAGATCGCAATTGGTTATGGAGGAGTCTGGCAGCCAATGGATCGAGCTAGAGATTGTTACGCATGAGCCAGTTCTATTCATAAATTCTATACGGATTCCGATTGAGCGGATCGCAACCTTGAAAAGTATGGCTCTTCCGCAGAATCTGTGGGGCAAAATTAACTATTTATCGTTACGAATAGAAAACCGAAGTTTCAACGGATGCCCGTTTCGCATTGGATTTTTGA
>JAWXCK010000257.1:0-29984 GCA_034408855.1 Pirellulaceae bacterium
CAAAAATCCAATGCGAAACGGGTGTCCGTTGAAACTTCGGTTTTCTATTCGTAACGATAAATAGTTAATTTTGCCCCACAGATTCTGCGGAAGAGCCTTGTCAATTACCACCTTGGCAACTTTTACGTCGCGACTGCACGCACAAGATGCCTTGATTGAATCGACCAAAATTTTGCCGCTGAATACATTGTCGAGCGGAACAATTACTGAGTGTTCCTTCTTGCCCGGCGGCAAAACAGGCAGCGTTTCTGAAAAATCGAACTGCGCGCCAACGATATTAAGTAACAGCGTAAAATTGATAAAGGCAAGAAGGATCGATCGCAATGTGCAAAGACGTATCGACGAAAGCAAACGCAGGTTTCGCTTGCGCAATCCCCTAACCCAAACGTTTGACGCAAAGGTACAAGATAAATTGCCGAAACCGATATTAAGCGATTGAAAGCTTGAGAGCTTGAGAGCTTGAATTCCCATTTTCCACCTATTACCCATTCGGCTTTGAAAACGCTGCCACGGGATCAAACTTGCACCCGGAATTCCTAAAGTTGAGCATTACGCGAATCGAAGTCAAGAACTTTCGCGGAAGATGTTCGACTTTCTCTGAACAGCCGCAATCGTTCCCATTTTCGGTATCCGTTCCAACTCTGCACTTCAGGATGCCATTTGATTGACGTGCGCACTATTCGTGGTCGCCCTGAATTCGTGGGGCCTTCCTCCCGATATCAAGTTCCCCCGAGTTCAGGTTTGGTACTTTTTCCCAGAGGATTCTTAATCCGTTCAGTACGACTATGACGGTGCTCCCTTCGTGTCCCATAACGCCTAGCCGTAAAGGCAGATGGCTCTCGCCGGTCAACCTCGATTCATCGACCCATGACTCGCCCTCGATGACATTTCCATCGATTGGAAATCGTTCGCCAGGTCGAACTCGGATTAAATCGCTAACTTCTAGCAACTCCGCGTCGAATCGCCGAAAGTGCTTCAAGGCTCGGTGCCCATCCACCGGCGATGTAGGCTACAATCCAAGCTGCGATCGACCAATGACGCGAGTCGAGAGAAACGTAGGAAATGATCCAACCGAGTAAACCGAAGACGGCACAGGTCCATTTAAAAGTTTTTATTCAAAGGAAGAATACCGATGTCCGGTTTGCATCCGAAAAAGATAGTTGTACCGATCGACTTTAGCGATCTGGCAATGAGCGCGCTCGATAAAGCCATTGAAATTGCCGGCGATGTTGGAGATGTATCGGTTATTCATGTGCTGGCTGATTTAGGAGTCGTTGATCCGGTCACGATGTATGAAAACATATCAGATGTTTCGCGAATCGATTCGATCAAAACCATCATTCGCGAAAAACTATCTGTCCCCAAGTTTGCAAAACTCTCGATCGAAGTTGCCATCGGTGATCCGGGACACGAAGTTTCCGAGTATGCGAAAAACGTAAATGCCGATTTGATCGTCGTTTCGTCGCACGGACATGGCTTCCTCAAGCATCTTCTTTTAGGCTCGGTTGCTGAACGGATTGTGCGGCTTGCACACTGCCCGGTGCTTGTTTTGCGGACCTAGTCGTTGCCGGTTGATCGTCCTGAAGTATTCTAAACGCGTCGGTATCCAGGTCATCGTACTGACCCGTTTGTATACATCGGATGCAAGCAAAGAGCCCGAGCGCCCCCAGGGCCAAAGCAATCGGCAAAGTAACATAAAGGACGCTCATCGGTTCGCCTCCTTGGGAAAGGTGCGTCGCGCGATGGCAAAAGTCAGCACTGTAAGGCCGCTTATCGGCATCAAAATGGCCGCGATCAGCGGATGGATGAGTCCCATCATCGCGAGAGAGAGCGTGATGGCGTTGTAGATTAGCGACATGGCAAAACAATATTGAATGGAGCGAACGCTCGATGCCGAGGCCTGCAGCAACTGGAGAACCGATGCGAGTCGGTTACTAGCAAGGTAAATTGGTGCTGCGCGCAATCCGATATCGCTTCCGCCTCGAATCGCAATTCCGACGTCGGCGATGGCGAGCGATACCGCATCGTTGATCCCGTCACCGACAAAGACTACCGTTCCATCAATTTCTTTTGATGAAGCTCGAACATGTGTTGCTTTACTTTCAGGACTGCATCCTCCGAGGCATTTGTAAAACTCAAGGCTCGATTGCCGCAATTGATCGCGCCAGTAGTCGACGACTTCTTGGCGGTCACCTGACAGGATCCCGATTTTCCAGCCACGATTTTCAAGCGATCGAAGAGTCTGAATAGTGTCCGGTCGCAACGAATCACCGACCGCTCCGATTCCTTCGATAACGCCATCGATAGCCACCCAAACCGGCGTATGCCCAGACCGGATAATTGTTGACTGCCGTTCGAGCCAGGATTTCTCCACCGGAATACCGTTTTCCTGCATCCAAAGCTCCGAGCCGACCAAAACAAATTGATCGTCTATAAAACCTTCAACGCCAAGTCCTTCTTCGACGCGTATGGATGTCGCTCGACGTAGCTGCGTATCTCGTTCGGCAAGGACGGATCGCGCGATGGCTTTGGCCAAAGGATGATTGACCTGCGATTCGACGGCGGCCGCATATTCGACACTGCGCTTCGAACCATGCCATGAATCGATTTGCAATTCTCCGGTGGTAAGTGTTCCGGTCTTATCGAACCAAACGATGCCTGGCTTGGCAAGTCGCTCGATCGACTCGCCGTCTCGAATCCAGATTTGATTTCTTGCCGCCCGTCCTATCGTTACGGTAATCACAAGCGGAGCGGCCAACGCAATCGCACAGGGACAAGCAATCGTCAGCAACGCAATGGTATGAAGCGTAGCAAGTTCGATATTGGCCACTGCGAACCATGAGCACCAACAAACAACCGCCAGCCCAAGGACAACGATCACAAACCACCGCCCGAGCTTGTCAGCAATGCGTACCAATGGCGTGCGTTCGCCCGCCGCATCGCGAATCACTTCTTCAAGCTGTCCCATCCGGCTTTGCTGGCCGCACTCGGTTACTTGAATTCGAATCGGCGAATCGATATTCAAAGTTCCGCCAACGACCTGATCGGAGACGGATACCGAGATTGGTAGACTTTCACCGGTCAACCACGAAACATTGAGATGACTTTTTCCTTCGATCACAAACCCATCGGCTGGAAGGACTTGTCCGGGTTGCACCAATACGATATCGCTCGTTTTGAGTTGCGTCGTCGCAACCGTTTTCGCCGTTCCGTCGGGCTCGATACGGGTCGCCGTCGATTGACTCCCACGAAACAGTTTTGAAAGCGAAAGCCCGGTGCGATATTGAGAACGAAATTGAATGTATCGTCCAATTCGAAGCAAAAGAACGAGCGAAGCAAGCGAATCGAAATAGATATGGCCGCGACCGATCGCACTTCCCCAGACCGATCCCAGCGTTCCAATTCCCAAAGCGAGTGCAACGGGAATATCGACATGGGCCGTTCGCGATCGAAGTGCTTGAATTGCCGAACGAAAAAACACTCGTCCCGGAAAAATTGCGGAAAGCAGGCCAAGTATCGTGCCTATCCATCGAAAGAAGAGCCTATCTCCGATCGACATTCCGGTCGCTTCGCCGGCGTACAATGCAATGCCAATCCACATCGCGTTAGCCGCTAAAAATGCGGCTACCGCAATCGCGACGAGATGCTCATGCTGCTGGCGAGTATTGGAATTCTGAGTCGCTTGATCGTCGTGAAATGGAACGAGCAGATAGCCAAACTCCGACAATCGCTTCGAAATTTTAGCCGGATTGGTGGTTGCTGGGTCATAGACGAGTTTGACTGAACGATCACTCATTCGGACCTGTGTTGCTTGGACGCCATCCATCGTCGTTTGTAATCGTTCGATCAACCACGAGCAAGCGTTGCAGTGAATGCCTTCGACACCCAAACGTACTTCACAAAAACCTTCCGGTGTCGTTCGGACTTTAACACCAGCCGATTCAAGGTCGACAAGCAAATCAACTGCCGACCTAGCGGCTTCAGGTTTCAGAAAGACTGAGTCGGAACGCAAATTTTCTGAATGCGACGATGTATTGCGGAGCGAATAGTAATCATCAAGCCCCATCTCATGGATCAAGGAATAGGCTCCCATGCATCCATGACAACAAAAAACGAGAGCGTTGTGACGGATGGCCGTGGTCGGAAGCCCGCAATGGTCACATGGAACATCTTTCGATAGCGCGGCATCACAGGCGTTTTGGCTTTGCCGTTTGAAGACAATCGATTGAACGCTCGTCATGGCGAGCCTTGGGTGGTCGATTGGGAATCGGGCAACGATTGACTACAACAGGGCAACGGTTGGTCGGCAAGTCCTTGAATGCTCGATCGAGTTAGAACGCCGCTCCGATGAGTTTCCGTAAGTGAATCGAGCTGGATTTGGGAGCGATGGTAAAAAGTGTAGACGCCAAAGACGATCATAAGGGTTGCCGCCAAGCCTTGAACAGTAAGCTTTGATAGCAGTATTTGCAATGGCGAAAACGCGGCCCCGGTGGATGCGAGTCGATTGCGCAGCGATTGACTGCCAACGGCAACCACGGATAGAAGCGGGAGCGTGCCAAACCAAAAGGCGACCATGAGCATATTCGCCGCGAAGACACTTCCCGTTCCGCTCGCCGCCAGAGCAAAGAGATACAACCAACCACACGGCAACCATGTCGTGATGAGCCCAACAACGTAGGCTCGATGGACGGGCGAAGTTGGTTGCATCCATCGTCCAATCGCTAGGATACTTTTCGTCCAGCGTTGCAAGAAAATTGAATGAGATACGACCCGAGTGTGCAAGCGAAGCATGCTCGCAAATCGAACGATGCCCAAAATCACCAGCGATGCCCCGACTAGTCTAGCTGCCGAGTGGCTCAGTCCGAGGCTTCCGCCGGCCATGTTCAGCATTGTCCCGGCAATTCCGGCGATCGTTCCTAAAATTACATACGTCGTCAGTCTTCCGAAATGATATCCAGCAATCCGCGAGAACGTGCTCTCCTTGGAATCGACTGGGCGTGTGGTAGCCATGATGGCAAACGGTCCGCACATTCCTACGCAATGAAGCGATCCAATCAGCGAAGCCGATAGCGTAGCAGCAAGGAGTTCGATCCAATTCATAGGTTATTCTTCGGATGAATGGCTGATGAGTTTCAACCAAATAGCAGCGTCTCGTAGCGCCGCTGTGCGAGTCTCGGAGAGACTCGCCTACGTGTTATTAGGTACATTCTTTTCTAACGCTCGCTTAACTTGAAATCGAAGAGGGTAAAGAGGACGTGACTACCGGATGGGTAATCGGGAATTCGATGGTCGCTTCATAGACGAACACATCTGCCGGGCGAGATTCCTCGGCAGTCGTTTCGGGCGTTCGAGTCAATCGCAGATCAATCTTCCATAAACCGGGCCGACGACAATCGATGTTTGCCACATAACAACCCGCTTCGCGCTCTTCCAAGGGCGATGTCTGCTGGTCGGCAACGCGTGTGAAATGGTAAGCGCTCGCAAGTCCTGTTGCATGGACAATCGGTTCGCCGGAACGATCGACGACTCGAAACTCGATTGCCTGATCGCTCGTCTCGACTCTCGAAACCGCCACCGTCCAACCAAGTCTCTCCGATGCTAATTGCTCTTGATGATGAACTTCCCAAGCTACCGATCGGTCACCGTAATCGGGCATCGGCCTAAAGGACGGATCACTGACGGCCACTACGATTGCATAGATCGCAATCGTCAAATCCAACGCGAAGAAACTTAGAATCAGCGTTAGCCAAAAGCGTTTGGACGATTTCTCTTTGGCTATTTCGGATTGCGTTGTTAAAGGTATCACTATCTAGGTCCAACCAGTTGAAAGGTTATTTCGCGATGATGATCGCTAGTGTCGCGAACCAGAACCGTTGCTTGCGTTACGCCCAGACCGGCCGTCTGTTGGCTTGGAAAGTGTACTTCCATCGGAGCGAGCATCGATTGCCCAGGCTCAAGATGGAGTGTGCTTTGCGCACTCCACTGAGCGACCCCTCCGGTCGGCTTAACGAGCTCGATGGAATAGTTTTGCGATGCCTGAGTGCGATTTACAATACGGACACGAAAATTATTTTGGGCCGTGCGAGAGTCTTTCATCGTATACGGAGCACCACCTGGTGCTCGCATGATATTCGCATCCATTGCGAACTTCGTCGACAAAACCACGACGAACAGCGTAGCGAGAATCGCAATCACTACCGGATAAATAAGTGTTCGAGGTCGCAGCCATGACGAAGGTTGCCCTTCGATAGCTTGGGTACTGCTATAGCGAATCAGTCCAGGTGCAAAGCCAATTTGTGTCATGACTGAATCGCATGCATCGATACACTGGGCGCAATGGATGCATTCCATCTGAAGTCCATTGCGAATGTCGATTCCTGTCGGACAAACCACCGTGCATCGACCGCAGTCAATACAGTCTCCGGCAGTCGCATTGGATACTCGCTTACCTTTGGCCCGTGGTTCGCCCCTTAACGGATCGTAGGTCACGATCAGCGATTGTCGATCGAGCAGGACCGATTGCAATCGACCATAGGGGCATGCGATCATGCAGAACTGTTCACGGAAAAAAAGAAAATCAAAAAGCAAAGCGGCTGTAGCCCCGCCCATCACCAAGAAGGCCGTCGGATGTTCCAACGGTGACATTCGAATCCATTGAGCAAGCCGATCTGTGCCGACGAAATAGCTCAAAAAAGTATGGGCCAGGAACAAACTCAGAACGAGATAGGTCAACCAACGCAATGGTATACCGATCGCCGGCTTTTTGGCGATGAGCCCCTTGAAAAGGCGATCGACGGGGCGAAAAAGAAATTCAAGATAGACCGTTTGTGGACATCCCCAACCGCACCAAACGCGACCACCGACCGCCGTGACCAGCATGACGCTTGTAATCGCCAGCAGCATCAATAGCGCCACCAACGGTGTGTCGGTCGGATAGAAAGTATGCCCGAGAATCGTGAATTCACGCTTGACGATATCCAAAAGAACCAAGGGACGTCCATTCCACCGCAAGTGTGGAAGCGTTACGAAGAATGCGATCAGTCCATAGGCAAGCCATCGTCGACGATTCCACCATTTGCCGGTTGCCAGTTTCGGATTCAACCATTTGCGACTTCCGTCTCCCCACAGTGTTGGCAAGACTAATTCGTCATGCGAAACATTCGATACGGTAGAGGAGATTTTCGATTCCGACATGGGGCGTCACTCGGCTTTCGGCCACGGCTCGATCGGGCTGCCGTCCGGTGCCTTGGGACTAGTTGGTTTGGAACCTCGCAACGAAGCGACATAAACAGCGACGAGCACCGTATCATTCTTGTGGCCCAATCGCGCCCCCCAAGCCGGCATCGCGCCACCGGCTACACCGTCGTTGATGACTTTGAAGATATCGGTTAATTTTTGAACGTGCTTGTATTGATCGTCACAAAGATTCGGACCTACGTTGCCGCCACCGTCAGATCCATGGCACGAGACGCAGTTCTGCTTGAAGATTACCCCACCGACATTGACCCATTTGGGTTGCTTCATGTAGGCAAGAATCGTTTCCTGATTGCTTTCTAGATCGCCAATTTCCGCATACTGCTTTTTCGTATTCTCAGCGAAGCTCAGCAAGTATTGTTCTTCAATCGATCGACCCGATGCGCCTGCATGAAAATAGCCAAGGTATAGGATGCTAAAAACGATAGTCAGCCAAAACGCACCTTTCCACCAGCCGGGAAGTGGGTTGTCGTACTCTTGAATCCCATCATAGTGATGGCCGAGATGAGCGATAATTTCTTCGGACTTGGAATCCTTTTCGTTCAATTCATGCGTCATTCTTGCACCTCCTTCATGTTGCTAGCCTTTTCATTTTTCATTGGCAGCGGATCTTGGACTGCATCGCTTAGGGGTATTGCGCTAAACCGATCGGTCGCTTCTTTGCTCAATCTGAACGCTCCCCATACGATCGCACCAAACGATAAAGCGAAGAGGACGAGGGCGATTTCATCGAAGTTCGAATAGTCCAATTTGGAAACAACATCTTTCAACATGATGGTCAACGATCCTCCTTCGCACCGAGCGATGCCGTTTTCGGCGGTTCTTCCGTTTGAGCTGGAGCGCTAGGTTGGGCAGGCGCATCGGTTTTCGCAGGCGCATCGGTTTTCGCAGGCGCATCGGTTTTCGCAGGCGCATCGGTTTTCGCAGGCGCATCGACACGATAGAGATCTATTCCAATCCTTTGTAGGTAAGCGATCAAGGCGATGGCGGTCGAATCTTTAATGAAATGGTCTTGATAAACAACCGGACCGCCTTGAGCAATGATCTCGGCAGCGATCAACTCTGATTGTTTGTGAGCCATTGCTTCGAACTCTTTAAGTTCTTTAACATAAGGTGCGCCCAGAAACTTCGCCGCTACGACGCGTTTGCCGATCTCTTTGAAGTTCAATGTTTCGGCGAGCAGATGTTCGTAGGCCGGCATCACAGTGCCCGGAGAAATTTGGGCAGGCTTTTCCAAGTGCGTCCAATGCCAGTAGCTGGTTTGCTTACCACCTTCGCGGGCAAGATCGGGACCAATGCGTCTTGATCCCCACTGAAACGGATGGTCATAGACCGATTCGCCAGCCTTGCTGAAATCGCCGTATCGCTGTGTTTCTGCCACCATCGGACGAATCATTTGGGAATGGCAGTTGTAACAACCTTCGCTCACATAGATATCGCGTCCGGCAAGTTCGAGTGGCGTATAGGGTTTGACGCTCGATATCGTCGGAACGTTGCTTCGTATTAGAAAGGTTGGAATCAATTCAAGGAGACTTGCAATGATCACAGCGAGCGTCGTAAGAATCGTAAACTTGATCGGCAACCGTTCCCAACGTCGATGCCAGTCCATCGCAACAAATTGATCGATCTTCAATGCCGCGTCGAGCACCGGCTTGCCAGATAGTTCGCTTGGTTTCAGCGGTTCATCTACCACGCTTGGAGATAATCGCGGAGCCGAGTAGACCGGGTCTTCGTATTTGGCCGGTCGCATGCTCCACGTCATCACGGCATTGACCGCCATCATTAATATTCCAGTCACGTAAAGCGCCCCTCCGACGATACGCCACCACCAGAACGGTACGATATATTGAACCGTTTCGATAAAGAGCGGATATTGCAGCCGCCCCAAGTCGTCCATGCCTCGCCACATCAATCCTTGTGTAATACCGGCTGCATAGATTGGGACGATATAAAGGAGGATACCAAAAGTTGCAATCCAAAAATGCCACTCGGCCATCTTGGTGCTCCAAAGCTTGGTTTGATACAACCGTGGCAGCAACCAGTAGACCATTCCGAATATCAAGAAGCCGTTCCACCCCAGAGCGCCCGCGTGAACGTGTGCGATTGTCCAATCGGTATAGTGCGACAAGGCATTGACGCTCTTGACGGAAAGAAGCGGTCCTTCAAAGGTTGCCATCCCATAGAACGTGAGACCGACGACATAAAACTTGAGGATCGGATCGGTCGTAACTTTTCTCCACGCTCCGCGAAGGGTCAGCAACCCGTTGATCATCCCGCCCCACGACGGCATCCAAAGCATGACGCTGAAAAGCATCCCAAAGGTGCTCGCCCACTCGGGAAGGGCCGTATAGTGAAGATGGTGTGGCCCGGCCCAAATGTAGATAAAAACCAGCGACCAAAAATGGATAATACTCAGCTTGTAACTGAACACAGGACGTTCAGCCGCTTTGGGAAGAAAGTAGTACATCAGGCCGAGGAACGGCGTCGTCAAGAAGAAGGCGACGGCATTGTGACCGTACCACCATTGCATCATCGCATCTTGCACCCCCGCATAAATCGAGTAGCTCTTCCACAACCCGATTGGAAAGACAAGATTATTGAAGACGTGTAATAGGGCGACCGTCACGATCGTCGCGATGTAAAACCACAAGGCGACATAGAGGTGCCGCTCTCGGCGATTGACCAACGTCATCAAGAAATTGAGACCGAAGAAACCTAACCATACAACGGCAATCGCAATATCGATCGGCCATTCAAGTTCGGCGTATTCCTTCGACTGTGTGATACCCAGCGGCAGCGTCGCAGCCGCTGCAACGATAATAAGCTGCCAGCCCCAAAAATGGAGCGATCCGAGCCAGTCGCTCCACATTCGACATTTGCAAAGCCGCTGGGTGCTATAGTAGACCGCCGCAAAAATCCCGTTTCCACCGAAAGCAAAAATGGCGGCGTTGGTGTGCAACGGTCGGAGTCTAGCAAACGTAAAGATCGCCTGAATTTCGCTCTTAAGATCGCCAAACAAGTACGGCTGGACGAGCAAGACGGCGACCAGCAACCCGACCACCGTAGCGACAAGTCCCCAGACTATCGTTGCGGTTACGAACATCCGAACAATAGCATCGTTGTATCGGAAGGTTTCCATCGTTTCCGCTGCCGACTCGTTGGTTGTCATAGTTGCCATATTTTTTAAAACGATCCTCGCACAAAGCTCTTCATTGGGGGCGGCCCCGTGATTTCAAGAGGCTCTTTCCTGCCAAAGAGCCCAATTTTGCCATAAAGCCGATGCAATGCCTATGCCATGTACAAGCTTGCGCGAATTCAATCGGGCCAAGGATTTGCAAGCGTAGCTACATGAATTAGGCGCAACTTGCTCGCGTCCGGTTTCCAATGCAACCGTGAGCGAACGCTCGAAGGCTAATTTACCCAATCGCAAGCTGAAAGCGTACGCCAATTGGAAAAGGCGGATCAGACCAGCCTTCATTGCTTTACCGGACAAGATGTCGCACGGACCAAGAATTTGCCCTTTCGCAGCGAGCGCGACTTTTACCCGCACGCTTGTGTGCCAGAAGAATACACAAAAGTGCGCAGTTAATGGCGGCTAAAAAGCAAGCACCGGGCGGCTCGCGCCGCACCGCTACAAAATCGCAACCGATAGCGCGAAGCTGAATTTAACGTTTGATAAAGACTAAACTGGCAAGCGATTTGCTTCGCAAGCTGGAAGTTTACGCCACGGGAAGCTTACAGCACTTTGTACAATAACGTCCGTTTGTTGATGTTGTAAGTGCGATCAAAAACAGAAAACTCCTTTGTCAACGATGATCATTTTGCCTGCACTCTTGGAACCCATCGATCTCTTGCTGGTCGATGACGAACCTGACTTTCTTGAACCTGCCTGTCGCTTTTTTCAACGGCAAGGGTACCGAGTCGTTGCTGCCGCCAATGCGGAACAGGCGTTAGCTGTACACACGTCGCAACACTTTCATGTCGCCGTTATCGACCAGAATATGCCTGGTATGGATGGGATCGAATTGTTGCAACGACTCCATCGCGACGATCCTGAAATCAAGATCGTCGTACTCACCGGCAACGGGAGTATTTCGTCGGCCGTGGAAGCAATGAAACGCGGGGCGATCGACTATTTAACCAAACCCTTTGGTCTCAGCGAACTCGATGAAGTCGTACGTCGCGTCACCAAGTTGAATCGACTCGAACGCGAAAACCAGCATCTCCGCCGACGGCTTGAAATTGAAAAACCGAGCAAGCGAAAAAGCGACTTGATCGGTCAATCGGCAGCGATGCTGGACGTAAAAAGGCTCGTCGCGCGGATTGCTTCAAGCGATAAACCGGCGTTGATTTTAGGTGAAAGTGGTACCGGGAAGGAACTAGTAGCGCGAGCCATCCATGCCGGAAGTCCAATTGCCGATCGACCGCTGGTGGTCATCAACTGCGCTGCGCTGCCCGAAACGCTGCTTGAAAGCGAACTTTTTGGATACGAGAAAGGTGCTTTTACGGGAGCAAACGAATCGAAGCCTGGACTTTTCGAAATTGCCGACGGCGGGACCCTTTTTATCGATGAGTTTGGCGAACTAGCCGGTGGACTCCAAGCAAAGCTATTGCGTGTTCTCGAAGATGGCTCGATGCGCCGCATCGGATCGATCCGGGAACGAAAAGTCAAAGTTCGACTGGTGGCTGCCACCAATCGAAACCTCGCCGTCGAAGTGGCAAATGGACGCTTTCGAGAGGATCTGTTTTACCGAATCAACGTCCTATCGATTCAACTTCCGGCTCTTCGCGATCGCACGGACGATATACCGTTGCTCGTCGACTATTTTCTTGACAGTCAATGGAGTCTTGGCCAAGGCGTCATGGAGTTGTTTATGAATTCCGTCTGGCCCGGCAACGTTCGGCAGCTCATCAATGCACTCGAACGCGCGAAGATTCTATCTGACGATCAAACGATTCACATCGAAAACCTGCCAGTCGATCTACGCAACGCTTCGCTTCGAACCGATTCGTTGCCATTGGCCAGCGACGCAACCGGATCTGACTCGACGTCGCCCATCATAGGTTCCGAGATCGAATTGAGTTCGCTTTCCAAACTTCATGTGATGGAAGTCCTTCGTCGCCACCAGGGCAACAAAGCTAGATCGGCGAGGGCACTCGGAATCGCTCGACGAAGCTTGTATCGATTGCTCGAGAGATTCGAAGCAGAATCATCGCCGTAGTTTTCTGTCCCAGCTTAAATTTGATCTGGACAAAGTCAATCGACTGGCAATTCGATGACGATTTCGGTACCGTTGGCTGGTTGTCCGACGTAGATTTTCCCGCCGTGGGCTTCGATAATGCGTCGACAAATGGCCATTCCCAGACCGGTGCCTTTGGTTTTGGTAGTAAAGAACGGCTCGAAGATTTTCTCTCTTTGTACCGCATCCAGCCCAGGGCCTTCATCGAGAATTTTGATTTGCAAAATTCTTTCATCGGATTGATCTACGACGCGACAATCAAAATAAATTGAACTATCTTCCGGAGCAACGGCGAGCGAATTTTCGAAGACGTTGCGGAATACTTGCGATATTCGATATTTGTCGACGCGACAAGCAGGACTTGGTTGACAACGAATCGACAATCGAATGGTGTTTTCGCCGCGTTCATCCGTCACATGCTCCCATGTTTCAGCACAGAGGCTATTCAAGTGAAGAGCTGATCGTTCGAGAACGATCGGGGCGGCATAGTTCTGGACCTCTTCGTACATGACCTGCAACTCTAACAACGCCGACTTTGTTCGCAGTACGAGGTCTTTTTGCTCGTCGTTGGTTTCTAATTCCAGTTCGAGCATATCGAGGCAAGCGCGTGAACGTTGCAACGCATTGCGGCTTTCATGGGCCAAGCCTGTCATCATTTGTCCAATCGCAGCCAAGCGTTCACTCTGAATAATCTTATTTTCGGCCTGCCGAAGTTTCGCGGCCGCACGATCTCGAGCCGTCATGTCGCGAAGGATTCCGGCAAAGAGCGTCCGCCCACCTACTTCGATTTCGCTGACGGCAAGGTCGCACGAAACCAACGTACCGTCCTTTCTCTGCCCTAAGACTTCTCGACCGATTCCGATGATGGAAGCTTTCTTCGTCTGCTGGTAGCGAGATAGATAGGTCGAATGCTGCGATCGGACTGGCTCGGGCATCAAAATCGAGATATTTTGGCCGATCACGTCCTTGACCGCATAGCCGAAAAGCTTCTCAAGGGCTTGATTGGCATGCTGAATCACCCCTTGAGCGTCGATGACAATGATGGCATCGAGGGCTGTTTGAAGAACCGCTGAAAGTAGGGCCGAATTCTCGTCGCCTTCAAGACTCATAGTAGAAATCCAGTAAAACCGATCCGCTTGTTTTGGCGAGCATTTTTGGTATTCGAAGCTGCATGAACCATGGGAATTCAGGGATATTTCGGTATCGCAAAAAGTCGATGAAAATCGGTTGACTTTATGCGGGTGTTTGTTACCATACCAAGCAAGAGGTGGCGGACTTCCTGCCCCAGTCTACCCCTCATGTGCCCTGTGATGACTTCCTGCCCCAGTTGTCCAGGGTTTTTTTATCGACTCATTGCACGACTCCCAGCTTAAACGTTGTCGCTCAGGTTTTCTCTGCTCGGATGATCCAAATCGAATGATTTGAGTGGCGAAGTACATATTGAGAAACGCTGCCAAGTAGAGCTCTCGCAATCCCGCTTCGTCCGCGATTCCCTAAGACGATAAGATCAGGATTGCTTTCGTCTGTGACCGATACGATGCGCTCGCCAACATGCTCCGCTTCGACAACGGTGCTTGTCGCATGGACGCCTTGATCGCGCAGCAATTTCACAGCTTGCTCAGCGTAGCGTGCGGCTTCGCGAACAACGTCGTCGCTTTTTTCAAAAGCGGCTGGCAACAATCCGTGCTGGATGACGCGATGTAGCGGAACAACGGAAAGGACATTCACATCCGCATTCTTCGCCCAAGTAACTTTGCTGATCTGGTCGATCGCTACCTGGGAGTAGGTCGAGTGATCGTAACCGACTGCAATTCGCATTTTTATGTCGCGATGACGAGGCAGCTCTTGGTTCCGTACGACGAGTACGGACATCGAAGCATGTGTTGCAACGTAGTCGCTGACGCTGCCGAGCAAAACTCTTTCTAAATTAGAATGTCCCTTGGAGCCCATGACGATCAAATCTGCGCCCATCTCGTCGGCGGTCGCTGTAATCGAATGCCCAACGTGCCCTTGCTTGCAGGCATGTCTCAAATCTGCATTGGCTCCTTCGAATAGCTCCTGCATATCGGCATAGTTTTCATCGCACTGCAACTGTTGCCCTTCCAAAAACTTCGCGTACCAAAGATCGGTTGAAGCGGTTAACGGAACGTCCGGTAACCCGATGACGGTGAGAACCGTTAGATCCAATCGGTCTTGATGAGGTAAGCGGCAAAAAAATTGGGCCGCTTCCATCGAAGACGCAGAGCCATCGACCGCCAGTAAAACTTTCATCGCATTTACTCCTATTTGGGTTTCGTTCCAGGCCAGCGCCGTCGGCTCATTAAACTAACATTTTATTCGCTTTTCGTGTGCGGATTGCTCACAAGCAAACGTCGTTCCTTTCTGTCCGAAAACTTGGAATGCAATTTTGCGCTACGTAACGTCGTGTGTGCGTTTTCGCTCAATGTGCCGCTGTCCATTTGAAAGCGTGTCGGCTGGGCGCACAATTCTACTCTGTGGAAATGAATGCTCAGACGGACACACAGCTACAAAATCGCTAAGAAATTTGTGAAAACCTCGCGACGCGAATGCTTTTAAAATTTCCTTGGCACAATCTTCGCATATCTCGTGAAACGCGGTATGCACCTTTAGGCGTATACACCTAGCAATGCGTGTTGCGTTCAGGTGCAGCTTTTATTTAGTCCTGTAACTTGTGAAATACGAGGCAATTGATGATACATGAGGTTGAAGGCGATATTCTCCTGTCTGGAGCTCAAGCGATTGCGCATGGTGTGGCTCCCAACGACCATTTCGATTCGGGATTGGCGCTTGCGCTGCGCGAAAGATGGCCAGCAATGGCTAAAGATTTTCGGCACTATGCACATCAAAGTCATCCTAAACCGGGAGAGATTTGGATGTGGGGAGGAGTGGGATGTGCTCGGATCTTTAATCTCATGACCCAAGAAGGCGAACATACCCACGGATCGCGTCCCAGCAAAGCCACCTTGGCAAACGTAAACCACTGCCTTCGTCGATTGCATCACGCAATCGAGAAGGAAGGGATTGCGAGCTTGGCATTGCCGGCCCTAGCAACGGGCGTCGGTGGTCTCGATTGGCATGATGTTAAACCGCTTATTGAGCAGAATCTCGGAGACTTAGATATCCCCATCTATCTATACGTCACATACCACAAAGACCAACAAGCAAGCGAACCTGCATTGTCCTATACCAGCGATTGAAGAAAGACCTTTCGGCGATCCCGATCAACGCGAAAACCTTGAGCAATACAGATTTCCGCCATAGTTAAAGGATATGCGAGCGGTGGTGCTTTTGGTTTCTTCGTCAGGTGTGTTATATTGCCAATCGTAGGAACCCGCCCTTTGACGAGCCGAGGTACGCTTGCCCGTGTCGCTCTCCCGCCTTCTTCTAAAATCCCAATTTATCGTCAGCAGTGGTCTCATCATGTTGGGACTTGCCGCCTCGGTATGGTCGGATGAGTTCGTAAAACCAGACGCCTCAGAGCAAAAAGCGGGATTTGAGTTTTTTGAAAAGCAAGTCCGCCCCATTTTGGTCGAGCGGTGTTACGAATGCCATTCCGGCGACGAATCCAACGGAGGTTTGCGAGTTGATTCAAAGTCACTCCTGTTGATTGGAGGCGATCTGGGGGCCGCCTTGGTGCCAGGCGATTCAAAATCCAGCCTGCTCATCCGCGCCATTGGATATCTGGACAACGATTTGCAAATGCCGCCCAAATCTCGATTGCCCGAAAAGGAAATCGAAATCCTCGATCGATGGATCGCGATGGGAGCTCCGGACCCGAGAACCGAAACGCAACCGGCTCTCGAAATCGCGCTGACCGGTATGAGTATTGAAGACGGACGAAAATTCTGGTCGATCGCGCCGATCGCCGACTCTAAAATCCCGATAGTCGTACAAGCTGATTGGTTAAAGACACCGATCGATGCTTTCATTCTATCGAAGCTCGACGAACACATGCTCGTTCCCAACCGACCGGCTGACAAGCGAACGTTGATTCGCCGAGTAACCTATGACTTGATTGGTTTGCCGCCGACCCCCGACGAGATTCGAGCTTTCCTTGACGACGAGTCGGACGATGCTTTCGATCGGGTCGTCGATCGATTGTTGGAATCGCCACAGTATGGGATACGTTGGGGGCGGCATTGGCTAGACGTCATCCGCTATGCCGACTCTAACGGACTGGACGAGAATCTATGCTTTGGCAACGCTTGGCGATATCGAGACTACGTTGTCGAAGCATTCAATCGCGACAAGCCCTTTGATCGTTTTTTGATCGAGCAAATCGCCGGCGATTTAGTGCCCGATGCAAACCTAGAAACAAAAATTGCAACGGGATTTCTGGTACTTGGTGCCAAAGTTCTTGCCGAGCCTGATAAAGACAAATTGATCATGGATACGATCGATGAACAGCTCGACACCATGGGAAAAACTTTTTGGGGGATGACGTTAGGCTGTGTCCGCTGTCACGACCACAAGTTCGACCCGCTCAAGCAATCGGACTACTATGCTTTGGCTGCCATTTTCAAAAGCACGAAAACATTTGGCGACACCAAAAACGGAGCCATCAAACATTGGAACGAACATGTTTTTGCCTCCGACGTTGAACTCGACGCGATCAAGGCCATCGATGCGAAAATTGCCGTTAAGAACAAAGCTGCTGCGGACTACAAACGGCAAGCGTTGCAAAAATCGCGAGAAGCGGCTCGATCCCATGCCGCTCAATACCTTGCTTGCGCAGCACAACTTTCCCCTGAATGCTCGTTGGTGGATGCCGAAGCCATCGCGAAGCCGATGAAGATGAACTCGCATCTCCTTCACCGGGTCTGCCGGTACATGGCCAATCATCAACAAGAGCCATTCTTTGCCGCGTGGACTAGACTTGCTCAAAGCCAGGATTGGAAAGGCATCGAAGAGATTTATAGTTCCCATTTCGAACGCGTCGAGCTTGCCGTTGCAGAAGGCAAGAAAGTCGATCCCAAGTCAAAGAAACTCGACGCGCCCGATCTCGATGAAGCTCGGCGTTATCTCGACGATGCCGACGGTTTTCTCGCGATTCCAACTAAGCCGGAGTTTATCTTCGATGCGACATCACTTACTGAATACGAACGTCTCTCAGAAGAAGCCAGGTTGCTAGAAAGCAATGCGCCGGACATTCCATCGGCGATGAGCGTCGTTGATGACCAAATTCATCACAGCATTCCCATTCACATCCGCGGAAGCCATCGAAACCTCGGAGAAGCAACGCATCGAGGTTTTCCAGTCGTCATGGCAAGCTCTGGAATAAAGCCGATTTTGCCTCGCAATGAAAGCGGTCGATTAGAGCTTGCGCAATGGATGGCCAGCCCGACGCATCCTTTGACGGCGCGAGTTTACGTAAATCGACTGTGGCAATGGCATTTCGGAACGGGACTTGTCGGAACGCCCGATAATTTCGGGAGCACAGGCAATCGTCCATCTCATCCCGAGCTTCTCGATTGGTTAGCTCGATATTTTGTCGAAGCGAAGTGGTCGACAAAAGCCATGCATCGTTTGATCACTTCATCGAGCACGTACCAGATGGCGTCGGAATCGGCTGAGGATGAACTTGCGCTGAACTCGGACCCAGAAAACCGCCTGCTTTCGAGATTCCCGAGACAACGATTGGATGTCGAGCAAATTCGCGATAGCTTGCTTGCCATCGCCAACAAACTGGATGGATTGATGGGCGGCAAGTCGATCGGGCTTCGCAATCGACAGTTCGTATTCAACCATACATCGACAGATCATTCGAGTTACGATCTGCAACGACGATCGATTTACATCCCCGTGATTCGAAACCATCTTTACAACTTATTCGAGCAATTCGATTTTCCAGACCCGACGATGCCGACCGGCAATCGCAGCCAAACGACCATTCCCTCTCAAGCATTGGCTATGATGAATTCCGACTTAGTCATGGATTGTTCAAACGATTTGGCGAAGCGACTCATGAACGCTTCGTCTGATCCCGCATCCCGAGTTAGCTTGGCATTCGAGTTGGTTTATGGTCGACCAGCCGACGAACCGGATATTCGCTTAGCGACAGAATTTGTGACAGCCATCTTGGCAACACGCGACGACGCGACGCTTCGTGCATCGGCAGGCGAGGAGCAACAGGCTTGGTCACTCTATTGTCAGAGTTTATTCGCCAGCAATCAATTCGTCTTCGTGAGGTAATTTGCATGTCTGAATCGACTAGCCGCATGGAATACGATCGCTCAGCCCGTCGCTACCTACTGCAAAACTCGGCCGTCGGCTTTGGGTTTCTAGCCCTTCGAAGTTTGCTGACAAACTCCGTCGTCGCCCAGGACAAATCTAGCCTTATCATCGACAATCCATTGCTGGCAAGGTCCCCTCATTTCGAAGCTCGTGCCAAACGCGTCGTTTTCTTATTCATGAAAGGTGGACCTTCGCAAGTCGATACCTTTGATCCTAAGCCGCAACTCGATCTCGACGATGGTAAACCGCCACCGTTCGAACTACCGAAAGTCGTGTTTGCTAAGCAAGGTAACTTGTTAAAGTCGCCGTGGAAATTTAAGCAGTACGGTGAAAGTGGTTTGCCGGTAAGCGAACTGTTTCCCAATGTCGCCAAACACATCGACGATCTATGCATTTTGCGTTCGGTACATGGTACCAATCCGGCTCACGGCGGCGCTACGCTCAAATTGCATACCGGATCAGATCAGTTTGTTCGACCAAGCCTCGGTTCGTGGGTCACGTATGGCTTAGGAACGGAGAACGCGAATCTTCCAGCTTTCATTACGATATGCCCGACGTTGGCTCACGGTGGCGTCAACAACTGGGGCTCGGCGTTTTTGCCTGCTTACTATCAAGGCACGCCCCTTGGGAATGCAAGTTCGCCAATCTCGAACATTCGCGTCAAAGACATTCAGAACGCCAGGATAACGCAGGAGCTTCAGCGCAAGCAGTTAGACTTAATCAATACGATCAACCGACAATATCAAGATCGTGTCGGCGCCGACCAAGCACTTGAAAGCCGTATGAGTTCATTTGAACTCGCTTTTCGTATGCAATCGTCGATGCCTGAAGCTCAAGACGTGTCGCGAGAGAGCGAAGCAACGCAACGTCTCTACGGACTCGATGATCCGGTGACTGCCCATTTTGGTCGCCAGTGCCTGATGGCGCGACGCTTTCTTGAACGCGGTGTTCGATTTGTTCAGGTCACCCATAGCGATAGTGAAGTTCAGTGGGATCAACATAGTGACCTGTATCAAGGGCATTCAAAAAACGCGCTCGAAGTCGATAAACCGATCGCGGGATTCCTCGAAGACCTCAAGGCGCGAGGACTACTCAAGGATACGCTCGTCGTATGGGGCGGTGAATTTGGAAGGACGCCTACGGCCCAAGGAACCAATGGTCGCGATCACAATCCTCATGGATTTACCATGTGGATGGCTGGCGGCGGCGTAAAGCCTGGTTTCGCCTACGGTGCGACCGATGAATACGGATACTATGCCGTTGAAAATAAAATGCACGTTCACGACCTGCATGCGACGATCCTTCATCTACTCGGGTTGGATCATGAGAAACTTACCTTTCGCTACACCGGTCGCGATTTCCGACTCACCGACGTCGCAGGAAACGTCGCCAAAGATATCTTGGCTTGATCGTTTATTTGTTTCGCACAGCGCGTTGTTTTGCAAGCCAGGCTGCCGTCACGTCTGGGAAATCTGAAAAAAGGCCATCGACTTTAGCCTGAGCAAAAAGCACCTCCATCAGTTCTTCGGCAGATACTACGTTGGTCGGCAACTCGTCGATCCGCATCGTGTAGGGATGCACCACCATTTTTAGCGAATGGGCTGTTTCGACGAGGTCGGTAATGCGACGCTCGAGTGGCGTTTTTCCGGAGAGCACTTGAGCGATCGACGGTCCGATACCATCGGCAATTTTGGCTACCAGTTTGAGGCCGTCGTGAGTGCTGAGGTCTGGTTCGTCGTTCGCTTGCTTATCTTTGTGAAATGGGCCAAGCAACATGACTAACTTTCCTTCCCATTTCAACTCATTGCGAATTCGCTCGACTTCTTCATATTCGAAGCATTGCAGCCAACATGCATCATGTTTGGTCGCGTAACCATAACGCTGCAGGATCGGTAGAACGATTCGGCTTATGTCGTGCCCCTGCTTGCAATGCCAAGCTGGTTGCTTGATTTCGGGATAAATTCCGGTCGCTTGCTGTCGACTTCGATTGAGTCCTTGAATGAGTTGGATCTCTTCCTCTAAGGTCGCGATTTGGAAATTGCCAAGCCCTTTCGGAAATCGATTTTCATAAACTTGCTTCCCCGTCTTCACATTGAATCGCTCCGTCATCTTTAACTGCTTGAGTTCGACTAACATAAAGTCGATTGCGTAGTAGCGACCGTCGGCCCGCTTTCGTTCGGGGAATCGCGTCGCAACGTCGCTGACCGTGTCGATATAGATATCGTGCAGCACGACCGGAATATCGTCCTTGCTCAACACTAAGTCTTGCTCGATGAAGTCGGCATGCATCGCATGCGCCATCGCCTTGGCTTCCAGCGTATGCTCCGGTAAATATCCGCTGGCACCACGATGGGCAATCACGATCGGAGAATGGATTTGCGCCATAAGTGCTGAATTAAAAGACAAAAAAACAAGTATCAAAAAAGCTTTCATCGAGAACACCTTAACTAGGTTGTTGGCAAAGCACAAACCAATTCAAAATCGCAAAGCAACGCCTCGAAACTCTCTCCCCGCACTCTGTCTCTGCGTTTCAAAACTCAAGATCCTTCGGCGTTCACCAGAAAGGCTAAAAGATCGAGGATCTCGCTGATTTGAAAGCCGTCTAACAATCCTTCTGGCATGGGCGAAACCGGCGATTCCTTTATCGATTCGATGTCGCTCTTGTCAATTTCGATCGTTTCGGCGGAGTTCAACGAGTCCGTCGCAAGCTGGATTTTTTGCGAACGATAGTCACCTTCGATCAGCATCCGTCCAACAAGTACGCGTCCATCCGTCGTCGACACCTGAACCTTTCGATAGTTTTCGGCGATAACCAGAGAGGGTTCGACGATCGACTGTAAAATATCCTTTTTGCTAAATCGGTTTGCGATATGTGTCAAATCAGGACCGACCGCGGGACCGACTGCGCCGGCTCGATGACATCGATTACACATCGCATCCCCAAAGATTGCGGCACCCCGTACTTTATCTGGTTTGAAAGAAGCCTCCGATAGGACCGGCAGCAGATCCTGCATCGACCATTTTTGAACCGTCGGTCGTAACCTCGTAGGATCAAAAGCTTCTACAACAACGGCTTTCGGTTCAAGGAGTCCGGCGAGTTCGAGACGTTCCGATTCACTCAACGTTTCGATGGCGTCACTTCGTAGCTGTGACAAGAATTTTTGCATACCTTCGCCTCGCAAAAAGCTAGCCCCTTCTTGAAGCGTTCGGAAATAGAGTTCCCGCGTTTCTTTGGTCCATCCTGTGCGGACGTTTCGAAGTGCCAACAGTCCGTGCAATCGCTGCTCTTGCACCGACGAAGCTAAGAGCGTTCGAGATACCTCCGGCACGATCGTCGGTGAACCGCGAGTCGCCAACAATGACGCGCAAGCACCAAGCAATTGATGGCTTGTGCCGCTGCGACCGATCGACGTCCCACTCGGTAATACGCTTTGAAAGATCGAATCGGTTTGCCCGATAATCTCGAGCTTTCGATCGTCAAGTTTATTAGGCGAGGAAGCTTCGAGCAGTTGATAACATTGAACGAGCATCCAGTTTTGACTCAGGCTAAGCGACTTGGGATCGTAGCCAAGCAATCGCTCGATCACTCTAGAAACGACCGATGCCTCGCCACTGCGAACGAGGGCCGAACAGGCTTCTAACGACGCGGTTGTCCGAGATTCCGACAGCGCGTTTTCAAGCCATTGGCTTAAAGGTTGATGTTCGATCGCTACTCTCGCGGACTGCCGAAGTCCCCAATCGTCCGAATCCAGATGCAACCAGGCCAAGTCCATAAAGTCTGTCGTCAATTCATTTCCGGGCACATGCATCTTTTCTAACTGCGAACGAATGCCTTTACTCTGCGTGGAGTGTTCCGCACATTGTTGCTCATGAAGTGTCGGCAACGGATGAGGTTCGATCGCTCCCGTATACGCAATTCGATAAAGGGCCGACTGCGTTTTTCTTCCGCCGGTAATGATGTACAGCGCACCATCGGGACCGACTGCTAAATCAGTAACATTCAACGGCCGCCCCTGAAGGAACGTCTCGGCATTTGCTCGGTAGCCTGCTCCGCGAGGTGACAAATGAACGGCGAGGATTCGACCATAGGTCCAATCGAGAATCAGGAGACAACGACGATACGCCTCGGGAAAGTTCGCATCGGTAGCAAACATCACGGCGGTCGGAGAACCCTTGCCAATGTCCAACGTCGGCATCGCGTTGTCCGGATGATCTGCAAAATACGGAGGCCATTTTCCGGTCACTGATCGCCATCCATAATCGGCTCCGGAACGCAGTTGCACAACTCGAGTCGGCCGATACCACGGCGTCCCCATATCAAACTCGGCGTCGGCATCGTACGTAAACCAATCGCCGTCGGGGTTCACCGCGATGCCAAACGGGTTTCGCATACCTGATGCGAGTATTTCCCATCGCTTCCCATCGGGATCCGTTCGAATCACATGGCCTTGACCTACCGACTTCCCACGAAGCAAATCTCGAAAAGGTGAAGTGCGGTCAATAAAGTCCGACGACGGAACCTCGACGGAATCGCCGTGAATCGCATAAATCCACCCGTCAGGCCCGAGCGCCAAGTCGTTGCGGCCATGACCTGTTCCACCCGGAAATTCTCTCAGCAACTGAACGTCATCGTATGCATCGTCGCCGTCGGTATCTCTCAACCGATAGAGTCCTTTGGACTTGTTGGCACTTGCATAAAGTGAGTCGTATGCGAAGAGCAGCCCGCGGCACTCGAGCAACTCATTGTTAACCACTTCGACTTGCGCTACCGACTGCATCGACTCATCGAGCGTCATGCGCAGCAGCCCTTTTTCTTCACGAGCAATGGTGAGTCGCCCCTTTGGATCGAAGGCCATACTCACCCAAGACCCTTCTTCTTCGTTGGCTTGGCGCACGAGAGACACTTCAAATCCTGGGACTGTCCAGAAACTATTTCCTGCAACACTTGTCCCCGAAGTTGCTTGTCGCCACTGCTCGTAATTTTCCGTCGCATCGACTTGAGTTGAACGGCGACCGATCCCCCACAATTCAGGAGTTACCTTGCCTGATGAAATGGCTTTTTTCGCGGGCGTTGGCTTTGCGCGTTTGGAATCGAGGACGTATTCCCAGTTGTCGTCGGTAACTAAAGAATGGAGTTGCTGTTGATCCGCAACGCCATAGGTCAAACTTGCAGCGATCGCCGTTGGACCAGCTCGCTTCATGGCTTCGATTTGAAACGTATTCTTTCCAAGCCGCATAGCGTCGGTTGCATCCAGCTCGATCGTTTCGCAATAGGGTTCAATCTCCGCCAGAAGTCGTTGATTGAGGATGACGCGGACATGGCAGAAATCCGCTGCAATTTTCAGCTTCGCCATACGAATAGGAATTGTAACGTCGATCGACGATTCAAAACGTACGAACGAATCGCTAGCCAGTGACGCTTCTGATGAAAACGATTCTTCCGAAGCCCAGATCCAATGCGGCAACGCTCGATCAACTTCCGGAGCCTCGGCGCGAACAGCCACGATAAATATCAACGCAAGCAAACATTGCAAACTCAAGCCGATCGATAGTTGGAAAGTTCGCGACATAAAGTTGCTCAAAACAATTATCGGATCGGTACCTTGAGTCGCGATCTGATAGACGATCGACTACTTCTCCTTATTTGCTTTCTTGGCTTTTTTAAGAGCTTGCTTGTCAGGATCGGTCTGATTCTTGTTTCCCGTCTTGTCGTTAGGCGAATCGACGTTTACCGAGGGCATCTCTTTGCGGAGCATTTCTTTGATCGACGCGAATTCACTCTTGCTTGCTAAGTTCGTAAATTCCGTCGGATCGTTGACTTCGTCATACAATTCTTCGCCGCCATTGGCGTAACGAATGTAGCGCCACTTTTCGGTTCGCACCGAGTGGTTCATGTACCCATGCGTGGTAATGCCGGGACTGCTCCATGGGGCATTGGCATCGACGAGCAGCGGCCGAATGCTCTTGCTCTCGACGTGACTGGGAACGGGAAGATTGCAGAGATCGCAAAGCGTTGGATAGAGACACATGAAGTCGACTGGTCGATTGCAGATCGCGCCTGGTTTGGTGATCCCTGGAACGGTAAAGAAGAGCGGTGCTCGAGTGGCTTCTTCCCAAAGCGTAAATTTGCGCCAATGTTGCTTCTCGCCTAAATGCCAACCATGATCGCCCCAGAAAACCAAAATCGTATTATCTCGATAAGCGGACTTATCAAACGCGTCCATCAGCCGCCCCACCATTGCATCGCAAAAGGCACCTGCTGCGAGATAGCCCTGTACTGCTTCCTTCCAACGCCCGGACTTGAGCATTTGAGCATGATCGCCATCTGGATGAGCCATCTTCACGCCCTCAGGTGGCACGTCACTCAAGTCGGATTCAAGAACTTTCGGCACTTGAATACTCTCGAGTGGAAACATGTCGTAATATTTTCGAGGCACGTACCACGGCATGTGCGGCTTGTGAATACCGCACGCCAAGAACATCGGCTTATCATGCTTCCGCTGAAGTTGTTCGATACAGTAGTCGACGATGTGATAATCTTCGAGATCATCATCGTTGCCATCGATTGGCGCAAAAGCAATTCCACCGACACCACCGCTTTCGCCCTTGGCTGGACCAGGGTTACCTTTGCGTTTTCCCTTTTCGCCTTCAGCCGTCGGTCCGCGACGAAGGTAGTAATCGTCCCAATCGGCTTCTTCGTATCGACCGTAACTCTCATGATAGATTTTCCCAGCCCCTGCAACGTAATAGCCGTTGGCTTTGAAATGCATATTCATTGTCGCAACTTTGCCCGATTTTTGATTGCGCCAATCGGTGCCGTTGCTGTAAACACCCGACGTCGAGCTTCGCAAGCCCGACATCAAGGCAGTTCGCGATGGATTGCAAACCGGCGAAGCGCAATGTGCGTTGAAGAAGTTCACACCCCGCTTGGAAAGTTTATCGATGTTAGGCGTTTTCGCTTGCGGGTTGCCACCTAAAACTCCGACCCAATCATTCAAATCGTCGATGGCGATGAACAGGACATTAGGTTGTTCCGCAGTCCAAGCAAATGACGCGATCGCCAAAGACAGGACCGAAGCAACGACAGCGGTGCTAAGCCGCTGACAAAAGAAATGCAATCTTAGCATTTGATGTTCTCTCTCTATTTAACTACGAACGGTAGGCGAACGTCGAGTCGACGTGGAGTATCTATGATACCAAATTTTTATGCACCAGAACTTAATCCGCGTCGATGCGGCACAATCGGGGCAAGCCGCGACGGTCGGCGAGGTGTTGGCGGCAGTTCCGGAAATCGGACGCTAAAGCGCGGCGACTTAATAGGATCTTTTACTTGGAACTTGATCATTATATGGCCAATGATTGAGTCGAAGGAGTACTTTTCAAGTTTATAATCGACTACCCATGTCGTGGAGGGTAGACTTATTATCCTAGTCATTAACGAGACTTGCCTCCGCTTGTAAGCATGGGCGGTTTCGGAAGTTCCTTTTTTCGGCATAACATGAAGATTCTTCCCTCCCCGTTTGGGCGAATTCTCGATCGCTTTGGATCATCCCAGTTCAATGTAGGTCGATCCCAAAATCCACGTCGAGTTCTGCGATCGTGGCTTCGACGTGTTTTACAATTTGAAATGCTTGAATCGCGAGCTTTGTTGGCGAGTGTCGCGTGGGATGATACTGGCGACTTAATCTACACACCGACCGCTGTTGCCGACCGCATCCCGGATTTTTCAACCGTCGGCTATCGAGGCGGTATCGTTGGCATTCCCAACGTCCCTACCGTCTTATCGGTTCTACCCGTGGCAGGCGATGATACGGCCATGATTCAAGCAGCCATCAATCAAGTCGCAGCCATGCCATTGAATGCCAATGGTTTTCGTGGCGCATTGTTACTGAAAGCTGGCGAGTATCAAATCAATGGACAATTAACGATCAATGCTAGCGGCGTTGTCTTGCGCGGTGAGGGGGACGGTCCGGCGGGAACAGTGCTTCGAGCGACGGGCACAACGCAGCGCACTTTAGTTCGTTTCGCCGGTTCCGGTTCGCGTTCCACCGTTTCCGGGACGACGCATCAGGTCGTCGACCAATATGTTCCGGTCGGAGCACGAAGTTTCCATGTCGATTCAACGTCGGGGCTCGCCGTCGGTGAGACGGTTATTGTGAATCGGCCCACGACTACCGAATGGGTGGCGGCCATAGGGATGAACCTGCTCGACAATCCGTGGGTCGCTGGGAATCACGAACCCAATTGGGACAGAGTTATCACGCGCATCGAAGGCAACTCGATCACGGTCGATGCGCCGTTGACGAACTCGCTCGATCTTGGCTACGGCGGTGGCAACATTCGTCAATACACTTGGTCAGGGCGGATCAACAACGTTGGAATTGAAAGTCTACGTGGCATCTCGGACTACATCGGCGATACCGATGTGAATCATGCGACTTGGCTCGTCGAGATGTCGGCCATGGAAAACGGTTGGGTTCGCGATCTGACTGCTTACAACTTTCGGCAAGGCATTGTCACGCTGACCAGCACATCCAAATGGGTAACTGTCGAAGAGTGCGAAAGCTACGACCCGAAGTCTCCGATCATCGGTGGTGAACGTTACACTTACAACGTTAACGGCCAATTGATTTTGGTCCAAAACTCGCATGCCTCTCAAGGCCGGCATGACTATGTCTTCGGCTCGGCCGTTCCGGGTCCGAATGTGTTTTTCAACAATACCGCCGTCAATGCCTACTCTGACAGTGGCCCACACCATCGGTGGTCGACGGGCGGACTTTTCGATAACCTCGATATCGACGGTCACCAAATCAATGTCCAGAATCGAGGCAATCTCGGCACTGGCCATGGCTTTGCTGGCGCGAACATGGTCATTTGGAACTCGACGGCGGACGGTTTCATCGTTCACAATCCACCGACGGCGCAAAATTGGTTGATCGGATCAACCGGTCCGATCAGTCCCGGCAGTTTCTATGTCGGACCGCATGATCCAGGAACCGTCGAATCCCATGGTTCCGCCGTTCAACCGAGAAGTTTGTATCAAGCTCAGCTTCAAGAACGCATGGCCTATCCCAAACTCGACTATCGCGAGTATTGGGTCGGCGATGTCGACGGTTTTTACAGCTCCAGCGGCACGGGCAACAATGTAACCGTCGATGCCGCGTGGCAATCGCAGGTAATGTCGGTTGCTACCGCCGCGCTGAGCAATTTCGATAACCTATCGAATCCGCAAACGATCCCCTTTACCTTCAATTTTAGTTTGGACCCCGGCGACCAGATTGTTGGCGCCGTGTTGAGCTTCGGGCTCCGAGCGACGGCAAGCGATCTCAGCAACAATCGTATCTATCTCGATAGCCTCACCGACAATCCTACCTTTGCTTCGCTCGGTTGGACCAACATTGCTTCGACTGGAACGACCACGAAGGTTCTGAATCTCGCCAATCGACTTTCATCGCTTCAAGACGGTCGCTTGAATGTTGCCATACAACAAAACACAGCCGTCGATTGGGCTGTCTTGAATTTGCAAGTCGCTCCGTCGAGCTCGCTCAAATTGGTTACCATTGCCCCCCAAGCCGACACCTACGTGCGCGGTGGAACGTATGCGACCCAGAATTTTGGCAGCGACACCTCCATAGTCACCAAAGAAGACACTAGTCCGGATGTTGATCGACGGGCTTACCTGCGCTTCGATCTATCGTCGATTCGCGGGCAAGTCGAAAGAGCAACACTGCGACTTGTCCCGACTTCAGTTGGGACGCTCTTGATCGAGAATCGGGCGTCGTTTGTCGCTGACGACACATGGGGCGAGTCGACCATCAACTGGAACAATCAGCCTGAAGCACTTCCCTTCGGAAGCAGGATCGTTAACGCTGGCGAGCCCTTCGAAATTTTGGTCACGCCGTTGGTTCATGAATCGATCAGCAGTAACGGGCTCTTGTCGTTCCGCATCGATTCAACGACAAATCTAGGTGGACCCGGTTTCGTGAACTATGCTTCGAAAGAGAATTCATCAGCTGCTCTACGCCCGGTTCTTGTATTGGAGATGACCCCCGCTTCGGTCGCCAATCGAAGAGTTTTCTACAATCGTTCGACGAGCACCGTCTTCGGCAACGGCTCGGGCAATCCGATCGGATCGATCGATACGACGAAAGTGGCATTGCTTCCAGGACAAACAACTTCGTTCAGTAATGTCACCAACTATTCGAAAGGCATCAATGGGATTATTGTCGACGTCGCCGGGCTCAACGGAACGCCGACGGCCTCCGATTTTAAATTTGCTACAGCCACCGGAGAACTACCGCTGAACTTTATCGCAAGCTCCGTCGTGCCAACCATTACAGTCATTCCCAATGCTGGACAGAACAACTCACAGCGATTGAAGATTGAATTCGCTGATAACGCCGTTCGCAACACATGGCTACGCGTGACCGTGCTGGCCGGCCCCAACATCGGACTGACTGCCAACGATGTATTCTATTTTGGTAGTGCCGTCGGAGAAATGAATGTCGGCAACGCAGGCACGCCAACAATCCTTCGAACCGACAATGCCGATGCGATTGCCGTTCGCCAAAATCAATCGAGTAACGCCGGTGTTTCAAATATTTTTGACATCAACAAAGACGGTCGCGTCAATCCGTTGGACTTGGCGGTTTTAAACCAAAATCGAAGGAATCGTATCCTGCGATACTTCACGGCCCCAGTGAATCTGTCGCTCGCCTTGCCCGTCGCTGCAACTAGCGCTGTTAAACTCAGCACCCCATCTGTCATTGCACCAACGCCAAACGAAGACAAACGAACAACCGTCGATACCGGTTCGATCGCTCCTCCAAAGTCTGACCCTTCAGCAGTTCCGTCCATCGCCCTCAATCCGCTTTTTATCGCGGTAACCCCGACGTCGCGACGCCGCGTCGATGCGGCTCAGACGGCACCTGCGGCATTGACTTCGAAGCTGAATGAGCCAACATTATCCATGCCGATTGCGAGTGTCGATAAACTGTTTTCGACGTATTAGGAGTCGTCAGGAAAGATGAACGCTTCCGAACAGAAAACTGGAGGAGCTTCATCCATTGCGACGATCGCGGGTCTTGAGCTGATCGGCTTTGAATGCCTAAATTTGTGGCTCTTCCGCAGAATCTGTGGGTCAAAATTGACTATTTAGCGTTACGAATAGAAAACCGAAGTTTCACCGGACACCCGTTTCGCATTGGATTTTTGAGGCATCACTCCGATGTCCAA